>JAFOEY010000038.1 GCA_017387565.1 Lachnospiraceae bacterium | reverse complement strand
TGATACTGATGGGTTGCTATATACTTTGTGCTCTCGCAATCCGTAAACAATCGAAATCCGCCCTGATCGGGCTACTTTCTCATGTTTTGCGGGTCCCAAAGTCATACTTTTTCATGCGAGCATGAAAAGTATGACCTTTTGCCCCTGGTATCATTATTATAAATAACATACAAATTGTTGGTGCAGATAGAAAGGGGAAGAGAATCATGTTTAACGTAATAGGTAATAAAATATCATCAGAGGAACTGTTAAATCAGATTTTTGGTATAACCGAAAATCTGTATAAAGAAATGACCAAGGTAGATGAGCGGGCCAATAATGACCATGTACAAATTTTTAGACTTTTGACTGATCTTGGAAGAGTTCTTGTCAATGCGGATAGGGCTAGCTTTTGGAAGTGGGATAAAAGAAGGCATGAATTATGGACTATGGCGGCTGTTGGTACTGAGCGTATTATTATTCCGGAGGAGAGCGGACTGGTGGGAAAAGCACTTAAGGAAAAGCGCACGATTATTACCAATGATCCATATCACACTCCGGGTTTTAACGCAGAAGTAGATAGGAGAACCAGTTATGTGACAAAATCTATTCTGGTCATGCCAATTTCCAATTGTAAGGGGGAATTAATCGGAGCTTATCAGGCTATTAATAAGCTGGATAATGATGGTAAATTTGATTTGGAAGAAGATACCAGAAGGCTTTCCCTTGCAGCATTTATTTGTGGAATTGCTTTGGAGTCAGATGTATTCCTGAATGATTCTATGCATGATAAGCTTACCTGTATAAAGAATCGAATGGGATTTTATAATGATTATAACAAAAATGTCGCTAAGATTTTGGCAGATACGGCAAGTAACAGAGCCGTTTCGCTTTTTATCTGTGATATTGATTTCTTTAAGAAAGTTAATGATACATACGGACATAACGCAGGGGATGCGGTACTTCGTCATGTGGCAGACATTTTTGTCAGAAATCTTAGGGCCTGTGATAGTGTATATCGCTGGGGCGGTGAAGAATTTATTGTAGTTTTACAAGATACAGATATGATGGGAGCGGCAGAGATTGCGGAACAGATGAGGTGCCTGATAATGGATTCTGTATGTGAATTTGAGGATTTTAAGATTAAAGTAACTATGAGTTTTGGTGTAACACGCTTGGATGCGGGAAAATCCATTGAAGATAATATTAAGGATGCGGACGAAAAGCTGTATAAAGCAAAAGAGAGTGGACGTAATATTGTCATTACTGAATAATAGGATTTGTAGGTTTTGAATGAGATTATGAAGTAAAATAGGAAATTCGTCACCAGCGGCAGTACTTTATGAAAAGCTAAGATTTGCGATTATAAAGCATGAGCATTATCATGACATTAATTTACAATGATTAGTCAGGAGAAAAAATGATTCACTTTGGATTTTCGTATATCGGTTTGATTTTGCTGCTTATGCTTTTTATTCCCAACATGATTTGGACGAAGCATAAACCGAAAGATTATGAGAAATATGTCGGAAATGAAAATAAAATATTATTAATGTTTGAACGGATCGGCGAGGTGCTTGTCTGTATCATAGCCTTGATTTTCTCTGATTTTAATGTCAGAGAACCTGGTCTCTGGTCGATATGGCTGGTACTTGCTGTGTTAGCAATGCTTCTCTATGAAGGATATTGGATTCGGTATTTTCGCAGTGAACAAAAGATGACGGATTTCTATTCTTCTTTTTTGGGAATCCCGGTTGCCGGAGCAAGTTTACCAATTGCAGCCTTTTTCTTTTTGGGAATATATGGAGCCAATTTCTTTTTACTGTTTGCAATCATAATTTTGGGAATTGGTCATATCGGTATTCATTTAGCACATAAAAAGGAAGTAACAAGTGCCGAAAAAAAGAAAAAGCCGACTATTTTGATTCTGTATATCGCTCTCATAGCACTTTTGGTAATTTTGTTTGGAACAATCACCGTGATAATTGGGATTAGAAATTATAATGCAATCAAAGGTTGTGTACATAGTTCTAATGGCGTTGAGGAAGAAACTTATCTCGATTTATGCGGACAAAAACAATATTGCCTGATTCGTGGCGAAAAAATAAATAATCCGGTAATCATATGGATTCATGGTGGACCGGCCAGTCCTGACACGATGGAAACATATGCATTTTCCAATGTTTTGAAAGAGGATTATACAGTCGTTGCATGGAATCAGCGAGGATGTGGAAGAACCTATTATAAAAATAAAGATATTGATCCCAATAATGAAACGGCTACATTCGAGCAGGCGCAGGCAGACTTGGATGCATTGGTGGATTATGTCTGTGACAGGTTTCACCAGGAAAAAGTTATTTTAGTCGGACATTCCTATGGAACCATGGTAGGCAGCAAATATGCAATAGACCATCCGGATAAAGTAACTGCTTATATTGGAGTGGGGCAGATGGGCGCAAGTGGAAGTGACATCTATGCGTATGAAGATGCTCTTTCTATTGCAAAAGAAAATGGAGATGATACAGAAGCAATGGTTGCAGCTTTTGAAAAATATCAGGCAGATGCAAGTCTGGAAAACATGTTAGCATTGAGAAACTATGTGTCACCTTATCATACGCCGGAAAAGGAAAGTAATTACATATGGACCGCATTAACTTCTCCGTACTTGGGAGTAAATGACGTCTTGTGGTTTGGAAAACAATTAGGAAGTCTTTCTGACTTTGTGAACTTAAATGGGCAGCTTTTTGATTATATAAGCAGGGAAGATGTGTATGCATATGGCACAGAATTTCAAATGCCGGTAGGATTTATTTCCGGTTCCTGTGACTGGATTACGCCGGTAAAGTATACAGAGGACTATTATAATGTTATTTCTGCACCCAAAAAAGAGATGCGTCTGATTGACGGATGGGGACATACGGTACCAATGGAGAATCCGGAAGAGTTTGCAGAAACATTAAAGCAGGTTTTGAGTGAGATTATGCAGTAAAAAAACAAAGGGTGTGTGAAGATTTTCATCTTTCACACACCTTTTACTAATCTATATGATGTGGGGGCAAAAGATTATTTGCCCCCACATCATAACAATGTCAACAATTAGACAAACTGACATCCATCCTTTGGATTATCAAATTAGTAATTCTCTTCATGCACTTCGAAATAACTCTGCGGATGATTGCAGGTAGGGCAGATTTCCGGTGCCTTTGTGCCAACGATGATATGTCCGCAGTTGCGGCATTCCCAGACTTTTACTTCGCTTTTTTCAAAAACGGCGGCCATTTCTACATTTTTGAGTAAAGCACGGTATCTTTCTTCGTGGTGTTTTTCGATTTCTCCTACCAGTCGGAATTTTGCTGCGAGTTCAGGGAAACCTTCTTCTTCAGCTGTCTTGGCAAAATTCTCATACATATCTGTCCATTCATAGTTTTCACCGTCTGCTGCAGCTAAAAGATTAGCTTTTGTATCGCCGATTCCGTTTAATTCTTTAAACCACATTTTGGCATGCTCTTTTTCATTATCAGCTGTCTTTAAAAATAAAGCGGCGATCTGTTCATAGCCTTCTTTTTTTGCAACAGAAGCAAAATAGGTATATTTGTTTCTGGCCTGTGATTCGCCTGCAAAAGCTGCTTCCAAATTCTTCTCGGTCTGTGTTCCTGCATATTTTGTTGTACTCATAGTTGTTTCCTCCTTTATATTAGACAATGGTGTACTTTGTTGGATTTTGCCGGAAAGATTTCCGGATTCTGTTTTGTATGTGGCAGGGGTTGCTATGGGTGCTCCGCCTGCATGTGCAATATTTGTATGTTCGGATATTTCTTCACTGATTGTACAAAGATCATCCACAGATAATCCACGAATATCTTTATTGCCCGTAATTCTTGCAAATGTTCTTAATTCTTCTGCTGAGCATTTCAGATAATTTTCAATTCGTTTTGCTGCAGTATCGATATGTAATCTTTCGCGCAATTTTTCATCCTGTGTAGCCACACCGACCGGACACATTCCGGTGCCGCAAATGCGGTATTGCTGACAGGCAGCAGCTACCATGGCTGCAGAGGCAATCGCAACAGCATCTGCTCCCATTGCAATCGCTTTTGCAAAATCAGAAGAAACTCGGAGACCGCCTGTGATGACCAAATCAATATCTGAGCCAATGGAATCGAGATATTTTCTGGCACGATAGAGTGCATATATGGTCGGAACACTGGTAGAATCCCGAATGATGGCAGGAGATGCACCGGTGGCACCGCCGCGTCCATCGATGGTAATGAAATCAGGCTTTGCATAAACACAATATTCCAAATCTTTTTCAATGCGTCCTGCCGCAATCTTGATACCGATTGGTCTTCCTTCGCTTCGTGTGCGAAGCTCACTGACCAGATTTCGTAAATCGTCTGCATTGTTGATTTCAGGGAACTTGGAAGGACTGATGACATCCTGACCAAGTGGTTTATTTCGTATTTTTGCAATTTCAGGTGTAACCTTACCGCCCGGAAGATGACCGCCCATGCCGGGTTTTGTTCCCTGACCGATTTTTATTTCAATCGCATCAGAAGTTTTGAGATTTTCATCGGTTACACTATACTTATTCGGTACATATTCAAAAATGTACTTATAGGCTGCTTCTTTTTCTTCGGGAAGGATACCGCCTTCGCCGCTGCACATTGCAGTTCCCGCTGCCGCACTGCCTTTTGCCATTGCAATTTTGGTTTCTTTGGAAAGAGCACCAAAAGACATATGTGAAATATAAACCGGCATATCCAAAACCATCGGTTTTTTTGCATGCTTTCCGATTACCGTCTTAAGAGAAACATCGTCATGTTCATCCAAAGGCATTGGATTTAGCTGAGCTCCCAACACAAGCACATCATCCCAGTTGGGCATTTTCATTTGCGTACCCATTGCCTCGATGGATGATTTGCCGGTGACCGCCATTTCATGAATTTCCTTCATATAACGGTAATTGCTGTCTGTTTTACGGGTTTGCGCCGGATAACTTAAATCCAGACCTTCCGCATTGATGGAAGCAGGTTTCTTTTCTGCTTCAGACGGGATGTCAGTCTTTTTTTCGGTTTCCACTTCCTGAAATCTTTCCGGTGGCTGTTTGCAGACAGGGCATTCCGTTAATTCGGAAAAAGGTTTACCTTCTTTTTCTTCATCATATACGTAACCGCAGATACTACATTTGTAAACCATTAAATAATACCTCCTTTATCTTTTTCTCTGCATTTGGGACAGAGATAGCATACTTTTAAATCATAAGAAATTATTTTTTTGCCAAGTTGTTTCTCTAACGCGCTTGTCAGATCATCAAATGTTCGGTCGGATATAGAACCACATCTGTAGCATACCAAATGGTCATGCTTTTGTATCTTGTCATAACGGTCGGGCGAACCTTCGATAGACATTTTCCGTATCAGACCTTCCTGACACAAGGTATTCAGATTATTATATACCGTTGCCTGAACAACTTTAGGCGCCTTTTTTTTCAGTTCTAAAAAAAGTTGTTCTGCCGTCAGATGTCCGCCGGACTGATTTATGAGTTCTAAAATCATTTTTGCGTATTGGGTCATCAACATATCACTTCCTTTTTAGAATTATTCTAATTATAAAATCTTTCGCAAATTTTGTCCAGTAAAAATTATGTATACAATTCTATGAAATGCAGGGGAAAAAATAAAATAGAATGCCGAATCACGCTGCATTAGAGCTCATCTTTTTTAAAATTTTTCTTGACTCTCCCCCTTGGGGAAGTGTCTATAATGATATAGGGTAAAATTAGGAATAGAAAAATCAGAAAAAAGGAACAGGATTTTGGAAAAGAAGAATTGAAAAAGAGCGGAAAGCAGAATCGGAAAAGAAAAACAAAGAGGAACGAAAAAAGCAAAATCGGAAAAGAAAAATAAAAAGGAAAAGAGGAACAAATGGAAGCAATTAAAATCAGAGGATTAAAACAAAATAATTTGAAAAATATATCTTTGGATATTCCAAAGAATAAGATCGTTGTATTTACAGGTGTCTCCGGCTCCGGAAAATCGAGTATTGTATTTGATACGATTGCAGCGGAAAGTCAAAGACAGATGAATGAGACCTATTCGGCGTGGGTCAGGGGCAGACTCCCCAAATATGAAAAGCCATATGTCGAGTCGATAGAAAATCTAAATCCTTCTGTAATTATTGATCAAAGCAGACTTGGCGGAAATGCAAGATCAACAGTCGGAACCATTAGTGACATGTATTCAGCATTGCGACTTTTGTTTTCGAGGATTGGAAAGCCTTCCATTGGTCCGGCTTCTTATTTTTCTTTTAACAATCCGAATGGTATGTGTCCGACCTGTGCCGGTATCGGGAAAATCATGGATTTTGATGTACATAATATAATTGATGAGGAAAAATCCTTTGACGAAGGTTGTTTTCTGCTACCTGCCTTTGGACCGGGCAAATATTACTGGAAAGTGTATCGAAAACCGGAGTATTTCAGAACAGATGTCAAATGGAAGGACTTATCGGAAAAAGAGCAGAATTTTCTGTTATACGGCAGTTATACCGTAGATGGCGAACGGGTGGATAAAAAGGTAGAAGGTGTCTACAAGCAGTTTAAAAGACTGGTCTTAATGAAGGGACCGGAAGAGCAGAATGATTATACATTAAAGAAAATCGCCCAGTTTCTGTATGAGTGTGAATGTCCGGACTGTAAAGGAAAAAGATTGAACGATACGACATTATCCTGTCGGATTGGCGGGTATAATATTGCCGAAATGTGTGAAATGGAATTTTCAACACTTCGCGAAGAACTAGAGAAAATAGATGATCCAAGGGCTGTTTCCATTGTGGCACAGCTTACGGCTTCCTTGGACCGGATGATTGATATCGGGCTTCCTTATCTGAGCATGAACAGGGAAAGTTCTACACTTTCCGGTGGTGAGGCGCAACGGTTAAAACTGGTCAGATATATGGGCAGTTCTTTGTGCGGAATGATTTATATATTTGATGAGCCGAGTACCGGTATGCATCCAAGAGATGTTCACAGAATGTCGCGGTTATTAAAAAATCTGCGGGATAAGGGCAATACTGTTTTAGTAGTAGAGCACGATAAGGATATTATCAGTATCGCAGACGAAGTGATTGATATTGGACCACTTGCCGGAAAAAATGGTGGACAGATTTTATTCCAGGGAAGCTATGAAGCGTTATTGTTGAGTGATACGAGAACCGGAAATGCGCTATGCAAAGAGACGAAAGTAAAAGAAAAAGTCCGAAAACCAAAAGGATTTTTACCCATACGCGGTGCGCATCTTCACAACTTGAAAAATGTGGATGTTGATATTCCGCTTGGAATACTGACGGTGATAACCGGTGTTGCGGGAAGCGGAAAATCATCTTTAATCCGGGATGTATTTGCAAAACAGTATGCCGATCAGGTTGTGCTAATCGATCAGAGTGCCATAACGGCAACCGGACGCTCAACAATTTGCACCTTTATGGGATTTTTTGACGAAATCAGAAAAGTATTTGCCAAAGAAAACAACGTCAGTGACAGCTTGTTTACCTTTAATGGAAAAGGTGCCTGTCCCGCATGTAAGGGCAGGGGATTTATTACCACTGAGCTTGTTTTTATGGATCCTGTTACGACGGAATGTGAAAGTTGTCAGGGAACAAGATATAGTGATGAGGCAAGATCGTATACTTATAAAGGAAAAAACATAGTTGAAATCCTGAATATGAGTGTGGAGGATGCCTGCGACTTCTTTTCCGGAAATAAAAAAATTATGGAAAAGCTGGATGCACTCATGCAGGTGGGACTATCTTATCTTTCACTAGGACAGCCGTTGTCTACGTTTTCGGGTGGAGAAAGACAGAGGGTAAAGTTAGCGCAGAATATCAAAAAGAAAGGCAATATTTATATTTTGGATGAGCCTACGACCGGACTGCATGCTTCCGATATCGAAAAAGTTATGGAGATTTTGGAATTTATTGTGGATAAAGGAAATACAGTAATTGTGATTGAGCACAATACGGATGTTATGAAACTGGCCGATTATCTGATAGATGTCGGTCCGGATGGCGGAACCAAAGGTGGTCAGATTGTATTTACGGGGACACCGAAAGAAATGCTGGAGAACGGAGCAACCATTACCGCAAAATACTTAAGAAAAAGTTAGAAAGTTGACACAAATAAATCTGTGTGATATATAGAACATGTTGGAAGAAAAAGGCAAAGACGTCAATAATCAATTGGATTATTGGCGTTTTTTCTTTGCGATCATAAGGTATTTGATACAGCAGGAAGGTAAACATGGATTCAAAAGTACAATTACCAAAGGGTACAAAACTTCATAATCGTTATGTGATCGAAAACGTCGTTGGAAACGGTGGATTTGGAATCACCTATTGTGCCTTTGATACATTACTAAATCGTTTGGTAGCAATCAAAGAATTTTATACAGATAAATATATGACACGGGATGTTTCGGTGTCGTTGGATGTTATTCTTTCAGAAGATGAAGGCGAAATGGAAAAGATTCATAAATGTCATGATAATTTTCTGCGTGAAATAAAAATCATGAAGGTGCTGCAGAATGTTCCGTATATTTCCCGCATTCGTGACAGTTTCTATGAAAACGGTACGGAATATATTGTTATGAATTTATTGAGAGGACAAACCCTTTCCGAATGTGCCAAGAAAAAGGGAGGAATCATGCGACCGGCAGAGCTTTTGCCACCTTTGGAGCATGTGCTGATTGCGCTTGAAGAAATGCATGCACTGGGTTTTGTTCATCGTGACATCAGTCCGGGAAATTTGTTTTTGACAAAAGACGGCGACTTGTATTTGATCGATTTTGGAACCGCTTCTACCATGGATGAAACATCGGAACTGAGAAATAATCAGATTTTTGAGCACAAAGGCTTTCAGGCACCCGAGTTTAAGGAAATTGATAAACAGGGAGTTTGGACCGATATATACTCTCTTTGTGCTACCATTGTGTATCTGGTTACCGGAGAAGGCGTGCAGATGCCGGAAGAACGGATAAAATATGATGCCATTCCTGCCTTGTTGACAAAAAGTGCTCTGTCAACAAAGCAGCAGAATGCAATATTACAGGGCCTAAATCTGGATATTGCCCGTCGTTATCATTCGGTTAAAGAACTTCGAAATGATTTGTGCGGAGAGTTAGCAAAAGCTTACTTTTCTAAAGAGGTATCCTACTGCGCCGGTACCAATATCGGATCAAGGGCAGTGAATCAGGATAATCTGATGGTGGATGGATTGTTCTATTATGAAGGAAAAGACTTCGTGCAGTCCGGAACCCTTATCTGCAAACCGGAGGAATTACATATGGTTGCCGTATGTGACGGAATTGGTGGTGCCAATGCAGGAGAACTGGCATCCAGAGCAGCAGCACAGGCTCTAAATCATTTCATAAAACAATATCGTACCAGTGAGGTGTTGCCGGAACGTCTGATTTTGGAATTAATGGATCAAATCAATGAAAAAATAGTGTCCCTCGGTAAAAAGATTGGAAAGACAGGTACAACAGTGTCATTTCTTTTGTGGTACCAAAATCAGTACTATGCGGTTAATATCGGTGACAGCCCGATATTTCTACTGCGAAAGCGGAAACTGAAACAAATCGGAGCCATACAAACTCTGGCAAGAAAAAAAGAGTTGGAAGGCAAGACGATTACAATCAAAGATTGTCATACATTAGTCAATTATCTGGGAAAGGATAAAATCGCAGGAAGTCAGATGGCAGTATTTCGGCATGGATATTTGCAAAAGGGGGATACCTTTTTGGTTTGTTCGGATGGAGTAACGGATCAAGTGAATCACGACAGACTGAAAAGATATCTGTTGAAATCGGAAGAACGTGCATTAAAGGCAATAAACAAGGCGATTGCTAAAAATGTAAATAATGATAATTACACAGCGGTGATTGTGAGATTTTGATAAAAGAGTGCTTCTGTTATTCGGGAGCATTCTTTTTTATTAGATTCCTATCCTTTAGTGGGATGAAGACGAAAGACAAATAAGGCACTTAGAATATTGGAAAATATATAAGAAAATAAGAATCGGAAATGCCTATTTTTTCCAGGACTGCATAAGTCATGTCGTCCGGATAGTAGTCGAAGCTGGATATTTTCATTCCGCACAGAAGAATATATAAAAGCGGAAGTATCAAAATCTAGATGGAGAATGTTAAGCTTTTCAGAATTTGGCGTACATCATTGACAAAATGAAAAGATAAAACTATAATCAATAATAGTAATCATTACTATTATTATAAATTGAAATAAGAACCTGTATATACATCAAGGTATGGAAATAGTTTCAGGTCGGCATCATGAAAGCAGCTTGAATTGGAATGGACGAAGGAAGGGGGATATCAATGGTCAAATATTCCAGACAGAGAGAAGGAATTCTTAGGAATTTGCAAAGCAGAAGGGATCACCCGACTGCTGATATGATATATGACAGTGTTCGCAAAGAATATCCCAATATCAGTCTTGGGACCGTATACCGGAATTTGACTTTTTTGACAGAGACAGGTCAGATACTCAGAATTTCAACCCAGATGGGAGCTGACAGGTATGACGGATTTGTCAAACCGCACAACCATTTTATCTGCAAAGAATGCGGAATGGTTGAAGATATGGAATATATATCCTGTGATGATCTGATTTCCGAAGCTTCCGGGTTGTATCCGGGATTGATTGAGAATTGTGAATTGCAGTTTTTCGGAAAGTGTAAAAATTGTCTTTCCGGGCAGTAAAATGCATGAAAAAGAAGTATAAAAAGATAAAAAAGATATATGAGTTTTTAGCAGAGAAATGATATAATAAAGGAGCGTTTATTATGAATATGAGAAAAGCGGTTATGGTCGGTTGCGGATTTGTCGGTTCTGCATCGGTATTTGCTTTAATGCAGAGTGGTCTGTTTTCTGAGATTGCTTTAATTGATGCTAATCGGGAAAAGGCGGAAGGTGAGGCCATGGATATCAGTCATGGTATTCCGTTTGCAAGCCAGATGCGTATTTATGCCGGCGATTATGATGATGTAAAGGATGCCGGTATTGTAATTGTGACAGCCGGAGCTAACCAGCAGCCGGGTGAGACAAGATTGGATTTGGTTCAGAAAAACGTTGGCATAATGAAAAAGATTATTCCGGAAATTTCAAGCCGTAATTTTGACGGAATATTGCTGATTGTTGCCAATCCGGTTGATATTCTTACAAAAGTTGCTTTGGAGCTTTCGGGATTGACGGAAAACCATGTCATCGGTTCCGGAACAGTACTGGATACCGCGCGGCTGAAATACCGGTTAAGCGAGCATCTTGGAGTGGACAGTAAAAGTATTCATGCCTTTATTATCGGAGAGCACGGTGATAGTGAGATTGCTGCATTCAGCAGTGCTAATGTATCGGGTGTTCCGTTAAGCAATTTCTGTGAAATGCGCGGTCATTTCCGGCACAAAGAAGCAGAACATGAGATTGCACAAAAAGTAAAAGACAGTGCTTATGAAATTATTCAGAGAAAGCGGGCAACTTATTTTGGCGTAGCGATGGCAGTTAAGCGGATTTGCGAGGTTATTGTCAGGGACGAAAAAGCCATTCTTCCGGTATCAACATCCATGCATGGAGCTTACGGCATAAATGATGTTGTTTTATCCATGCCCTGCATTGTAGGAGCGGATGGAATTGAGGCACAGGTGCCGATTGTATTAAACGATGAAGAGACGAAAAAGCTACAGGATTCAGCAAAGATTTTAAAAGAAACCTTGAATACACTTGAGCTTTCTTGAACTTAATTCATGAAAAGGGTTATTCAAACGATAAGCAGATGGAAATAGAAAAATTAAAAATAGATAAAACAGATAGAAATAAATCGAAGTAATAACCATATAGCCGTGAAATGTAATGGGATAATTCAGTTGTTAAAAAAGAAAGATTAAAATAAAATGATTCCGAAACAAAAAATGAACGGAAGCAGAAAGAGAGGAAAAGAATATGGCACAAAAATTTCTTGTATGTGAACATTGTGGAAACATGGTTGAGGTAGTAAAGGACGCCGGTGTACCGATGATGTGCTGCGGTCAGAAAATGACAGAACTTGTAGCAGGAACTACGGATGCTGCGGTTGAAAAACACATTCCCGTATATGAAGTAAAAGACAACAAAATCTATGTTAACGTAGGTGAAGTTGAGCATCCGATGATGGCAGAGCACTTCATTGAATGGGTCAGTGTCCAGACCGACAAAGGAACCCAGCTGAAAAAGCTTGCACCCGGACAAAAACCGGAGGTTGTTTTTGCAATCTGTGAAGATGAAAAGGTAGAAGTTGTGTATGCATATTGCAATTTACACGGACTTTGGAAAAAATAATATAGCGATACGACGGTATCATGGGGCAAAATACCTTTGGACCCTGACATCATAAAATACAACAGAAAAAAGCAAAAGAAAACGTGGGGAAAGAAAAATATGTTGATATCGGATTCTGTAAAATATGTGGGTGTGGATGACAAAACGATTGATTTATTTGAAAGTCAGTATGTTGTCCCCAATGGAGTATCTTATAATTCTTATCTGATTTTGGATGAGAAAACAGCTTTGATGGACACGGTTGATGCACGATGTACAAAAGAATGGGGCGAAAATGTTGAGGCAGCTTTAGCCGGACGCAAGCTCGATTATATCGTTGTCCAGCACATGGAACCGGATCATTCGGGCTCATTGGCATATGCCATGGAGAAATATCCTGAGGCTGTCATTGTCGGAAATGCCAAAACATTTTTGTTTTTAAATCAGCTTTTTGGTGTCGATTGTGCGGACAGAAAGCTGGAAGTAAAAGAAGGAGATACATTAGAGCTTGGTAAGCATAAGCTTACTTTTGTTATGGCACCCATGGTTCACTGGCCGGAAGTTATGGTTTCTTATGAAAGTACAGAAAAACTTCTGTTTTCGGCAGATGGATTTGGTAAGTTCGGAGCTCTGGATACGGATGAGGATTGGGCTTGTGAAGCGAGACGATACTATTTTAACATCGTAGGAAAATATGGAGCATCCGTACAGATTCTTTTGAAAAAAGCAAAGAATTTAGATATTCAGAAGATTTTACCGTTGCATGGTCCGATTTTAGACAGCAATCTGGAGTACTATCTTGATTTATATGATAAGTGGTCTTCCTACCAGCCTGAAACCAAAGGCGTATTTATTGCCTATGCTTCCATTCATGGAAATACTGCAAAAGTAGCTGAGCTGCTTGCGCAAAAGCTTCGGGATCTGGGAGAAGAGAAAGTTGCAGTTGCGGATCTTTCCAGAGAAGATATCGCAGAATGTGTGGAAGATGCTTTCCGTTATGACCGTATGATTTTATGTTCGGCAACCTATGATGGTAATGCATTTGTTCCGATGGAAGACTTTTTACATCATTTGCAGATAAAAACATATCAGAACCGAATTGTTGGTCTGGTTGAAAATGGCACATGGGCACCAATGGCTGCAAAATCGATGCGTTCGTATTTGGAAACCATGAAGAATGTGACTATTCTGGATGCCACGGTATCAATCCGTTCAACCTATAAGCCTTCGGATGAGACGGCTTTGGATTGCTTAGCTAATGCGATTAGAGAAAGAGCGTAGGATAGAGATTGACATAAGAGCAAAGATACATGATTTTGTATCTAAAATACAGCATTTTAGCTGTGAAACATTACTTTCGTGATTTATGCATAGTTTTTAACCATGCATGAAATAATAAATATTATTTATAGGAGGATTTTAAAATGGCAAAATGGGTATGTCCGGTATGTGGATATGTACATGAAGGAGAAACCGCACCTGCAGAGTGTCCGGTTTGCCACGTAAGTGGAGAAAAATTCAACAAAGTTGAGGGAGAGCTTGTACTTGCTGCAGAGCATGAGTTTGGTGTTTATGCTGAAACTGTTAAAAACAACAGCGATATCAGCGAAGAAGATAAAAAATTCATCTTTGAACAGCTCAAAGCAAACTTTGAAGGTGAATGCTCAGAAGTAGGTATGTATCTTTGCATGGCTAGAGTTGCTCATCGTGAAGGTTATCCCGAAATCGGTCTTTATTGGGAAAAAGCTGCATATGAAGAAGCAGAGCATGCAGCAAAATTTGCTGAGTTGCTTGGTTCTGAATTAGAAGCAAATATGACAGATTCTACCAAGAAAAATCTTGCATGGAGAGTTGACTGCGAATTCGGTGCAACAGCCGGAAAAGTTGATCTTGCAAAATGTGCAAAGAAAAACAATCTGGATGCAATCCATGACACAGTTCATGAAATGGCTCGTGATGAGGCAAGACATGGTAAAGCATTAAAAGGATTACTTGAAAGATATTTTGGAGAATAAGATATAGATGGATATTCTTGTACTTGGCGGAAGTTATTTCCTTGGAAAAGCATTTGTTCATATGGCAATGAAAAACCACCGGGTTACTGTATTTAACCGCGGAACCCGGCCGCTGGGGCTTCCCCAGGTGCAGGAAATTCATGGAGACAGACATGATTTGGCTGCACTTGGCAGGCTATCCGGGAAACATTTTGATGTCATTGTAGATTTTTGTGCCTATCAAAAAGGAGATATTACTGCCACATTCGAAGCGATAAATGCGGATTTTGGACAATATATTTTTATCAGTACCTGTGACGTTTATGAACGGGGACAAAACAGGCTTTTAGATGAAACTGCCCGTTTTGAGTATCGCGATTTCGGCGGCGAAGCAGGAGACTATATTTTACAGAAAGTTGCTTTGGAAGAAGAACTAGCTCAATGCGCTTCGTTGTATCATGTTCCTTATACTTCGATTCGTCCCTCGTTTATTTATGGACCGTATAATTATGCTCCGCGTGAAGGAATGTATTTTCGCTGGATTGAGCAAGCCGGACAGATTTTGCATCCAATCGATGCAACCGGTCAGTTTCAGTTAGTTTATGTAGATGATGTGGCAATGGCAATTCTTGCATGTGCCGAACATCCGATATCAGACAACCGTGCATATAATCTGGCTCCGCCTGTAATGGAAACTTATGATTCTTTTGCAGAGGCGTTGACCGCCGGTGTGGAAGTGCCATTTGAAAAAGTTCCGGTTACGGTTGCGACAATCAATGAGAAAAATATACCGTTACCGTTTCCGCTTACCAAAGAAGAATCAAATTGGTATGACGGAAATCGGATTATTGAGCTTATTGGACAGTATACAAAGCTGTCTGACGGACTAAAGAAAACAATCGCTTGGCAACAAAGCGTTTAGTTGGCAACTCTCTTATGTATCATAAGAGGTGTTGGTTATTATATATGGAATGAATGATTTCATAAATTGCTTTTATTGGAAATTTATGATTTACAATTTACGAAAAAGAAAGGATGGGATTCTGCATATGGATTCAAAAGTGTTAAACAAATTGAGTTATGGTTTGTTTGTTCTGACCACAAGTAAAGACGGAAAAGACAACGGATGCATTACCAATACGGCAATTCAGGCAGCATCGGATCCGCTTACCATCAGTGTGGCGGTAAACAAAGCGAATCTGACCTGTGAAATGATTGAAGCAACCAAGAAATTTACCATTTCGATTATCAGTGAGGATGCAACCTTTGATCTCTTCAAGCATTTCGGATACCAGTCCGGAAGAGATGTTGACAAATTCGCGGATTTTACGGATTGCAAAAGAGTTTTTAACGATACGCTGGCGATTACCAAAGGTACCAATGCATATATTAGTGTGTATGTAGTGGATCAGGTGGATTTAGGAAGTCATATTTTATTTGTGGGAAAACCTACAGACGGTGAAATCCTCAGTGATGTTCCTTCCGCTACCTATGCATATTATTTTGCCAATATCAAACCCAAGCCGGAAAAAGTTGGAAAAACAGAAGACGGAAAGACGGTCTGGAGATGTAAAATCTGTGGATATGAGTATGTAGGCGAGGAACTGCCGGATGATTTTATTTGTCCAATCTGCAAACATCCCGCAAGTGATTTTGAAAAAGTAAAATAAAATGCTTCTGCTATTTATGATAGGGAAGCGAAGAAAAGCTGTATTTTGTCCGTTTCCGGATAATACAGCTTTTTATAATTTGGATGAAACTTTGAGCAAAAGTATTAGAATATAAAACGTAATATGAGGAAATACTTCCTTATCTATCATGAAATTTTATGTGCAGATATCTGTCGAACATGATAATATGATACCAGGGTCAATTTTTAATCGACATATGATTTTGTATACTCTATGCAAAATCATATATTAATATTTGATTTCCTTTTCGGATTTGTGTTCCCAATATTTTTCTTTGTCAGCCGACTTTTGTAAGCATGCCGCTTAGAAAGACTGGAAAACGAAGTACGAGGTGCCAAGAAAGATATTGGGGACATAAATAAAAAAGAAAATATATAAAGATTTTTCACAGGAGGAATAACCGGATGAAAGGCGAGACGAGTCTGATTTTTACCGGAGATATCGGATTTGATAAATATATGGATAAAAAATGGGAAGATCCTGACCTGGTTTCCCAAGAAGTACTTTCTTTTCTTCATTCTGCAGACCATCTCATTATCAATGTGGAAGGCCCCTTATCAAAGCAGGATAAAGTAAAAAGAGAAAACGGTGTTGTGGCGTTGACACATAGTATGGATCCGGCTGCAACCTCCTTTTTTCAAAAGATTGGAGCGGATGTCTGGAATATCTGCAACAATCATATTATGGATGCCGGTCCCGATGGAATGGCAGATACTTTGGCAGAGGCTGGGAAGTGTCATGTAAAAACGCTGGGTGCCGGTATGAATATCAGGGAAGCAGTTCAACCTGTTATTTTTTCGGAAGCAGGTGGAATTGGAATGATCGGTGTCGGTTATCAGCGGGCATGCCGAAAGGCTACAAAAGAAATTCCCGGCTGCTTTAGCTGGAGTGATATGGATCTGATTCAAGAGGCAATTCATGAGATCAAGAAAACCTGCCGTTGGTGCATTGTGGTAGCTCATGGGGGTGAAGAATTTACGGCTCTACCGTCTCCTTATACCAGGCAACGATATATGGATTATCTTTCCATGGGAGCAGATATTGTGGTCGGGCATCATCCGCATGTACCTATGAATTATGAAACATTTCCCGGAAAAGCTATATTTTATTCATTAGGAAATTTTGTTTTTGATACGGATTATCAGAGATCGCAGTTTAATACGGAATATGGTCTGTTTTTAAAACTTCACTTTACAAAAAACTCATTTTCGTTTGAACCCTTTGGTATAGAGATTGATCGCAAAGTGGATCACATCGTCAAAGGTGAAATATCGCCTATTTTTACGGATGTTCAGGAAGAAGAATACAAGCTGCTCCTCCCACTTGCGGCAAAGATGTTTATTGAGAACACCAAAAGACAACTCAGATACCTGAAACCGGATGTTTTTGCAAATGCAACTGAGGAAGATTTTTATCAGAATTTTTATGAACCCTTACGTAGCGGTAGAGTTCCTGGAGAGGTTTTAGACTTCCAGATCATTTATCCGCTTTCTTTGGAAGAAGAAAAAAAGGAATGGAAAAAGAGTAGTATGGAAGCAGTCAAAGAGTTTATGTTAAAGCAGCTCCGGGAAGAAAAAAGATGAATGGATATATTATTGAAGCATATAACAATATGGGGAATGCCTATACCTGCCGCCGACTTTTGGAGGAAGGAAAAAAGCATAAGATGGATATGAGAATCGTAGGCGTCCATGATACTTCTATTCGCCACGAAGGCGTTTATATGGAAGGGAAAAGACTGGAACCGGTTGATTTTGTGATTAACCGCTATAAATGGGGGAAAGGCAAAGACAGTATCAACACATTGGCAAAAAAATCTTATAATCCGCTCAAACCATTTTGTACCTATATTAATAAATTTCAACAATTGCAAGATATTCAATCTGATTCGTTTTTAAAACCCCGTTATATTCTTTCGGACGGATACGCGGATTATGTATTGCTTAGCGAGTATCTGGGAAAACGTATGGTTGCCAAAGGTCTCGAACATTCCATGGGGCGGGAAATTTTTCTGATTGAGAATAAAGAGGATTTATTGCAATTACAGACATATGGAAAAGAAAAGGAATGGCTTTTTGAAGAATTTATTGAGACCAGTTATGGAAGAGATGTCAGGGTTTATTGCATTCGTGGAGAAGTTGTCGGCTGTATGAAACGCCAATCGGAATGTGATTTCAGAGCAAATGTTGCATTAGGTGCCGGTGTGACGGCAATTGAGACAACGGAAGAAATTCGACGGATTGCGAAAGATATTTATGAACAGACAAAACTGGATTTTGTCGGCATAGATTTATTATACGGAAAAGATTGTTTCTATTTTTGTGAGATTAATGTTATGCCCGGATTGGAAGGCATTGAGAAGGCAAGTGGCGTTAATGTTGCAGGGAAAATGATGGATATGATTTACGGAGATTTTTTGTGATGACAAGAACGGAGGCAGAAAACTACATTTATGAATCCTATCTGAAAGCAGAAAAAGATTGGGACTATTCCATGCCGGATTCAGTAAAAAGGCATCCGGAGTTTTCAAAACCGGTTTTAACGGGTCTTAATCAAAAAAGTAAAGTGCCGACGATACTTGTTACCGGCAGTAAAGGAAAAGGATCTGTAGCATGTATGATTGCACAGATTTTATCCGACAGCGCAAATGTCGGTCTGATGACCAGTCCGCATATTTTGAAGTTTAATGAGCGGTTTCGTGTGAATGGAAACTGCATCACAGATAAAGAGTTTTGCGAATTGACTGAAAAAACAAAAGAATTGTTTGCTCCGGTTAGGGAGAGTTTGAAATCCGGAGAATGTATCAGTCCCATTGGGATTCAGTGTGCGCTGGCTTTGCAGTATTTTTTGCATCATCAGGTGGATTATCGGGTTTTTGAATGCGGAAAAGGTGTAAAATATGATGATGCGAATCAGATTTTTCATGAATATGCCGTGATTAACAACATTTTTTTGGAACATACCAGAGAATTGGGAAATACACTTTCCGAAATTGCAAAAGACAAAGCAAGTATTATGACAGGTGACCAAAAATGTGTCTATGTGGCAAAACAGTCCGAAGAGGTTTTAACTGTTCTTATGCAGAGGGCAGAAGAAACAAACGTAAAAATGAAGTGTTATGGAATTGACTTTTGGGAAGAAAATGTGCGGTTTTGTGAAAACGGCATGTTGTTTGATGCCTGTATTGGCAACCGGGTTTATAACGATGTGTCACTTCCGCTTCTTGGTCGCCACCAGGCGCGAAATGGAGTGCTTGCTATGACTGTTTGTCTCGATCTTCTACAGAAAGATTTTTATATTGACAGCGTCAGGGAAAAGCTGAAAAATATCAAATGGCCCGGACGAATGGAAATTTTGGATGACAATCCGCTTACCATTCTGGATGCGTGTATCAATGAAGAAAGTGCAAGACAGGTTCTGGATGTGTTAAACGAGATGAAGATTTCCCAGGTTACATCAATTGTCGGGATTCCGGACGATAAAGATTTTATGGGTGTGGTAAAAACAATTGCGCCTTTTTCATCAACGGTCATTTTAACAAAATCATCCAACATGCATTATATTTTTACGAAGAATCAGATAGAGATTTTAGAAAAGAATGGATATCAGAATATCTGTTTTAAAGAGCTTCCGGATGCTTTGATATTTGCAAAAAAAGTGGAGAAACCTATATTAATTCTTGGCACGACGTCTCTTATTGCAGATGTAGAAAAGCTATACCATCAGATCTGAATTTTGAAATAGGCAGTGTAAGACATGAATAAAAGACAGCAAAAAAAACGACAAAAAGAGCAGCAGAAAAAATATCCTGACGATATCCAAATTGTAGATCTGGCTGAGCATGATATTACGGCTGAAGGAAGCGTTGAAAGCAGCCGGGATGCAACAACAGAAGAAATTGTTGAAATCCGTCGGGATGCAGCGACGGAAGAAACGGTTGAAAACCGCCGGGATGCAGCAACAGAAGAAATTGTTGAAATCCGTCGGGATGCAGCAACAGAAGAAACGGTTGAAAACCGCCGGAATGCAGCAACAGAAGAAACGGTTGAAATCAGTCAAGATGATGCAACAAATAAAACGGTTGAATCTGTACAAGACATTGCAACAAAAGAACCTGATGAAAACAGACAGGATGCTCCGAAAGAAAAAAAAGCGGAAATTGATTCTGATGATAAAAATGTAGAGAAAAAGTCTATTATAAAAGAGATTTTATCCATATTTTTTCCGGCAGTTGTTTTGATTTTCTTCGAAATAATAACAGAGATATCCTGCGGAAATGATGTTTTAAATTATCATCTTGCCTATATTGTTTTGTTTTCAATTAGCTACGGCTTATTCATGTATTTTATATGTAATTTAACAAAAAAGAGGCAAATACGGCATATCATTCAGGCAATATTGTTGTTTCTGCTTGGTTTTGTGTATTGCATGTTGTACTTTTTGTTTTGTGAATTTCAGTTGTTTTACGATTTGAATACTTTGTTTGCGGGAGCAGGTGATGCGGTAACAAACTTTTCCGGCGATATTATTTCCATGCTTTTTACAGGGGATGGTTTCTTACATTTAATTTTATATTTTCTTCCTTTTCTCTTTTTTGTTACGGTGGGACGGAAATGGTTGCCTCTTCCGGAGATTTCTGTTACAAAAAAGGGAATGGTATTGCTCTTATCTGCGTTCTTTTTTGTTTCGAATCTGATTGTGATGCAGTTTTATCCGGCGGATAAGGACGTCTATGGTGATTTTTATGATTACAACACAGCCATTGCGGATTTTGGATTGATGACAGGAATACGTTTGGAAGTGCGGCATGTGATGTTTTCAAATGGTGAAGAGGTTGCGTTTGAAACGATGAAACAGTTGGATTCGTCAGCTCTGCAAACGGAAACGGTTTCTTCGGTCTCAAATTCAGATGGAAAAGCAAGTGATTCAGATTCGGATTCTTTATCAATTAATTCTGTGTCCGATAATGCCGTGGAGCAGGATGATACAGACGAATCATTTGGAAAAAATCAAATGGATATTGATTTTGATGCCTTAGCCCAAAAAGATGGTGGCAAGTATGCTGCATTGGATCTTTATGTTGCTTCCAGGGAAGCATCTTCTAAGAATGAATACACAGGTCTTTTTAAGGGAAAAAATTTGATTTTTATCACGGCAGAGGCATTTACAGAGGAGGCAATCGATAAAATGAGAACACCTACTTTGTATCGTATGGCACATAGAGGGATTTGTTTTATTGATTATTATCAGCCGTCATCTGCAGGAACAACCGGTGGAGAATATGCCAATATTTTTGGTATGCTTCCAACTGCAGGAGGCAGCTCCATGAAAAAGACTGCAACAAATTATAATTGGAGTACCATGGCTTCCAGACTTTCGGAACAGGGTTACTATGGAAAGGCCTATCATAATAACAGTTATACTTATTATGACCGTAATAAAACACATGTAAATCTTGGATTTTCAGATGGATTTGAAGGAAAAGGTAATGGATTGGAGGAGATACTGACTTCCCAGTGGCCGGAGAGTGATCTGGAAATGATACAGGGGACCTTCCCACAGTATGTGGATAAACAACCTTTTCATATTTACTATATGTCTGTCAGTGGCCACAGTCTGTATTCCCAGAGTAAAAATGCGATGTCAAAAAAGCACTGGGATCAGGTGGAAAATATGGATGCTTCAGAACCTGTCAAAGCTTATCTGGCATGTCAGATAGAATTGGATGTAGCCATGGAATATCTGATAGAACAACTGGAAAAAGAAGGTATAGCCGATGATACGGTTATTGTCATTGCGACGGATCATTTTCCGTATGGACTGGATCAGAATACGGGTGCTTTGACTTATTTGACGGAATTATACGGAAGACCTATTGATAATAATCTGTATAGGGATCATAACCGATTGATTATCTGGAGCGGTTGTCTGGAAAAGATGGATTCGATTGTTGTAGATACACCTGTTTCAAGTATGGATATATTGCCGACACTGTGCAATTTGTTTGATGTCGAATTTGACAGCAGACTTTTGCCGGGAAGAGATGTGTTTTCCGATGCACAGCCATTAGTATTTTCTCTGGGATATGATTGGAAAACCGATAAAGGAACCTACTTAGCCTCCAAAGGAAAATTTATTCCAAAAGATCCAAACGAAGAACTTCCTGAAAATTATGTGCAGGATATGAAAGCTATTGTACGCGATAAAATAACCTATAGTAAAGGTGTTTTGCAGCAGGATTATTTCCGGCATGTTTTCGTAGAATAATAGTATAAAAAACAAAACGGCAAAATATTCGTATTCTGCCGTTTATTTTTGTTGAAAAAAAACACTTTTCTAAGTAAAATATAATGGATTGAGAAAATTATGTTAAACAAATAGGAAAAATGTTAAACGGAGGGAAAAGAATGTCTCAGAGAACAGATATCCACAAAGTACTGATTATCGGTTCAGGTCCGATTATTATCGGACAGGCTTGTGAATTTGACTATTCAGGTACACAGGCATGTAAAGCATTAAAGAGTCTCGGTTATGAAATTGTATTGGTTAATTCAAACCCTGCAACCATTATGACCGATCCGGAAATTGCGGATGTGACTTATATTGAACCGTTAAATGCAGAAAGAATTGAACAGATTATCGCAAAAGAAAGACCGGATGCAGTATTGCCCAATTTAGGTGGTCAGTCGGGTCTTAATTTATGTTCAGAACTGGCGAAAAAAGGTGTTCTGGATAAATATGGTGTACAGGTTATCGGTGTCCAGGTAGATGCCATTGAGCGTGGTGAAGACCGTATTGAGTTTAAAAAGACAATGGAAAGTCTTGGCATTGAGATGGCAAGAAGTCAGGTCGCATATACGGTTGATGAGGCACTTGAGATTGCAGATGAACTGGGATATCCGGTAGTCCTTCGTCCGGCCTATACCATGGGCGGTACCGGTGGCGGTATTGTATACAATGTCGAAGAGTTAAAAACTGTCTGCGCACGTGGTCTTCAGGCAAGTTTGGTTGGACAGGTTTTAGTAGAGGAATGTGTAATCGGATGGGAAGAACTGGAATTAGAAGTTGTTCGTGATAAAGACGGCAACATGATTACCGTATGTTTCATTGAAAATATTGATCCGATGGGTGTTCATACAGGTGATTCTTTCTGCTCTGCTCCGATGCTTACGATTTCAGAAGAAGTTCAAAAACGACTTCAGGAAAAATCTTATAAGATTGTAGAAGCAATTCAGGTTATCGGTGGAACCAACGTACAGTGGGCGCATGATCCGAAAACCGATCGTGATATTATTATCGAGATTAACCCTCGTACTTCACGTTCATCTGCTTTAGCTTCAAAAGCAACCGGTTTCCCGATTGCGTTAGTTTCTGCTAAACTTGCAACCGGCTTGACACTTAAAGATATTCCTTGTGGAAAATACGGAACTTTGGATAAATATGTTCCGGATGGAGACTATGTTGTTATCAAATTCGCACGTTGGGCATTTGAAAAGTTCAAAGGTGTTGAAGATAAACTGGGTACTCAGATGCGTGCCGTAGGTGAAGTCATGAGTATCGGTAAAAACTTTAAAGAAGCTTTCCAGAAAGCAATCCGAAGTCTTGAAAATGGCCGTTACGGGCTGGGACATGCAAAAGATTTTGATATGCT
The DNA here is from genome assembly GCA_017387565.1 of Lachnospiraceae bacterium. Lineage (GTDB taxonomy): Bacteria > Bacillota > Clostridia > Lachnospirales > Lachnospiraceae > UBA2882. The sequence continues at coordinate 3,871 of JAFOEY010000038.1, read as the reverse complement.
TTCCAAAGATGAATTATTAAAGAAACTGATTTTCCCGAACAGTGAGCGTTACTTCCTGATTTATGAAGCAATGCGCAAAGGTGCTACTGTAGAAGAAATACATGAAATCACAAAGATCAAAGCTTATTTCTTAGAGCAGATCAAAGAGCTCGTTGATGAGGAAGAAGCATTGGTTAAAAATGCCGGTTCTGTTCCCGCAGATGCTGCATTAATTCAGGCAAAGAAAGATGGTTTCTCAGATAAGTATCTTGCTAAAATTTTGAATGTTGCAGAGTCAGATATCAGAAACCGTCGTATCGAACTGGGTGTCGAAGAAGCATGGGAAGGTGTACATGTAAGCGGTACGAAAGACAGTGCTTACTATTATTCAACCTATAATGCAGAAGACAAGAATCCGGTTAGCGAAGGCAAACAGAAGATTATGATTTTAGGTGGCGGTCCTAACCGTATCGGTCAGGGTATTGAATTTGACTACTGTTGCGTTCACGCTTCCTTAGCACTTAAAAAACTTGGTTTTGAGACCATCATCGTAAACTGCAATCCGGAAACCGTTTCTACTGACTACGACACATCTGATAAGTTATACTTTGAGCCTCTGACATTAGAAGATGTTCTCAGCATTTATAAAAAAGAAAAACCGGTTGGTGTCATTGCCCAGTTCGGTGGTCAGACACCTCTTAATCTTGCAGGTGATCTCGAGAAAAACGGTGTCAGAATTCTTGGAACATCTCCGGCTGTTATTGATTTGGCGGAAGACCGTGATCAGTTCCGTGCAATGATGGATAAATTGGAAATCCCGATGCCGGAAGCAGGAATGGCTGTTACAGTAGAAGACGCATTAGAAATTGCTGAAAAGATTGGTTATCCCGTCATGGTTCGTCCTTCTTATGTATTGGGCGGACGTGGTATGGAAGTGGTTCATGATGCAGAAAGCATGGTTGGTTATATGAATGCCGCTGTCGGTGTGACACCTGACCGTCCGATTTTGATTGACCGTTTCTTAATGCATGCAACAGAATGTGAAGCAGATGCCATCAGTGACGGAACTCATGCTTTTGTTCCTGCCGTTATGGAACACATTGAGTTAGCCGGTGTTCACTCAGGTGATTCAGCGTGCATCATTCCTTCCCGTCATCTGAGTGAAGAGAATGTGGCTACAATCAAAGAATACACCAGAAAGATTGCAGAAGAAATGCATGTAGAAGGTTTGATGAATATGCAGTATGCAATTGAAAATGGGAAAGTATATGTATTAGAGGCTAATCCCCGTGCATCCCGTACGGTTCCGTTGGTATCAAAAGTATGCAACATCCGCATGGTGCCCCTGGCAATTGATATTATGACAAGAGATCTGACCGGCAGACCTTCACCCGTACCGGAATTAAAAGAACAGAACATTCCTTACTATGGCGTAAAAGAATCGGTATTTCCGTTCAATATGTTCCCGGAGGTTGACCCGATTCTCGGACCGGAAATGAGGTCCACAGGAGAGGTTCTTGGTTTATCCGAATTCTGGGGCGAATCCTTTGTAAAAGCCCAGGAAGCAACGCAGACCAGATTACCGATGGAAGGAACTGTATTGATTTCTGTCAGTGACAAAGATAAAGACGAAGTCGTTGCACTTGCAAAAGATTTTGAAGATGCAGGTTTCAAGATTTTAGCTTCAAAAGGAACAAAAGCTTTACTTGATGAAGCAGGAATTGCTTCTGAGGTTGCGTTGAAACTTCAGGAAGGCAGACCCAACATTCTGGATTTGATTACAAACGGTAAGATTGATTTAATCGTCAATACACCCGATGGTGGTGCAAGTGGCTGGGATGACAGTTATCTGCGTAAGAGTGCAATCAAGAAAAAAGTTCCTTATATGACTACGATGGCTGCTGCAAAAGCAACAATCAGTGGTATTAAGACCATGAAAGAGCATGGCGGAAGTCAGGTTAAATCTTTGCAGGAATTACATGCACAGATTCAGCCGAAATAGCTGACAAAGCATATCTATAATGACATTTCTAGATGAAATGAAATTGTATCTAAAATGATATATCTAGGTAAAATGTATCTAGAATGATATTTCTACATGACAGAAATCACGTTTGTGATTTCTGTCATGTTAAACAAATCTTATCAAAATAATTTGTTTTTATCTTGTTTTCAGTTCTTTTTAAATTGTTTTGCAAGTTCGAAAAGGGAATTAACAAATTAATCAACAAGATTCACAAGAAAAATGAAAAAAGAAAATTCAAGCATTGCTTTAAAATGTATAATAAAAACACAGAACTATCTGAAGTCGGACAGGAAAATTCAGAGCGGAAGAAATAATCTCCACTGGTAAAACAATGGATAGAATTAGAAAACAATTGAAACTATTTGACACTATCTGAAAAAGAGCCATGAATAAAGAATATAGATTTGCAAAGACTATGATAATACAGAAAAAATCGGAGGATTATTTATGATTCGGGATGGATTTATGTATTTTGCAACATTAGTCTTTATTACAGCTCTTTTGGTTAATTTGCCTCAAATCTTTAAAGGCAGGACGGCAAAAAAAATATTCAGTTTTGCTCCGCCGATTGTATTAATTTATTTGGGAATGATGCTGTTTTGCACTGTAAGACTGTGGGATTTGGAGGCAACTGCAGATGCCTATGGGGATTTAAAAAATCCGCTGCTCTATGCGATGTTGTTTATTATGCTACTTCGTTGTGATATGAGAATTATATTGAAACTGGGGCCTAAAATGTTGATTGGATTTTTTGCTGCAACGTTTTCGATTGGACTTGGTTTTGTAGTTTCCTATGCCATTTTTCATAATCTTCTTGGCGCAGGAGCATGGAAATCTCTCGGTGCTCTGTGCGGAAGCTGGATGGGAGGCGGAGGAAATATGATGGCTATTCAGGCAGCACTTGATGTCGATGAAGCCAGTATGGCATATGCCTTGGTTATGGATTCTATTTGTGCTACAATATATGTAATGTTTCTGCTTTGGGCAATCGGCAGGGCTGATAAATTCAATGCATGGACGAAGTCTGATACATCAATCATTGATGTCGTCGGAAAGAGTTTGGAAAAAGAAGCCCGGGCTAACACAAACATATTGACCTGGCAGAATCTTGCAATGATTGTCGGTTCAGGGTTACTTGTTTCAGCTCTGTGTCAAAAAGCAGGGATATTTTTAAACGGATATTTTCCTTTCTTTGATAAGGCGACATGGACGGTTCTTTCTGTCACATTACTCGGTGTTTTATTTGCGTTGACGCCTTTGGGAAAATTAAAGGGAACCGAAGAAGTATCCAATGTCATGCTTTATATTGTCGTTGCATTGATTGCGTCACGTGCAGATCTTTCTGCCATTGGAAATGCGCCCGTCTGGTTGTTGAGTGGATTTGTGATTTTAATCATACACGTGATTATTATGCTATTACTGGCGAAGGTATTTAAAATGGATATTTTCACCTGTTGCGTTGCATCTCTTGCAAATATCGGAGGGACGGCAACGGCTCCGGTATTGGCAGGCACGTATAGTAGTGCACTCGTTCCTGTGGGAATTATCATGGCTTTATTAGGTTATGTGGTTGGAACAGGCGGCGGTCTCTTTGTGGCGCAGATGATGAGTTATTTTGGATGAATCATTATTTCAAAAAACAAATGGAAAAATGAATTAATAAATGAAAATCAGAATGAATAAACAAATAAAAATCAAAATAAATAAACAAATAAAAACCTTTGCGCCCTGTATTCGCTAAATGCCACGCCTTTTCCAATTCGTATTTTATGGTGTTTTCATCCAGAATAGTTTTAGCATATTTTGTAATACCTTTCGCCATGGACACTATATCTATTTCCTGTCCGCCTGTCTGACGTACACCAT
>JAFOEY010000037.1 GCA_017387565.1 Lachnospiraceae bacterium | reverse complement strand
ATATATATGCCTGCCTTTCTGGCAGCTGTCAGGTATATGAAGTGTAAGACAAAATACTACATTTGTTCAAGTGGAAGTAGGTGAAAGACTAAAATCTACTTTATCCCCTTCAAAGTGGAAATAAACTTTTCACTTCAGTGTTTATAAAAGAATGTATAAATTTCGAAATTCTGCTTGACGAACAGAGAAACTTGTGATAATCTATCAAAGTCTGAAAAAGACATTGCCGAAGACAGTAGGTGTCCTTGAGACATAAGCGTAGCGCCTACCGAGGAAAGAGAAAGTATCAAAGACTTTTTGCCTTCCGGTCTTCCGGGAGGCTTTTTTAATACTCCTATCGGCAACAAAATCTATAAGGAGGTAAAAGAAAAATGGCAAAGATCGAATTAAAACAGCCTATCGTAGCTGAGATTTCTGAACTCATCAAAGATGCACAGTCAGCAGTTTTAGTTGACTATCGTGGATTAACAGTTGAACAGGATACAAAGCTTCGTAAAGAAATGCGTGAAGCTGGTGTTACTTACAAAGTATACAAAAACACTTACATGAATTTCGCATTCAAAGGAACTGATTTCGAAGCACTTGCTCCTTATCTTGAAGGACCCAGCGCTATCGCAGTTTCAAAGGATGATGCAACAGCTCCCGCAAGAATTCTTGGAAAGTATGCAAAAGAAATTCAGGCTCTTGAAATCAAAGGCGGTGTCGTAGAAGGTACAGCTTATGATGCAAACGGAATTTCTGCAATCGCATCTATTCCCAGCAGAGAAGTATTGCTCTCCAAATTACTTGGAAGCTTACAGTCACCTATCGCTAATCTGGCTCGCGTTCTTAATCAGATCGCAGAACAGGGTGGCGCAGTAGCAGCACCTGCAGCAGAAGAAGCTCCGGCTGAAGAAGCACCCGCAGCAGAAGAAACAGCAGAAACTCCTGCTGAATAATCGAAACAATTATCAAAATTTTTAAATGGAGGAAACAAAAATGGCAAAATTAACAACAGCAGAATTTATTGATGCTATTAAAGAATTATCAGTATTAGAATTAAATGATTTAGTAAAAGCTTGTGAAGAAGAATTCGGCGTATCTGCAGCAGCAGGCGTTGTAGTTGCAGCAGCTGGCGGAGACGCAGCAGGCGCAGCTGAAGAAAAAACAGAATTTGATGTAGAGTTAACAGAAGTTGGCCCTAACAAAGTTAAAGTTATCAAAGTTGTTCGTGAAGCTACAGGACTTGGCTTAAAAGAAGCTAAAGACGTAGTTGATGGCGCTCCTAAAGTATTAAAAGAGGGTGCATCTAAAGAAGAAGCTGAAGATATCAAAGCTAAATTAGAAGCAGAAGGCGCTAAAGTTACTCTTAAGTAATTGGCAACTCGTTTCATGATGTAAATCAAAGAGCTGTTCGGTGTTTCAAATGCGAAGCAGGGGACAGCTCTTTCACATTTTTCAAATCTTGTGTTTCTTAATAATTTTAAAATTTTCTTTATTTTACCAAAATTCTGATTGACTCCCTAAATGGTTTGTAGTATTATGGATAATGCACTATTGTGGTGTAATAGGTCTTTCTATGCAATTTTGCAAGAAAGATGATTTGACAAATAGAAAGAACGGGGTGAAATGTCAATGGAAAAGAACAGAATACGTCCAATCGCATCCGGTAAAGACGTACGAATGACTTATCAGAGACAGAATGAAGTATTAGAGATGCCGAATCTCATCGAGGTTCAGAAGAACTCCTATGATTGGTTCTTAAAAGAAGGACTGAAGGAAGTATTTGAGGATATCTCTCCAATCACAGATTATTCTGGTCATCTGAGCCTGGAATTCACGGATTACGAGTTATGCAAGGACGACGTAAAGTATTCTATTGAAAAATGCAAGGAGAGAGATGCAACTTACGCAGCACCATTAAAAGTAAAAGTACGTTTCTACAACAAAGAGAAAAAGGAAATCAGTGAACATGAAATTTTCATGGGTGATCTTCCTTTGATGACAGACACAGGTACATTTGTAATTAACGGTGCAGAACGTGTAATCGTAAGCCAGTTGGTACGTTCTCCCGGCATTTATTATGGTATTGCACATGATAAAATCGGTAAAGAGTTATATTCTTGTACCGTCATTCCGAATCGTGGTGCATGGTTAGAGTACGAAACCGATTCCAATGATGTTTTCAGTGTTCGTGTTGATAGAACCAGAAAAGTTCCGATTACTGTATTTATCCGTGCTTTAGGTATCGGTACCAATACGGAAATCCGCGAATTATTCGGTGATGAGCCCAAGATTGAAGCCAGCTTCGCAAAAGATCCTTCCATTACGGAGAAAAATCCGGAAGGTAGCTACGAAGAAGGCTTATTAGAGTTATACAAAAAAATTCGTCCCGGTGAGCCTTTGTCCGTTGACAGTGCGGAAAGCTTAATCTCAGCCATGTTTTTTGACCCCAGAAGATATGACCTTGCAAAAGTTGGACGTTATAAATTCAACAAAAAGTTGATGCTCAAAAACCGTATTAAGAATCATGCTCTTGCTGAGGATGTTGTAGATCCTTATACCGGCGAACTGATTGCCGCAGCAGGTACTGTTGTTTCTGCAGAGTTGGCAGACCAGATTCAGAATGCGGCTGTTCCTTTTGTTTATATACAAACAGAAGAGAAAAAGGTAAAAGTTTTATCCAACATGATGGTTGATATTACAAGTTTTGTGGATTGCAATCCTAAGGAACTTGGTATCACAGAGCTTGTTTATTTCCCTGTTCTTCAGCAGATTATGGAAGAATGCAGTGACAAGCCTGAAGAGTTAGCAGATGCTATCAAGAGAAATGTGGCAGATCTGATTCCCAAGCATATTACAAAAGAAGATATCATTGCCTCCATTAACTACAATATTCATCTTGAATATGGTATCGGAAATGACGATGATATCGACCATTTGGGCAACAGACGTATCCGTGCAGTAGGTGAATTGTTGCAGAATCAGTATCGTGTAGGTCTTACCAGATTAGAAAGAGTTGTTCGTGAAAGAATGACAACACACGATGCGGGCGACGTTTCCCCTCAGGCATTGATTAATATTAAACCGGTACAGGCTGCGGTAAAGGAATTCTTTGGTTCTTCACAGCTGTCTCAGTTTATGGATCAGAACAATCCGCTTGGTGAGTTGACACACAAGAGACGTTTGTCAGCATTAGGACCCGGTGGTTTGTCAAGAGACCGTGCCGGATTTGAGGTTCGAGACGTTCATTATTCTCATTACGGCAGAATGTGCCCGATTGAGACACCTGAAGGTCCCAACATCGGTTTGATTAACTCCCTTGCTTCTTATGCAAGAATTAATGAATATGGTTTCGTGGAAGCACCTTACCGCAAGATTGATAAATCCGATCCGGCCAATCCGGTAGTTACGGATGAAGTTGTTTACATGACAGCCGATGAAGAAGATAACTATCATGTAGCGCAGGCTTCTGAACCGTTAGACGAGCAGGGACATTTCAAGAGAAATATGATTTCAGGTCGATACAGAGAAGAGACGCAGGAATATCCCAAGACCATGATGGATTACATGGATGTATCTCCAAAGATGATTTTCTCTGTTGCAACAGCGCTGATTCCGTTTTTACAGAATGACGATGCAAACCGTGCCCTGATGGGATCCAACATGCAGCGTCAGGCTGTTCCGCTTTTGTTCACGGAAGCACCTGTTGTAGGAACCGGTATTGAGACAAAAGCAGCGGTTGACTCCGGTGTTTGCGTGGTTGCAAAAAAAGCCGGCACGATTGATTATGTTTCTTCTAAAGAAATTCGCATGACTTATGATGATGGAGAACAGGAAACATATCATCTTACAAAGTTTGCAAGAAGTAACCAGTCAAACTGCTACAATCAGATCCCGATTGTATTCAAGGGTAATCACGTAGCAGCAGGTCAGGTTATCGCAGACGGTCCTTCAACAAGTCAGGGCGAGTTAGCACTTGGTAAAAACCCGTTGATCGGTTTCATGACCTGGGAAGGTTACAATTACGAAGATGCGGTATTATTAAGTGAAAGATTAGTTCAGGATGATGTTTATACATCCGTTCATATTGAGGAATACGAAACAGAAGCACGTGATACCAAGCTCGGTGCGGAAGAACTTACCCGAGATGTTCCCGGTGTCGGTGAAGATGCGTTAAAAGACCTTGATGAAAGAGGTATTATCCGTATCGGTGCAGAGGTTCGTGCCAACGATATTTTAGTTGGTAAAGTTACTCCTAAGGGAGAAACGGAACTGACTGCAGAGGAAAGACTTCTTAGAGCAATTTTTGGTGAAAAAGCAAAAGATGTCAGAGATACTTCTTTGAAAGTGCCTCATGGTGAATATGGTATCGTTGTAGATGCAAAGGTATTTTCAAGAGAAAACGGTGATGAATTATCACCCGGTGTAAATCAGGCTGTTCGTATCTATATCGCACAGAAGAGAAAGATTTCTGTTGGTGATAAGATGGCCGGTCGTCACGGTAATAAGGGTGTCGTTTCAAGGGTATTGCCGGTAGAAGACATGCCTTATCTGCCCAATGGTCGTCCGTTGGATATTGTATTAAATCCTTTGGGCGTACCTTCCCGTATGAATATCGGACAGGTATTGGAAATTCATCTTTCTCTGGCTGCAAAAGCATTGGGCTTTAATGTTGCAACACCGGTATTCGACGGTGCAAAAGAAAGTGACATTATGGACACTTTGGATCTTGCCAATGACTATGTAAATTTAAGCTGGGAAGAATTCGAAGCAAAACACAAAGACGAATTATTACCGGAAGTATTACAGTATTTATCAGATAACAGAGATCACAGAGAATTATGGAAAGGTGTTCCGATTTCAAGAGATGGTAAAGTAAGACTTCGTGACGGTCGTACCGGTGAATATTTCGATTCCCCCGTAACAATCGGACACATGCATTACTTAAAACTCCATCACCTGGTAGACGATAAAATTCATGCACGTTCTACAGGTCCTTACTCATTGGTTACACAGCAACCTCTTGGTGGTAAAGCACAGTTTGGTGGTCAGCGTTTCGGTGAGATGGAGGTATGGGCATTGGAAGCATACGGTGCTGCATACACATTACAGGAAATCTTAACGGTTAAATCCGATGATGTAATCGGACGTGTTAAGACTTACGAAGCGATTATTAAAGGTGATAATATCCCTGAACCCGGTATTCCGGAATCATTCAAGGTTATGCTCAAAGAGTTACAGTCACTTGGTCTGGATGTCAAAGTATTGAATGAAGACCGTGAAGAAGTTGAGCTGAAAGAAACTTTGGACTATGGCAGTGCTGAAATCCGCCGCGAGTTAGAAGGCGATTCAAAGAAATATGAGTATGATAATCGTGAATTAGGTGCTTTAGGATATCAGAAACAGGAATTTGATGATGAATCCGAAGAGATTGTTAATGTTGAAGAAGAAGCATTTGATGACGATGCAGACGTTGATGATAATGAGTAATGATTACGGAAACGTGATTGGAAGGAGAATTATTCATGCCAGAATTAAACAATGAAGTATATCAGCCTATGAGTTTTGACGCGATTAAAATTGGTTTGGCTTCTCCGGAAAAAATCCGGGAATGGTCAAGAAGAGGCAGCGATGAAAAGGCTGGTGAGGTTACAAAACCTGAAACAATCAACTACAGAACATTAAAACCTGAGACAGATGGTTTGTTCTGTGAAAGAATCTTTGGACCCAGTAAAGACTGGGAATGCCATTGTGGTAAATACAAAAAGATTCGTTATAAAGGCATTACCTGTAATGTCTGCGGCGTTGAGATTACAAAAGCCAGTGTTCGAAGAGAACGTATGGGCCGTATTGAATTGGCAGCTCCCGTTTCTCATATCTGGTATTTCAAAGGAATCCCCAGCCGTATGGGTCTGATCCTTGATTTATCTCCCAAGATGCTGGAGAAAGTGTTATACTTTGCTAACTACATCGTATTGGATCCCGGCGATTCTAATTTGGAATACAAACAGGTATTAACAGAAAAAGAATATCAGGATGCCAGAGAGAATTCTGAAGCTTCTTTCCGTGTCGGAATGGGTGCCGAGGCAATCAAAGAATTGCTGCAGGCGATTGACCTTGAAAAAGAGTCAGCTCAGTTAAAAGAAGAGTTAGAGACAGCAACCGGTCAGAAGAGAGCCAAAATCATCAAGAGACTGGATGTTATCGAAGCATTCCGCGAATCAGACAACAAACCCGAATGGATGATTATGGATGTCATTCCGGTTATTCCTCCGGATTTACGTCCTATGGTACAGTTAGACGGTGGTCGTTTTGCTACCTCTGACTTAAACGATTTATATCGTCGTATTATCAACAGAAATAACCGTTTGAAAAAATTATTAGAGCTGGGTGCTCCTGATATTATTGTACGTAATGAAAAACGTATGCTTCAGGAAGCAGTGGATGCCCTGATTGATAACGGTCGTCGTGGACGTCCGGTTACAGGTCCCGGAAACAGAGCATTAAAATCCCTTTCTGATATGTTGAAAGGTAAATCAGGACGTTTCCGTCAGAACCTGTTGGGAAAACGTGTAGACTATTCCGGTCGTTCGGTTATCGTAGTTGGTCCCGAATTAAAGATTTACCAGTGTGGTCTTCCGAAGGAAATGGCAATTGAATTATTTAAGCCTTTCGTTATGAAAGAACTGGTAGCAAAAGGAATTTCCCAGAATATTAAAAATGCCAAGAAATTAGTTGAAAAACTAGATACACAGGTATGGGATGTGCTCGAAGAAGTTATTAAAGAGCATCCGGTTATGTTAAACCGTGCTCCTACACTGCACAGACTTGGTATTCAGGCTTTTGAGCCTATTCTGGTAGAAGGTAAAGCAATCAAACTGCATCCGTTGGTATGTACCGCGTTCAATGCGGATTTCGACGGTGATCAGATGGCTGTTCACCTCCCTTTGACCGTGGAAGCTCAGGCAGAGTGTCGTTTCCTGTTGCTTTCACCCAACAACCTGTTAAAACCGTCAGACGGTGGTCCGGTTGCGGTTCCTTCACAGGATATGGTTTTAGGTATTTACTACCTGACCCAGGAAAGAGAAGGCGCAGAGGGCGAAGGTAAATTCTTCAAGAGTGTTAACGAAGCTATACTTGCATATGAAAACAAAGCCGTTACATTACACTCACGCATCAAAGTCAGAATGTCCAAGACAGATGCGGAAGGAAATGAAATTACCAGCATCGTTGAATCTACACTGGGAAGATTTATCTTTAATGAAATCATTCCTCAGGATTTGGGATTTGTCGATCGTAGTGTAGAAGGAAATGAACTGCTTCTGGAAGTTGATTTCCACGTTGGTAAAAAAGGCTTAAAACAGATCCTTGAAAAAGTTATTAATACACATGGTGCTACCAAGACAGCAGAAGTATTGGATGATATCAAAGCAATCGGTTATAAGTATTCAACCAGAGCTGCCATGACGGTATCTATTTCCGATATGACAGTGCCGGCAAGCAAACCGGAAATGTTAGAGAAAGCACAGCAGACCGTTGACTTGATTACCAAAAACTTCAACCGTGGTCTTATTACGGAAGAAGAGCGTTACAGAGCTGTTGTTGAGACATGGAACGATACCGATAAAGAATTGACAGATGTGTTGATCAAAGGTCTTGATAAATACAACAATATCTTTATGATGGCTGACTCCGGTGCCCGTGGTTCAAATCAGCAGATTAAACAGTTAGCAGGTATGCGTGGTTTGATGGCTGATACAACCGGTAGAACGATTGAGTTGCCGATTAAGTCAAACTTCCGTGAAGGTCTTGACGTATTGGAGTACTTCATGTCAGCGCATGGTGCTCGTAAAGGTCTTTCCGATACCGCGCTTCGTACAGCCGACTCCGGTTATCTGACCAGACGTATGGTTGACGTTTCACAGGAATTGATTATCCGTGAAGTGGATTGCTCCGAAGGAAGAGAAGAAATTCCGGGAATGGTTGTAAAAGCTTTCATGGACGGTAAAGAGACCATTGAAAGTCTGAAAGACAGAATTACAGGAAGATATTCCTGCGAAGATATCAAAGACAAAAACGGCAATATGATTGTTAAGAGAAATCATATGATTACACCGAAGCGTGCAAGCCAGATTTTATCTATCGGCGTAAATGCTGACGGAGAACCTGTTGAAGCGGTAAAAATCCGTACCATTATGAGCTGTCGTTGCCAGAACGGTATCTGTGCAAAATGTTATGGTGCCAATATGGCGACCGGTGAAGCAGTTCAGGTCGGTGAAGCAGTTGGTATTATTGCTGCACAGTCTATCGGTGAACCCGGTACACAGCTTACCATGAGAACCTTCCATACCGGTGGTGTTGCCGGTAACGATATCACACAGGGTCTTCCCCGTGTAGAAGAGTTGTTCGAGGCACGTAAACCGAAAGGACTTGCTATTATTGCTGAGTTTGGCGGTTTTGCCCAGATGAAGGATTCCAAGAAGAAACGTGAAATTATCGTAACAAACGATGAAACCGGTGAAAGCAAGACCTATTTAATTCCTTACGGCTCACGTATTAAAAATCAGGATAAACTGGTTGAAGGTACCATGGTTGAAGCCGGTGACGAATTGACCGAAGGTAGTGTGAACCCTCACGATTTATTGAGAATTAAAGGTGTCAGAGCCGTTCAGGATTACATCTTACGCGAGGTACAGAGAGTATATCGTCTTCAGGGTGTAGATATTGCTGATAAACACGTTGAAGTAATTGTACGTCAGATGTTAAAGAAAATCCGCATCGATACAGCAGGAGATACTGAATATCTGCCAGGAACACTGGTTAATGTTTTGGAGTATGATGAAACAAACGAAAAGATGGCAGCCGAAGGAAAAGAGCCTGCAACAGGTACCCAGATTATTCTTGGTATTACAAAAGCAGCTTTGGCTACTGATTCCTTCTTATCTGCTGCATCATTCCAGGAAACAACCAAGGTATTAACCGAGGCAGCAATTAAAGGAAAGATTGATCCGTTAGTTGGATTAAAAGAAAACGTTATTATCGGTAAATTAATTCCTGCCGGTACCGGTATGAAGAGATACAGAAATGTAAAACTTGATTCCGATTCAATGTTGACCGACACCATTTCATTTGATGAAGATTTGGACGAAAATATCGATGAAAATGAAGAAATTTCTTTTTCTGAAATAGAAGATGAGGCAGATGTAGAGGAAATGGATGCTGTATCCGATGCTCCTGCAGAGGAAGAGTAAGATTAATTTATAATTCCATCCGTGACTTGATATAGATTTACTATATAGATGTTGCGGGTGGAATTATTTGTTTGTATTGAATTTCGTTCAATTTTTGTTCGATTTTTCTAAAAAATTCCATTAATCCCTATTGACATTTAAAATTTCAATTATTATACTAATCTAGTGTGCGTGCAAATGCATATTTCTTTTTGTGCGCAACAAAATAAAAAATGAAATGAGGTGAAAAAGAATGCCAACATTTAACCAGTTAGTTAGAAAGGGTCGTCAGACATCTGTAAAAAAATCTACAGCTCCCGCTTTGTTAAAGGGTTATAACTCTTTACAGAAGAAAGCTACAGATACAGCTTCTCCCCAGAAGAGAGGTGTTTGTACAGCTGTTAAGACTGCTACACCTAAAAAACCTAACTCAGCTCTTAGAAAAATCGCCAGAGTTCGTCTTTCAAACGGTATCGAAGTTACTTCTTACATTCCGGGTGAAGGTCACAACTTACAGGAGCATAGCGTTGTTTTGATCCGTGGTGGACGTGTTAAGGACTTACCCGGTACCCGTTATCATATCATTCGTGGTACTTTGGATACAGCCGGCGTTGCCAACAGAAAACAGGCTCGTTCAAAATACGGCGCTAAGAGACCGAAAGCGGGCAAATAATCAATCGATTGACTGCCTTGCGTACCACAATTGAACTAATTAGTGTTGGGATTCTTTACGCTTAGTAAGCGATATATAGAAAAACAGCGCGAACACATTAGTAAAGACATGTGAGTACCTATGATTTAATGTCGTGAGTAATGAAAACATTATGTTTTTGTGAAGAGCACGAAAGCCCGATGGAATTAGCCGCGGGTAACAAAATATTAAGGAGGGAAGAACCGTGCCACGTAAAGGACATATTCAGAAAAGAGACGTGTTAGCAGATCCTTTATACAATGACAAAGTGGTAACAAAGCTTATCAATAACATCATGTTAGACGGTAAGAGAGGCGTTGCTCAGAAAATTGTATACGGAGCTTTTGCACGTGTAGAAGAAAAAGAAGGAAGACCTGCTCTTGAAGTATTCCAGGATGCTATGAATAACATCATGCCCGTTTTGGAAGTAAAAGCAAGACGTATCGGTGGTGCTACTTATCAGGTACCGATCGAGGTAAGAGCTGACAGACGTCAGGCATTAGGTCTTCGTTGGTTAACAACTTATTCTCGTAAGAGAAATGAGAAAACCATGGAAGAAAGACTTGCAAACGAAATTATGGATGCAGCCGCTAATACCGGTGCAGCTGTAAAGAAAAAAGAAGAAGTTCACAAAATGGCAGAAGCAAACAAAGCTTTCGCACATTACAGATTCTAATAGGAGGACAAAACCTTGGCTGGAAGAGAATATCCGCTTGAGAGAACCAGAAATATTGGTATTATGGCTCACATCGATGCTGGTAAAACAACATTGACAGAGCGTATTCTGTATTATACTGGTGTTAACTATAAGATTGGTAATACTCATGAAGGTAATGCTACCATGGACTGGATGGAGCAGGAACAGGAAAGAGGTATTACAATCACATCAGCAGCTACAACATGTCATTGGACATTGGAAGAGAATTGTAAGCCGAAACCGGGTGCTTTAGAGCATCGTATCAACATCATCGATACCCCCGGTCACGTTGACTTTACTGTAGAAGTAGAGCGTTCTCTTCGTGTATTGGACGGAGCTGTTGGCGTTTTCTGTGCTAAAGGTGGTGTTGAGCCGCAGTCAGAAAACGTATGGCGTCAGGCTGACACCTACAATGTACCTCGTATGGCGTTCATTAACAAAATGGACATCTTAGGTGCAAACTTCTATGGTGCAGTTGAACAGATTAAAACAAGACTTGGTAAAAATGCAATTTGCCTTCAGTTACCTATCGGTAAAGAAGATGAATTCAAAGGTATCGTTGACTTGTTTGAAATGAAAGCATATATCTACAATGACGATAAGGGTGATGATATTTCTATCGTTGATATCCCGGACGACATGAAAGATGATGCTGAATTATATCATACAGAATTAGTAGAAAAAATCTGTGAGTTAGACGATGACTTAATGATGGCTTACTTAGAAGGTGAAGAGCCCTCTGTTGATGAATTAAAAGCAGTATTAAGAAAAGCTACATGTGAATGTACAGCTGTTCCGGTATGCTGCGGATCTGCATTCAAAAACAAAGGTGTTCAGAAACTTCTTGATGCTGTATTAGAGTTTATGCCTGCTCCTACAGATATCCCTGCAATTAAGGGTGTTGACTTAGATGGCAATGAAGTTGAAAGACATTCATCTGATGAAGAACCTTTCTCAGCTTTAGCATTTAAGATCATGGCTGACCCCTTCGTAGGTAAATTGGCATTTATCCGTGTTTATTCCGGTACATTGAACTCCGGTTCATATGTATTAAATGCTACAAAAGATAAAAAAGAACGTGTTGGACGTATCCTTCAGATGCATGCTAACAAGAGAGCTGAGTTGGACAAAGTTTACTCAGGTGATATCGCAGCAGCAGTTGGATTTAAGTTCACAACAACCGGTGATACAATCTGTGATGAACAGCATCCCGTAATCTTAGAGTCAATGGAATTCCCGGAACCCGTTATTGAGCTTGCTATTGAGCCTAAGACAAAAGACGGACAGGGTAAGATGGGTGAAGCATTAGCAAAACTTGCTGAAGAAGATCCTACATTCCGTGCTCATACAGATCAGGAAACAGGTCAGACAATCATCGCCGGAATGGGTGAGTTACACTTAGAGATCATCGTTGACCGTCTGCTTCGTGAATTTAAGGTAGAAGCAAACGTAGGTGCTCCTCAGGTTGCTTACAAAGAGACATTTACAAAACCTGTTGATCAGGAATACAAATATGCAAAACAGTCCGGTGGTCGTGGTCAGTACGGTCACTGTAAAGTTAAATTCGAGCCTATGGATCCTAACGGTGAAGAGACATTCAAATTTGAATCTTCCGTAGTTGGTGGTGCTATTCCGAAGGAATACATCCCTGCAGTAGGTGAAGGTATCGAAGAAGCAGCTCAGGCAGGTATCCTTGGTGGATTCCCTGTACTTGGTGTAAGCGCAAACGTTTACGATGGTTCTTACCATGAAGTCGACTCATCAGAAATGGCATTCCACATTGCAGGTTCTATGGCTTTCAAAGAAGCTATGAAGAAAGCAAATCCTGTATTGCTTGAGCCTATCATGAAGGTTGAAGTTACCATGCCCGAAGAATATATGGGTGATGTAATCGGTAGCTTAAATGCAAAACGTGGACAGATCCAGAGTATGGATGACTTAGGCGGCGGTAAGATCGTTCGTGCATTCGTTCCGCTTGCTGAAATGTTCGGTTATTCAACAGAGCTTCGTTCTTCAACACAGGGTCGTGGTAACTACTCTATGTTCTTTGAAAAATACGAAGCATGTCCGAAGAACGTTCAGGAAAAAGTACTAGCTGCAAAAGCGAAATAATAACCTCATAGTATAAAGGTTTGAACTAAATTTTGCTTGAAATTCTTGGCTATCTTTTATATAATCAGAGATAGCCGAGAAAATTTGAACTATAAAACGAAATTTTATTTTTTAAAAGGAGATTATCAAAATGGCTAAAGCTAAATTTGACAGAACAAAACCCCATTGTAACATTGGTACCATCGGCCACGTTGACCATGGTAAAACAACTTTAACAGCTGCTATCACAAGAGTATTAGCTGAAAGAGTTGCTGGTAACGAAAAAGTAGACTTCGAGAATATCGATAAAGCTCCCGAAGAAAGAGAACGTGGTATCACAATTTCAACAGCTCACGTTGAATACCAGACAGAAAAGAGACATTACGCTCACGTTGACTGCCCTGGCCATGCTGACTACGTAAAGAACATGATCACAGGTGCTGCTCAGATGGACGGCGCTATCTTAGTTGTAGCTGCTACTGACGGTGTTATGGCTCAGACAAAAGAGCACATCTTATTATCTCGTCAGGTAGGTGTACCTTACATTGTTGTATTCATGAACAAATGTGATATGGTAGACGACCCTGAATTATTAGAGTTAGTAGAAATGGAAATCACAGAGCAGTTAGAGGAATATGAATTCACAGATTGCCCTATCATCCAGGGTTCTGCATTAAAAGCTCTTGAAGATCCTAACGGAGAATGGGGCGACAAGATCATGGAATTAATGGAAACAGTAGATTCTTATATTCCTGATCCTCAGCGTGATACAGACAAGCCTTTCTTAATGCCTATCGAAGACGTATTCTCTATCACAGGTCGTGGTACAGTTGCTACCGGTAGAGTAGAACGTGGTGTTCTTCATATGTCTGACGAAGTTGAAATCGTTGGTGTTAAAGAAGAAACACAGAAGACAGTTGTTACTGGTATCGAAATGTTCCGTAAATTATTAGACGAAGCTCAGGCTGGTGATAACATCGGTGCATTACTTCGTGGTATCCAGAGAACAGATATCGAGCGTGGACAGGTATTAGCTAAACCCGGTTCAGTTACATGCCACAAAAAATTCACAGCTCAGGTTTACGTTTTAACAAAAGATGAAGGTGGACGTCATACTCCTTTCTTCAACAACTACAGACCTCAGTTCTACTTCAGAACAACTGATATTACTGGTGTTTGTGAATTACCTGCTGGTACAGAAATGTGCATGCCTGGTGATAACGTAGAAATGACTATCGAACTGATCCATCCTATCGCTATGGAGCAGGGTCTTACTTTCGCTATCCGTGAAGGTGGACGTACTGTAGGTTCAGGCCGTGTTGCTACAATCATCGAGTAATTAAATACTGTTTGAGTATTAATTGACTTCATTGGCTCAGCCCTTTGTTTACAAGGGGTTGAGCCTTTTTATGTGCGTCCGGCAAAGCCGACGCATTGTTAACTTCAGATGTATTACACTTTATAAACTGTGGCGGCTTGTTGAAAAGGATGAGCAACATGCAGAACACAGCAACTTTGATAGGAGGGCAAATATTGAATTTTCGTAAAAATAAACTACCTTCATCTGCAAGAGAAATAGAATGGCATTGGAGACAATGTGTGCAAGAGAAATTAAATTTATCGAATATCAGCATTGGAGAGAAAAATGTTGATTTTAATCTTCCTTCTGATTATTTTGAATTATCTGATGATTATGCTGATAAAATTTCGTTGGTTGGCAGAAAATATGGCTTCTTTTCACAGCCAGTTTCTCTGTTGGATTTTGAATTAAGTGTTTTTGGGAATATTAGTGCTGATACGCAGATTGGTCTGTTGCTTGATAGTATTAAACATTTAAGACCTACTGCCGATGTATATGGTTTGTTTGTAAAGTATAAATATATCGGAAAATCCGTCTACTGTGGAATAACTATCTGCTTTGTTGACAAGGATACAGGAGAAGAAATGGAGACGGCGGTATTTGAAATAAGCCAAGATGAAGAAGCATATGTTCTTCCTATAGCTATCAGCGAGGAAACAATGGATTACTATTCGTTTGATGATCTTGCAAAATTGACATACTGGTTAGCAAATTTTTGGGTAGGTGTTCAGTATGAACTTAATAACCGACCGGAAGAAATTCGGATTATAGAACAGAGAGGTCCTATAACACCTCAGTTAGAGACTGAAATTCATACTGAGAAACGAGTAGTGCTGGTTAAACGAGTGATTCCAGTAGATGAGGAAGGAAACGAGATTAAGTATAGTGTGGCTCATTCTGGTAGACAGTATACTGTTCCAGTATGGGGAGTGCGAGGTCATCCACGCAGATTGAAGGATGGTAGAGTTACATATGTTAGACCTTATCCAAAGGGAAAAGAAAGAAATAATCCAGAAGCGTTAACGAATAAGAAATACAAGTTTGCTGAAGAAAAAATAGAATCAGATATTGAAGATTAAACAACAAAACCTCACCGCTGGTACATTTCCAGCAGTGAGGTTTTGTTGTCTGTAAATGATGTGTCGAAGTTTACGAGTAAATCATAGAAGAAAGAAATGAGAAAGGTATATGCTTAATGTTTGTATTGATTTTGTCAATGAATACATTTATGATATTAGTGTTAGGAGGATAGCTATATGACGATATCTGAACAAATTAAAATCTTGTGTGTTAGATGTAATATGAGTGAGGCTGAACTGGCACGTAGATTGGGTAAATCTCCACAAAGTTTTAATGCAAAGATGAAGAGAGAAAGCTTTACCATTGATGATTTAAACGAAATTGCAGATGCGGTTGGGGTAGAGTTTAAAAGGAATTTTATTTTAACGAATGGAGAAGAAATATAATGAAGTCGAAAGAAGTTAAGGAATTTAGATTGGGAGAATTATTCTGTGGACCTGGTGGGCTTGCATATGCTGCTATTAATTCTAAAATAGATGATTCAGAGTATCGAATTATTCATAAGTGGGCAAACGATTATGATTTAGATACCTGTAAAACATATACTAGAAATATTTGTCCTTCTGAGCCTGATTCGGTGATTTGTGGAGATGTACGTAAATTGGATATAGAACCACTGGGAGATATTGATGCGTTAGCTTTTGGATTTCCATGTAATGATTTTTCGGTTGTAGGCGAGCAAAAAGGGTTTAATGGAACGTTTGGACCATTGTATTCATATGGGATAAAGGTATTAAAGCGATATAAACCATTATGGTTTTTGGCGGAAAATGTAGGTGGATTAAAAAGTGCAAATGAAGGCAAGGCGTTTGAAAAAATTAAAGAGGATATGATTGAAGCAGGATATAGAATATATCCTAACTTATATAAATTTGAGCAATATGGTGTACCACAGGCACGACATAGAATGATTATTGTGGGAATCAGGGCAGATTTATCATATGAATTTAAAATACCTAGTCCTGAACCATATAAAAATGTAGATGTAACTTGTAAAACGGCATTGGAAGTACCAAAGATACCTAAAAATGCAACAAATAACGAATTAACAAAGCAATCACAACAGGTTGTAGAAAGGTTAAAATATATTAAGCCGGGACAGAATGCATTTACTGCTGATATTCCTGAAGAATTGCAGTTGAAGGTTAAGGGAGCCAAAATTAGTCAGATATATAAACGATTGGATCCAACAAAACCTGCATATACAGTAACTGGCTCTGGTGGTGGTGGAACACATATTTATCACTATGCGGAACCAAGAGCTTTAACAAACAGGGAAAGAGCAAGATTACAAACTTTTCCTGATGATTATGTTTTTGAAGGAAGCAAGGAATCTGTAAGAAAACAAATAGGTATGGCTGTTCCTCAAAAAGGAGCTAGAGTAATTTTTGAAGCAATTCTGAAAACATTTGCGGGAATTCCATATGAGGGTATTGAAGCATATACAGGGAATGATGATTAGAGGTGATTGAATGCAAGATTATTGGTGGGTTACACGTCCGAAAAGAAAACTTAATCCTATCCCAGAGGAGTTGGCAGCTTTTTGCAGTACAGCTCTTGGAAAAAAGTGGACGAGGAATAGAGATTCTCACATTGAGTTTGAAGTGGAACTGGAACAAACGGGAACAAAACGTGTTGGAGAACGTCGGGATGCTTCTGGTTCTGGTGGAAGAACCCATGCGGCTATGTTATACAGTTTGGGATTATGGTTTGAAAAGAAAGACACTGTGTTTTTAACTCTTGCAGGTGAGGCAATTATGGAAGGAAAATCACCTGTTCCAGTTTTGAAGAAACAGGTGTTGAGGTTTCAGTATCCTTCCGCATATTCAGCCTCTGTGAAAGTGGCTCCCCGTTTTAAAATTCGACCATTTTATTTCTTGTTGAAATTACTTTTGGATGAAAGATTATTAATATTGTCACAAAGAGAAATTGCTCTGATTGTTGCAATTCAAGCCGAAAATGAATCTGATAAGTGCTATAACGAAGTTGTTGAAAGAATATTACAGTACCGTTCGTATGGGGATGAAATATTTGAAAGCGACTATTTAGAAAAGCATAATGCGTCAGAAGGTAATTTGATGGATGTGGCTAATACGATGATGAATTGGCTCGATTATACACAACTTGTATATCGTGAAAAAGGAATAATCGGAATACCGGATGAAAAACGAGGAGAGGTTGAAGGCTTAGTAGCAGATATACCAGCATTTATACAGTATCCTGTAGAAAATGATGTTTATCAAAGAAAATACGGTGTAGACCCATGGCATCAGAAGGATACAAGGAATCTTTTAAATACCGCCGCTATTTCAAGCAAAGTAATAGATAGAAATAGAATATTACGAGCGTTTTTTAATTATTCGTCATTGAGACCTGTAAGCAAAATAGATTCAGCGGTCGTAGATTATATTTGTAATATATCAGGTACAGACCCGAGATTTACAGAGAGCGTTCTTATTGAAACATATCCACATGGTGCAGTAGGTGGATATTTGAGCCATTATCGAGATATGGCATTTCAAGGTAGGGATGAGGCTGTCGATTTTGAAAAAGCAACAACCAGTTTGTTTCAGGATATATTTGGATATGAGGCAATCCATTTAGGACAGACTGGGGCAAAATCTGCACCGGATGTTCTGCTGATTTCAGATGCAGAGGGCTATCAGGCAATTATAGATAATAAAGCTTACAGCAAATACAGTATTAGTGGAGACCATCACAATAGAATGGTACATAATTACTTAGAGAATATCAGTAATTATAGTACATGCAAACATCCGATAGGATATTTTACATATATAAGTGGCGGATTTGTGCCACATATAGATAGACAGATTATGGATGAAGTAAACGCTTCGGGTGTTCATGGTTCTGGTATAACAGTTTCAAACCTAATTATGCTTATTGAAGACCATATGGAGAATCCATATTCTCATGCAGAGTTGCGTAAGATATTTGGATTGGATAGGCAGATTATGTTGTCGGATATACATCATTGGTAAAAAAGAAAGTGAGATAGTTGTGTTTACGAATTTAAAAAAAAATAAGGAGATGTTACTTGGCTCTTATAAAAAACTTAAAAGTTATTATCATTATAATAAAAATTTTGTTTTTATGAAAAAGAAAATTGCAGAGCTGGAAGCAGATGAAAAACATATGTTGAAGGTTTTAGAAAATCTGGCACAACTATTAGCTGATCCGGATGCAGAAGTAAACACCCAGCAAATTGATGACTGGTTAGGTAAGATTGATTTTTATGTTATGCCTAAGTCATTTACAAGTAATTCTGTCAAAAATGAATTGTTTATATCTGCTGAATCCAATGAAGAAAAAGAAGTTAATAAAGTAAATTTCTTTATTGATATGCCAATAGAACTTCATTTATTGGAAACTTTGTGGACGGTATTGATAGGGAAACTTGTTTTTGAGAAGAAATTGGTTTCTGCAAAAAGTTATGGAAATGCTATTGATGACTATGTCTTATACAATAAACAAGATGATTTTTTAGACTCAATTAATTTTACTAAAAATAAGCTGTTTAAAATATATTTCCCACAGTATTGTAATTGGAAGAATGATGCAATTGAAACTGTTGCAACGTTAAACCGTTTTATCAGAAGTCAAATGCTTTTTTCTCTTGATGTAAAGTCTTTTTATTATTCTGTAGTTTGGAAATTTGACTTATTAGATGAAAAGATGGGCGATGATGAAAGATACAAAGCACTAAAGTTTTTAAATTTAATAATACAAAGAATATTTGAAAGATATACAGGGGTTGTTAATGAGTACCGTATTTTAGAACAATGCATTGAAAATAAAGAGTATATTTTACCAATAGGATTGTTTAGTTCAATGTTATTGGCAAATGTTTATATGTATGAACTTGATAATGATATAAGTCAAAATCCAAATGTATTGCATTATGGGCGATATGTTGATGATATTATTCTTGTTGTTGACGTTACTGGTGATGAAAAAAATATATCGGAAGATAACGCATTTGATAGATATTTGGTAGAAAAGAATAATATTTTGGTCAATGTAGAATCAGGAAAATATACAATAAATAAGTATCCTAACCTATATATTCAAAAAGAAAAAGTCAAGATTATGTATTTTAATAAAACAGGGTCGAAGACGTTAATAAATCAACTTTTGAAGACTATAACATACCCAAGTCAGATGAATGTAATACCGGATACAGAATTAAGTTTGGTTGATTTTGAAGAAGCTGCGTATGCCAAAAATGGGATTGGCGTGGAAACAAAAATAAGAGATATTGGACAATTGGAAATTGATCGTTTTCAATTGGGTTGGCATATGTCTCAAATTGTAATGAATAATAGAGTTAGAAAAAAATATGTAACAAGAGAGGAAAAGATTCGTAGACAAAATGAGAGCGACAGCATACTACGTTTCTTTCAAGGGGTCAAAGCATTAGAATATTCGAGTAATTGGATAAATGCAATGTATTATTTCATGTTGACTTCGGATACAAATCGGTATGCGTGGAAGCAGTTTCAAGGAAATATTATAGATGCAATTAAGCAGATAAAGGTTAGTGATATTGAAGATGTAAAAAGGAATAAAAAAAGAAGAATTTCATCAAAACTAAAGAAAGATCTTGCTTTGCACTTTGATATATGCATTTCATCAGTCTTGGCATTGAACATTCAGTATTGTAGAAAGGAAAAAAAGACGGTTTTGGCACTTGCAAAAAAGATGCGTAAAGCCAATCTTTTTAATCATCATTTGGTATCATACCCATTGGTTAATTATTCAGATGATATAGATGAAAATTGTGATTTAACCAATATATTACCAGAGCAAATTCATAGTATGAATCTTTTGATACGTGATAGTAAAAAGTCTAAATTATCGCCAAGATTTATAAATTTGGATGAAATCTATCAATATGTCTTTTTAAGAAAATTTTGCAATGGTGGTAATTATTATGGAGATGAAGATAATACAGTCGTAAAGAAGAAACTGGAATTTATTGAAAATTATTTCTGTGAAGTAAATCAGATTAATAGAGGTACAGCATCGCATTTAGCGATTTCAATTAAAAATGAAATGCATAACGAATATATTTTGCAAAAAATTGAATTAGGAAATAAATGTGCTGTTAAAGAGAAAATTAAGATTGCTATTGCCAATATCAAATTAGATACTAAAAGATGTTGTTTGGGTCTTGCGTGTGGAGACGATGTTGAGATAGACAGATTACGACTGATTGATTTTATGGATAGAGCATATGCGAATGGAAAAAATGACAAAGTAGATTTTTTAGTATTTCCAGAGTTCTATATGCCCTTACAGTGGATTTCAGATGTTTTGGCTTTTGTAAGAAAAAGTGGTATAACTGTTGTTTCGGGACTGCAATATGTGACTAGTGGTCATCAGGCTTATAATAATGTTGCAATATTTGCACCAGTGAACACAGGGAGATATACAAGTTCTGTGTTGTTTGCGCGTGAAAAAAATGATTATGCTCCTATGGAACGTCAAATATTAGCTTTAGAAAAATATATATGTGTAGATCAAGAAAAACCGGTCTATCAAATGATAAATAATAGAGGGATAGATTATGGGCTGTTTTTGTGTTATGAATTTACAGATATAATTGCAAGAGCCTTGTATAAAGATAAAGTGGATATCATCTTTACTCCGGAACATAATAGGGATACTTCTTATTTCTCTAATATAATTGAAACTACTGCGAGAGATTTGCATGTATTTATTGTTCAGGCAAATACCTCTATATATGGAGATTCAAGAATAACAGGTCCGTTTGGCAGAAATGATAGGAATGTACTGCAAATTAAAGGTGGTGACAAGGATGATATAATTATAGGTACTATTGAACTGGGGAAAGTAAAAAAGTATCAGAAAGATGAAAAGGTAGACTTCGATAATAAGATCCAAGAGTATCTGAATTATAATAGAAACCAAAAATATGAAGAGGAACAAAAGCTCTTTAAGGAGCAGAAAATTAAGATTGCAAAGACATCAGCAAGATTTGGTGGTAATAAATAAAACATATAGGTGCATTATATTATATTCAGGTATATGAGGGGGATATTAGTGGATAACTGGAAGAACGTTTTAGATGAAAATATTTTGAAAACTAATATAAATTTTGGGGCTGTTTTTGTTATGAATTATGAATGCCTGAAAGAGTTTGCAATTGAACAAGTCAGGAGTTTCTACTCAGAACATTTTTATATGGATGGTGACAGAATTGTATGTGAAGAGTCCGATACGTATAAAAAGAAAGTAAGAAACTTGGATAAGAATCTTGAGAATGCATCGTTAAAATGGTTTATGGATGCTGAGGCTCTTACACAAGAGGATTATGATATATATCAAAAAATTCGCAAAAGGAGAAATGATATTACTCATGAACTGCTTAAAAATTTAAATATAGGTTTTGGTGAAGAAGATGCACAGTTATTTTCAGATATGCTAAGAATATATAATAAGCTTGATAAATGGTGGATAAATGAAATTGAAATACCAACATCAGCAGATGATATACCAGAAGATTATGATAGAGATGGCGTTTGCGGTGGACAGGCATTAATGCTATCAATTAATAATGAAATCGTATTTGGTAATGAGGGAGATAAATATAAGGAATTGCTGAATAAACTTATGAAAAGTGATATGCCTGATTTTGTATAAGTATTTATTTAGGAGATAAAATTTTATGTATGATAATTATATTTACGGAATATTTAATCAAAATAGTATTCAAGAGCAGTTAAAACAACAAATACAGCAACATCATAATGACCAGATATGGAAAAGTATTGAGTGTGCAAATAAGTTGGATGATTTTTTAAAGAGTATAGATAAAGTTGAACCAGAATATCAACAGTTCGCATTTGAACAATGCTGTTTTGTGATTGGAAAACATATGACACAGCAAAGAAATCTTTAAAGGAATTATGTGACAGAAAGTGAGATGAGCAATTTGGAAAAAACTTTTGACCTTTCACAATTTGATGAATACAGAGAAGACAACAGAAGAGAAGTGAAAAAAGCAGAAGGTGGCTTGCCAGTTTCTTTGTGGGATACCTATTCTGCTTTTGCAAATTGCTATGGTGGTGTCATTATTCTTGGTGTCAAAGAAAACAAAGATGGTAGTTGGAGAACTACCGGCCTTCAAAATGCTTCCAAGTTATGCAAGGAGTTTTGGGATACAATTAATAATCCTAAAAAGGTAAATATCAATCTCCTGTCAGAAGATGACGTGCAGACCTATGAAGTCGGTGACAACAAAGATGTTATCATGGTTATTTATGTGCCCATGGCGAAGCGCGAGCAGAAACCAGTGTACATCAACAATGACATTTTTAATGGCACTTTCCGCCGTAATTATGAGGGCGATTATCATTGTACCAGATTGCAGGTAAAGACTATGCTCCGTGACCAGACCGAGCGCACTATGGATATGGAAGTGCTTGATAAGGTTCCGATGGAAGATTTGAATTATGATACCATTCACGGATATCGTAACAGCCATCGTTCTTTAAAAGAAGGACATCCTTTTGAACGACTGAGCGACCATGAGTATTTAAGAAGCATTGGTGCGGCTGCTATTTCAGAGGAAGACGGAAAGCTGCATCCTACGGCAGCAGGTATGCTGATGTTTGGTGATGAATATAACATTGTACGCCACTTCCCTGAGTATTTTTTGGACTACAGGGAAGAGTTAGATCCTACAACACGCTGGAGCGACAGATTGCAGTCCAGTTCTGGTGAATGGTCCGGAAACGTGTGTGACTTTTATTTTAGAGTTTATAACAAGATTATTAAAGACATTAAGGTACCTTTCAAAATGGTCGGTGGTGAACGCATTGACGACACTCCGGTGCACAAGGCACTTCGTGAGGCTTTGGCAAACTGCCTGATTAATGCAGATTATCACGGTTTGCGTGGTGTTGTTATCCGAAAGGAACCGGACAAGCTGATTTTGGCAAATCCGGGTTATGTCAGAACGGGTAAAAAGCAGATGCGTCTTGGTGGCGAATCCGATCCTAGAAACAAAGCTCTTATGAAAATGTTTAATCTTATCAATATCGGTGAACGTGCCGGAAGTGGTGTGCCGAATATTTTTAATGTTTGGGCAGATGAAGGTTGGGAAGAACCAGTGATTGAAGAAAGATTTGATCCGGACAGAACGATTTTGTCTCTTTCTTTCAAAAAAAGCGGCGATAAAAAAGCGGCGATAAAGAGCGGCGATAAAAAAGCGGCGACAAAAAGCGGCGATAAGAAAGTGACAAAGAAAACTCAAATGCAATATGATAGAATTCTTGAATTTATGGAAGAGGGAAAAGAGTATGGTATTTGGGATTTCTGTGAATTGTTGGGATTAAAGGAAAGCCGAACCAAAGATATTTTGAAGGGTCTATCGGATTATATTGAAACGATGGGAAGTAATCGGGATAGACGCTATAAGAAAAAGTAAATTTTTCTAGTAAACAAAATCTTTTTGATATTTTGAGTTTAAGAAAAACAATAATCATGCTGAGGAATAAGGATGGAAATAACATATATTGGTTTGAGCGAATGCTATAGGGAAATTATTGATCGAGCACAAAAGAGTGATTATATATGGATAATGTCACTAATTGCTCGTTATGCAGATTGTGAAAATGTTTATAAAAAAATTGAACACGATTGGGAATCGTTAAATGATTTAACTGGGAAAAAAATATTATTTATATTTTCATCGCCAAGTTGCAAAGAGTGGTCATCTTTTTTTAGAAAAAAAGGTGGAAAATCTTATGTAGGTAATGGATGTCCTTTTATAACGATACTGGACAAGGCTCGAATAGATGATAATAAGGGTGGATTTAATTATAATTATCCAAATTACGAAAATATAGATTGGAAATTGAAACATAGCCAAACTATTTCAGAATTTGCACAAAATTATAATATTCCTGAAGAACAAATTCCTTGTCTGTTTTTTTATAATGTCAGAAATAGAAAAACCAAAATAGTGCCATTAAAATCAAATATAGATATATATAAATTGGTTAAAAAAATTATAATTTGTATTAATGATTTATATGATAGAATTCTGACAATAGAGTCAGATCTTAAAGAATTTCAAAATGTTGAAAATTATGTAAATTTATTTATAAAGTTATTTGATAAGGCAGAATTGCTGGATATAACACAAAAACGAGCCATTCAAGCTGTCTTGACTAATAAAAAGATGTATTTAGATGTTAGAGATGTAATAAAAGACAGACAAATTCAAAAAGATTTAAAACGTATAAAACAATGGGATAGACAATTTTTTGCTGCATTTATACGTAATTCAAAGAAACAAAAAGAATATTTATGTTTGAAAAAGGAGTATGCATTTCTTTCTGAAATGATAGATAAAAAAATGGATGATATAGATTTGGATAGTTGCACAATAAATGATAACGAGGTAAAAGGTATGGGCGAAAACAGTAATGTTAACATTTTTTTATCATACAGTTGGAAAAATGATAGTCAAGCAAATGATATATATGAGTACTTTAAAGCAAAACAGGGGATTGAAATACATAGAGATAAAATAGATGTTGGAATATGGGATAGTATAAAAGAATATATGGACTCCATAGCGGAAATGGACTTTATAATTATATTGATATCGGATGATTATTTAAAGTCTATGAATTGTATGTACGAAGTCATGGAGGTTATGCGCTCTAAACTATATGAAAAAAAGATATTTCCAGTTGTAATAAATAAAGACATATATGAGCCCATACATAGGGCAAAATATATCAAGTATTGGACAAATAAGTATAACGAGTTAAAAGATGAATTGAATGGGATACAATATGATGCAATTGGAAAACTTGGAAATGATTTAAAAAAAATTGGAGACATAAAAAATAATATAGGTGATTTTTTGGATATTATCAGTAACATGAATAATCCCGAAATTGTAGATGTTAATGAGGAGATAGAGAAAAAACTTTTAGAGGAGGGTGTTATATGTGAAATGAATTTTAATGAGTGTAATTTGGAAGAATGTAAGGAGGCATATAAAGAACTCTCTGATTTGGTACCAGCAGGAATGATTCCTCTGTTAAGTGAATTAGAAGAGACTTTGAAAAATAATAAAAATTGAATATCATGACTTTATATTTACATTAAGTTGTATTACATGCTATATTAATACCCAAGTGAACAAAAAACGAAATATCCGGAAAAAGTGGTGAACAGTTTTTTGTAATGTGTATCACGGAAGAGTATCATGATGTGATACATTTTTGATACACATTCCCTTGAATAACCATAAATAATAGGTAAAATACCCATAAAATGAGTCACAAAACGGCAAAAACCGTAACAAATAAGCTTCTAAATACGACCAAATCAGACCGTGAAGGTGGACGTACTGTAGGTTCAGGCCGTGTTGCTACTATCATCGAGTAATCTTTATGGTATCTACAAAAAACTAGAGTTTATAGGGCTTTCCGAGAAATCGGGAAGCCCTTTTTGCGTCTCTTAATAGGTGGATAGAATAGCGGGAAATAGAGCCAGTGGTGCCAAAACGGTGCCGTAAAAAAGGATTTCAAATAATTTTGGTTTTATTTATTGTTTATTGAATTGTTTCACATCAAT
Organism: Lachnospiraceae bacterium; assembly: GCA_017387565.1. GTDB lineage: Bacteria > Bacillota > Clostridia > Lachnospirales > Lachnospiraceae > UBA2882. The sequence goes on along the minus strand of JAFOEY010000037.1, from coordinate 150,186 downwards.
TAAGTGGTAAAGCGGCGGATTGGATAATGAGTATTCCGGCTCTTCCTGAGCCACCTGTCCGGATTTTGAGAGCCACCCTTCCGGCAACACAGAGCCACACTTCCAGCACTGGAAACTATCATTCCGGTAATCAGGAAACCACGATTCCGGTACAAGGAAATCACGATTCCGGACCTGTGGAAACCATTACATAGATTCCTTATACTGTAGTCATACACCGATTGGTGTAAATACATTATAAGGAGGGTCAAAATCATGACCAAGTATCGCGAAATCATCAGACTTCATAGTCTGAACTTCAGCGAACGGAATATTGCATTAAGTTGCAGTGTGTCCCGAAACACTGTGTCAAAGGTTCTCAAAAAAGCTGATGAGATAAATATCTCCTGGCCTCTTGATGAAACCATGACAGATGATGCCTTGGAAAACATTCTCTTTCCCAAGGAAAAGTCAGCTACCAATAAGCGTATGCCTGACTATGCTTATATTCGCAAAGAATTATTGCGAAATGGTGTAAGTAAAAAGCTCTTATGGAGCGAATACTGTGAGGATTGCCGTATGGCAGGCGAAGAGCCACTCATGTATTCACAGTTTTGCTACTACATCCAACAGGATGAGCAAAAACGAAGAGCAACCATGCACATACCACGAAAACCCGGCGAACAGGTTGAAGTAGACTGGGCCGGAGATCCGGCTCATATCATCGACCCCGATACCGACGAGATTACAGAAGCATGGCTTTTTGTGGGCGTCATGACTTATAGCATGTATGCCTACGTAGAAGCATTCATCAATGAAAAACAGAAGGCATGGATTACAGCCCATGTGCACATGTATGAATACTTCGGTGGAGTTGCCAAGATACTCGTTCCCGATAACTGCCTTACGGCCGTTTATCACACAGGAGACTGGTACACTCCGTCATTAAACACCACATACCATGAATTAGCTGAACATTACGGAACCGCCATTATTCCGGCACGGGTGCGAAAACCCAAGGACAAGCCTGGCGCAGAAGGCACAGTAAGAAATGTATCTACATGGATTACTGCAGCTCTTCGGAATGAACAGTTCTTTTCTCTGGCTGAATTAAATTCCGCCATTAGGGAAAAACTTGAACAGTTCAATGCTAACACCTTCCAGAAAAAAGAAGGTAGCAGGCGTAGTCTGTTTCTTGGGGAAGAAATGCCATTACTGGCAACGCTGCCTGCTACCCGGTTTGAACTCAGCGATTGGAAAACCGCTACCGTTCAGTTTAATTATCACATCGCAGTAGACAAGATGTACTACTCTGTGCCTTATCAGTATATCAAAAATAAGGTCGATGTGCGAATAACAGAAACAACGATTGAAATATTTATTAATCACAATCGAATCGCCTCTCACAAACGTCTTTATGGACGTCCTGGACAATACTCCACTCAGTCCGGACATATGCCACAAGACCATCAGAAATATCTGGAGTGGAATGGTGATCGCTTTCGGAAATGGGCGAATCAGATTGGACCAAACACATATGAAGTTGTCAATGCACTACTTACCTCAGGCAGGGTGGAACAACAATCCTATCGAAGCTGTATGGGACTGTTAAAGCTTGCGGAAAAACATTCTCCACAAAAACTAGAACTCGCATGCCAGAAAGCATTAAGCTATTCCAGTTCACCCAGCTATAAAAGTATCAAAAATCTTCTGGTCACTTTAAAGGATAGTGACATCCCGGTGACTCAGGAAGAGAATAAAACTAATTCATACGGCATCACAAGAGGTGCCAGATACTATGCCCATAAATCAGGAGGTAAGCACAATGATTAATCAAAGTACAGCAGACAAACTTATTGAAATGCGTCTCACAGCTATGGCAGATGCATTCCGTATACAAATGGATGACAACTCTATGAAGGATATTTCCTTCGAAGATCGTTTTGGTATGCTGGTTGACGTCGAATATACCAGCCGCAAAAACAATCGTTTAAAACGTATTATACGCAACGCCGAACTTGAACAACCTGATGCCTGTATTGCCGGCATTGACTATCGTTCAGGGCGAAAGCTCAATAAAGCACTTATTAACCGCCTTGCCACCTGCGAATACATTGCAGAGTACCGGAACATCTTTATTACCGGTGCAACCGGAAGCGGCAAGACATACATGGCCTGTGCTTTCGGCATGGAAGCCTGCAAGCAGTATTACACAGTAAAATATGTTCGTCTTCCTGACCTGCTTCTTGATTTGGAAGCTGCCAGAAATGATGGTACATTTACAAAAGTGCTTTCAAAATATACCAAACCCTTGCTGCTCATCATTGATGAATGGCTGTTGCTAAAACTTAATGAATCAGAATCCAAGAATCTCTTTGAACTGATACATAAGCGCAGGAAAAAGTCTTCCACTATCTTTTGTTCCCAGTTCAGAGAAGAAGGATGGTACGACCGCCTGGGTGGTGATGATAACCCACTGGCAGATGCCATCATGGATCGAATCATATATGACGCATACAAAATCAATATCGAAAGCATTGATCCATCAAAGGACATATCCATGAGGGAGGTCTATGGTATAGATCAAAACATGATACAGTAGTTAATAACAAGGTGGCTCTGTTTGTCCGGAAAGGTGGCTCTCGCCACGCCGGACAGGCGGCTCCGCCGCAACGTAATATTCATGGATAAAATGTAAAAAACTAATTCTATATGAATAAAATTGTGAAAAAAGCACAAAAATATTGACGTAGAATTCAAAAAAAGATATATTATATATTATCTAGGAGGTGCTGTGATATGTTAGTGCAATTTATGTTAAAAAATGTTTTGTCATTTAAGGAAGAGACAATTTTAGATTTGACAGCAATTAATGCGTATAAGGAGCATCAATGCAATTTAATAGACTATGGAACAAAAGAAAAGTATCTTAGGGTCGCTGCAATTTATGGTGCAAATGCAAGTGGGAAATCAAATATTTATATGGCGATGACTTATTTTCAAAGAATTATTGCGGAGTCATTAAATAATGTTGAAGATGGTGAAGCAACAGCTATTAAAACATTTTATCAGCCATTTTCGTTCGATAGTGAAGAGGAAAATTCGGAATTCCAGATTGTACAGATTTTAGGAGATTATGAATATAAGTATGGATTCGAGTATAATGCAAATTGCATTGTTACGGAGTGGTTATATAGAAAAAATCTACAGACCAAGAGAACTTCAACAATTTTTGAACGTACGACAGAAAAAGTTGAATTCGGTTCAAGTGTAAGAAAAGAATGTGATGTATATAAGGAACAAATTCCGGTTGAGACTTTGGTTTTAACTTTTTTCAATAAGTTAAAAATGAAATCTAGTATTTTTAAGGTTGTTTATGCTGGTGTGATGGATACATTAGTTGTTCCAACAAATTTTTGCGAGGATACAAGACTTTTAGAGGCACTCTTACCTAAATTAATTGATCAAGAAAAAAGTGCATTGGTAGATTTTTTGTCTGCTATCGATACAGGCATTAGAGATATTGAATATGACGATAGTGACAAAGAAATTAAGTTTGTAACCTATCACATGGGAAAAGATGGCGAATTGCATCCTCTGGACTTGTTTTTTGAATCAGAAGGAACTATTAAAAGTATTATGCTATTCATTTATGCGCGTACAGCTATTCTTTATGATAAATCAATTTTTGTAGATGAATTGAATATCAAACTACATCCTCTTTTGTTGAAATTTATTATTGATTTGTTTTATGAAAATGATTCACAGGCTCAGCTGATTTACACAACACATGATACTACTCTCTTGGATAAAAAATTTTTTAGAAGAGATCAGATTTGGTTTGTACAAAAAGATGAATTTGGATACTCAGAATTGTCTGCTTTATCAGATTTTAAAGTGAGGTCAGATGCTTCATTTGAAAGAGATTATTTGGCTGGGGTATATGGCGGAATTCCGTGGTTAAAAGAATTCAGCATGAAAGAAGGTAAGTAAATGGGTTCGGATGATTTATTTAAAAAGAGACGAGAAGCTAGAACTCAAAGGAAGCATGAATACAAAACTACCAAAGCAAATTCTTATCTAATTGTTACAGAAGGTGAACGTACCGAGCCATTATATTTTAAAGGTATGCAAAAACTTATACAAGAAAAGGTAGGTGGCGTAGTGGATATTATTGAGCAACCGCTTATTGATGTACATGGTGAAGGTTGTTCCACGACTAGACTTGTTGAGGTAGCAGATCAGATTATAAAGGATGCAAAAATTATCTATCAAAATGTATGGATTGTTTTTGATAAAGATGATTTTGATGACTTTGATCAAGCAATACAAGAGGCTATAAATAGAGGATATAATGTGGCTTGGAGTAATCAATCTTTTGAATATTGGTTATATCTGCATTTTTATTACAGTGATTCTGCATTGCATAGACATCAATGGAATGATAAACTAGATGAGATTTTCAAGAAAAATAATTTAGGTGATGGGACATACCAAAAGAATTATGAAGATATATATAACATGGTAGATATATATGATGGGGTAAATGTTGCCATAAAGCATGCAAAACGTAGAATGGCTGAATTTGAAAAAGGCGGACACAGACCATCGCAATATGATCCAGGAACAATGGTGCATAAATTAGTGGAATCTTTGAAAGCATATTTAGAATAAAAGATTACATTGTAAAGGATAAGATATAAAGTAAGTGCAAGTGAATTGCTAGATTTCACTTGCACTTTTTTTACCGTCCCTTAATCTGTTTTACCTGTACTGCCCTCTCCGCATCCTTATGATACGGCAGAATTTTATGAAGAAAAAAACTGGCGAATTTACAATGAAAATAATGTCTCAAGATGGTGCGATAGTCCGCTTTGTTGATGTCCTTGTTAAGAAAGAAGAGGGAAGTGGTCGAACTTATTATGTAGCCAATGGAATCAGGAAAAGGGATATTTGACAGATACCTGTCTGGCGGCACAGGATAAGTATAAAGCTTACCTTGATTTCTTTCGAATTGAGTACGAGGAATAGGAATGTGTATCACACCTCATATCCCCTTATTTTCGTTCGCCCCCCCAGATACTAATCAACGAAGGTCGAACGAATTATAAAAATAAATTGACTTAGCCGTACGGCGTAATGTATAATCGAGATTATCAAATTAAGCCGTACGGACTTTTTTTGTGCAAAAAAACAAATTGAGCCGTACGGCAAATAAAAGGAATGTTTTTATGAAGATTACAGATTCAAAGTCATTAGGAGAGGCAATTCGGATTAGAAGAAAAGAATTAAATTATACACAGGCATATCTGGCAGAATTTACGGGATTCAGTGTGAGTTTCATTTCTGATTTGGAGAGGGGCAAGGCGACGGCAGAAATTGGAAAAGCAATTGACCTCATCAATTTACTTGGGATGGATTTATTGGTAGAAAAGAGGGGATAATCTGATGAAACAACTGCATGTATGGATTGAAATAAAAGGCACACAAACCTATGTAGGGGATATTTGTGGAGAAAGTGTGGAGGATTCCTGTTTTTCTTATGCCAAGGAATATTATATGGAATCTGGGAATAAGCCTATTTCCATTCATTTGCCATTTTCGGGTGAAGCATTTTCTCCTAAAGATACCAGAAATTTTTTTGAAGGTTTGTTGCCGGAGGGATTTACAAGAAGATGTGTGGCAGGTTGGATGCATGCCGACGAAAATGATTATCTGGCATTGTTATCTGGTTTGGGAAAAGAATGCCTGGGTGCAATTCGGATTGTGGATGAGGAAAAAGAGGCGACAGAGGAAGCCTATAAGAAGTTAACGGTAGATGAGGTAAAACAATTAGCAAAAGAGGGGGCGGCAGAAGCGGCAGAATTGGTTACCAAATCACATCTATCTTTGACGGGGGCATCCGGCAAAGTGGGTTTATATTATGATGAGGCCCTAAAGGACTGGTATTTGCCAATTGGTTCTGCACCGAGTACACATATTGTTAAACAAAGTCATGTAAGGTTGGATGGAATCGTAACAAATGAGCAGTTATGCCTAATGACCGCTAAAAATATGGGGATTGAAATACCGGATAGCTTTGTAATCAATGTAGGAACTGGGCGTGATGAGGATGTTTTGTTTGCAACTAGAAGATATGACCGTGTTCAGAAAGAAAATGCAAAGAAGATAAATGGATTTGCTGTGCCTTATCGGTTGCATCAGGAAGATTTTTCTCAGGCAATGGGAATTGCTGCTATCAATAAATACGAGCATGAAAATGCAGGATATCTGAAGAAAATGTTTGATATTTTAAGGCAGTACTCCTCTGAGCCAATAGCAGACCAATTAAAGCTTTGGGATATTTGTGTGTTTAATTATCTGATAGGGAATACAGATAATCATATTAAGAATGTATCCCTTCTATACGGAGAGGATTTACAATCCATACGGCTTGCACCAGCATATGATATTGTTAGCACAGTCATATACAAAAGCAGTACAAGAAATATGGCGTTTAGCATTGGACAGGAATACGATATTGGAAAGATTACAAGAGAATCATTTCGGCAGGAGGCAAGGAATATAGGATTAGGTGAAAATGTCGCCATGAAGCATTTTGACCGGTTAGCGGATACATTTTTTGTTGCGTTGGAAAAAGCATGTGAACAGCTTATACAGGAAGGGTTTGTTAAGGCAGAAAATATAAAAAAGAGAATTGTTGAGAGCAGGAGTGTGGAGGCAAAAGATTATCTGCCGGTCTGATAATCCACTCCTAAACATATAATCTCCCAATTTGGAAATACTACGTATAAAGGAGAGTATTTCTATGAAATCTATTTGGAAATCAGAAGTTGAATTGCCAAAAAGACCTGCACTGCCCGGCAATTTAAAAGTTCAAAATGTTGTTATCGGTGCCGGTATGGCGGGTATTCTTACTGCCTGGTTTTTGCAAAGAAAAGGGCAGGAAGTGATTGTGGTGGAAGCGGATCGGATTGCCGGTGGACAGACAGGCAATACTACAGCCAAAATCACAAGTCAGCACGGTTTGTTTTATGATAGAATGATTCGTCTGGTTGGAAGAAAGCAGGCACGCTTGTATGCCGAAGCGAATGAGCATGCGATTCATTTGTTTGAAAAAATAATCAAGGCAGAGAATATTTCCTGTCAGTTTGAAAAGAAACCGGCCTTTTTATATACCGTTTCCGAAGATGGTATTGAGAAATTGCGGAAAGAAATGGAAGCTGCCCGTTCTCTGGGGATAGATGCCGTTTGGATTGATGGCAACCGAATGAGTATGGCTTCTGCTGATGAAAAAGTGAGACAGATTAAGGAGCTTCCTTTTGCAATAAAAGCTGAGGTTTGTTTTCCAAATCAGGCACAATTTCATCCGTTGGAGTTTATAGCACATCTGGCGAAAGAACTGGTGGTATATGAGCATACCAAAGTTTTATCGGTAAAAAAGAATATGGTGTATACAGACAAGGGGCAGATTGAGGCTGATCATATTATTTTTGCAACGCATTATCCGATTACAAATGTTCCCGGCTTTTATTTTCTGCGACAGCATCAGGAAAGAAGCTATGTACTTGCTCTTGCAGACCAGGAGCAGTTAAGCGGAATGTATTACGGCATTGATAAAGGCGGATTGTCCTTAAGAAGTGCCGGAGATTTTTTGTTGCTTGGCGGTGGCGGTCACAGAACCGGAAAATGTAAATGTAAGCAAAAGAAAAATGAATTGTTTGGGTATTCATTTCTGCGTGAACAGGCAAAGTTATATTATCCTGACGCTGATATTGCATGTGAATGGTCTGCCCAGGACTGTATGCCTCATGATGACATTCCTTTTATCGGAAAGTATTCTGTATTTCGGAAGAATTGGTATGTGGCAACGGGTTTTAAAAAGTGGGGTATGACATCGTCCATGATTGCTGCACAAATCATCAGCAATCATATTTGCCAAACCACTGAGGTAGAGAAAAATATTTTTTCACCTCAGAGAATTCTTTTCCTGGCAGGTATCAAAAATTTTCTGATAGATGTATGGGAGAGTGTGGCAGGGCTTGTAAAAGGCTTGTTTGCACCAAAAGAGAGAAGATGTCGCCACATGGGCTGTATGCTGGATTGGAATCCGGAGGAGTCTACATGGGAGTGTTCCTGCCATGGTACCGGATATTATGAAGACGGAAGATTAAAGGACAATCCGGCACAGATGAATTTGAAATAAGTATTTATGAGCTTTCCGAGAAATCGGAGAGCTTTTTTTGTTAACAATCGTCACATAATACATTTTTCAATCGTCTAATATACAGAAATAAATGATAGAATTAATTTGAGTTGTATTTAATAATGAAATGTCAATTCGGAAATAGGGAGGTTGTAATGAATCTTATTGAAGAGGCTAAAAATAAGGATCCTGATGCATTTGATCAATTGATGAAAACTCAATTACAAAAAATGTATCGAATAGCGATTTCAATGTTGCAGAATGAAGAAGATGCTGCAGATGCAATACAGGAAACTGTTCTTAGGTGTTGGCAGAAAATTGGGCAATTGAAAAATGATGAGTATTTTCAAACATGGTTGATCAGAATATTGATTAATCAATGTAAGGATATTTTAAGGGATAGGAAGAAATTAGTTTTCATTGAGGAGATTCCGGAGATAGCACATGAGGATATTTATTTTTCCAATGAATGGAAAGAGGTATTGCGCAGATTAAATGAAAAAAATCGTATTGTTATGGAGTTATATTATGTGGATGGTTTTTCTACAAAAGAGATTGCAGAAATGTTACATATATCAGACATGAGTGTGCGTAGCAGAATGACAAGAGGAAGAAAACAACTGGAACAAATTCTCAGTATAAATGAAATGAATTAGGAAGAGGTTTGGTTATGAAAATAGATGAGTTCAAAAAAATATGTGACAACGTTCAGATATCAGATACTGTTTTGGCAGATTATCAGAATGCTATTGATCAGATAAAAGTTGAAAAAGAAAATAATAGTAAGAAAAGGTTTTTGGAATGGAAAGAGTTTAACACTTTAGTAAAGGTTGCAGTTGTATTTGTTGTGCTCTTTGTACTATCTGGAAGTACAATTTTATCTGTGAAGGCATATATAAGCCATATGGAAAAAATCAGAAACATGAATAATGAAGAAATAATTGATTTATATGAAAATATTTTTAAGTATGATCAAAAGTGTATGTCCAGAGCAATGATCGGGGATGAAGAGCATCGGTTTGATGAATTATATGATTTGTATTGCAAAGACATGGTAGAACCGGTCGGAGAGGTTAGCGTTATTCTTTCAAAAGATGAGTATCAGGGGGAAGGAATATCATTTTCAACAGAAGATGGTATTTTATATATTCCTGAGCGTGAGATGTCTGATGAAGAAATACTTCAGATAGTTGTATTTAATTTATTGGAACGATATGTTGATTATGAAGCATATGTGAAAGCCATTAATCCACTTTATTATGTCAATTATTTAAATCAGATGACAATGAAGGACGTTGATGAAATCTACATAAATTATTATTCTGCAAATACTGAAACGAGTTTTTTCAGTAGGGAATTATCCATTGATGAGTTAGGAAGACAGAAAGCTCTTAAGTTGTTATATAAAAACAGTGGCAAATTTCCGGAGCAAACCATGCCGATGATACAAAATGCGAGTGAGTACAAAGGGGAAGGAATTGTCTTCTGCATCAGTAATTGTACTTATTATTTCCCTGATAGTGCATTGAGCGATGAACAGCTTTTGGAATTAATTGATTTTCAAATCAGAGTCAATTACTGCAGACAAAGAATAGAAGATGAGATAAATAGCGGAATTCGGGACAATTGGCCGGATATAGAATATGCGGAAAGAGAAAAAATTGTAACTTTGGACTCGGACATACAGGTTGACGAAGATATTTTGTCACAACCATGGTTAAAGGCTTATGAAAATATTCTGAAACAGTATTATAAAATGAATGAAATTAATTATGAAAATCCGGACCGATACTATGCCAATGTTTGTTTTATCTATCTGAATGATGATCAAATTCCGGAAATGTTATTCAGTCATGGGTGTACGGATTTGGATTATGATGATCAATGTAACCAAAGAAACTATTTGTACACATATAAAGATGGGGAAGCGATTCTGCTAACTCCGGGTGAAGAAACACTAGATGATTTTTATGGATATTATAAACCCTTCAGTTATGTAGAAAGGAAAGCCATGGTTTATTGTGATTATTATTATATTTATAGCTTTTCTACATACGATAATGAAACGAATATCATTGATAATGTAAGCGATAAGATGTCCAGAATGGATTTATGGGATTTAGATACTTTGACATGCACTTCTTCCGATGCAAATATAGAAATGTTGCACGCTGTTTATAATTATGTGGAAGAAGAGTACTCTGATGCTGATTTTCGATATGAGTATTACGTGAATGTTACTGATATTATTCGTGATGAAAATACCGGTTCTGTGAGTGAAATAGTTGGAGAAAAAGTGGATCGTCAAACATATGAAACAAGTGAAAAAGCACTGTGGAACGGCGAACAAATTACGACGCTTTCAATTAACGATTTTGATAAAATTTACTCTGATGATAATTTGTTGGAATCACTTGCAAAATGCTATATGAAAAATGAATGAAACTATGATCCTTATTGTTTGCAAGAAGATAGATTAATGCATAAAAGACAAATTATATTCTGCTGGAAAGACAAGAGGATACCCCTTATAATAAATTCAGAGGTGAGAGACAATATGAAAAAAAACCATGCCATCATTTTTATATGCATATGTTTATTGGGAATTCTGTCAGGCTGTGGAGCAAAAAGTGATGCCAAAATTAAGCAATCCAAGGTGAAAGAATGCTTTAGCGATACCAATTTGCTCAACTGTAAAAGAATCGATTTTCTATATTATGAAGATGACGAACGAACAAGATTTTCATGCCTTTGCAGAAAAAAAGATATCAATACAATCTACTGTAAAAAGCTTGATTTTTATGAATGTGTATATCGCACTTATGAATATATCAGCGACAACCATGAGGCATATGATATATCTTTGGTGAATTGTTCGGAAAAAGAAATCACGTCAGAGGAGAAAAGTCATTATGTGCAAATTGAGTTAGAAGATCCCATAGATATTCAGCTTGCTGATGAAACTATGGACAGTGTGTACAAAATTTTATTTGATGTTGAAAACGGGAACTGTTGGTTTGCAAAAGATGATGAAAAATATACTTATTCTGCTAAGATGATTCAGGAAAGGAGTCATTATATTTGTGATGCTCAGATGGCTTACTATATAGAAGGTAATTGGGAGCATCCGCCGTATGATACGGTTGTTGAAGCGCTGGATTATCATATAAACAGGTATCTGACCGGCAGCTGACCCGAAAACCGAAATCTTTTCATTATATTCCACCTAAAAAATAGCCTTTAAGATTATATTAAAATCCACTTAAAATATGTGAATATCTATTTTTATATTGTGAAATACAAGTATAATAAAATCAGGTAGTTCACCTGCAGAGTATAAGGTTATTGCAATTACAGAAATAATGAAAGGATTTCTTTCTGCTTCCGTTGATATGGGAAAGATTCAGAAATTGTAGAAAGGTGCTGATAGTAGGATTTGGAATGTCGCTGGCCATAGAAATTTGTCAGCTGTTTTGTTATCGTGCCACAGATGTGGATGATCTTATTATGAATACGCTGGGAACATTGGTCGGGTATCTGATTTGGCTTTTATATAAGCGCGTTTTTCAAAAAATCGGGACAAAAGCAATACAGATTTGTGATATGGAGGCTGTCATTTATATTGCATTGGGTATGTTGGGAATTGTATTATGTTACAATTGGCGATTGTTTTATGGCTGATAAGATGATTTCATGCGGCTTTTTCGTCCTAATCGGGCTACTATCTCATGTTTTGCGGGTCAAAATCTCATATAATAAGATTTATAATAAAAACACGGATTCAAGAAAGATTGATTTTTGAATTCGTGTTTTTTGCAGTCGGATCGAATGGTAATTGTAAAATTAAGGAAATCTATGGTACAATTTTTATAAATAAATTCCTTGGAAACACATAAGTAAAAAAGGAATAAAATGATGTGTAAAGGTCAATGGAAATAAACCGGAAAGGGTAAGGCTAAGATAGGCAGGTGTTAGAATGAGTGAGCAGAAAATGAAAATTGAATATACGCAGGTTGTCTGGGAGATAACAGCCATGCTGCAGAAAGCGGAATCATTGGAAGAGGCGCTTCGTGACAGTTTGGGATTGGTAGTTAAAGCTGTTGGTGCCGAAGCAGGAACGATTTGGTTTTACAATGTAGAGGGAGATAAAAAGATATATCCTTCATTTTGGATTGGAGGATCTGATCTGACAGGTCTTAGTCTGGATCTTGGAGAAGGAATTGCAGGTACGGTAGTAAAAGAAGGAAAGTCAACCATTGTAAAGGATTGCAAGAATGACAAGCGGTGGGCAGCCTATTTTGATAATATTACGGGTTTTGAGACAAGAAGTATGATCTGTGTCCCCTTAATAAATAAATATGAGGTCATTGGCTGTATTCAGATTATTAATAAAAAAGACGGTACTCTCTATAATGATGATGATGTTAATCTGTGTGAAAATCTCGCCATGTTAACTGCTATCGCGGTGGACGGCAGAGGATTAAATCTGGGATTTACTGAGAATAAAAAGTCGATTATCTCGTTGCGTGACGTAACCAAGACCTTCGGCACGGGAGAAAATCAACTTCAGGTATTGAAGGGGGTCAATCTTGATATCCGGGAAGGAGAGTTTCTTGTAATACTTGGGGAATCAGGTTGTGGAAAATCAACGATGTTAAACATCATAGGCGGTATGGACCAGCTTACGACAGGAACCTTCCTTTTTGACGGAAAAGATTATTCTAAAGCAGATGAGAAGACCCTGACAGAGTATCGCAGGCATTCGGTTGGTTTTATTTTCCAGGCATATAACCTGATGCCTACTTTAACGGCAGAGGAAAATCTGGATTTTATCGGAGAATTATGTGAAGATTCCATGGACGCGGCTGAGGCTTTGGAGCGGGTCGGATTGGCACAGAGAAAGGATAACTATCCGGCACAAATGTCCGGAGGTCAGCAGCAGCGTGTATCGATTGCGAGAGCATTGGTGAAAAAACCTCGCATTATTTTAGCAGATGAGCCGACGGCAGCTCTTGATTATGAAACGAGTATTGAGGTGCTGACAGTTTTAGAAGAGGTAATAAAATCCGGCACTACACTTTTGATGGTTACCCACAATGAAGAAATTGCTAAAATGGCAAATCGTGTCATCCGTATGAAGGGCGGCGTTGTTGCAGAAGTGATTGTGAACAGACATCCCGCGAGTGCAAAGGAGTTAGTATGGTAAAAAAAGCAAAGACAAAATATCTGCTTCGGACAATTAAGAAAAATGGTGTTCCGTTTTTTGCAGTTGCGTTTATTGCGGCAACCAGTATTGCGATTTTTTTGGGACTGCAATCCTCAGCAAAAGCCATTTTAAAAGAAGTAGATCGTTATTTTGTGACCAATCGTTTAGAGTCACTGGAAATCACCTGTGCAAATGGTATCACGAAAGAAGATATTGAGGCAATTGCAGGATGGGAAGACGTAGATGCTGTCGAGGGTGGCTATTCTGCCATGGCAATCATGGATAGTGAGCAAGAAAAAATAACGATACAAGCCCGTTCTTTATTAAGCGATATGAACGATCCGGTTATTTTAGAGGGGACGTTACCTTCTGCTCCCAATGAGGCCGCGGTGGAAGAGAAGTTTGCAGAGGAAAAAGGAATACAGATTGGAGACGAGATTACATTAGAACATGACGGAATTTTTGTTTCGGATACATTTCGTGTTACGGCCATCGTCAATGAACCGTTTTTCTGCTGTGCATCGATAAAGGATGCCCGTGGAAAAAGTACGCAGGGACTTGGTTCGGCTTCCTATTATATCATGTTACATAAGGATGCCTTTGATTCGTCTTATTATAGTGAATGTTATACCACTGCTTACGTCAAAAATAATGCATTGGATGCGTATTATTATTTTTCGGATGAATATAAGGAACAGGAAGCTGCTTTTAAAGAAAAGCTGGAAGCTCTCGGACAGGAGCGGGCGCAACTTCGGTTTGATTCTCTGACAGATGACGCACAGTCTGAGATTGAGAATGCACAGAGTGAAATTGCAGATAGTGAACAGGAATTGTCTGATGGAGAAAGCCAAATAGAAGAGAATAAGAAAGATTTGGATGAGGCACGAAAACAGATTGAAACACAACTTGGTGCGATGGGGCTTAGTCAGGATTTAGATATAGCATTGGAGCAATTGGATGTATTTGGAGCTGCGGCACTACCGCTCAAAACTTCGATTACGGAATATCAGGAGGGTGTTGATAAGCTTCGCGAAGCAGAGGCAGAGTTGGAAGATTCAAAAAAAGAACTGGATGATGCAAAAGCCGAACTTGCAGATGCCAAAAAAGAAGCAGAAGATATTCAGTTAAAGGACTGGATTATTTCAATCAGAAATGACGTGGGAGATGTCCGTGGTGTAAAAACGATCGTAGACGGAATTTTTGGCCTGAGTTATTCCATGTCCATTATTTTCCTGTTAGTAGCGATTGTGGTCTGCCATGCGGCAATTTCACGTATGATTGATGAACAAAGAACCTTGATCGGAGCGCAAAAGGCATTGGGTTTTTCTTCCGGAGAAATTCTGAATCATTATATGCTTTACAACACGTTGTGTGCAATCCTCGGTATTATGATTGGATGGCTTGCCAGTGTGGTTATTGTGGAGATATTGGTAATTCATATATTCAAGCCAAACTTTTTGTTGGGAAGCATTGCGCTTACCTTTGCATGGGAAGAGGCTTTGCTGACGGCGGTAATTTGTCTGGCAGTATTCCTGACAGCTACCTATGTGGCGTGTGCAAAGCTGGTTCGCCTGCCTGCGACGACACTATTAAGAGGCGAAGTTCCGGTTAATGGAAAGAGTTACTTCTTTGAAAAATGGAAAAGCTATAAAAAACTGAATTTATATTCCAAGACCATGATTAAAAATGTGCTGAGTGACAAAGGGCGTATGATGACCACCATCATGGGTGTTGTGGGATGTATTTCACTTTTGGTTATCTGTTTTTCCCTGAAGCTGGCAATTGAAAATTCATCGGTTCTTCAGTTTGACCGCTATTTCCTGTATGAAAATCGTCTGGTAATTGACACAAGTGTCGGTTCGAGGGAAGAATTTGAACAGGTTCTGAACGAGGAAGATATTGATTATACGGTCATTCAGGATAAGTTAAAGAATTTCCGTGTAAACGGAGGAAGTTGGGAAACTGCTCATATTGTTGCTGTTTCGGATTTTGAAAAACTGGCTGATTTCATGTATGTTCAGGACATTCAGACAAAGAGCACTGCATTTGTTCCAACGGATGGAATACTGGTTTCACGTAAATGTGCGGAAAAATTTGATATATCGGAGGGCAGCAAGGTAGAATTTATGGATTCGGAAGGAAATCCCAAAGAATTTCAGGTTGTGGGAGTGATGGAGCATTACCTTCCCTATCATTTGTTTGTGACAACCGACAGTTACTATGAAACCGCCATGAAAGAAGAAACCGATGAGAGTGTATTTTTATTAAAAGGCGACATTACCGGACTGTATGAAAAGGTTCGCGATATGGATGGATATTTATCTCTCAAGGATAATAGTGAGTTTGAACGGAGCGCAGATGCCGTAAATATGGTCATTATGATATGCCTTGTTCTATCTGCTGTTATGGCATTGCTGGTACTTTTAAACCAAATTGTTATGCATATCAACAGGAAAGCCAGAGAACTCGCTGTTATGCGTATCAATGGGTATACGATGAAAGAAACAAAAGCATATGTATACAAAGATAACATTATCCTTACTTTAATGGGACTGTTATTAGGAAGTGGTTTTGGTATTGTGCTGTCTTATGTGGTTGTCCGGATTATTGAGACCGGGGCAAACCGCTATGTGCGTACTCCGAATATTCCAGCCTGTCTGTATGCCTGCGCAGTCGGAGCCTTGTTTGCGTTGATTGTAAACTTGATTGCTTTGCGAAAAATAAAACATCTGAATTTGACCAATGTTAGCGGCAACTAACAAGAAGAGGAAATATCATTAAGAAAATGCCCAGACAGAAATGTCCGGGCATTTTTTGCAGTTGATAAAGGTGTAAGAAAGAGTTAGACTAGTATTCGGTGTTTGGCGTGTCTGTGCCGGAAATACTTGATTTGTAAATGTAATTAGAAGGAAGGCTTTAAAATGACCCATTCGGAAGAAAGACTTGGAACAGAAAAGATAGGAAAGCTGATTTTATCAATGGGAATTCCTACTTTGATCGCTCAGATGATCAATTTACTCTATAATATTGTGGACAGAATGTATATCGGACATCTGGTAGGTCCGCAGGCGTTGACGGGAGTAGGACTTACGCTTCCTATCATCATGCTGATTTCCGCATTCAGTGCCTTTGTCGGTGCAGGTGGAGCACCGCTTGCGGCAATTGCCATGGGTAAGGGAGATAAAAAAAGGGCAGAAACGATACTTTCCAATGCGGTTACGATGCTTTGTTTTTTTACGATTGTTTTGATGGTTGTATTCTTTCTGATTGAAAAGCCCTTTTTGTATCTGATTGGTGCCAGTGATGTCACCTATCCTTATGCAGGTGCGTATCTGAGGGTTTATTTGTTGGGAACACTTTTTGTACAGATTGTGATAGGTCTGAATCCGTTTATCACGGCTCAGGGACAATCCAAGATTGCCATGTTTTCTGTATTGATTGGAGCAGGTCTGAATATTGCTTTAGATCCGGTTTTTATATTTGTATTCAAAATGGGAGTCAGGGGCGCTGCTCTTGCTACGATTATTTCACAGTTTGCCAGTGCGCTTTGGACGATACGATTTTTGCTTGCAAAAAAGACTTCTCTGCGCATTCAGATAAAGTATTTGAGGCCACAGTGGAATATCATCGGAAGTGTGGCTGCACTTGGAGTTTCCCCTTTCATTATGCAGAGTACAGAAAGTCTTGTCTCTGTAGTACTTAGCAGTGGCTTACAAAAATATGGTGGAGATGTTTATGTGGGATCGCTGACAATTTTACAAAGCATCATGCAGCTGATTAATATACCAATTTCCGGATTTACGCAGGGCGTGCAGCCGATTTTAAGTTACAACTATGGAGCAGGAAATATCGACCGTGTTAAGACCACATACAAGAGAATTATAACCATAACGACAGTTGCCTCTTTTGCAATTACGTTATCCGCGATGCTGTTTCCGGGAGTATATGCACGCATTTTTACTGATGATATAGAATTGATTGCAGTGGTTAAGAGGGTAATGCCGATTTTTGTTGCCGGCATGTTGGTCTTTGGAGTGCAGATGGGATGCCAGACCACCTTTATGGGACTTGGACAGGCTAAAATTTCTTTATTCATGGCATTGCTTCGAAAGGTATTCTTACTGGTTCCGTTTGCCATTGTTTTCCCGATGATAACAGGAAATGTTATGAGTATTTATTATGCGGAGTGTTGTGCAGATGCACTTGCGGCAACCGTGTGCGGAATTGTATTTTTATGCAATATACGGAAAATTTTGGATAAGGGTAGAAAAGCAGTATAGATATAGACATTTTGAAATTCCCTTTTCGGATTTGTGTTCCCAATATATATCTTTGCCGCCTCGCACTTCGTTTTTTAGACTTTCTAAGCGGCATGCTCACAAAAATTTATGAAATGCCCGGTTTCAAAACTCAGACTTCGTCTTCAAACAGTTGAAACCGGGCATTATTTTTGCTTGCCATGCCGCTAAGAAAGTCACAAAACCTCGTAAAAGCCGGCGGGCAAAGATATATATAGCAGCAAGCAACTACTTTTCGCATTCTAAAACGATGACTTCACAACTTTTCAGTTTTAGGCTTCGCTGAGGTTTTGTGCTCTGATTCATATTGGATAAAATGACATGTCTGATATCATAATCCAGGTTGAGTTCTGCTGTATTCTCTCCAAAGTTAGCAGCAACTAATATCCTCTGTTCGTCGGTTTCGCGATAGTAAGCCATAATGCTTTCTGTGTCTAAATAAGCCGGAACAAATTCTCCATAAGTAAATACTTCTTTATATTCAGCTGATTTTCGTACGCCAATCAGTTTTCTGTAATAGTTCAGGACAGAATCGGGATCATTTTCCTGGTTTTTTACATTGATTTTGGGATAGTTGTCATTGACCTTAAGCCATGGAGTTTTGGTAGTGAAACCTGCATTTTCCAAATCGCTCCACTGCATGGGGGTTCTGGCATTATCACGGCTCATTTTTGTACAAGCATAAAGAGCTTCTTCTTCACTCAGACCGGCATCCAGTGCGAGTTGATATTGATCCTTGGTGTTGATATCGTTAAATTCTTCCACGCTGTTCCATTTTGTATTCTGCATGCCGATTTCCTGTCCCTGATAAATAAATGGAATACCTCTTAACAGGACACTTACGGTACCAAGCATTTTTGTGCCAGCCGGATTTTGGGCGTAGTTTGGCAGATAGCGTGATACCCCGCGGGGTTCATCATGATTTTCAATGATATTCGCTTCAAATCCGCATTTCTGGACTTTGAGCTGAGAATTGACAATGCTTTCTCTCCATTTTTTAAAATCGATATCAGGAGCATCATACCAACCGTTTCCACCGATACTTAATGCATGTGCGCTAAAATCAAACATGGTAGAGAAGTGTCCGTCTTTTCCGATAAAGGAGGGAAGTTCATCCTCTTTCATATTAAAAACTTCGGCAACAGTGAACGCATCGTATTTTTGGAAGGTGTTTTTCTTTAAGGTTTCCAGTAAATCCCCGACACCGTCCACGCTTTCTACCATTTTCCAGCAGGCTGCCAATCCATCCGGTCCATCCGGCTCGTAATCGGGAAATGCCAAATCTTTTTTAATATTGATAATGGCATCAATACGAAATCCTGCAAGGCCTTTGCCAAGCCACCAGTTGATCATTTGATAGAGTTGTTCTAAAAGCTTTGGATTTTCCCAATTCAAATCCGGTTGTTCTTTGGCAAACATATGCAGATAATAAAGGTCGGTTCCGGGTACCGGTTCCCAGCAGCTTCCGCCAAAATAAGAACGGTAATTGCTTGGTGGATTTCCGTTTTTTCCTTTTCTAAAATAAAAGAAGTCTGCATATTCTCCATAGGGATCGGCCAACGCTTTTTGAAACCACTCATGTTGATCAGAACAATGGTTGATAACCAGATCCATAATGATATGCATGTCACGTTTTTTGGATTCTGCCAATAATTCCTCAAATTCCTCCATGGTACCGAATTCTTCTGCTATGGCATAGTAATCGGAAATATCATAGCCTTGGTCTACAAAAGGAGATTTGTAGATGGGGGAAAGCCAAACGATATCTATCCCCAGGGATTTTAAATAATCCAGTTTTGAAATGATTCCGCGTAAATCTCCAATTCCATCTCCATTGGAATCAAGAAAGCTTTTCGGATAAATCTGATATGCGACTTTGTCATGCCACCATTTTCTTTTCATATTGAATCCTCCTGTTTTGAAAGTCTTATTTGAAATATGGGTCAAAAGGTGTTTGGAACTACATTTTTGATACTGGTAATTCATGTATTATACTGCTATTATAAAAGAGAAAAATTGGATTTTCTTGCATTATTTTTTCAATATATAACACAATACTGCTCTTTGAAAAGAAAAGGGGGATACAATGAAAAAATTACATTCGCTGGCATTGGAACAAAAAGAGGATGCAAAGCACGGCGAGGCTTTTTTTCCGGTACAAAGATATATTACAAAACTGACACCTGATTATCCGGTGGTCACGACTCACTGGCATGAAGAGGCAGAATTAACTCTGATTAAAAAAGGGAAGTGTCTTTATCAGATAGATTTGGTTGATTATGAGGTAAAACAAGGGGATATTTTGTTCATTCCGCCGCTGTTTCTGCATTCGATTTCTGTTAGAGGGAATGAAGAAATTGTTTCCGAAACATATGTATTTCATTTGAATTTTCTGGGCGGTAATTCTACCGATATTTGTTCCACGCGCTATCTGGCTCCGATGATGCATCAGGAATTTTCCATGCCGTTTTTAGTGACCAAAAGACATCCGGCTTATGTTTCTTTGAAGAAAATGATTTGTCAGATCAGTACACTGTATGATGAAGCAGTTTTTGGTTATGAGCTTGCCTTAAAGTCCATATTTTTGCAGGCTGTTTTTCTTCTGCTTCAAGATAGTAGAAAAATTACTTCTCCGGATTCCGGAACCCCTTCTGACAAGCTGAAACATGTATTGGATTATATTGAAATTCATTATGCAGAATCAATATCCGTTTCGGACTTGGCAAAGCTTTGTTATTTCAGTGACTATCATTTTATGCGCTTCTTTAAAAAACATATGAATATGACCTGCGTGGAATATATCAATAACCTGCGACTGGAGAAATCGGTGGAACTCTTTGAGCAGGGGAATACCTCTATTCTGGATGTTTCTTTGTCTGTCGGATTTCGCAATTTGTCCTATTTTCACAGGGCGTTTAAGAAAAAATACCATATGACTCCGCTTTCTTTTATTAAAGAATTGGAAAAGTAAGACAGAAAGTTGCTATATTAGCTATATTTCGTTATGATATGTTATGACGTCATCATTCAGAAAAGAGGAAATGTATTGGATTCAATCGGAAACAGATTATTTGAGCTTCGTAAGAAGCAGGGAATTACACAGGAAAAACTTGCGGAGCAGTTGAATGTCAGCAGACAGTCGGTATCAAATTGGGAACTGGATAAGTCTCTGCCTGATACGGACAAACTGTTTGTGCTTGCACAGATTTATGATGTGAGCCTGAATTATATCGCATATGGAAATGAAATCAACAAAATGCAGGAGCAGGCACATATAAAGGCTCCGATTTCTGAGACTGAATCAGATGTAAGTCCAAACACAGAATGGACGGATATCAAAAAAGTAGAAAGTATAAAAAGACTGTTGTTAGCTGCGGGTATTGTCTGTACATTGGTTTTGATCCCTGTATTGTTACTTTTTGGTCACGTCATGACGCATTTATCAGAAAAAGATGGGGATATGAATTCTAATTTGGCTACTGTAGACCGGATACTGGATCAGTATTCCTATGTCGAAGTGACAAAACTGGATTCGGAAGGCAACTTCACCAAGGACAGAGTATGGCTGGATACCAGAAATCTGTCGGAGGGAGATTATATTTTTACCTATACCAAACCGGGCGAACCGAAAAAACTGAAGTTTGAGTATTATTCAAAAACCATGATGATACCATTTATTCTTTTCATCAGTCTTATGTTTCTGGATGTTATGATTTTTATTTCTTTATTTAAATTGCAACGTAAAAAGCCCGAAAATAAGCCTTTGCAAGTGTAAATTGCGAATTTGTAAAGACGATTTGATAGAAAGTTTATGCTCATTTTTATATGCTTACATTGTTTTAAAATAATTAATCAAATGTAAGGAGTGTGAAAAATGAAACCAAAAAGGGGACTGCTTATTGCTTTGGCTCTGATGGTGACTGTTGGGGTGACCGGTACATTTGTCTTTATGATTCAGACAAATGGAAAGGAACCGGATGAAGACACCAACAGAACAGAGGAAATGGTACCGGTGGATAGAGGAAACGAAGAGCCGATACAAGATGATGGAATTGAAAAAGATGGATTGCAGATTACCTATGAGCTTCCGGACGGATTATTTTTCGAATATGAAGATGAAGAACTAACCGGAGGCTGTATGAAGGAATACATGGACCGAAATTTCAAAAAAATGGTCGATGTATATTTATATGAAGTCCATAATGATGATGTGGGAATCATTGATACGGAAAATCCGGACAATTCGGTTGTCTATAAAGATATCACAATTGATGGAGCCGAGTGGTTCAGGGAAATGCGGCTTGCTTATTTAGAACGTGATGACGCAAATGATATTCAGACCGAAAAAATGGGAGATTATACCGTTGATTATTTTGTAAAATATGTTGAAAATAGCGATGGTATTATGCAGGGAACGCTTGCAGGCGTTATCACAATTGATGAATCTCATTATTATTGTGTAAAAATCGTAGAATTTGATCAGGATTCTGCCCCGGATATGGATGATTACAGGAAATTGTTTTCTATTCATGTACAATCGGGACAGTCATGATGGAAATGGGCGATTCTAGTAGCCTGCGTGAAAAAAGAAAAGTGAGGGAAAGAGATGAAACTGAAAAAATGTTATAAGTACATGCTTGTTATGGCAATGACCATTATCATGTCATTAGGACTTACTGCCTGCGGATTTAATATTGGTTCAACAGGCAAATCAGAAGACTACAAGGATTTATTTCCGGATGCTGCTGCCAATTTAAGCGGAAGTTACAAGACTTCCAATCTGTCATATCGCTTTACCGTGGATGGTGATTATGGCGAAATGACGGTACATGTAGATACTTCAAACGGCCACAGCTTTGAGGTGATTGAAGATGGTCCTGCGGGATTCAAAATCAAGGATTCTGAAGGAAACGATGCTTTGTATGCCGTTTGTCTGGATAAGGATCAGTACGCAGAACTGACTTCCCGTTGCTTGGAAGTAAAGACAGTTAACGGACGTGAATTTTTATATTGCAAAAACGGTGATGGATCAGAAGATCTTTTTTCTTATATGGATGACTGTGGTTTAAACTGTGGTCTTGCATTGGAAGTTCATGATGGAAACTACGATAATTTCAGATTGGTTGCATTTCGCGGAGAACCGTTAGAAGGAAGTACCACAGATGTACATGCTTATCAGGGAAGTCCTGCTGATGGAGAGGGAGTTGAAATAGAGGAAACACCTGATTCTGTTGAAGAAAATGAGGAAACTGCGGGTTCTGACACAGAAGATACTGCAACAACGCAAACAACTGCTAACGCAAATCTGGATTCAGAAATTGCTTCTACATTAAATGGTCTGAATACAGATTATAACAAAATAAAATGGGGAAGCGTTTATTCCATGTTTGAAGAAAATCCCGGTGTTGTCATCAGTGTTGCTCCGGGAAAAATGTACGATGAAGATATTTTGATCATTGCAATTACCAATCTGTATGATCAGGACTTCTGCTTTTCGGGAACTGCAAAGGCACTTGGGAAAGATGATGCCATTGTAGGTGAAACCTTTGTTTATGAAAGTTGTGTCGGTGCAGGCAATACCGTGATTGAATATATTGATTGTGACAGCACACCGGATGGAAGAATTCGCTGGGAAGAATGCGAAGTTGGTGAGCCTTACCAGGAATATATTCCATGGGAAGCTGATTATCAGGCAAAAGGAAATGCCCACGATGGTTATCTGACGGTTGATTATGCATTGTATACGTCAGATGGTAGTGTCTGCGACGGTGGTTCGATAACGGTTCTTCTTGTTGACAAAGACGGATATATTACAGGAATGATGACAGATTACATGGATGAACTTGCAGAAAAAGAAACATGGAACAGTTCTGTTGACGTATACGGAGATGAAAGTATGCTGTCTCAGACTAAGGATGTTGCCATCTTTGCAAATACCGTAAAACCTGACTAAAAATGGAAATATGCGATATCTGCCATTTTGAAGGAGATTACCATGAAGGAATTTTTGGGTAAAAGTGTAAGTAAGGGGATTGCAATTGGTAACATGAAATACATGGCACCGAAGCATCCGACGGTAAACAAAGTTACAATTCAGGATACCGAGGCTGAGATTGCCCGCTTTGAAGCGGCAAAAAAAGAGGCAATATCCGATTTACAAAAGCTTTATCAATCAGCCGTTTTAAAAGTCGGAAAACAGCATGCGGCTATTTTTGATATCCATGCGATGCTATTAGAGGATATCAATTTTAACAATTCAATTGTTGAAATGATTTCCAATCAGAAGGTCAATGCAGAATATGCCGTCTGGACAGCCGGAGAACGTTTGGTCGGAATGTTTGCGGGGATGGAAGATGATTCTTTTCAGGCCAAAAGTGCAGATATAAAGGATATTTCCGAGCGTGTAATTCGTATTTTACAGGGAGCCGATGCATCGAACGAATTTGGAGATGAGCCGGTTATTTTGCTTGCAGAAGTTTTATCACCTTCCGAAACCGTACAGATGGATAAAGAAAACATATTGTCTTTTGTGATCCGGTACGGTTCTGCCGGATCACATACGGCTATTTTAGCCAGAACCATGGAAATTCCGGCTTTAGTAGGCGTGGAATTTGATGCCGGTGATTCGGGACATCTGTGTGTGGTGGACGGATACGAAGGAAAGCTGATTGTCGATCCTGACGAAGAGGTACTAAAGACTTACCGTAGCAAAAAACAGGCGGATGATGAAAGTAAGTCTTTGCTTATGGAATTAAAAGGAAAAGAAAATATAACGAAATCCGGCAGGAAAATCAGGCTTTATGCCAATATCGGAAAACCGGAAGATTTGGATTCGGTATTTCAAAACGATGCCGATGGAATTGGACTTTTCCGCTCGGAGTTTCTCTTTCTGGACAAAACAGATTATCCGACAGAGGATGAACAGTTTGAAGCATATAAAAAAGTTGTGGAATCCATGGACGGCAAAAAAGTCATTATCCGTACGATGGATATCGGCGCGGATAAACAGGTTGATTATTTCCATCTGGATAAAGAGGATAATCCGGCATTGGGATGCCGTGCCATCCGTATCTGCCTGTCACGCCCGGAGATTTTCAAAACACAACTACGGGCAATCTACCGTGCCAGTGCCTATGGAAATCTTTCCATCATGTATCCCATGATTATTTCGGAAGAAGAAGTAATAAAGATAAAAGAAATATCCCGGTCAGTGAGGGATGAACTAATTGCTGAAGGATTTCCGATTGGCAAAGTAGAAGAAGGCATTATGATTGAGACACCTGCTGCCGCAATCATCTCTGACAAACTGGCACAGATGGTTGATTTCTTCAGTATCGGGACCAATGATCTTTCCCAGTATACCCTTGCTATTGACAGGGGGAATGACAAGCTGGATGAATTTTTCGATCCATATCATCCGGCGCTGTTTCACCTGATACAGATGGTTATCGAAAACGGGCATAAAGCCGGAATTTGGGTTGGAATTTGCGGAGAGCTTGGCGCTGACACGCAAATGACAGCGACTTTTATAAAAATGGGAATCGATGAATTGTCGGTTGCTCCCGGTGCAGTGCTTTCGGTAAGAAAAGCTATCCGTGAAACAGAATAAGATTTTCAAATAAAAGCCCCATCCAATTTTATAAAGGATGGGGTAATTTTTATTAATAGGTTACTTTATCGGCCTCTGCCTTAGTGAGATGGATGGTGCCTTTTGGGTGGTGGGGCGGTGCATAGATGACAGAAAGTTTTAAGGGGGCTCTTTCTGTGTTGATAATGTTGTGCCATGATCCCGCAGGAATAAATATCGCGTCCCCGCATCCGGCATTCTGCAAAAAATTCAAATCATCTTTACATTCTCCCATTTTGACCAATGCTTTTCCCTGTTCAATCCGGATAAATTGATCCGTGTCCGGATGTAGTTCAAGACCGACTTCTCCGCAAGGTGGAATTGCCATCAGGGTCATCTGCATATGTTCTCCGGTCCATATGGTTGTTCTGAAGTTGGTATTTTTTATGCCTGCCATGGCAACATTTGTTACATAAGGAGCAGGACCGTAATCTTTCGAAACTGTATGATTACCGATTTTCATAAATCGCTCCAGGTCTTTTCTATTATTCTATTTCCTTTTTAAAATTGTGTTCCTGAAGCATTGTAAGAACAACTAGTTTTTTGATATATTGTATAGATAGTTTGTTTAAAAAGGTTTATGATATGGTATATTGTTAAATCTCAGGATGTATTTGCTTTGCTTGACAAAAGGATGAGATAATTTAAGAAAGGGAAGAACCAACCGAGCTTTTGAGCAGTTAGTTCCTATGAGAAAATATGAGTTGGGAATTTGCAGTATTGGATTTCATACAGACTTTGCGGACCCCGATTGGGGATTTTATCTGGCCGGCTATTACTGTGTTGGGAAACGGCGGAATATTTTGGATTCTTTTGACAATTGCTCTGTTAATCAATAAAAAGACCAGAAAGTGTGGCTGGATCTTGACAGCAGCACTTTTGGTGGATCTGATTTTATGCAATGGAGTTATCAAAAATGCCGTTGCAAGAACCAGGCCTTATACCATCAATTCTTCTATACAGTTATTGATTAATCAACCCAAAGAATTTTCATTTCCTTCCGGGCATACGGCAGTTTCGTTTACTGCCGTGACGGCATTGTTTCTGGCAAAAGAGAAAATTCTTTGGAAAATTGCTCTCGTGCTTGCTGTATTAATTGCTTTTTCAAGATTGTATCTGTATGTACATTTTCCTACGGATATTCTCGGAGGCGTGATAGTCGGCGTTGTTGCCGGTGTGGTTGGATATTATCTGGTGGAGTTTATTTATAAAAAGAAATTGGGATAACATATTAGCCAGATTTTGTTCATAATTACGAAATGGGCTAATATATTAGTTCTTTAGAAAAAAGGCGGAAGACATTTAACAAGATAAAAATAATTGAAAAATCAAGGATCGATAAAAAATGAAAAGAAATAATCGTTATAGGAAAAATACAGCTTTGGGACAACCGATAAGGCGTACGAAAGCACGGAGACGACAGTTTCCGTTGCGGCTTTTCTTTCTTGTGGTGTTTGTTATTTCTGTCATAGGAATGGTAGGAACCGGAATCTATTCTCTGTGGCAGAATGCAAAGGCAAAGAAGACCAGCAAGGAACTGCAAAACATGCGGGAAGAAGCGGAGATATCCGTACAGTATGAAATGCAGTTTGATGCACAAGGTTTTCCGCAAGCAGGAGCAGCTCTTGTTTTTGCAGATATATTTGAGACTGCAGAGACAGGAACACAAAGCAGCCAAGCACCGGAAATCTTACCAAAGTATCAGTCTTTATATGAAACCAATTCGGATATGATAGGATGGCTTAGTATTGAAGATACCTTGATTGATTATCCTGTCATGCAGACCATGGAGGACGAATGCTATTATCTGGATTTGGATTTTTACAAGAAACCCAATAAGAACGGCTGTCTGATTTTGGATACGGACTCGGTAGCCGGAACCGGCACAAAAGCGTGCGGTTATGCAAATGGGACCGCTCCGTCAACCAACCTGATTATACACGGACATACCATGAAGTCCGGGGAAATGTTTGGAAAGCTGACGTTATATGAGGATGAAGAATACGGAAAGCAACATAACATCATCCACTTTGACAGTCTGTATGAAGAACGGGAATATGAGCTGATCTCTGTTTTTTATTCACAGGTCTATTACGAAAGTGACATGGTATTCAAATATTACAAGTTCTTTCAGGCTGATACGCAGGAAGAATTTGATGACTGGTACGAGAATATCAAGAAGATGTCTTTGTATGATACCGGTGTTAGCGCACAGCTTGGGGACGAGTTTATTACGTTGTCCTGCTGTTCTTACCAGGTCGAGGACGGAAGATTTGTAGTTGTCGGAAAGCGTGTGAAATAGCATATTCGGAATCGCATTTTAATAGCGGAATTTCATTAATAGAAGAATACATAGCAAGTAGTAAGGATATTATTGGCTATGTATTCTTTTTTATTTTTAAACGATACATTTTTTTATTTCTATCTTGACAATTCTTTCATATAACCATATACTTTGTATTACAAAGTATATATAATAACCAAGTGCGGTTCATATTATGATAGCAGGGATGAGTAAGGTGTGCTGCAATCCGTAGGTATCATGGGTATAAGCGGCAGAATGGAGACCAATATGAATGATAAGTATGAAAAGCAAATGAAAAAAGGCGTTTTGGATATGCTGGTGCTGAAGCTTCTTTGCAAAGAACAAAAATATGGTTATCAGATTATCCAGGAGCTACGAGAAAAAAGTGAGGATACCTTTCAATTACGGGACGGAACTTTATATCCTATCCTGTATCGGCTGGAAGATGACGGACTCATTCTTGGAGAATGGAGCGAGCCGGAAGGCAGACAGGTATCGAGAAAGTATTACCGGATTACCGAAAAAGGAACAGAAGCATTGACAGAGATTGATGCAGTTTGGAAGAAAATTGCAAAAGGAATAACAATGATTATGGAGGAAGAAAAATGACACCTGAAAAGTATGTAAAGCAAATATTAAAACTAATAACATGCGGAAAAAACAAGAAGAAAGATATTTCCAGACAGCTATTGTCTGAAATACAGGAACGCATGGACAATCAAGAATCGCTGGAGAATATTATTTCTTCGATGGAATCTATTCGTGAAATTGCGGATGGATTTAATGAAAGTCTTTCTACAGAAGACAAAAAGCAATGGAAAAAGGAAAAAAATCTGAAAATATTAGGTATTGTCGTATTAGTCATCCTTGTGATTTGCTTTTTGTTTTTCATGATGATTCCGAAAACAAATGAGATTTCCGAAAGTGAAATCTTTGATGAAACAACTGTTCAGAATGCTTTGATGCAAACGATTGATTATCTGGATGCAGAGGATTACGAAGGTTTGAAACAGATGTCAACAGATAGTCTCGCCGTTATCTTTACAAAGGAAAAAATGGATGAAGTAAAAACCCAGATTTGCGAAGGTGGCTTTGGAAAACGCATCAGCCTGGGAAATGTTTACATGACAGAAGTTGCCCAGAGTGGAAAGCACTTTGCTACCTGTCAGGCACAGGTTTCCTATGAAAACATCATCATTACTTATACGATTAGTTTTGATGAAAATATGAAATTGAGTGGTTTATATATGAAATAAGCGTGTATAAAACAATTCATGAATCACGCGTCTATATTTTGTACAACATATTTCCAAAACTCTTCCGCAACAAGGGAGAGTTTTTTTTCTTTCCTTTGTGTCAGATAATAGCTGGCGGTTACAGACGGATCGATTAGTTTTTTGGTAATAACTTTCTGACTGTCGGCATAAATAGCGGCAGCGGCCGGATAGATAGCGATGCCAACGTTTTGTTCGGTAAGTTCATAGGCATTGAGTACATGCGCCATGCGGCAAATGATTTTGGGTTTCACATTTTTCATGGAAAACCAGTCGGTTATTTCCTGTAACCGGGAATGACGTGACGGAATAATCAGCTCATAAGGAGCAAGTTTTTCTAAAGCGATGGAATCCCCCGGTTCTTTTGCAAGCGGATGTGGCACAGGAATCATTGCTACCCATGGCTCATCAAAAATTAATTGTCCTTCCAGATTTTCGGGATTGTAAGGGCCCACAATGACGGCAAGGTCACACAAACCGTTTTGCAGTCTTTGTAATACGTCATCGGAATTGCCGTTCCATAAATTAAACTCGACATGTGGGTACAAACGATGAAAGCCGGCAATCCATTCGGAAATCAGATGCGGAGCACGTCCTTCTACGGATGCCAGATAAAGCGTACCCTGCAATCCCTTGTCCATTTCTCGTACCACTTCAATGGACTGTTTGGATAAATGCTCAATCTGTAGTGCATATTGACGGAATTTCTGACCGGCCTCCGTCAGTGTTACACCTTTTGAACTTCTGTGAAACAGTTCAACGCCCAGTTCTTCTTCCAAATCTTTGATCTGGCGGCTTAAAGGCGGCTGGGCAATCAACAGCCTCTGTGCAGCTTTTGTAAAACTTTTTTCTTCTGCAAGTACCAGAAAATAATGAATATGTCTTAATTCCATGGTGGCCTCCTGTAAAAAAATATCTTTAGACTAGACATCATTTACATCAGATGATAACAACTCTATACATTATATACCTAAAAGGTATAGTAGTACAACTGATATATGTATTTTACTATAATATAAAGTCATGGTACTATAAACTCAACAAAGGAAAACAAAGAAAATAAAAAGAAAAAACGGCAAGTAAAAGCAAGTTGTTGAGACAAAAGAGACAATACGAGCATAGAAGAGAGGAGGCGCACTCATATGATTAAAGCAATTACAGAATTTTTAAGTGCTTACTATGGTGAGTTTGCACATCGTGAAGCAAAATGAAAAGAATATGGAAAGAATTAAAAAAGTAGCGGAGACTGAATTTGAGATAATACGGTTTCCGCTATTTTTTTGTCATTTCTTCTGCACGCTTATGCCACTAAGATAAGCATAAAACCACGTAAAAGCCAGTGGGCAAAGATATATATTGGGAACGCAAATATGTAAAAGAGTTACCAAACGAATCTGCGGGATGTTACCAAACGAATCTGTGGGAAAGATTGTATGGAATATTGAAATATGATAAAATATTTTTATTCATACACATTTTGAAATAGCATCCTGAAAAGTATCTTTACCGTGTATCGGAAATCTGTTTGAAATTAAATAGAAGTCTAAAATAGAAATCTAAAATAGAAGTCTAAAACAGAAATCGAAAAGAAAATCTAAAAGAGAATCTAAAAGAGAACACATTTGACAGGATGAAAATGAGGAAGAAATGCTACAGAGTATTACATATATTTTATTCTTTGGACTGTTTTTTGGCTGGATCTGCAAAAAAATGCATCTGCCTGCGTTATTTGGAATGATTCTTGCAGGTATTCTGATTGGGCCTTATGTGCTGGATTTGTTAGATCCGACCATTTTAAATATTTCCGCGCAAATACGTAAAATTGCGCTAGTCATTATTTTAATCCGGGCCGGATTAAAGTTATCATTGACTGACTTAAAAAAAGTAGGAAGGCCGGCCATTCTTTTGTGTTTTCTGCCGGCATCTGCAGAACTAATCGGGATGCTTTTTCTGGCACCGAAACTATTGGGAATATCCCTTCTGGAAGCCGCCGTTCTTGGCTCTGTTGTGGCAGCAGTTTCGCCTGCGGTCGTTGTTCCGGGAATGATTAAGCTGATGGATGAAGGATATGGTACTGATAAGGGAATCCCACAGATGATTTTGGCCGGAGCATCGGTAGATGATGTATTTGTCATCGTTTTATTCACGACATTTACCGGGATGGCTCAACACGGTACGGTATCCGTTATGCAGTTTGTGAATATTCCGGTTTCCCTGGTTACCGGAATTAGTATAGGCTTACTGGCAGGTATCGGACTGACGGTTTTGTTTGACAAAATTTCTCAAAGAGATATGGTGCGAGTTCTGATTGTCATGGGATGCAGTCTTTTATTGGTTGCCGCAGAAGATGGTTTATCCGGTATTGTTCCATTTGCATCACTGATTACGGTTATGTGTCTGGGAATGGCAATCCGGATGAAAAAAGAGGATTTGGCAAAGAGACTGTCACAAACTTATGACAAAATATGGGTTGGTGCTGAAATCTTTCTTTTTGTACTGGTGGGAGCTTCTGTACAGATTGAAAGTGCAAAATCAGCCGGTTTAAAATCCATTGTTCTGATTTTCGCTGTTCTGGTATTCCGGATGATAGGTGTTTATCTGTGTGTACTGGGTACAAATCTGAATCAAAAAGAACGGCTCTTTTGTATGCTTGCCTATACACCCAAGGCAACGGTGCAGGCTGCAATCGGCGGTGTTCCTTTGGCAATGGGGTTAGCCTGTGGGAACATGGTATTGACCGTTTCTGTTATTTCTATTTTGATAACCGCCCCGTTAGGTGCATTTTTAATCGATTGGACATATAAAAAATGCCTTCAAAAAACTGCAACTTTTGTTTAAGTCAGTATGCGTGTTTATGATAGTATGTATTTGATCATTTGAATCAGCAATGTTTCAGCTTTATTAAGTCAATAAGTTGGTATATGTTAACAAACAAAGGGAGATTACAATGTTATATAGAAAAGATCGTAAAGGAAATGAGATTTCACAACTTGGTTTTGGCTGTATGCGTTTTACCAAAAAAGGAAATGCTATTGATTTTGACAAAGCAGAACAGGAAGTGATGCAGGCTATTTCTGCAGGCGTGAATTATTTTGATACCGCCTATATTTATGCAGGCAGTGAAGAATTGATGGGAAAAATCTTTGCTAAAAATAAGGTTCGTGACAAGGTTTATATTGCAACGAAACTTCCGCATTACATGCTTCGTTCGCTGGATGCAATCGAGAAAACCTTTCAGGAAGAATTAAGAAGATTGCAGACCGATTATATTGATTATTATCTGATGCATATGTTTACGGACATAGAGGAATGGGAAAATCTGAAAAAACTCGGAATAGAAGACTGGATTTGTCAGCATCTTTCAGACGGAAGCATTCGTAATATCGGATTTTCCTATCACGGCGATTCGGATATGTTTTTAAAAATATTAAATGCTTATGACTGGGATTTTTGCCAGATTCAGTATAATTATCTGGATGAACACAGTCAGGCAGGACGGCGCGGACTGGATGCTGCTTATGAAAAAGGGATTCCGGTTATCATTATGGAGCCGCTTAGAGGCGGAAAGTTAGTCAATATGCTTCCAAAGGATGCGCATATGGCGATGGAAAAAAGCGGACGGGGATATTCAGCAGCTGAATGGGGACTTCGATGGTTATGGAATCAGCCGCAGGTAACCTGTGTACTTTCCGGAATGAATTCTTCGGAAATGGTAGCGGAAAATATCCGGATTGCTTCACAAATGACAGTCGGACAGTTTACGGATGAGGATTTTGAAACGATTGAAAAAATCAAAACAGCAATCCGCAAAAAAGAAAAAGTCGGATGTACGGGATGTCGCTATTGTATGCCCTGCCCGAAAGGCGTGGATATCCCGGGAATTTTTCATTATTATAATTTGTCCTGCATCGAAGGAAAATCGGCGACCAGAATGGAGTTTGCACGCAACATGGGAATGCGTAAGGATTCGTGCCTTGCTTCGCAGTGCATCAAATGTGGAAAGTGTGAAATGCATTGTCCTCAGCATATTCCCATTCGTGAAAAGTTAGTGGAGGCTGACAAAGCATTGAGACCGTTTCCTTTTAAAATCGGGATTGAAATTACGAGATATATTTTCCTGAAAAATAGGAAGGCAAAATCGGAAAATAAAAGTGGCTTAAAATAAAATCGTCAGAAAAATAAAGAAGACACCAAGATAGAAAAAGACAAATGTAAAGATAAAAAAGATAAAATGGGAAACGATAATATGAGCAGAAAGAAAATTGGTTTGCTGCTGGGACAGCCTGATGAAAAGTATCAGAAGGAATTCATTGAAGGATTCTTAAAACAGGCATCTGAGGATGATTATGATGTCTGTATATTTGCCATGTATAGAAAGTATCAGGAATCAACAAATCGTGAGATTGGTGAATCAAATATATTTTCTCTCATTCCATATGAAAGCTTTGACGGTTTTGTCGTGTTGGCTGATACCATTCAGACAACCGGATTAATAGAGCGGTTAGAAGATGAGTTGCAAACTTTTTCCCATGGACCTGTTTTATTTGTTGATAAAGAAAGTAAATATTTTCCATCTATTTCCACCGATCATTTTCATCCGACAAAGCATTTGATTTCTCATTTAATTGAGAGCCATGGAATTACAAAAATTGCCTATTTGACCGGAAAGCCGTGGCATCCTCACTCTATTCAGCGTCTGAATGGATTTTTGGAATGTATGAAGGAACATCATTTACAGGTTCGAAAAGATTGGATTTTCGAAGGAGACTTTTGGTATACCAGTGGCGAAAGCATGGTGGAGAAGCTGTTGAAGACACCAAATGATTTGCCGCAGGCCATTGCCTGTGCAAATGACTGTATGGCAATCGGAGTTGCCAATGCTCTGGAAAAGAGAGGAATTCGTATACCGGAGGATATTGTAATTGTCGGATATGATTCTCGACAGGAGGGAAAGACCAGTCCGAAACCATTAACTTCTGTCCCGATACCCTCACGGGAGTGCGGAAAGCATGCAGGAGAGGCGATTCGTGCACTGCTTATGGGAGAGGAAATTTCGGAGTTTAACCCGAAAGTGGAATTATTTATTGGAAGCAGTTGTGGATGTCAATGTGATGTTGCGCTTTGTTCCATGAACAGAGAGAGCTGGGATGTGACAATCTCCGAACAGGACTTTTTATTAAATTTGAATAGTATGATGGATGATTTGATGTGCCAGAACAAACTGACAGATTTGATGAATGTTATTTTTTCTTACACCTATCAAATTCAGGAGTTTTCAAGCTTTCATCTGTGTCTGAATGAGCAGTGGAAAACGATGGAAAGTCTGTGTATGCCAACTGCAGATTGGAGCCATTATAGTAATCGCATGTTATATGCACTCGAATGTCATCAAAGTATGGATAATCCGGGAAGAGTTGATTTGACAAGATTTTTTGATAAAACAGAACTTTTGCCGGAATTACAGGAAGAAAGAGAGAAGCCCAAAGCGTTTCTTTTTACACCGCTCCATTTTGAGGAACGTTGTATGGGATATGTAGTGTGGGAATATGGAAAAGAAACCGTTGGCTATGATCAGGCGTACAGTGCATGGATTTCTAATGTTATTCGTGGGCTGGAAAGCCTTAGACGGTTAGCGATAGCTAATCAAAACGAGACTTCTCTGGAGGAGTCTCATTTTGAACAAAATAGATTGGCAGAGTTAGAAACTGCATTACAAAACATGAATGCAGATACGTTAAATGGTTTACATGGTTCTTTTTCAGATATGATAAATTCTGATGTCATAAAACAGATTAGCGAAACAGAGTGGGAAGAGAGAAAACTGGTAGGAAAAATATTGGATGAAAATCTGTTTACTTACTTTTTCCAACCAATTGTAGATGCAAATACAGGAGAAATTTTTGCATATGAAGCTTTGATGCGTACAACAACTAAGCAGTCGGTTCCACCGCTTACCATTTTGAAATATGCGGAACAGATGGATCGATTGTATGATGTTGAAAAATATACTTTTTGTAATGTGCTGACCTGTCTTTCAGAGCAGCAGGAACAGTTTAAAGGTAAAAAAATATTTCTTAACAGTATTCCCGGCATAATATTAAATGATTCAGACACCAAAGAAGTAATGGAGTTGCTGCAGGATAACAACAGCCAGATGGTCATTGAACTAACTGAACAGGCGGAAATCGATGATGAACAGCTTTTGGAGATTAAAGAAAAATATGCGCGTATTGGAATGGAAACCGCAATTGATGATTATGGTACAGGATATTCCAATATATTGAATTTGCTTCGTTATATGCCGCGTTATGTCAAAATTGATCGTGGATTGTTGACAGAAATTCATAGGAGCCCACAAAAACAGCATTTTGTAAAAGAAATAATTGAGTTTTCTCATGATAACCGCATCATTGTACTGGCAGAAGGAATAGAAACCTACGAAGAAATGCAGACGGTAATTCATCTTGGTGTGGATTTGATTCAAGGATATTACACTGCAAGGCCCGGTGCTGAAGTGCTGCAAAATATTGATGTGCGAATTAAGCGGGAAATCCATCAGTTTGCAAAGCAATTACTTTTTGATAAAACCAAGAAGGTATATACAGCCGGAAAAGAATTTCGTATTTCTTTGGCAAAGCTTCATTCAGAAGAATGTGAATATATCGTGATTCCCAATGAGGAAACAACCTATCGGGATCTGGATATCAATGGAGTTCCGGGAATGGATTCTAATATGATGATTCAGATTGCCGACGGATATCATGGCAGACTGGTATTAAATAATGTGAGCCTTGGAACAAAGCGTGGACATCCTTGTATCGATATTGGAGAGGACTGTGATCTGACTTTGGTTCTGCGTGGCGAAAATGAGCTTCGGACCGGAGGTATTCGAGTGCCGGAAAACTCTCGTATAACCCTGGATGGTGAAGGTTCTTTACTTATCCAATGCAATTATGACGGTTGCTTTGGTATCGGAAATGATATGGATAAACGCCATGGCGAGTTGATCTTTGAACAGGATGGTACAATTGAAATCAAAACAAATGCGAAAAACAGTGTAGCCATCGGTTCCGGATTGGGTGGAAATATCTGTATAAATCGTGGTAAATTCGTCGTTAGTATGACCGGAAACAAAGGAGTTGGTATCGGTTGTATCAAAGGTGAGACAAACATAAACGTTTTATTCTGTGATGTATCCTTACGTTCTGCATTGTATGCAGGTGTCGGAATTGGTTCTGAAACAGGCAATGTAAATGTCTTGATGAAACATGTTTCTTTTAATGGGAAAATGAATGGAACAAAATATGTCGGTATTGGTTCTTTTGAAGCGTTACATAACCGGATTACAATACAAAATACCAGTTTGCGTGCTGAGTTAAGTGCAAAACAGATTTGTGGAATCGGATGTGTGACACATCCGGTGGAGATAGAAATGTCCTATGCATCCTTTATTCTGGATGGAGAGGTGGATGAAGTGATTGTTCTTGGTGATAAAAAATGTCAATCAGCATTGCTTTTACGTCATAGTGAAGTGTTTGCCAATCTGCGAGAATATCAAGACCATATTTTAGGAATCGACAAGGCCAAATTTCAAAATGAGAACGGCAGGATTAAGATTACAGGAAATGATGAGCTTGTAGAATTATGGAAAAACGATAATGGAAAGCATCACAAGAATAGAAAAGATGAGAACAAGAACAGTTAGTCTTTTTAGGATGGAAACAGATTAAGAAATTATTAAATAAATGCCATTGACTTGCAAAATGAAAATATATGTGTTACTTTATCGATAGAAAAAAGGGGGAATTAATTATGAATACTTACAGACCCGAAGAGCACGGTATCAATCAGACTTCATCCCAGTATAATCAGGGTGGTACATACGGATACAACAATACCCAGTACAATCAGGGTGGTACAAATGGATACAATCCGCAGTACGGTGCGAACGGATATAATCCACAGTACGGCGTGAACGGATATAATCCACAGTATGGCACAAATGGTCAGTTTGATTATACATCAAACGGAAATGGCATGGATATGAGTGCGGGATTTGAAAGCGGAAATCCTGTTCAGATGTCAGGTATCAAAAATCTGGGTGCCATCATTTCCAATGAAGTAATTGCAAAATCCTATCTGTTTATGATGGTTGCGCTATTTATTACAGCAGGCGCCGCATTAACAACATCACCTGCAGTTGCAATTAGAATTATAACAGGAAATGGTTATATTACTTTTATTCTTGCAGAGCTTGCAATTGTCTGGGGAGCAGATTTTGCAATTGCAAAAAATAAGCCGATTTTGGCAGGAATTTTGTTTGCAGCTTATTCCTATATGACCGGTATGTTGTTCTCTATATTCTTTGTTTTATATACCGGTGGTTCATTGGCAGCCGTATTTTTAATGTGTTCCGGCATGTTCGCTTTTATGGCTATCTATGGAATGGTGACAGACAGAGATTTATCATCTGTCGGCAATATCTGCCTGATGGGACTGGTTGGTATTATCATTGCTACCTGTGTCAATTTAATATTCCTGAGAAGCAGTATGTTTGACTTTATTGTAAGTATAGTTGGAGTGCTTATTTTTGTCGGATTAACAGCCTACGATGCAAATAAGACAAAAAGGATTGCAGCTACCTCGGATAGCAACAATGCTTTGGCAATGTCAATGTTTTGTGCCCTCGAACTATATCTTGATTTTATCAATCTGTTTTTGAAACTATTAAGTTTATTTGGAAAAAGAAAATAAAGATTTACAGGCTGTCTCTTAGTGGACAGCCTTTTTTGTGTAAACAATGAGCCAAATAGATTCATGCTTGCATGAGAATCTATTTGGCGAATGTCCATCACTGAGCATGCTTTGCATGCGATGTGTGTAAAAAATGAGCCAAAAAGATTTATGGTTGAATGAAAATTCCTTTGGCGAATGTCCATCACATCGCACACTTTGTATGTGATGTGTGGTGATGAGGCGAGTGCAATGTGCTTGTCAGGTAGACAGAGCATCTGATATTGCTCTGCCAAAATAGAATGATAGGATGTATGAAAATGGCGGATGAAAAACGTTTTGAAAGTGAAGAGATTCAAAAAGGTCTGGAAGATTTTGTTGACAGACAGCTAAATCTGGATTTTTCACTCACGGAATCCATGCAAACAGAGCAGAAAATGAAAAGGCCTTCCAAGGCTGATTTTGACATTATTGGATATACCGAAGATGCATACGAAGATCTGAAGTTTGATTTGCCTACAGAGCGGACGAAAACAGATTCGTATGACAAAATTCAGACCCACCGCACAAGAACGGATTCTCTTGGTAAAAAACCGATAGATCGGAGGACAGAGGATTCGTATGGCAAAAAGTCGGCGGATCGTACGAGAACGGATTCATATGACCAAAAGTCGACAGAGCGTACAAGAAGAGAAT
Organism: Lachnospiraceae bacterium; assembly: GCA_017387565.1. Classification (GTDB taxonomy): domain Bacteria; phylum Bacillota; class Clostridia; order Lachnospirales; family Lachnospiraceae; genus UBA2882. Next base: position 111,862 of record JAFOEY010000037.1, on the reverse strand, counting down.
CTTCGACACGTTCCCGTCGAGAGACTGAAAGAGAAAACGAGATAAAACAAAGCAAAAAGCAGGCAAAAAATAAGATGGCAGGAAATAAAGGCAAGAATAGTAAAAAACAGAATAAGAAGAAAAAGAAAAATGGAGCAGCAAAGGCCTTTTTGGTATTTTTGGCTGTCTTTTTCATATTGATTTTCGGTGGTATTTATATGACCGTCAATCATGTTTATCAAAAAATGACCTATAATGAAGTGGAAAGCATGACGAAAGAATCCTACAAGGATAACGGTGTTGTCAATGTTCTGCTGATCGGAAATGATTCACGTCTGGGCGGAGATGACGGAAGATCAGATGCCATGATTTTGGTTTCTATCAGTGATAAGACCAAAACGATTACCATGACATCATTTTTACGTGATATGTATGTAGAGATTCCGGGGCATGATGGAAACCGTCTGAATGCAGCTTATGCATATGGCGGACCGGAACTGCTAATGGAAACGATAGAGTATAATTTTGATATTCCCGTGCACCGATATGCTCTGGTTAATTTTGAAGCATTTGCCAATCTGGTTGATGCTGTGGGTGGTATTGATCTTGAAGTTACCAATGAAGAAGTTCAGTTAGTTAACGGATATCTGATGGAATATAATCAGCTTCTTGGAAGGAATCTGGATTATGACTGGTTGGATGCATCCGCAAGCGGTGTTATTCATTTGAACGGACCCCAGGCACTTGCCTATACCCGTAACCGATACATTGGTACAGATTTTGGAAGAACAGAACGACAGCGTAAAGTGTTGGCAGAAGTATTTAAAAAACTTCCAGGAGCGATGATGACCAATTCCGGTGGGGTGATTGATGGTTTGTTCCCGAATTTAACGACCAATCTGAAACAAAACGAATGCTATAAGATTGCACTTGGGGGCTATAAAATTGTAGGCTATGACATGGTACAGCAATGTGTGCCACTAGAAGGCACCTATTCCAATGCAACCATCCGGAGTATGGCTGTTTTGCAGGTGGACTTTGAGGCCAATAAGCGTTTTCTGAAAGAAACCCTCTATGGGGAGTAAGATATTTAAGTTGCAAAAAGCAGATATTGCCGGCAAACGTTGGGTGGATATATATTTCATTCGAGTTTAGATTCCGATGCTTATATTTGACTAAGTATTTTTATATAGTTTGTTGCTTGTGAATGCACCGGTGCACCCGGACATCCGTGTCCGACGCGCACCTTTCGCAGTATCCATGCTGCAAATTGCTGAAAATGAGAAAAATACTAAGTCAAATCAAAGCATCTTCACAATAAACTCAAATGATATATATATCCACCCAACTGCGTTTTATGGTTTATACACTGGAAGTTTTCAATTTAAATACTGTGGAAGAGACTTATCGTGAAGCATTTTTGTTTAATTTATTCATTAGCTTCATGATATGATATTTTGGGCAAAAGGTATATTCAGTTGGCCGGAGCAATGCTTCTTGCGGATTTATTGTGAGATGTATTAGTTCATCTTAATATTTCGTTCTGTTTCAGCAATTCGCAGCAAGGATGCTGCGAAAGGTGCACGTCGGACATGGATGTCCGGGTGCACCGGTGCGTCCGTATTCTAATAAAAGGACAACGAAATATTTAGAATGAACTTATACATCGAAACCTAAATCTGCAAGAAGGATTGCTCCGGCCAACGTCCGCAACCAATCCCCCCCTCCCCACACACCCAGGAATACCCTCCGCTAACATCCAAAATAAAACAACACTATTGACAGCTATGTGCGGCTGTGCTATTTTATAAGTGTACTATCTGTACTAGTACACTAAAATCGGATATATAGATAGTAAAATCAAAAATGATGCATAACGATGATGCATGAAAAGGAGCGGTGATCTTGATTAGGATTGATTATACGGATTCAACCCCGATTTATGAGCAAATTGTAAATAAATACAAAAACTTAATTGTTCGAAATGTGCTTACACCGGAAGAAAAGATGCCATCTGTCAGGACGCTGGCGATGGAACTTTCCATTAATCCCAATACCATTCAAAAAGCATATGCTGAGTTGGAGCGGCAGGGATTTATCTATACGGTGAAAGGAAAAGGAAATTTTGTTGCAGCCAATGACAACTTAAAAGACATCAAGAAGGCTGAAATCATGGAAAAGCTGGATGGGCTTTTGAAAGAAGCAAAAGATGCTGATGTAGATCTTTCCGTGTTGATTGAACACATACAAAGCAAGCAGAAACAATCCAAATAGCAGGTATTGCAAGGAGGTAACAATATGATATCCATCAAAGGGATTACAAAAAAATTTGATGATTATATTGCGGTAGATCATATCGATATTGAGATGAAAGAGGGCATGGTCTTTGGTCTGATCGGAACCAACGGTGCCGGCAAGTCCACTCTTCTTCGTATGATTTGCGGCGTGACAAAACCGGATGAAGGAGAGATTTTGATTGATGATATGCCGGTATATGACAATCCGAAAGCAAAAGAAAAGATGTTTTTTATTTCGGATGAACCTTATTTTTTCCCACATGGTAATGCCGTGGATATGGAGCAGTACTACAGCATGGTGTATCAAAGTTTTGATAAATCGGAGTATTACAAATTGTTGGAGCAGTTTAATCTGGATTCCAAGCGAAAGATAGCAACATATTCCAAGGGAATGAAAAAACAACTTGCCGTGATTTTGGCCCTGGCAAGCAAAACAGAATATATTCTTTGCGATGAGACCTTTGACGGTCTGGATCCGGTGATGCGACAGGCCGTAAAGAGCCTCTTGGCAAAAGAGATGGGAAGCAGAGGATTGACACCAATTATTGCATCCCACAATTTGCGGGAACTGGAAGATATTTGTGATGCGGTAGGACTTTTACATAAAGGCGGTGTCATCTTATCAAAAGATTTAGATGAGATGAAGTGTCAGATACAAAAAGTACAATGTGTTTTCAAAGATGAATCAGCATTTGAGAGTGCGATGAGTACTTTAGAAGTGATTAAGAAAGAACAAAGAGGAACCATGTATACGCTTACGGTTCGTGGAGACAGAGAAGAGATTGCAGCGAAACTGACCGGGCTTGACACTGTTTTTTGTGAAATCATTCCTCTTTCTTTGGAAGAAATCTTTATCAGTGAAACGGAGGTAGTGGGTTATGACATCAAAAAACTCATTTTGGAAGTATAGCATCTGGAATTTGAAAAAAAGAAGTTGGATATTAACGCTTAGCAGTGCATTATCGCTTTTTTCATTACCGATTTTTACCTATCTGTCCGTGTCCGGACTGGCAACCGATTATTGGCAGATACAAGATAAAACGGCGGACGATTACAATGAATTGGTGTATGCGATTTTAAATACGAATTTCTATTCGGTACTGCCTTTTATCATTGCAGTTGCTCTGGGCATTTTTATGGCTATTCAAAGCTTTGCGTGGATTAATAAAAGACAGAAAGTGGATATGTATAAATCGGTTCCGGTAAAGGAATCCAGCCGTTTCTTGTATATTCATCTCAATAGCCTGTTTATCTATGCAGTTCCGTTTGCGTTATGTCTTTTGGCATCCAATCTGATTGTATTGGGATATCGGGTATATAATATCGTCTTTGCAAAGGCAAGCTTTATCATTTTCTTTGTCTGTGTGCTGACGTTTCTTTCTGTCTATATGCTTGTGTCAATAGCCCAGCTTTTAACGGGAAATATGATTCTGGCATTTTTTGGTGGTCTGTTTTTACTTTTTGTGGAACCGGCATGCCGGTTATCCGTTTTTATGTTTCAGGATAACTTCCTGAATACATTTTATAATATAGCAGGTACCTCTGATTTTATTGCAAAAAATATAACATCTCCGATATTGGCGGGATTGAGTAGTTTCCTGTCATTTCGAAACAGTGTTTTTTATAGCGAGGAAAATGCATTCAGATATTATCGCTGGGGACTTGGATTAATCAGTGCCAATCTGTATTATGTTGTGCTATTACTGCTCCAAATTGCCATTTATACCGGTGTTGCATACTGGCTGTATAAAAAAAGAGCTGCACAGACCGGCGGAAAGGCAATTGTATTTGCAAAAGCGATACCAATTCTCAAGGTTGTCATCATTTTTACGATTTCACTTGGTGTCGGTGTCCTGATGACCATAGCAGGTAATTATTATAATAATGCAATCATGTATGGATTGGTTGGCATTATTTTGGCAACGATTCTAATGCATTTGATTTTAGGTGGGATTATCGAAGGCGATTTTAATGTTGCAATGAAGAAAGCAGTAAAGAGCCTTCCTGCATCGCTGTTAGCGTGTGGACTTAGTTGTTTTATTTTCTTTGTGTATGCGTTTGATCTTTTTGGTTTTGATACCTATCTGCCAAAAGCCGATGAACTTGCAGGTTTTTCTTTTGTAAGACCGGATGATCCGGCCTTAAATGTAGTCTGGGACGAAGAGTATGAAGGCGAGATAAAAATGAACATAACCGATGAGCATGCCAAAGAGGTACTGCTTACGGTATTGCAAGATGCCATGCAAAGAGAGCAATATATCGATACCAATGATTTTGGCGGTGAAACTCTTCACTCTGTACGCGATGAATTTGGGATTGACAGCAATCTGGTATACCGGGATGAAGACCGATGTGAAAGTGTATATGTCACATATTATTTAAAAAACGGAAAAACCAAAGAAAGAAGATATTGCTTGTTGCCGACGGATGCAAGAAAGATATATGCGTCATTTTATGCGACATCAGATTATAAAGATATTGCGAACCCGTTCAACAAAGAATATGTTATGGATATGATTAAAGACAGTGATACAGAGAAACAGATTATCTATACATCTTATGATTTTGAATCCTTAACGCAGAGTGACCACCAGAAACGCTTTAGTCAGGAGGAGATAGAGGCTTTAGCGGAAGCTGCAAAAGCAGATATCAATGACCGGACCTATGAGGATTTAATCACGAAAGCTCCTGTCGGAATGATTATATACGGTTTTCGAAATCCCAATGAGGAACCCAAACAGTGGGATACATCTTCTTACACATATTATGGAGCGCACATGGTTGTTTATGAGAGTGATGAAAGAACCGTTTCATTGTTGAAATCCTTCGGACTTTATAAAGATACTCAGATTCCATTAGATGAGGTGGCCAAAATTAATGTATATTGTGAAGATACTGTGGTACGTGTAAATGTATCGGATATCAATACGGAAACGGCAACAGAAGTTATCCAACGTGTTTTGAGCATAGAACCGGATACGGAACTGGCAGAGAAGGTAATAGAGGATGCATTTCCGATGCGGGCGCAATGGAATGCCATCGATGTTGAAATGATGTCTGACAATGATTATATTGTAGAGGTGGTTCCCAAAAACGGAGAAACACAACAGTATGCATTGTATACCATAGGCTTCCCACAGGAATTGAAGGAAGCCATGAAAGATGCGAAAGAAAACAACGCATGGGTATCCAGAGATTATTATTAAAAGATAATTCGATTTATTTACACCATCTGCCGCTGGCGCCGCAGGGTAAAACCAGACCGCTTTCGGTTACGGGAAGACCGATTTCTTCGGCTTCCACCCTGCCGCCAAACTGCGGAACAATCGCAGTGTTAATCATATAAGAAAGCACAGCCGGCTGTAATCCGGTGGTGTAGGAATTAATCAAAAAGAAAACGGAATCTTTGGATAACAATTTGGCTGTCAATTGAATAAAAGGATAAATGGAATCTTCGATTTTCCAGATTTCACCTTTGGGTCCTCTGCCGTAAGACGGAGGATCCATGATAATTCCGTCGTAGGTATTGCCGCGGCGGATTTCTCTTTCGACGAATTTGACGCAGTCATCCACCAGCCAGCGGATTGGAGCATCGGATAAACCGGATGATACGGCGTTTTCTTTTGCCCAGGTAACCATACCTTTGGATGCGTCTACGTGTGTGACACTTGCACCTGCTGCAGATGCCGAAATGGTTGCCCCACCGGTATAGGCAAAGAGATTTAGGACTTTTAAAGGACGTCCTTTTTCTTTTGTCGCGGTCCTGATTTTTTCGGCACACCAGTCCCAGTTAACAGCCTGCTCCGGAAAGAGCCCTGTGTGTTTAAAACTGAAAGGTTTCAGATTGAAGGTTAAATCCCGGTATTTGATAGACCATTCTTTGGGCAGATTGCGAAATTCCCATTCCCCGCCGCCCTTGTTACTGCGGTGATAATGACCGTTTTTTTGTTTCCAGGCAGGATTGTTATGCCCGGTATCCCAAATGACCTGGGGATCGGGGCGGACTAAAATATAATCCCCCCAGCGTTCACATTTCTCACCTGAACAAGTATCTATTACTTCATAATCTTTCCATTGATCTGCAATCCACATATATAACTCCTGTTCTTACATTATTTTTATTACTTTTAGATATCATTGATTATATTATTTCAAATGATTTTATTTCATTGTTTACAATACAGAATTTTCGTAATTCTAAATGACAATGGTATAATCGTCATATTATAAAGTTCGAGTAGTGATTTTTTATATCCAGTAGCTTTTCAATTCCCCGATATAATCCACACCACCATATACAAGCAATAAATTGCGGACGATAAAAAAGGTTAAAACCAAAATCAATGCACCCCAGATACAGGCGGTATTGATAAAAATATCTGCATCTCCGTTTTGTTTTTTCAGTTGTATACCTATTTTAATATAGAAGAAACAACAACAGATTACAACATAAATTACCAATGGATGATAGAAAAGAGATGATAGAATCCGAAGATGCAATAACGCATCAACCGCGCGTGTGCCACCGCAACCGGGGCAATACAGATGAAACGTGTTTTTGAATGCACAATCGTGAAATAGTAGTGGATTTGCGGATTGTATCTTTTCTATATAGTTGGTGTACAAATATGCCAGAAGAAATAAAGACAAAAAAACTATGGTCATTATAAAATATTTCTTCTTATTTATATGGAAATGTAAATACATTTTTTCACTGATCCTATAGCTGTTATTTACCATGATACCAACGGATTGCTCCGCACAATGTGCTCTCGCAGTCCGGCGTGAAAAGCATGTTCTTTTCAAATGCCATGATACCAACGGATTGTTCCGCACGATGTGATTTCGCAATCCGCAAAACATTCGAAATCCGCCCTGACGGGCTACTTTCTCATGTTTTGCGGGTTCCAAAGTCATACTTATTCATGCAAGCATGATAAGTATGACCTTTTAACCCTGGTATCATATAATTTACATTATTTTTATTCATTCGTCAAAAATGCTTGTTGAAAAGACCATATTCTTGTATAATCTACTTTAACGTGTTACAACAGCAAAGAAATTATTAAAGGAAAAGGGATGTAAAATGGACGATAGTTTTAATGATTTAAATCAGACAGAATATAATCCACAGGGAAGCGACCCGCAGGGATACAATCCACAGGGAAGTGACCCGCAGGGATATAACCCGCAGGGATACAATCCACAGGGAAGTGACCCGCAGGGATATAACCCGCAGGGATACAATCCGCAGGGATATAACCCGCAGGGATACAATCCACAGGGAAGTGACCCGCAGGGATATAACCCGCAGGGATATAATCCACAGGGATACAATTCGCAAGGATATTATCAGCCGGGATATGAACAGAGTGGCTACGGATATTCCAATTATAATCAGGGATATTCTTCCGCACCGGAGCCGAAAACGAGCAATACAAAATCAGTTGTTTCTTTGGTACTTGGTATTATAGGACTTGTTATATGCTGCTGTCTGGGAGCACCGTCAGTTATATTGGGAATTATTGGTGTCATTTTGGCAATTTTATCTAAAAACGACAATCAGGGAAAAATGGACGGTATGGCGATTGCGGGACTGGTTCTTTCCATTATTTCCTTTGTTGCAGGTTTAGGCAGCTTATGCTTTTATATTTATTGCTTTATTACGGATCCGGAATTGTCAGAAGCCGTTCGTATTATTTCGAATCAGGTTCTAAATGGATATTTGTTAAGTTAAATTTTTTAGAGGAGAGGAGATTGTGAAAAAATGACAAATGTTTCAGGTTGGATTTTGGTTGCATTTGTACTGTATCTTTTGATGATGATTGCGATTGGTGCCATGTATTCAAAGAAAAGTGCAAATACAGAGGACTACTTTCTGGGAGGAAGAAATCTGGGTGGATTTATCGCAGCTTTATCTGCACAGGCTTCTGACATGAGCGGATGGCTCTTAATGGGGCTCCCGGGAGCTATCTTTATTTATGGTATGAATGGCGGGGACGGCTGGTGTGCCGTCGGACTATTGATTGGTACCGTTTTGAACTGGTTGATTGTTGCTTCCAGACTTCGTAAATATACGATTAAAGCAAACAATTCCGTTACGCTTCCGATGTTTTTTGAAAACAGATATCGTGATGAGAAGAAAATACTGATGTTTATTTCTTCTATTATAATTGTCATCTTTTTTACCGTATATTGTGCATCTGCGCTGGCAGCCGGCGGTAAGCTGTTTCAGTCTATTTTCGGTATTGATTATAAAATTGCATTGACACTTGGTGCACTGGTAATTCTGATTTATACCTTCCTGGGCGGATTTATGGCAGTTTGTCTGACTGACTTTATCCAGGGAACGATGATGTTAATTGCCTTACTTGCCGTACCGATTTTTGCTGTATGTTTTATGAAAGCAGACGGAGTTACCGTAGCTGCAGGACTGGAAAGTGCACTTGCAGAAAACCCCGGATTTGTAAATATGTTTAAGGGGGTTAATGTTGTAGGTATCATATCCGGTCTTGCATGGGGACTTGGTTACTTTGGTATGCCTCATATTCTGGTTCGTTTCATGGCTGTAAAGAGTGAAAAGGAAATGACAAAATCAAAGGGCGTTGCCATTGCATGGGTTACCATTTCGCTGTTTATGGCAGCAGTCATCGGAATTGTCGGACGCGCATATATGGACTTTGATTACATGAACGAAGTCGGCACGGAGAAAATTTTTATTGAAATGATAAAGAAAGTCTTTACACAGGAAATAAATGTACCAATTATTGCGGGAATTTTCCTTTGCGGTATCCTGGCAGCAATCATGTCCACAGCGGATTCCCAGTTGCTTGTCAGTGCGTCTGCGGTTGCGGAAGACATTTATAAAGGAATCATCCGAAAAGATGCTGATGATAAAACCGTTATGACAATCAGCCGTATCATTATCGTAGTCATTGCTGTGATTGCATATGTGATTGCCTGGAACCCCAATTCATCCGTTATGGGACTGGTATCCGATGCATGGGCAGGTCTTGGTGCTGCATTTGGTCCACTGGTACTGATGTCGTTGTTCTGGAAACGTACCAATCTTCCGGGTGCGATTGCCGGTCTTGTCAGTGGTGCCGCAACGGTCATCATCTGGGACTACATTCCGTTATTAGCCGGTGAAACCATCAAAGCTGCAACCGGACTTTATTCTTTGGCAGTCGGTTTCCCGATCAGCCTGATTTTCATTTTTGTGGTCAGCCTTTTGACAAAGGCACCCGCCAAAGAAATCATGGATGAATTTGATGCTGTTAAAGATGTACAGGATAGCATCTAAAGAAATACATCTCGATGTGTATAATAGATAGAAATGATATGGACATACAGAAAGATGAAATTATCATGAATGCATGTGCATATTGTAAGTGATGATAAAAAAGGTGGATAAATTAGCAAAATACATAAAAAACAGCAGATATTGTAGTGAGTTATCCACAAAACCACAATTGTATTAAATTTAGAACAATTTTTATAAAAAAACGAAAAACTTTTGAAAAAAAGGGGCTTGCGCAAGCTCCTTTTTTCTGTTATATTATCAAGTGCTGTGGCATGATAGCGATGAAGCGTGAGGTTGCTGCACATCGTTGCAGGTTTTCCGTGGAGCGAATGTCAAGTTAGGAAACTGACGACAAGTCACTGTACAAACCAAAAATGTCTATCTCAGGATAGAAACGACGTGTGAAAGTCATTGCGACACACACGGGAGAGTGTACAGTCACCGCTTGTCGTACTTAAATCAAAAAAGTGCGAAAAGGAGGCGACTTTTTTTATGGCAAATCAGCAGGTAATGAGAATTACATTAAAAGCCTACGATCATCAATTAGTTGATGCATCTGCCAAAAAAATCATCGAAACAGTCAAAAAGAACGGATCTCAGGTAAGTGGCCCTGTACCGCTTCCTACTAAAAAGGAAGTTGTAACAATCTTAAGAGCTACTCACAAATACAAAGATTCGCGTGAACAGTTCGAACAGAGAACTCACAAGAGACTGATCGACGTAATTGCACCGACACAGAAAACAGTTGATGCATTACAGAGACTTGAGATGCCCGCTGGTGTATTTATCGGCATCAAAATGAAGTAATTTTTAATCACAGATTAGATCCTTTATTAGGTTTATATAGAAGCAACGAAAGTTCCACTTATATGATCCCGGATCTAGTATGAACGGTGAGGGCAACCGATGACCCGTTCCGCTGTAGAAACAAGGAGGCAAAAACATGAAGAAAGCTATTTTAGCAACAAAAGTCGGAATGACTCAAATCTTCAACGAAGACGGTGCTTTAATTCCTGTTACCGTACTTCAGGCCGGCCCCTGTGTAGTAACTCAGGTTAAAACAGAAGAAAACGACGGTTACAAAGCAGTTCAGGTTGGTTTTGTTGACAAGAAAGACAAAATTGTTAACAAAGACAAAGCAGGTAAAAAAGAAATCGCTCACAGACACGGCACAACAAAAGCTTTAAAAGGTCATTTTGACAAAGCCGGTGTTTCATCTAAGAGATATGTGAGAGAATTTAAATTCGAAAACGCAGAAGAGTATACACTCGGTGCTGAAATCAAAGCAGACATCTTTGCGGAAGGCGACAAAATCGACGCAAGCGCAATCAGCAAAGGAAAAGGTTTCCAGGGCGCAATCAAGAGATTTGGCCAGCACAGAGGACCTATGGCTCATGGTTCTAAATTCCATCGTCATCAGGGTTCCAACGGTGCTTGTTCTTCTCCTTCAAAAGTATTTAAAGGAAAAGGAATGCCCGGTCACATGGGATGCAAGAAGGTTACCGTACAGAACTTAACAGTTGTTAAAGTTGACGCTGAAAAGAATTTGCTTTTGGTTAAAGGCGCAGTACCCGGACCTAAGAAAGCATTAGTAACAATCAAAGAAACCGTTAAGGTGAACGCTTAATTAGGAGGAAAGGAGGACCATTCAGATGGCAAACGTATCTGTTTATAATATGGAAGGTAAAGAAGTTGGCACAATCGACTTAAACGATGCGGTATTCGGTGTTGAAGTAAACGAACATCTTGTACACATGGCAGTCGTTGCGCAGCTTGCTAATAAACGTCAGGGAACACAGAAAGCAAAAACTCGTTCTGAAGTTTCCGGTGGCGGTAGAAAACCTTGGAGACAGAAAGGAACCGGTCATGCTAGACAGGGTTCAACAAGATCTCCTCAGTGGACAGGAGGCGGCGTTGTATTCGCTCCCGTACCGAGAGATTATACAATCAGATTAAACAAAAAAGAAAAACAGGCTGCTTTAAAATCAGCTTTAACAAGCAAAGTACAGGAAGGCAACCTGATCGTAGTTGATGAGCTTAAATTTGACGAGATCAAAACAAAAGCTTTCAAGACAGTTATGGACAACTTAAATGTAGACGCAGGTCTCGTAGTACTTTCTGACAATGATCAGAATACTGTATTATCTGCAAGAAACTTAGCTACAGTTGACACAACACTTACAAACACAATCAACACATACGATATCATGAAGGCAAAGAAAGTAGTTCTCACAAAGGACTCTGTTGCAAAGATTGAGGAGGTGTATGCATAATGGCAGCAATCATGTATTATGACGTAATCCAGAAACCGGTTATCACAGAAAAGAGTATGGCCGGCATGGGAGAAAAGAAATACACATTCTTAGTTCATCCTGAAGCAAACAAGACACAGATCAAAGAAGCTGTTGAAAAAATGTTCGAAGGTGCCAAAGTTGCAAAAGTAAATACCATGAACTATGACGGCAAAACTAAAAGACGTGGTCTGGTTTACGGTAAGACCGCTAAAACAAAAAAAGCAATTGTTTGGCTTACAGAGGATAGTAAGGACATCGAAATCTTCGCAGGTTTATAAGATGTTCGCCCATACGCACACAAGCGTGATGATAAATGCAATCGAAAGGAGAAACAACAATGGGAATTAAAACCTATAATCCCTATACACCGTCCCGTAGAAATATGACCGGTTCTGATTTTTCCGAAATCACAAAGACAACTCCTGAGAGATCTCTTGTGACTTCCAAAAAGAAACATGCCGGACGTAATAACCAGGGTAAAATCACAGTTAGACATCAGGGAGGCGGAAACCGCCAGAAATACAGAATCATCGATTTCAAGAGAAACGGAAAAGATGGTATCCCTGCAAAAGTAATCGGTATCGAATATGATCCTAACAGAACTGCAAACATCGCTTTAATCTGCTATGCAGACGGCGAGAAAGCATATATCCTTGCTCCCGAAGGCTTAACAGACGGAATGACCGTTATGAGCGGTCCGGAAGCAGAAGTAAGAGTAGGTAACTGCTTAGCTTTAGCTGATATTCCGGTTGGTACTTTGGTACACAATATCGAGTTAATGCCCGGCAAGGGTGGCCAGATGGTTCGTAGTGCTGGTAACAGCGCACAGCTTATGGCTAAAGAAGGAAAATACGCAACATTGCGTCTTCCTTCAGGCGAAATGAGAATGGTTCCGATCGGATGCCGTGCAACAATCGGCGTTGTCGGTAATGGCGATCACAACCTGATCAAAATCGGTAAAGCAGGACGTAAACGTCACATGGGTATTCGTCCTACCGTTCGTGGTTCCGTTATGAACCCCAATGACCATCCGCACGGTGGTGGTGAAGGTAAAACCGGTATCGGTCGTCCCGGTCCGAGCACACCTTGGGGTAAACCTGCTCTCGGTCTTAAGACTCGTAAGAAAAAGAAACAATCTAACAAGTTAATCGTAAGACGTAGAGACGGAAAAGCTATTAAGTAATTAAGGAGGAATCACAATGGCTAGATCACTTAAAAAAGGACCCTTTGCAGACGCAAGCTTACTGAAAAAAGTTGATGCTATGAACGAAGCAGGACAGAAACAAGTTATCAAAACCTGGTCTCGTCGTTCTACAATCTTCCCTTCTTTCGTTGGACATACATTTGCTGTTCATGATGGAAGAAAGCATGTGCCTGTATATGTTACAGAGGATATGGTTGGTCACAAACTCGGTGAGTTCGTAGCAACCAGAACCTATAGAGGACATGGAAAAGACGAAAAGAAATCCAAGGTTAGATAATTTGAAAGGAGGTTTTATCCATGGCAAAAGGACATAGATCCCAAATTAAAAGAGAAAGAAATGCGAATAAGGACACAAGACCCAGCGCTAAGATCTCTTACGCTAGAATTCCTGTTCAGAAAGCATGTTTCGTATTAGATGCCATCAGAGGTAAAGACGTTGAGACAGCAATCGGTATCTTAGCATACAATCCCAGATATGCTTCCAGCGTTATTAAAAAATTATTAGAATCTGCAATCGCTAACGCAGAAAACAACAATCACATGAGCGCTGATAAGCTTTATATTGCAGAGTGCTACGCAAACCAGGGCCCCACAATGAAGCGTGTACAGCCCAGAGCACAGGGTAGAGCTTACAGAATCTTAAAGAGAACAAGTCACATCACAATCGTGCTTGATGAAAGATAGGAGGAAAAGTAATGGGACAGAAAGTTAATCCTCATGGAATTAGAGTCGGCGTTATCAAAGATTGGGATTCCAAATGGTATGCTGATGCAGAATTCGCTGACTACTTAGTTGAAGATTACGACATCAGAAAATACCTTAAGAAAAAATTATACAGCGCAGGCGTTTCTAAGATCGAAATCGAAAGACAGTCTGACAGAGTAAAAGTAATCCTTTATACAGCTAAGCCCGGTGTAGTAATCGGTAAAGGTGGTGCTGAAATCGAGGTTACCAAACAGGAACTTGCCAAAATGACAGGCAAGAAGGTTTCTGTTGATATTAAAGAAATCAAAAAACCCGACAGAGATGCTCAGCTTGTTGCTGAAAACATCGCTCAGCAGTTGGAAAACCGTATCACATTCAGACGTGCCATGAAATCCTGCATGTCTCGTACCATGAAGAGTGGTGCACTTGGTATCAAAGCTGCATGTAGCGGACGTCTTGGCGGTGCAGATATGGCTCGTACAGAGTTTTATAGCGAAGGTACTATTCCGCTTCAGACATTAAGAGCAGATATTGACTATGGTTTCGCAGAAGCAGATACAACCTACGGCAAAGTTGGTGTTAAGGTTTGGATCTACAAAGGCGAAGTACTTCCTACTAAAGGAAATAAGGAAGGGAGCGATAAATAATGTTAATGCCTAAAAGAGTTAAACGTCGTAAACAGTTCCGTGGCTCCATGGCCGGAAAATGTACAAAAGGTAATACAATTACTTACGGCGAATATGGTATCGTAGCAATGGAACCCTGCTGGATTAAATCCAACCAGATTGAAGCAGCCCGTATTGCTATGACACGTTATATCAAACGTGGTGGTCGCGTTTGGATCAAAATTTTCCCGGATAAACCGGTTACAAGTAAACCCGCTGAAACCCGTATGGGTTCCGGTAAAGGTACTCTTGAATATTGGGTAGCAGTAGTGAAACCCGGACGTGTAATGTTTGAAATTGCCGGTGTTCCGGAAGAAACAGCAAGAGAAGCATTACGTCTTGCAACTCACAAGCTCCCCTGCAAATGCAAAATTGTTTCAAAAGCAGATTTGGAAGGCGGTGTATCAAATGAAAACTAATAAATATGTAGAAGATTTACAGGCTAAATCTGTTACTGAATTAGCTGACGAATTAACAGCTGCCAAAAAAGAACTTTTCAATTTGAGATTCCAAAATGCAACAAACCAGCTGGATAACACAAGCAGAATTAAAGAAGTTCGTAAGAACATCGCCAGAATTCAGACTGTTATCACTCAGAAAAACAGTGTTGCAGAATAATTCTCGACAGGAAGGAGAATAAATCGTGGAAGAAAGAAATTTAAGAAAAACACGTACCGGTAAGGTCGTAAGCAATAAAATGCAGAAAACAATCGTTGTTGCTGTAGAAGACCATGTAAAACATCCTCTTTACAAGAAAATCGTTAAGAGAACTTACAAATTGAAAGCTCATGACGAAAACAACGAATGTAACATTGGCGATACCGTTAAAGTAATGGAAACAAGACCTTTATCTAAAGATAAAAGATGGAGACTTGTTGAAATCGTAGAAAGAGCTAAATAAGCTTTTAGGAAGGAGAATTGGCATGATTCAGCAGGAAAGCAGACTTAAAGTTGCTGATAACACAGGTGCGAAAGAATTACTTTGCATTCGTGTTATGGGTGGATCAACAAGAAGATATGCGAACATCGGAGATATCATCGTTGCTTCTGTTAAAGATGCAACACCCGGCGGTGTTGTTAAAAAAGGCGATGTTGTTAAAGCTGTTGTTGTTCGTTCAGTAAAAGGCGCTCGTCGTAAAGACGGATCTTATATCAAATTCGATGAAAATGCAGCAGTTATCATTAAAGATGACAAGACTCCCAGAGGAACACGTATTTTCGGACCGGTAGCAAGAGAACTTCGTGACAAACAGTTCATGAAAATCGTTTCTTTAGCTCCCGAAGTATTATAGGAGGTGCCGTAAATGTTAAAGATTAAAAAAGGCGACACTGTTAAAGTTATCGCAGGAAAGAATAAAGACAAAGAAGGTAAAGTAATTTCCGTTGACCCCAAAAACAACAAAATCGTTGTTGAAGGTGTTAACATGGTTACAAAACACGCAAAACCTTCAGCTGCTAACCAGGCAGGTGGCAGAATTGAAAAAGAAGCACCGATTGACGCATCAAACGTAATGTTAGTTGTAGGCGGAAAAGCTACAAGAGTTGGCTTCAAGTTCGAAGATGGCAAAAAAGTACGTTACGCAAAAGCAACCGGTGAGGTTATCGACAAATAAGAGAGGAGGTCTAGTTCGTGAGCAGACTTAAAGATTTCTACAAAGACGAGATCGTAGATGCTATGATCAAAAAGTTTGGTTATAAAAATATCATGGAAGTTCCGAAGCTTGACAAGATCGTTGTCAACATGGGCGTTGGCGAAGCAAAAGACAATGCAAAAGCTTTGGAGACAGCTATTAAAGACATGGAGACAATTACCGGTCAGAAAGTTGTTACAACAAAAGCAAAAAAATCTGTTGCTAACTTTAAGATCAGAGAAGGTCAGGCAATTGGATGTAAAGTTACATTACGTGGAGAAAAAATGTATGAGTTTTTAGATCGTTTAGTAAACCTTGCATTACCCCGTGTACGTGACTTCAGAGGTGTTAATCCCAACGCATTTGACGGCAGAGGAAATTATGCACTTGGTATTAAAGAGCAGATTATCTTCCCTGAAATCGAATATGATAAAGTCGATAAGGTAAGAGGTATGGATGTTATCTTCGTTACAACAGCCAAAACCGATGAAGAAGCTCGTGAGTTATTGACATTATTCAACATGCCGTTTGAAAAATAATAGGAGGTAAATTCGCATGGCTAAGAAAGCAATGAAAGTTAAACAGCAGCGTCCTGCTAAATTCTCTACCAGAGAATACACACGTTGCAGAGTTTGTGGACGTCCTCATTCAGTCCTTAGAAAATATGGAATCTGTAGAGTTTGCTTCCGTGAGTTAGCATACAAGGGACAGATCCCGGGCGTTAAAAAAGCTAGCTGGTAGAAAGAGAAAAGGAGGCAACTAACATGGCAATGAGTGATCCCATTGCAGATATGCTTACAAGAATTCGTAATGCAAATACTGCAAAACATGATACAGTAGATGTTCCTGCTTCTAAGATGAAAATTGCAATCGCAAACATCTTAGTAGATGAAGGATATATTCAGAAATATGATTTAGTTGAAGACGGAAATTTCAAAACTCTTCATATCACATTAAAATACGGTGCTGATAAGAATGAAAAAATCATTTCCGGAATCAAGAGAATTTCAAAACCCGGTCTTAGAGTTTATGCCGGTAAAGAAGATCTTCCTAAAGTATTAGGTGGTCTCGGCATCGCAATTTTATCTACAAACCAGGGTGTTATTACCGACAAGAAGGCAAGAGAGCTTCAGGTTGGTGGCGAAGTTTTAGCATTTGTGTGGTAGGCTGAGCACTTAATGAGTGCAAGCGTAGCGCAGCACGAATTTAGTGCGAAGCTTTGCAGCGACACTTAATGAGAGCGAGCCGAAGGCGACGCTCGAATTTAGTGGAGTCGCAAGGCTGAGCGACACAGACTGGCTGGTCAAACTTTTGGTTTTGTAGACTGTGCCGGTTATTAGAAAAGCAACAATATTAACCTTTAAACAAATTTATAGGAGGTACGGGCATGTCACGTATAGGAAGAATGCCAATCGCAATTCCTGCAGGCGTAACTGTAGAGGTTGCAGAAAATAACAAAGTGACTGTAAAAGGTCCTAAGGGAACATTAGAAAGAGTGTTACCTTCAGAAATGGAAATCAAAGTAGAAGGTGCTGAAGTAGTCGTTTCCAGACCTAATGATTTAAAGAAAATGAAATCCTTACATGGATTAACCAGAACACTGATCAACAACATGGTTGTTGGTGTTACTCAGGGATTTGAAAAGAAACTTGAAGTAAATGGTGTTGGTTACAGAGCAGCAAAACAGGGAAAGAAATTAACCTTAAACTTAGGTTACTCTCATCCGGTTGAAATGGAAGATCCCGAAGGCATTGAGACAGTTTTAGACGGACAGAACATCATTATCGTAAAAGGTATCGATAAAGAAAAAGTTGGTCAGTTTGCAGCTGAAATCAGAGATAAGAGAAGACCTGAACCTTACAAAGGTAAAGGTATTAAGTATGCTGATGAAGTGATCAGACGTAAAGTCGGTAAGACCGGTAAGAAATAAGATAAGGAGAGTGTGAAAAATGGTTAGTAAAGAATCAAGAAGTGAAATTCGTGTTAAAAAACATAAAAGAATGCGTTTTTCTTTAAACGGAACATCTGAAAGACCTCGTTTGGCTGTTTTCAGAAGTAATAATCACATGTATGCTCAAATTATCGACGATACAGTAGGTCATACATTAGTTTCTGCTTCTACACTTGAAAAAGATGTAAAAGCTGAATTAAAGAAAACCAATGACGTTGAAGCAGCAGCATATTTAGGAACAGTAATCGCAAAGAAAGCTCTTGAAAAAGGCATCAAAACAGTTGTTTTTGACAGAGGTGGATTTGTATATACAGGTAAAATCGCAGCTTTGGCTGACGCAGCCAGAGAAGCCGGTTTGGAATTTTAGGAAGGGAGACAGACTTAAATGAAACGAACAATTATCGATACAAGCAATTTAGAGCTTACAGAAAAAGTTGTTTCCATCAAACGTGTAACAAAAGTAGTAAAAGGTGGTCGTAACATGCGTTTTACAGCACTTGTTGTTGTAGGTGACGGCAACGGACACGTTGGTGCAGGTCTTGGAAAAGCTACTGAAATTCCGGAAGCAATCCGTAAAGGAAAAGAAGACGCAACAAAGAGACTTGTATCTGTTGCATTAGATGAAAACAACAGTATTACACATGATATCTACGGTAAATTCGGAAGCGCTACCGTGCTTTTGAAGAAAGCTCCCGAAGGTACAGGTGTTATCGCCGGCGGTCCCGCACGTAACGTTTGCGAACTTGCAGGCATCAAGAATATTCGTACAAAATCTTTAGGTTCCAACAATAAGCAGAACGTTGTACTTGCTACAATCGAAGGCTTAAGCCAGTTAAAGACTCCTGAAGAAGTAGCTAAAAACCGTGGTAAAGCAGTAAGCGAGATCATGGCATAAGGAGGAAGTAAAAATGGCAGATAAAAAAATTAAAGTAACTTTAGTAAAATCCCCAATCGGTGCTATTCCTAAACACAGAGCAACAGTTACCGCTTTAGGATTAAAGAAAGTTAACAAGACCGTTGAATTACCCGATAATGATGCAGTAAGAGGTATGGTTAATCAGGTAAAACACTTAGTAAAAGTTGAAGAAGCATAATTGATTCCTAAAGGAGGTACGATCATGGAATTATCAAATTTAAGACCTGCTGAAGGCTCTAAACACAGTGATAATTTTAGAAGAGGCCGTGGACATGGATCTGGTAACGGAAAGACAGCCGGTAAAGGACATAAAGGTCAGAAAGCTCGTTCTGGAGCACCCAGAATTGGTTTCGAAGGCGGACAGATGCCGTTATACAGAAGAATCCCTAAGAGAGGCTTCAAAAATAGAAATTCAAAAGAAATCGTTGCAATTAACTTATCTGTACTGGATAAGAAATTTGAAGATGGTGCTACTGTTGATGTAGAAGCATTAATCAAGGCAGGCATTATCGATGCAGCAAAAGACGGAGTTAAGATCCTCGGAAACGGAGAAATTACCAAAAAGCTTACAGTTAAAGTAAATGCTTACAGTGAAGCAGCAAAAGCTAAGATTGAAGCAGTTGGTGGAACAGCAGAGGTGATTTAATGTTTAAAACCTTAACCAATGCCTTTAAAGTAAAAGAGGTTCGTAACAGACTGCTTTTTACATTCGTGATGTTAGTTGTCATCCGTTTTGGATGCCAACTACCCGTCCCGGGTGTAAACAGAGATTTCTTCTCTCAGTGGTTTGAACAGCAGACCGCAGGTACTTTTGGCTTTTTTGATGCTTTTACCGGAGGTTCTTTTTTAAGAATGTCGGTACTGGCATTGAATATTACACCTTATATTACATCTTCCATTATTATGCAGCTTTTAACCATCGCAATTCCGAAATTGGAAGAGATGCAAAAAGATGGTGAAGATGGACGTAAAAAAATTCAGGCGATTACCCGTTATGTAACGGTTGGTCTGGCGTTGATTGAATCATCTGCCATGGCTATCGGATTTGGTAATCAGGGCTTGTTGCAGGGCGATGTAGAAGTTGTTGATTATATCGTTGTTATCGCTGCTTTGACAGCAGGTAGCGCGTTTCTTATGTGGGTTGGTGAACGAATTACCGAAAAAGGTGTCGGAAACGGTATTTCTATCGTTTTGATTATCAATATCATTTCCAGACTGCCCAGTGATTTTGCCAACTTATTTGATCAGTTCGTAAAAGGTGCTTCTACGATTGCATTAGGCGTAGTTGCTGCAGTTGTAATTATTGCTGTGGTATTGGGAATGGTTGTTATCGTTGTTATTTTAAATGGCGGTATTCGTAAAATTCCGGTTCAATACGCAAAAAAAATACAGGGAAGACGTACTGTTGGCGGACAGAGTTCCGTAATCCCGTTAAAGGTTAATACAGCCGGCGTAATCCCGATTATCTTTGCTTCATCTCTGATGGAGTTCCCCATTGTCATCTGTCAGTTACTTAATGTGCAGGGACAAGGTTTTTGGGGAGAAATTTTAAAAGGTTTGAATTCCAATAACTGGTGCAAACCGAGTACACCGATTTATTCCATTGGATTGCTTGTGTATGTATTATTGGTAATCTTCTTTGCTTACTTCTATACATCCATTACATTTAATCCTTTAGAGGTGTCAAACAACATTAAAAAGTCAGGTGGATTTATTCCGGGTATCAGACCCGGTAAGCCTACGACCGAATATTTAAATAGAATTCTGAAATATATAATTTTTATCGGAGCATGCGGACTGCTTATCATCGCCGTTATTCCTTATGTATTTAACGGAGTGTTCGGTGCAAGCGTTTCCTTTGGCGGAACAAGCTTAATCATTATCGTAAGCGTCGTTTTAGAGACAATCAAACAGATTGAATCCATGCTTTTGGTAAGAAATTACAAAGGGTTCTTAAATGACTAGAATATGAAAAACGCAATTTGGGGCAGGCGGTTTACCGTCATGTCCCATGCTTGCGTATTCAGCGTGGAGGTTTCAGATGAAAATCGTTATGTTAGGTGCGCCCGGTGCCGGTAAAGGTACACAGGCCAAAATGATTGCAGAAAAATACGGTATTCCCCATGTTTCTACCGGTGATATTTTCAGAGCAAATATCAAAAACGGTACAGAGCTTGGTAAGGAAGCGAAACAATATATGGATCAGGGAAAACTGGTTCCCGATGAATTAACGGTCAAAATTTTATTGGACCGTGTTGCCCAGGATGATTGCAAAAACGGCTATGTTCTGGATGGATTTCCAAGAACTATTCCACAGGCAAATGTTTTGGATGAAGCTTTAACAAAGCTGGGTGATAAAATCGATTACGCAATAAACGTTGATGTTCCGGATGAAAATATCATCAACCGTATGGGCGGAAGACGTGCATGCGTAGCCTGCGGTGCAACATATCATGTTGTATACAATGCGCCTAAGACGGAAGGTATTTGTGATGTGTGCGGCAAAGAGCTGATTATCCGCGATGACGACCAGCCGGAAACCGTAAAGAACCGTTTAAATGTATATCATGAACAGACACAGCCTTTAATTGACTTTTATGAAGAAAAAGGTGTGTTAAAGAGTGTGGACGGAACAGTGGACATGAAAGATGTTTTTGCTGCCATTGTTGAAATTTTGGGAGAATAAAAATGGCTGTTTCAATTAAATCTGCAAGAGAAATTGAACTTATGCGAGAGTCGTGCAAATTGTTGGCCGATGTCTTTTATAACTTAGAGCAGGCAATTAAGCCGGGAATATCCACAATGGAAATAAATCAGCTTGGCGACAAACTGATTCGTGCCCATGGATGTATTCCGAACTTCTTAAATTACAATGGCTATCCGGCTTCTATTTGTACTTCCGTAAATGAAGAGGTTGTACACGGCATCCCGAAAAAAAGTACGATCTTAAAAGAAGGCGATATCATAAGCCTTGATGCCGGATTGATTTATAAAGGATATCATTCCGATATGGCAAGAACATTTCCGGTAGGAGAGGTCAGCGAAGAAGCTGCTTTATTGATGGAACGTACCAGACAAAGCTTTTTCGAAGGTATAAAAATGGCAAAGAATGGAAATCATTTACATGATATATCCAATGCCATTGCTGCATATATCAGTCAGTTCGGATATGGTATTGTAAGGGATTTAGTCGGACATGGAATAGGAACACATCTTCATGAAGATCCGCAGGTACCGAATTTCGCACAAAAAAAACGTGGAATTCGATTATGTCCGGGAATGACACTGGCCGTTGAACCGATGATTAATTTAGGAACCGGAGATGTTGACTGGCTGGATGATGACTGGACGGTTGCTTCGGCAGATCATAGTATTTCGGCACATTACGAAAATACAATTCTGATTATGCCCGATGGAGAACCGGATATTCTTACATTATATTAAGAGGAAACGGTATGATTGGTAAGATAGCGGTGGCAATGGCCGGACATGATAAAGGTCATGCTTACATCATTATAAAGGAAGAAAACGGATTTGTTTATCTGGCAGACGGAGAATTAAAAACTATGGCAAATCCAAAGAAAAAATCAATGAAGCATGTTCAGATCAATCAAAAGTATTCCACACAGGAGATTGCAGAAAAACTGCAGCGCGGTGAGAAATTGTATGATCATGAAATAAAAAGAACAATGAAACTATTTTGGCAACACATGAATAATGCGGAGGTATAATATGTCAAAAGCAGATGTAATCGAAATTGAAGGAACAGTAGTTGAAAAGTTACCCAACACCATGTTTCAGGTAGAGTTGGAAAACGGACACAAGGTTTTGGCCCACATCAGTGGAAAGTTAAGACAGAACTTCATCCGTATTTTACCCGGAGACAAAGTAACCTTGGAATTATCTCCTTATGATTTATCAAAAGGAAGAATCATCTGGAGAGATAAATAAAACAATGATTGTGGCTTTGGCAGCAAAACCGGTGGGAAAAAATATAAGAAAAATGACAAGTTGAAAAAAGTTCTTGCCATTGCTATGCCTTAATGCTATAATACAAAATGGTCTTTTTGTGAAAGGAGGGTTTAACGTGAAAGTTAGATCATCAGTAAAACCGATTTGCGAAAAATGCAAAGTAATTAAAAGAAAAGGGAAAATCAGAATTATCTGTGAAAATCCCAAGCACAAACAGGTACAGGGATAATCCACAATTAACAGACCAGACGTGGAGCTTTTAGGAATCAAAGAAAGCGGCTGAGGTACACAGACCGCCGTCATCGGGATGTGTACTATTAAGATAATTGAACGTAGATGAGCCTACGGGAGATTACTTATTGATACCGAGAAGACAACCTTTAGTATCGGAAAGATCGGGTATTTACCCGGTTGGGGATAATGTGCATCCCCCAATCAATTAGTATCTGCTTGCAATTTTATAATGAATTGCAACAAGTAAACAAATGGAGGAATTTTTAAAATGGCTCGTATTGCAGGTGTAGACTTACCCAGAGACAAACGTGTTGAGATCGGTTTAACTTACATCTATGGTATTGGTAGAGTAAGTTCTAATCGTATTTTAGCAGAAGCAAATGTTAATCCCGACACTCGTTGCAGAGATTTAACAGATGAAGAAGTTAAAAGAATCAGTGAAGTAATTGATGCAACACAGACTGTAGAAGGTGATTTAAGAAGAGAAATCGCTTTAAACATCAAGAGATTACAGGAAATTGGATGCTACAGAGGTATCCGTCACAGAAAAGGACTTCCTGTTCGTGGTCAGAAGACAAAGACCAATGCAAGAACAAGAAAAGGTCCGAAGAGAACCGTAGCAAATAAGAAAAAATAATTGAAAGCATATCAAGAAAGTAGGTTAGTTTAAAATGGCTAAAAAAGTAGCAACGAAAAGAGTTACAAAAAAGCGTGTTAAGAAAAACGTTGAACGCGGACAGGCACATATCCAGTCATCTTTCAATAATACAATCGTTACATTAACAGATACAGAAGGTAACGCATTGAGCTGGGCAAGTGCAGGTGGTCTTGGTTTTAGAGGTTCAAGAAAATCTACTCCATATGCAGCACAGATGGCAGCAGAAACTGCAACAAAGGCAGCATTAGTACATGGATTAAAGACAGTAGATGTATTTGTAAAAGGACCCGGATCAGGACGTGAAGCAGCAATCCGTGCTCTTCAGGCAGCAGGTTTGGAAGTTACAAGTATCAAAGACGTAACACCGGTTCCTCACAATGGATGCCGCCCGCCTAAACGCCGTCGTGTATAATTTTTACTATAAATAGAACTTTTATAAACCATTGGAAGAAGATGAGACCACAATCCGATACGGCTTAAGTGGGGCGTACTCATTGTAAACAATAGTAGGAGGATAATTAAAATGGCAGTTAACAGAACACCGGTATTAAAAAGATGCAGATCTTTAGACTTAGATCCCACATATTTGGGATACACCAAAAAATCCAATCGTAAATCTGCAAGAGCAGGTAAGAAGATGAGCGAGTACGGCTTACAGTTACGTGAGAAACAGAAAGCAAAATTCATTTACGGTGTATTGGAAAAACCTTTCAGAAATTACTACGAAAAAGCTGATCGTAAAAAAGGTATGACTGGTGAAAATCTTATGACAATGTTAGAGTCAAGACTGGACAACGTTGTTTTCCGTCTTGGTTTTGCAAGAACCAGAAGAGAAGCCAGACAGATCGTTGACCACAAACATGTATTGGTAAACGGTAAATCAGTAAACATCCCTTCATACTTAGTAAAAGCAGGAGATGTTATTGAAATCAGAGAAAAATCCAAGAGCTTACAGAGATACAAAGATATCGTTGAAGTAACAGCCGGCAGAATTTCACCGGAATGGTTAGAGCAGGATTTGGAAGCACTCAAAGGAACTGTAAAAGCACTTCCTACAAGAGAACAGATTGATGTTCCTGTAAACGAAATGCTTATCGTCGAGTTATACTCCAAATAATAACCGTTTTGTAAGGAGGGTATTGCAGTGTTTGATTTTGAGAGACCGAATATTGAAGTTGTTGAAATCTCAGAAGATAAAAAGTATGGGAAATTTGTTGTTGAGCCTTTGGAAAGAGGCTATGGTATTACCCTTGGTAATTCTTTAAGAAGAATCATGCTTTCTTCTTTACCCGGTACAGCAGTTAGCCAGGTTAAGATTGATGGTGTATTACATGAATTTTCGTCCATTCCCGGAGTGAAAGAGGATGTTACCGAAATCATCATGAACTTAAAGAGTCTTGCAATCAAAAATACCAGCGCATCCAATGAACCCAAGCTCGCTTATATCGAGTTTGAAGGCGAAGGTGTTGTAAGAGCATCTGATATCCAGGTTGATTCGGATATCGAGATCATCAACAAGGACCAGGTTATCGCAACATTAAGCGGCGGTAAAGACAGTAAGTTATACATGGAACTTACCATTACAAACGGTAGAGGATATGTAAGTGCTGACAAAAATAAAGGCGATGGATTACGCATCGGTGTTATCGCTGTAGATTCTATCTACACACCTGTTGAAAGAGTAAACATGACCGTTGAAAATACCCGTGTCGGTCAGGTTACTGATTATGACAAGCTGACATTAGATGTATATACAAACGGAACGTTATTCCCCGATGATGCAGTCAGCCTTGCTGCAAAAGTACTTAGTGAGCATCTCAAACTCTTTATCGACTTATCTGAAAACGCTAAGAGCGCTGAAGTCATGGTTGAAAAAGAGGATGACGAGAAAGAAAAAGTATTAGAGATGAGTATTGATGAATTAGAGTTGTCTGTTCGTTCATACAACTGCTTAAAGAGAGCAAACATCAATACCGTTGAAGAATTAACAAACAAGACTTCCGATGATATGATGAAAGTTCGTAATCTTGGACGTAAGTCATTAGAAGAAGTTTTGGCGAAGTTAAAAGAATTAGGCCTTGAATTAAATTCAGGCGAAGAATAAAAATGATTTGTATATAAAGTAAGGCCGACGAGCATTTATATACATACTCATGATTGGCAATTAACAACTGCCGGATATATAAGTCCAAAGAGCGTTGTCCGGTGGACCAAGAATGGAGGATTTTAAAATGGCAAAATACAGAAAACTTGGCAGAACAAGCAGCCAGAGAAAAGCATTATTAAGAAATCAGGTAACAAATTTACTTTATCATGGTAAAATCGTTACTACGGAAGCAAGAGCAAAAGAAGTTCGCAAAATTGCAGAAGGCTTAATTGCACTTGCTGTAAAAGAAAAAGACAACTTTGAAACTGTTAAGGTTAAAGCAAAAGTTGCCAGAAAAGATGCTGATGGCAAGAGAGTAAAAGAAGTAGTAGACGGTAAGAAAGTTACTGTTTATGATGAAGTAGAAAAGGAAATCAAAAAAGATCTTCCCAGCAGACTTCATGCAAGAAGACAGATGTTAAAAGTATTATATCCTGTTACCGAAGTTCCCACACAGAATGCAGGTAAGAAGAGAAATACAAAAGAAGTTGATCTTGTTGCAAAATTATTTGATGAAATCGCACCTAAATATGTTGACCGTAAAGGTGGATACACACGTATCATCAAAATCGGCGAACGTAAAGGTGACGCAGCAATGGAAGTTGTTCTTGAGTTAGTATAATTTAAGATACCTTTTCAAAACACAAACAGCATTTTAAGAGACCATCGCTTAGGCGGTGGTCTTTTTTGCCTTTTGTAAGGGGCTATTTATGTACAAAGTGAAATGTATAGGAAACACTGAAAAAAACGATAAAACGTTAATATATTTTCGCAATTTGTATTGACGAATTCGAGAAGTATTTCTATAATTTCCAATAAGAGTAAGAAAATTACTTTTATGTGAAAATCTCAGTTCCGTTCGGGAACGATATACCGGTAAGTCCGGTTCCGGCGTTTCAGCCATATTTCACAAAGAATAATTTAATTATGGCTGGATACAGAAAGGGTGTTCCTGGCTTGTTGCAGCCGGAAAGGAGTTACATGGGCAAAAAGGATATATATACGCGCCCGTTTATGGCAAACAAGGAGCGGTTTGCTGAATTGATCAATATGCATATTTATCAGGGAAAGGATTTACCAATTATTTCAAAAATGGAAGAGGAGGAAATACCTATGTGTAAGGCATTTGAGGAATTGATGATAGAACAGGAAGAACTTGGAATGGAAAAAGGAATGGAAAAGGGAGATGCAGACCGTCTGATTAAAAGTGTGGAGCATGTGATAGAAAAATTAAAAATTAGTCTGTCGGATGCGTGTGGGATTATCGGAGTGGCAACAGAAGAGTTTGAAAGAGCAAAATGCATAAAATGACAAACAAAGGTTTACAAAAACGGATTGCTATGATATTTTTTAAATTGAGCGTTATTCCAAAGGAAAATGCATCGATGGATCTATGCAAAAAGTTTTGGTGCTGACCATTTAGGCGGCAACCATTCATATCTTTATTCGCAAATCATGATTGTCAATGCAATTCTTTGGATTGTTTCGCTTTAGAAACAACCCCTCTCGGTACGATTCGTACACCGTTTTTAAGTATTTCGCTCGTTACCATACCGGTTGCGATTGGCGCCATTATCATTGGACCCATCGGAGGAATTGTTTGCGGACTTGGATTTGGATTTACAAGTCTTTATAATGCATTAATTGGTGCCAGCGGAATGATGAGTACCTTAATGGCAGTAAATCCTTTTTTAGCGGTAGTGACGATTTTGGTTCCGAGATTTTTAGAGGGATTATGCACAGCATATCTTTTTAAATTTTTCCAGAATAAAGTAAAGGCCGGAAAAGCATCCTACTTTTTGGGAGCTATCTGTTGTCCTTTATTAAATACTATACTTTTTATGGGTTGTATTGTAATTTTCTTCTACAATTCTGACTATATTCAGGGATTGGTTGAAACATTCGGAGTAAGTAACCCTATTTCATTCATTATTGCATTGGTAGGTGTACAGGGCTTAATTGAAGCAATTTCCTGCTGCGTTTTAGCAGGTGCGGTATCCTGGGCATTACAAAAGGCAATCAAAAGATAATTTTGTATGGAATTCGGATTTTATAATTGCGAGAGCACAAAGTGCGTAGCAATCCGTTGGTATCATGAGATAAAATGCCTTTTGCTCTCAGCATCATTTTATCCGTTTGCGTACATAAAAGGAGAATAAATATGATTTTGGCCATCGACGTCGGAAATACAAATATTGTGGTTGGTTGCATAGAAGATGAAAAGATTATGTTTTTTGAAAGAATTGCGACCGATACATTAAAAACAGAGCTGGAATATGCGGCAACACTCAACGTATTGTTTGAGTTGTATCGGATTGAAAAATCTGCCGTTACCGGATGTATTATTTCTTCTGTGGTTCCGCCTATTAACCGGACACTTCAGATGGCAATCGAGAAATTATTCGGACTTGATTGTATGATTGTCGGTCCGGGGGTAAAAACCGGTTTGAATATTTTAATGGAAAATCCGGCCCAGGTGGGTGCTGATCTGATTGTAAATGCCGTAGCGGGTCTGCATCTTTACGGTGCACCGTTAATCATGATTGATATGGGAACGGCGACAACAGTCAGTGTATTGGATCAAAATAAAAACTATATTGGAGGTATGATTATACCGGGAGTCCGAGTGTCTTTGGACTCTTTGGTTAATCGGACCTCGCAATTGCCCAAAATCAGTCTGGATTCACCAAAGAAAATTCTTGGTAAAAATACCATCGACTGTATGAAGAGCGGAATAATTTACAGTCAGGTAGCCGCCATTGACGGTATTATTGACAGAATATGGGAAGAACTCGGATATGAAAGTCCGGTTGTTGCTACCGGAGGTCTATCATCCAAAATAATTCCGCAATGTAAGCATGAGGTAACAGTGGATAATGAACTGACGCTGGTCGGACTGTCCCTCATATATGAAAAAAATAAAAAATGATATCATTAAATATAACAAGAAGATCAGACGGAAAAATAGCTATGCATGGAATAGATTAAGCGAGGAAACAATATGGTAACGCTTGAGCACAAAGTGCGTAGCAATCCGTTGGTATCATTGGGGCAAAATACCTTTTGCCCCAATATCATGCATATTACAAACATGTTTCACAAAATTACAAAAGAGAGTAAAAGGAATAGATGATAGAAAACGAAAAGAGGAAAAGATTATGATGAATCCCGCAGCAATGATGCAGATTATGACTGCATTAAAAAAATTTGAAAGCACCCATCCGAAATTTGTTGCATTTATTAAAACAATGTTCGGAAAAGGGATTACGGAAGGTACCATTATTGAGTTAACCGTAATCAATCCCGGTCAGGATCCGGTAACTACCAATATCCGTGTCCAACAGTCGGATTTGGATTTGGTGAAACAGTTACAGGATCTGGCAGGACGTTAACAATCAGATCATATACAATACACTAACAGGCGAGAAATGCCGGATGAAAATATCTAATTGATGAAAAAGTATATCACAATCATATATTAGTAACAGATTTTACAGAGCCTTTTGGAAATGTTGATAATCTTTTAAGGTTTTCCAATGCCCACCCCAGGTGAAACCATGTTCGATAAATAATTTGTAACACAAATCATCTTCCGTGATCATATGGCTAAGACCGCTGCTACGGTCAGCATAGGGTTCACTTCTGGCAGGAGAAATACGTTCTTTGCCGTTGGGATAAGTGACATAGGGATTTTGAAAGGGATTAATATCAATGGCAACTCCTTGTGCGTGTTTACTCAAAGTATTGCTTCCGTCAACTGTTCGGTAGTTGAAGCAGGAGGTGTTGTTGTCAGCACAGGATAAGTCATCGTCTGCGTTATATTCATCCACAAGACGGATTTTGTCAATCTGATATTGATTGCAATACAGTTCATAAAAGATTTCTACAAGATCTTTTGCGATTGCTTTATTGCAGATAATCTCGCCGGTTTGTATCTGATTCTCAAAATCATAATACAACACAGAGACATAGCGCAGATCTTCATAAGGTATGGTGCAGTCGGTTTTATAAGAAAGACCATAAATCCTTTCTTTTACATCGTCTGTTATGGGTTGATAGAAGAAACCGTCCTGATAAAGAATTCGTTCCTCGGAATACATGACCAGTTCCTTTCCTTGGGATATTGTTTCTTCAGTATATGTTTCTCCTTCCAAAGATATGTTATTTGTCCGGTTATTGGATGAGCCCACTACCTGAGTGGCTGTATCAGTGGTATCATTTGTTGTCTTTGTAGGGGAGTCTGCAAGGGAAGTTTTATCCGCATTTTTGATTGATACCGTATCTTCAATAACTGTATTAACTTGAGCGTCAGATAAGGGTTCAGAAGCGGTAGAATCATCCAGGGAAGATTCGGAAACGATGGATTCGGGTCCCGGCTTTGAAGGATTGTTTGGTATCTGACTGATATAGACGCGATAAACGATTAAATAGCCGATTGCGAATATCGCAAGAACCGCCATAAATATGGGGCGGAATTTTTCGTTTTTCTGCGGTTTATTGAAATCTTCATAATTGTAATTTTTTTTAGCCATAATTACTCCAATCTATATATAAAATGGGGTGTGCGCAATTTTTACATTTGCGTCTTTTATAGTATAACACAACTTGAAAAACAGGCATAACGGTTTTGAAAGTTTATATCCGGCATTTTTTGCAGAAAAAAGGATGGAAACTGATTGATATGAGCATGATTAAGACAAAAAAGCTGACATTTGAATATATACACAGAGACGAAGAAGGCAATGTAGAGGGAATTACCAAAGCCGTTGATGGTGTTGATCTGGATATAAAAGAGGGCGATTTTATTGCCATTTTAGGACATAACGGTTCCGGTAAATCAACTCTTGCCAAACATATGAATGCCATTTTGTCTCCGTCTGAGGGAACCATTTATGTAGCAGGGATGGATACCAGAGATGAAAAAAATATCTGGGATATCCGAAAAAATGCAGGAATGGTATTTCAGAATCCGGATAATCAGATTATTGGACAGGTAGTGGAAGAAGATGTGGGATTTGGACCTGAGAATATGGGAGTTCCCACAAAAGAAATCTGGCAGAGAGTGGAAGAAAGTCTGAAAGCTGTCGGAATGTATGCATATCGGAAACATTCTCCCAATAAACTGTCCGGCGGACAGAAACAGCGTGTATCCATTGCCGGAGTGCTTGCCATGCATCCGAAATGCATTGTTTTGGATGAGCCGACAGCGATGCTCGACCCACAAGGAAGGAAAGAAGTAATCCGCGCCGTGCGCGCGTTGAATGAGGTTGAGAATATAACGGTTATTCTCATTACCCATTATATGGAAGAAGTTGTTTATGCCGACAAGGTCTTTGTCATGGATAAAGGACAAATCCGAATGGAAGGAACACCAAAGGAAATTTTTTCGCAGGTTGATGAGTTGCAGAAACTGCGATTAACGGTTCCGCAGGTTACATTGCTGGCAGAAGAATGCAGGAAAGCAGGAATGCCTTTCTCAAAAGGAATTTTAACGACAAAAGAGTTTATGGAGGAATTACAGTGCCTATTATCCTAAATCACGTAAACTGCATATATGAAGAAGGCACAACCATGGAAGTTGCGGCTTTAAAAGATGTTAACCTGGTTTTACAGGATGAACAGTTTATTGGTCTGATCGGTCATACGGGTTCCGGAAAATCCACGCTGGTTCAGCATTTAAACGGATTGATAAAACCAACAGGTGGAGAAATCTATTTTAATGGAGAAGATATCCACGATGATGATTTTGACAGAAAGAAATTGCGTAGCCAGGTTGGATTGGTTTTTCAGTACCCGGAACATCAATTGTTTGAAGTGGATGTCTTTTCGGATGTCTGCTTTGGTCCCAAGAATTTGGGACTGCCAAAAAAAGAAGTGGAATTAAGAGCTTACGAAGCCTTGAAAATGGTTGGGTTAGAGGATGAATTCTTTTATCAGTCACCCTTTGATTTATCAGGCGGACAGAAACGTCGTGTGGCAATTGCAGGTGTAATTGCGATGAAACCACAGGTTTTGATTTTGGATGAGCCTACGGCCGGTCTTGACCCGAAAGGCCGGGAAGAAATTCTGAATATGATACGCGATCTTCATGAAAAAATGAAATGTACCATCATTCTGGTATCACACAGCATGGATGATGTTGCGGATTATGCAGAACGGATTATTGTCATGAATCATGGGGAGGTCTTTTTGGACGGAACGCCCAAAGAAGTATTTTCCCACAAACAGGAACTGGAAGAAATCGGGCTTGCGGTTCCTACCGTTACCGATATTATGCATCAGGTGAAAGAACTGGGATATCCGGTAGATGAAAGCGTTACCACGCTTTCGGATGCAACTGATGCTTTGGTAAATTTGTATCATAATGTTAAGAAATATTACTAGAAGGATATTACACACATGCTCAAAGATATTACTCTGGGACAATACTATCAGGCAGATTCGGTTGTACATAAACTGGACCCACGTGTAAAGCTGGTAGGTACAATTGCATATATTGTTACGTTATTTATGTTTCGTAACCTGACGATTTATTTGATTGCACTGGCGTTTTTGGTTTTTACAATACGTCTTTCCAAAGTACCGGTTTCATTTATTGTCAGAGGATTGAAAGCAATTGTCATTTTGCTCATCATTACGGCATTGTTTAATCTATTTTTGACACCGGGTGAACCAATTGTTTCATTCTGGAGATTTTCTTTGACCTATGAGGGAATTGCAGCCGCTTTTTATCTGGCTATCCGATTGATTTTTTTAATTATCGGATCATCGCTTATGACATTGACGACAACGCCCAATCAACTGACAGACGGATTGGAAAGCTTAATGAAACCATTGAATAAAATCAAGGTTCCGGTTCACGAAATATCCATGATGATGTCGATTGCACTTCGTTTCATTCCTATTTTAATGGAAGAAACGGATAAAATTATGAAGGCACAGATGGCTAGATGTGCGGATTTTGAAAGTGGCAATATCATAAAAAAGGTTAAGGCACTGATACCTCTGCTGGTTCCGCTGTTTGTTTCTTCGTTCCGTCGCGCCAATGATTTGGCCATGGCCATGGAGGCACGCTGTTATCAGGGCGGAGAAGGCAGAACCAAAATGAAACCTTTGAAATATCAGAAAACAGACTATTTGGCATATTTGTTTTTATTGGTATATTTAATCGTAGCCATTGTTCTTGGTAAATTCTTCCCCTTGCATATTTTGCAGGTGTAATGTAAATGAAACGAATTATGATAACTGTGGCATATGACGGAACGGCTTATCATGGATGGCAGATACAGCCAAACGGTGTCACAATTGAGGAAAAATTAAATCAGGCACTTCATGATCTGACCGGTGAAAATATCCGTGTCATCGGAGCCAGCAGAACGGATGCCGGCGTGCATGCGCTGGGAAATCTGGCGGTATTTGATACCGAGTCGAGAATTGCCCCGGAAAAGTTTTCTGCGGCATTAAATGCAAGGCTGCCGGAAGATATACGGGTGCTTAAATCGGAAGAGGTAGAACCGGATTTTCATCCCAGACATTGCAATACAAAGAAAACCTATGAATATCGGATCTATATGAACCGGTTCGAAAATCCAATTGGCAGACAGTATGCACATTTTGTATATGTCCCGTTAGACATTGCAAACATGCAAAAAGCAGCGGATTATCTTGTTGGTGAACACGATTTTAAAAGCTTCTGTGCCGTTGGCGCACAGGTTCTTTCAACGGTGCGGACCATATATGAGGCAGATTTTCGCAAAGAAGGAGATTATCTGATTTTTCGAATCAGCGGAAATGGCTTTTTGTTTAATATGGTAAGAATTATTGTCGGAACCTTATTGGAAATCGGTCGCGGCAATATGGAGCCGGAAGAAATAGAACAGATTTTAGAGGCATTGGACAGACAAAAGGCAGGACCGACAGCTCCGGCGAGAGGTCTTTTACTTGTCGGATATGAGTTTATGGAAAAATAGATAGGAAATACGCGCGAATCGCTGGTATTTTATGCAAATTTTTGGTTGACACACGTGGATACGTATAATATAATGTTTCACAGTGGCGACATTTGTTGAGAGTTCTCCAAAGCCCCGGAGCACCTTGACCGGTCGCAGGAAATAAACAAATTCCACGGATTGTGGAATCGAAGTCATGATTTCGGACATTGTCATGATGGAGAAAAATTGTTTGAAGAGGGGTTTCGGACGCCCCCGGAAAACAAGAGAGACTATTTGTTATATTATTTTGGAGGTAACACAACATGAAAACATTTATGGCAAGCACAGCAAATGTTGATAGAAAATGGTATGTAGTTGACGCTACAGATCAGACTTTAGGACGTTTAGCTTCTGAAGTTGCTAAAGTATTAAGAGGAAAAAATAAACCGATTTTCACACCTCATATCGATACAGGTGATTATGTGATCGTTATCAATGCAGAAAAGATCAAAGTTTCAGGTAAGAAACTGGATCAGAAAGTTTACTACCATCATTCAGATTATGTAGGTGGTATGAAAGAAACTACATTAAAAGAAATGTTAAATAAGAAACCTGAAAAGGTTATCGAACTTGCTGTTAAAGGCATGCTTCCCAAAGGACCTTTAGGAAGACAGATGTTCACAAAACTTCACGTATACGCAGGACCTGACCACAAACATGAAGCTCAGAAACCTGAAGTATTAACATTTTAATTAAAGGAAGTTGAAAGGAGAAAATTAAAATGGCTAAAACAGCAGAAAGATATCATGGAACTGGAAGAAGAAAAAAATCAATTGCCAGAGTATATTTAACACCCGGTAAGGGAAATATCGTTATTAATAAAAGAAACATTGATGAATATTTCGGACTTGAAACATTAAAAGTTATCGTTCGTCAGCCTTTAGTAGCTACAGAAACAGCTGATAAATTTGATGTACTTGTAAATGTTAAAGGTGGCGGATACACCGGACAGGCCGGTGCTATCAGACACGGTATCGCAAGAGCTTTATTAACAGTAGATGCTGATTACAGACCTACATTAAAGAAAGCCGGATACTTAACACGTGACCCTCGTATGAAAGAAAGAAAGAAATACGGTCTCAAAGCAGCGAGAAGAGCTCCGCAATTTTCAAAGAGATAATTACAGAGAGAATACAGAAAAGACACAAACCCAGGAAATGCTTATATTTCCTGGGTTTTCTTAATACCCGCGATTTTGTGGAACACCTCAAAAAAGGGTAAAAAATCGTCGGTAACTTACACGTAACTTACACGTAACTTACAAACGGAAAAATAAAAAACTTGTGTCTTATGTAAGACTTTGCTACAATAAGAAAAACAGGAAAAGAAGGGCGAAGAATGGATAGGACAGCTTATAAAAATCAGCATTGTAGGGAACATTACGACAGGATATACTTAACGATTCCAAAAGGGGAAAAGGAAAGAGTAAAGGCGGCGGCTTCTGCCCTGGGTATGTCAGTTAACGAATATCTGTACGCCCTGGTATGCGACGACCTGGCAGCGGGGGAAAGCAGATTAGGGAAAAAGAAACAGGGCTTTAACGAAGAACAACGGCGAATGTTGGAAAAATGGCAAGTGCCTAGAAAATATTACGATATGATAGAGGATTTATCATACACGAAGGACGAAGGGTACTTTATTTACTTAAAAGCCGGGTTTATAAATGACGTAACAGGCAGCAGGAATATACATTGTGAAAAAACGTCGGAAGTAAGAAGAATTATAGGAAAGACACATAAAAAATAAGGCGGGATATGCACCCGCCTTAAATTATATTTTGTTGATTGCGTCTAAAAGTTCTTCTATCTCAAAATGAGTATATACCGTTTCTGTTACGCCTTGCCCTTTATGCCCTACTATCTTCTTTATGACTTTATCGGACACGCCAGCGACAGTTAACATACTTACGCAAGTATGGCGGGTGTCATGCGGGCGGTGCGACATTCCTACAGCTTCCATAAGCGGCGACCAGTAACTATCATAATAATTTCTATACTTGAAGTGTTCGCCTTCCGGGGTGCTTAAGAGGTATTCGCAGTCGTTGAGATTGTACCAATATTCAAAGAAAGAGTATATTTTTTCTGCTATAGGTACGGTACGGATTCCGGCAGCAGTCTTAGCTTCCACGATTTTAAAGCACCGTCCTTTTAAGTCTACATTTTCTTTCTTCAAGTCCAGCAGTTCACTTATTCTACAGCCGGAATATATCAGCATAAGGACGACAGTATAATATATATTAGTGTCCTTAACCTTCCATATACGGCTAACTTCCGTTTTGCTGAATGGTTTACGGTTGTATGCGTTCGGATTCCCGGCGCTTTTAATATTCACATATTCTACTAAGTTCCTTTCCTTCGGTATTATCTCATGTATCACAGCGTATTTATACATAAGCCCCCAAAGTACTTTAAGCTTCCTTAGTGTCGGGTAGTTCTTCCCGGATTCATCAACGACCATTTGTAAATAGTCTAACTTCACGTCTACAAAACGCATTTTCGCTATTTTGTCACAGAGCGCCCAGGCGGCTTTATATCCTTTTACGTTGGAATCGCTGACCGTTGGGAAGTGTTCACTACTCCAGCGTTCGTATACGTCTTCAAAAGTAACCTTAGCCGCGTTCACGTCGTAAGGGTTGGCGTTAAATTCAGCAAGGGCGGTTAGCGCTTCCTTTCTGGTAGGGTAATACCCGACGATAGTAAAAAGCTGCTTAGCTCCTTTCGATTAACGCTATATGCGGTTTGTAAGTATAGAGAAGTCGTGGGATGTCCTGAGCAGTCTACCGTGTAAAACACGTATGCAACATTTGATGTAAGGAATCCCTCGTTTTCGGGCTTTTCAAGCTATCCAAGCGTTAACAAAGAGATAGGATTATCTGCGAATTGCAGTATATGGAAAGAACTCCCGAGTTTACTCGAGGAGTTCTTTTTATATACTGCAATTCATAGGAATCTATCAGATGACCGACTTGAAGCGAAGCGGAGAGAAGGTTGTCTGATAGATTCGCAGATAAACCTGTTTGCTTGCTTGCAAAAACTTGTTTGTTCAACTTGAACAAACAAGTTTTTTGGTTTATAATTAATCTTATCAAAGGAGTAGATCGGTATGATTAAAGTCGATTGTGATTATAATATAAAAGAAGACATTGGGTTTATATTAGAAACAGAAAAAATAAATAGTATTGAATTGTCTGAAAGAACAAAAGTTTCAAGGACTACGTTAGATGGAATAGAGAAAAACGGTAAGGCTAGAGATGATGTTTGTGAAAAAATATATTCATATGCTTATGAGAACAAATATAGAATAAATTCTGTTAAAGAAGAGTTGATAAAAGAAAAATATCATGATGTATTGTTTCATGGTTCTAAGGATGGTTTATCAGAGGTTACGATTACCGGTTCAAGGAGTAATTGTGATTTTGGGAAAGGCTTTTATCTGGGAGAGACATATCATCAGGCATTATCGTTTGTTTGTGAAAAAGAAAAATCTTCTGTATATTCGTTTAAGTATTCACTTAGTGATTTAAAGATAAAGAGATTTGACTGTAATTTGGAGTGGATGCTTGCAATTTGTTATTATCGCGGAACATTAAGAGAGTATAGTTCAAATCATATAGTTAACGGAATAGTAGCCGAAATAGAAGATGCAGATGTGATTATTGCCCCCATAGCTGATAATAAAATGTTTTATGTAATGGCGCAGTTTACTGATGGAGAAATAAATGCAGACGTTGCACTTCACTCATTATCAGCGTCAAAGTTGGGACTCCAATTTATATTCAAAACAGATAAAGCATTGCAAAATTTAGTTCCAATTGAAAAATATTATTTATCTAATCCTGAACGCGAAGATTGTAGGAAATATTTAAACGAGCGAAGCTTTGAAATAGATACTAAATTGAAACTTGCTAAAAGAGAGTTTAAAACAGGCTTATATATTGAGGAAATATTAAAATGAGAAATTTTGATCATAATGGATTATTACTTGCTGAATATCAAGGAAAGCTATTTGAAAAATCAAATGAATTGAATTGCTCTACAGGAATCTATATAAGAAGATTTTTGCACTCCGATCTGCTGAAAAAATTAGATACAAACAATCCGTCATATTTATCTCTTGATGTAAATGAAGGGATTAATAGTATTTTAGAACAATTTGGAAATTCTGAATATGGGAAAGTGAAATATTCAAAAAGTGCACTATTTTGGATAGGCTATATGTATAGATATATTTCATATACAAGAGAACAATCAACAAAATTTATTATGAAATTATTTAATTATAAACAAATGAATGATGTATACTATTCATTTCATACGCAGGATCCGGAATGGTGTATTCATAGTTTGTTAGAGATTAATAACCTGACTGAAGACATATTTGACAATAATCTCAGATTAAAGCAAATAATAAAGGAAAAAGGAAATTACTAAACTTATCAGGAAGGCTAACTCCACTTTTGAAGACAACTC
Source organism: Lachnospiraceae bacterium (assembly GCA_017387565.1). GTDB lineage: Bacteria > Bacillota > Clostridia > Lachnospirales > Lachnospiraceae > UBA2882. The sequence goes on along the minus strand of JAFOEY010000037.1, from coordinate 73,447 downwards.
CACATCTACTCATTCCCAATCGACAAATATTCAAGTGTGCCTTCCGGAAGTCCGGTACCTCTTTCCAAAAGAGAAATAAGGCCTTTTAGCGTTTTTTCAATATCCTCTGTTGTAGAAGGAATGATAAAGTTGTCAAGTTTAACGGCAATGACAAGTAATGCAATTTCAGCAAGAGCCTCGGGGTAATCAAATGCAATTTCACCACAGGAAATTCTGGATGAATACAATCGAAATGCCCCACTTTATAAACGCGTAGTAAAATTTAAAATTCGCGAGACAGAATTTGAGAAAAATACAACCAAAAAGATTAAACGGTTTTGATAGAAATTTAATGCGAAATCAAACAAAATATGGTAAAATACATCTCGATAAATGGCATTGAAGGAGAGAGCAACATGGCATGGTATGATGAAGCAGTATTTTATCACATATATCCTTTGGGGCTTACAGGAGCACCAAAGCAAAACTCTTACGGGGAGCCTGTACATCGTCTGAATACATTGCTTCCCTGGATTGGACATATTAAGGAAATAGGATGCAATGCACTTTATATTGGTCCTCTTTTTGAATCAGTCGGACACGGATATGAGACAACAGATTATAAGAAGTTAGATACCAGACTTGGAACAAATGAGGATTTGACTAATTTTGTTGCAGAATGTCACAAGCAGGGAATTCGGGTTATATTAGACGGTGTATTTAACCATACAGGTCGTGATTTTTTTGCATTTCAGGATATTAAGCAGAATAGAGAAAATTCACAATATAAAGACTGGTATTGTGATGTGAATTTCTGGGGTAATAATTCTTACAATGACGGTTTTTCATATGCAAACTGGGGCGGATATGACCTTTTAGTAAAACTAAATCAAAAAAATCCTGCAGTTAAGGACTATATTTGTGATGTGATAAGATTTTGGGTCAGCGAATTTGATATTGATGGAATTCGCCTCGATGCCGCTGATGTCATGGATTTTGAATATATGAAAGCCCTGAGAAATGTAGCGAATGAAGTGAAACAGGACTTTTGGCTTATGGGCGAGGTAATTCATGGAGATTATTCAAAATGGGCCAATGACGGAACACTTCATTCAGTTACGAATTACATGCTTCATAAAGCATTGTATTCTGCGCATAATGACCATAATTATTTTGAAGTGGCTCATACTATTAAATATGTTAACGACATGGTTGGCAATAATCTGAAATTATATACATTTGTTGATAATCATGATGTGGAACGTATATATACGAAGCTTAATAATAAAGCTCATTTTGCACCGGTTCATATCATGCTTTACACATTGCCAGGAATTCCGTCTCTTTATTATGGCTCAGAGTTTGGAATTGAAGGATGCAAGGATCGTTATTCCGATGATTCATTAAGACCGGCTTTGAATTATGACGATTATAAAGATGCGGTACGCACGAATCCATGTACGAAGTTAATTGCAACCCTTGGAAAACTGCGCCAGAATGTCAAAGCTCTTTGCTATGGCGAGTATAAGCAGTTGGAATTGCAAAATACGTGTTTTGCATATGCGAGAATTTTGGACGGAAAAAGTGTTATTACGACCGTGAATAACGGCGACAATGAAGCATGTATGAATGTAGAAGCGATGGCACAATCATCAGAATATGTTGGTGCATTGACAGGAAGAAGCGTCTCTGTAAATAATGGAAGAATTCAAGTCAGTGTTCCTGCAAACTCAGGTGAAATTTGGATTCCAAAAGAGCTTATGAGCGAAAGTCTTGCGCCTATAAAGACGGAGGAAATTGTTACCCCGGCAAAGATTGAGACTCCGGCGAAGAAGGTTGCTCCAGTAGATGAAGTTGCTCCGGCGAAGGCTGAGACATCGGCAGAAGAGGTCGCACCGGCAAAGGTGGAGACAACGGTAGATGAGGTCGCTCCGGCGAAGGCTGAGACATCGGCAGATGCGGTTGCTCCGGAAAAGACTGAGACAGCAGTTACCGTTGACTGGTCTAAATCCTACGAAGATATGACAGTTGAAGAGCTGCAGGAGGCAATACTGGAAAAAATGAGAGGTAATGGACCTGTAACAGACTATATGTTAAAAACTGTCAGAGAAAATACCCATCATGGATCATTGGTAAATTGGGTTAAGAGTTTTAGATAATGTACAGTAGTTATCTGCGAATAAAAAATATATCAAAGCCCCGGAATGCTTGCATTTACGGGGCTTTTGTAATACATTTCTAAAAAAGGATAGTCATGATATTAAGTGTAAGTCGCAGAACGGACATTCCTAATTATTATTCGGAATAGTTTTTTAACAGAATAAAAGAGGGATTTATGTATGTCAGAAATCCTATGAATATACATCAGGTAAGTAAAATCGAGGTTATCTTCTGAATATATTGAAATTTTGAATACTTGCATTTGTAAATTACGGTTTTATGGAAATAGTAATATGAAAAACAGGAGAAAAATATGTCAAAATACGAAGAGAACATAATTGCTATGGAAGCAGTTAAAGCGGTAGAAGAATATGGCGAACTAACAATGGGGGAGCTAATTGATATTTTGATTGAACGGATGCAACCTTCAGGACATGATATGGAGATCTTGTCTAATAGAAAAGATACATTTTTTTCACAAAAGGTAAGAAACTTACGTTCACATTCAAATAAGGTGTTTTTTAATAATGTGTATTATGATAATGAGATGGATAAATATGTTTCTTTAGATTGTAAGAAAATGAAGGAAGTCGTCGGAGAAAAGGTATATGCAGAAAAACTTGGACAAAAGAAAAAGAGAGTTGCCAAATTCTATGCCCGGAAAATAGATTTCGAAAGAATCAATAGAGAAAAACAATTGATTGGAAATGCAGGAGAGGAATTTGTTTATAACAATCAAATCGAGTTTGTGAAAAAACATGCACCGGAATATCTAAAATGTGTTCGCCATGTTTCCAAACTAGATGGTGATGGTGCAGGGTATGATATATACTCATTTAATGATGATAAAAAATTGGTATATATTGAGGTTAAATCAACAACAGGAAAAAAAGAAACTCCATTTTATATGTCGGCATTAGAATATGCATTTTATGAATTACATAAGGATAATTATATGATAGCACGAGTGTATGAATTTGATATGAATACAAAAAGCGGAAAAATAGAATACATATCAGGAAAATCATTAGAAAGTACATATGATAAAGAGGTTTCGGCATATAAGGTAAGCTATATTAATTAGGCATGTACTCTATAAAAATCAGTTGGATATAGTAATAATTTTGATAAAATGTTATAATGAACAGTGGCATTTAAGAAAGATATTATTTTGATATATGAGAAAAATTAAATTCTTTTATTTACTATAGAATAGAAAAGAGCTGATAAAGATGAAAAGAAAAAAGATGAATCAAAGAGGTTTTACATTGGTAGAATTGATTGTTGTACTTGTGATACTGGCAATTCTTGCTGCCATTCTTGTACCACAGCTTTTAGGATACATTGACAGGGCAAAAAAGGATCAATATATTTTGGAAGCCAAAAACTGCATGACGGCAACACAGACGGAATTGACAGATTTGTATGCGCATGATTCGGTGGTGGGAATCAATGATGACAGTCTGGTTGGTGGGAATCCATATGGGGATGTTTCCTGGCTGGGCAAGCCGGAGGCAAAAAAGATATTGGAAACGGCGGATGTTGATCCTTATATGCTGATTGTTGGAATGGGTGATTACAGTACATTTAAGGATACGGATTTGCATAAAGCCTATACGATATATTTTGTGGCATACTGGCCGGATAAGAAAAAAGATCCTATCTTTTTCAATGGTTCTACATGGGTATAGGAGTATCCATGGAAGGCTTCGGGAGCCAATACATTTGTCGTAAACGGAGAGCCAATCAAACTGCAGTTTTATTTTATTGACGCACCAAGAACAAATATGTCTGCAAACTGGAACGAGTTAAAGGGATATCTGGGTGTGAAATAAATATCTTCAGAAAAATGGACAAAAGCAAGAGTAGGTTAATGGAATGGAAAGTATGATTATCAATGGCAATTCGATAGAGGAGATGAAAAAGCTTGAGGAAAACAGCATTGATCTGATTTTTGCCGATCCTCCCTACTGGATGAGAGTGGAAGGAGTCTTAAAGCGTGTAGAGGGAACGGATTTTGACGGTTGTATGGACGCATGGGATCAGTTTGAAAGTCTGGAAGATTATGAAGCATTCACCAGAGACTGGCTTCGTGAATGTTATCGGATTTTAAAGCCAGACGGCTCCATCTGGGTAATCGGTGGGATGCAGTGTATCTATACCATTGGCGCCATTATGCAGGAAATCGGATACTGGCTGATTAATGATATTGTATGGCATAAAAAAAATCCGACGCCGAATTTTAAGGGAACAAGGTTAAATAACAGTCATGAGACATTAATCTGGGCTACAAAAAGCAAAAAATCCAAATATACTTTTCACTACAAAACAGCGAAAGAGCTGAATCTGGATACGGTGGATGAAGCTGATTATGAAAAGGGAATTCGCAAGCAATTGGGATCGGTTTGGAAAATTGCAGTCTGCTCCGGCAACGAGCGACTAAAAAATGAACAGGGCGAAAAGCTTCATACAACACAAAAGCCGGAAGAACTGCTATACCGTATTATTGCGATATCTTCCAATGTGGGAGATATGGTATTGGACCCGTTTGGCGGAACCATGACTACGGGAGCCATTGCAAAAAGGCTGGGACGAAACTATTGTATGATTGAGCGTGATCCCAAATATTACGAGTACGGTAAACAGAGAATTGAACGCGAAGTGTTTGAAGATTCGGATATTGCCAATGCTACTTTTGACAAAAAGCCCTTATCAGTCAGGATGCCGGAGATGATACAAAACGGCTTCTTTTTTGAAGCGGAGATGTTCTATTTGCAGGATGGAACAAAAGGCGGTATCCTTCAGGCGGACGGAAAACTTCTTTATAAAGGGAAGATTACAGATATGCACAGTTGTGCGGCAAAGGTAAAAGGTGTAAAAGCCAAAAGGCTGAACGGATTTTTAGTATGGTTCGTAAAGCGTGACGGCATCCTGGTGCCAATTCAGGAAATCCGGGAAGACTATCGCGCCTGGTTGCTACAGAACACCGATTCAAAGAAAGAATCCTGTTGTGAATAGAAAAAGAGAAAAAATGCGCATGCTAATAAAAAAGCAATGGCAGGAGATGAATGTTCATGAATAAACGACGTAAACATCAATTGGAAAGATTTCTCTATACAGCAGCTGCCTTACTTCTGGTTTTGGCAGTTGTTTTCTTGTGCGCGCTGGGGATAAAAGCCGTGAGTCGGAATAAGAATGCCGATAAAGAAGAACAGACCGGAGAAATGGCTGTGGAAGAGCCATCCGGAGAAAAAAGTATGGAAGAAACGACCGACGAAAACGATTTTGAAGAAGAAAACAAAGCAACCGACACAGAGACTGCACAGCTTGAGAACGATTTGGAAACCGAACCTGAGGATACAGAGACCAAAGAATCGGATGCGATGGAAACATATATTTTGCAGGCAGAAGAGATGGTTAGCCGGATGACGTTGGAAGAAAAGGTGTATCAGTTATTTATCATTACACCGGAGGCATTGACGGATGTTGATTCCGTAACCGCGGCAGGACAGACCACAGAAAAAGCATTGGAACAGTATCCGGTAGGAGGACTGGTTTATTTTGCAAAAAATCTGGTTGATGCTGCTCAAACCCGGACGATGCTTTCGAAGACTCAGGAATATGCCCTTAAAACACAGGAAGTGCCGTTGTTTTTATGTGTGGATGAAGAAGGCGGAAAGGTAACACGTATTGCTAACAATCCATCTTTTGGAGTAAAAAATGTTGGAGATATGCAGGATATAACCGATTCGCAACGTGCATATGAAGCCGGGGCCTATATTGGATCCTATTTGAAAGATTTGGGATTTAATTTTGATTTTGCGCCTGATGCGGATGTACTTACCAATGGAGGCGATGATGCCATCGGTGCCAGATCGTTTGGTGATAATCCGCAACTGGTGGCAAGTTTTGCGGGGGCTGTTTCGGATGGTTTACACGAGTATGGTATCTTTAGTACATTCAAACATTTCCCGGGTCATGGAGCTGTTAAACAGGATACACATGAGGGTTTTGCTTATTCGGATAAGACATATGAGCAATTCATGGAGGCAGAGTGGGTACCCTTTCAAAAGGCACAAGGTTTTGGTGCAGATGCCGTTATGGTCGGGCATATTTCACTTCCTGATGTAACAGGGGATGAAACGCCGGCTTCTCTATCCGAAAAAATGATAACCCAGATTCTTCGAAATGATTTAGGTTATGACGGACTGATTATTACCGATGCCCTTAACATGGGGGCGATTGTACAAAACTATTCTTCTTCTGAAGCAGCTGTATACGCTGTTTTGGCAGGAGTTGATTTGTTGTTGATGCCGGCTGATTTTCATGAGGCAGTCACAGGGGTTATTGCGGCAGTAGAGGATGGAACCATTCCTAAGGAGCGTATCGACGAAGCGGTAATACGAATTGTAGCTGCCAAATTGAAATGGCAGGATGTTTCCAAAGAGTTAGAAAGTACAACTGCTAAAACGGATATATCGGATAAAACAGATGCATCAAATAAAATAGTTGCTAAAACAGATAAAGAAACAGATAATAAAACCGAACAGATTTCGCCAATACCAATGATTGATGTATCTGCATATCAGGGAAATATCGATTGGAAAAAAGTCGCTGCATCGGGTGTCCGGGGAGCCATGATCCGATTAGGCTTTCGGGGGTATGGAAGTGCAGGGAGTCTGAATACGGATGACTACTTTTGGCAAAATCTGCAGAATGCAAAGAATGCAGGTTTAAAAGTGGGGGTGTATTTCCATTCGGAAGCCGTAGATGTGAATGAAGCTAAAGAGGAGGCACGTTTTGTGATTGATAAACTGCAGAATGCGGATTTATCCCTTCCGGTAGCTTATGATTTAGAATACAGTAATCAAAGAGAGAAGCGCTCCAATTTCTTGAATACCGCGCAGCGCACGGATCTGGCGATTGCATTTTGTAATGAAATTCAATCTGCAGGATATGATGCAATGGTTTATTATGATGTAGAAGCAGATTCCCAAAAGACCATCGATACATCCCGCCTATCAAATATTAAAATATGGGTCGCTGACTATCAAAGTAAAGATACCCCTGCTTATCGTGGTACATATCAGATGTGGCAGTACTCCAATACCGGAAGTGTAAGTGGAATATCGGGAAATGTGGATCTGGATTATTTCGTAGAATGAAAATGCTTTAAATTTCAAATTTTCATACAAGTCGGCCGCACAGAAAATAATATATCTTTACCGCCTCGTACTTCGGTTTTTAGTCTTTCTAAGCGGCATGCTCACAAAATATACAATTCAATGCCCGGTTTCAAAACTCAGACTTCGTCTTCAAACAGTTGAAACCGGGCATCAATTTTGTTCGCCATGCCGCTAAGAAAGACACAAAACCTCGTAAAAGCCGGCGGGTAAAGATATATTATTTTCTGTGCGGCCGACTTGCATCTTAATCTTCCGCTTCTTCAGATTTTTCCGTTTCTTCACTTAATCTTTTTATAGTACTTAAAAATAATTCACAAAGATTATTATCCGGCTTAGGACCTAAAAGATAAAGATTTTCTTTGGCAATCATGCCACCGGCCATAGCGGCATGTCCGCCGCCATTTCCAATTCCCAAAAGAGCTTCATGTATAATTTCGCCGGCATCCATGGCAGGTGTCTCACTTCGCACTGAGAATTTCCAGTCATTGTCTCTTTTGGCATATATGATGACAAAATCAACATTTTCCAAAGCCAGAATAAAATCGGAAGTCATGGCAATCAGTGCATCCGGGCAGGAAAAAGGAATATGGGCAATTCCAATCCGGTCAAAAACCTGAATGGTTTCAAATACGGCTCCGTATGCGGATAAATCAGAGAATTCCAGAGTGTTGTAGGATACACGGTTGAGTAAAACCATATCGGAATATTGATTTAGATATGCATACATTGCAATATCGGAATCGGTTACACCGCGGGTAAAGTTATTGGTATCCATTTTTAATCCATAAAGTAATGCTGTTGCGGTTTTGACATCCGGTGTAATCTGATATTTTTTGAAGTATTCGGCAATCAGTGTACAACATGCACCAACGATGCGGACTTCTTTATATTCATAGTCAATATCAATAATGGTTGGATGATGATCAATACAGGCAACTTCATCTCCGATCAGATCTGTTACATTACCTGAATTTTTCTGGCTGTCCACTAAAATAATGGGGCTATTTTCATTCATATCCTTTAATTGATCTTTTGAGAAGATTTCCATATTAAATTCTTCCATGATCTTACGTGTGCTTAATTTATCGATTCTTCCGTCATAGCACAAGGTTGTCCGGATATCATAATGCGCTAACAGACTGGCAAGGCCGTAGGCACTGCCTAAGGCATCCGGATCGGGGAAATTATGGGTCTGAATAAAAATATGCTGTCCCTTATATTTTTGGATATAGTCAATGAAATCCATGAAGTATCCTCACTTTCTCGTATCTCTGATTTATAGTTTTTATTTATAATTTTAAAACATTAGAAGTCTAAAACGTTCCGAATCCGCCCTTAATCGGGCTGCTTATCATATTAATAGTTCCTGTTATATTACTGCCAGCCACCGTCGAGCGTAATAACCTGCCCGGTTAAATAGGCGGGGCTGTCTAAAAGCCTTAAAACCATTTGGGCGACCTCTTCCGTACGGCCTAAGCGGTCGGAAGGAATTTCTTCTATTAAAGAGTCTATCTCTTCCTTATTAAAACATGAATTCATGTCGGTGTCTATCACTCCACATGCAATTGCGTTAACCTGGATGTTGCTGGGGGCTAATTCTTTTGCGAGCGCTTTCGTAAAAGCGTTCAGACCGCCCTTTGAGGCGGAGTAGGCAACTTCGGTCGATGCACCGACATTTCCCCAGACAGAAGATATATTAATGATTTTACCGCAGTGCTTTTGTAACATCACTGGGATTGCGCATTTGGATGTGTAAAAAGCAGAAGAAAGATTCGTGGAAATGACGCGGTCCCATTCATCCGGTGACATTTCGGAAAGAAGACCAATGTAAGATATTCCGGCATTGTTTATAAGGACATCCAGATGATTGATCTTTGAAAAACAGCTTTCTATAAAAGAAAAGGAAGAAACATCGCCAATCAGACAGGTTACGGAAACACAAAATTGATTTTCCAATTCCTTCTTTAATTGTAATAATTGGTCTTTACTGTTTTTACAGACAAGATAAAGGTCATATCCATCTTTAGCAAGAGCTATGGCAATCGCTTTTCCAATACCTCGGCTTGCTCCGGTAATGAATGCACAGCGCTTCATATGGTGTATCCTCCTTTGAAAATACTCATATATAGTATGATACCAGGGTCAAAAGTTCATACTTTTCATGCTCGCATGAAAAAGTATGACTTTGGGACCCGCAAAACATGAGAAAGTAGCCCGATCAGGGCGGATTTTGAATGTTTTAGGATTGCGAGAGCACAAAGTGCGTAGCAATCCGTTGGTATCATGGGGTCAAAATACCTTTTGACCCCAACATCATAGTATAACATTATAGATATGATAAATCGACACCCTTTCGTTTTTTTACGAAAAAAACCATTTAAATTGCCCCGAAGAGTTGACAAAAAGAGTCGGTTTTGATATTCTATGTAAGGAATGTAACAATTTTGTAACAAATCGTAACAAAATTTAAAATAATTTTGGAGGCAATATGTTAAAAAAATATAGCAAAGTTCTTTCTGTAATATGTGCGGCAGCAGTGGTTATGACGACTACGGTTCCGGTATATGCAAGTGCTTTTCCTTCAGCCGGTGCTTCACCTGCTTTGGAAGCAACCAGCATAAAGGATCAGGAAGCAACTGTTGCAGCTACGACACCGGTTGTTATGTCAGTTGGTGGTGTGAGCGCAGATAAATTTACATCTATTCATTCAGATATCGTGCAGGAAGTTGGAACTGAAGCAGAAGCAGTGGTAGAAGATACTGTATATGTAGAAGAAACACCGGAAGAGACAACGGTTTCCATGAATGATATCGATATGGAATATGCAAACCTTGTTATTGCAAAGGTTAATGACTATGTCAATGTCAGAAGCGATGCAAGTGAAGAAGCAGAGATTGTTGGAAAATTATATGATAAATCCGTTGGTACATATCTTTCAGAGAAAGATGGATGGTATGAGATTGCATCCGGTAACTGCCGCGGATATGTAAAAGCAGAATATGTTGTTACCGGTACAGATGCGATTGCACTTGCCAAAGAAGTGGGTAAGCGAATTGCAACTGTTACGACAACTACTTTATATGTAAGAGAGATGCCTTCTACCGAATCTTCAGTTATCGGTATGGTTCCGATTGAAGATGAGTTGACAGTTGTAGAAGAAGGCGTTGATGAAGGATGGGTTAAGGTATCCATCGAAGAAGGTGAAGGCTATGTTTCTTCAGAGTATGTTACACTTTCTACTGAATTTGTAAAAGCTGAATCCAAAGCAGAAGAAGAAGCTCGTCTTGCCGCTGAGGAAGCTGCAAGAAAGAAAGCAAATGCAGCTGCGGCTAAGAGCGCAGGCGGCAAATCCTCCGGCTCATCCGCATCTGTCAGTGGTGGCTCCGGTACCGGTTCTGCTGTTGCAAGCTATGCTTTACAGTTTGTAGGTAATCCTTATGTATATGGTGGTTCAAGCTTAACAAATGGTACTGACTGTTCCGGTTTTGTTATGAGTGTATATGCTCATTTCGGAGTAGGACTTCCTCATTCATCCGGTGCACAGAGAGGTTGCGGTTATGATGTTGGTGGCCTTGGCAATGCACAGCCCGGTGATATCGTATGTTACTCAGGTCACGTTGGTATCTATATCGGTGGCGGACAGATTGTCCATGCTTCTACAGCAGCAACCGGTATCAAAGTATCCAATGCCGGATACAGACAGGTATTATCTGTAAGACGTATTTTCTAATAATCAATATAAATAAACATTAAAGACCTTCGCAAACGCGAGGGTCTTTTTTGTTCGCTTATGCCGCTAAGAAAGGCACAAAACCTTGTAAAAGTCGGCGACAAAGATATATAATTTTCTGTTTGGACGATGCGATTCTGAGAACATAAATTCCCAAAGGGAAATCTGATAGGGTAATGAGGAAAAGGAAATGTGTTTGCATAAATACAAAATAATTCACAGATGGTCGTCGAGATTTGTCTGTTTTGTGCAATTTGCATAAAAAGAGAAAGGAAAATGGAGTTGTCAGACGATTTGACTAATATTTTGACAGAAAGTTATCCACATGAAAAAACCTTGATTTATGCGGATAATTGATTTATGCACGAAGTTATCCACGTTATCCACAAAAAAATAATGAAAAATAACTCAATTTTATGGAAACCATGTCGAACGGACGTTTTGTATAGAAATGATGAAATTGAATCTTTTTTGCAAAAAATACGTTTTGGGGGTTGACTTTTTCGATGTGAAAAAATTGGGAACAATATGTAAAATTGTTGCATAATTTACCAGAAACATGGTATAATTACCATACACTTTAAACAGAAAGGGATGGGTATCATGAAATACATTATCTTAGGCAAAAACATTGAAGTAACAGACGGATTAAGAGCCGCAGTGGAGGATAAGATCGGAAAACTTGAAAAATATTTTACACCGGAAACCGAAGTACATGTTACTTTAAGTGTAGAAAAAGAAAGACAGAAAATCGAAGTTACCATTCCCGTCAAGGGCAGCATTATCAGATCTGAGCAGGTAAGCAACGATATGTATGTATCAATCGATTTGGTTGAGGAAATTATCGAGAGACAGTTAAAGAAATACAAAAGAAAATTAACGGAGCAGCAGCAGGCTGCCAGATTCTTTAAGCAGGATTACATTGAAAAAGATTATATGGACGATGAAGAGATTAAAATCATCCGTACCAAGAAATTCGATATTAAGCCTATGTATCCCGAAGATGCATGTATCCAGATGGAGCTGCTCGGACATAATTTCTATGTTTTTTGCAATGCGGAAACAGATCAGGTCAATGTTGTATACAAGAGAAAAGGCAATACTTACGGTTTGATTGAGCCTGAAGATTAATTGGACAAGTTGTAAAATGACTTCCCATGGAATGGGGGAGCCGAGTAAAACAGAATACATGATTTCGGTGTAACCCGAAATACAAAGAAAGCTGTCGCTTTCGCAAATGTGAATTTGTGAAGCGGCAGCTTCTTTTATGTCGAGGCTTGTTAAATTGTTTTATGTCGAGACTTTATGCCGGGACTTGTTAAATTGACTTTTTTATATGGAATCTGTATCATATAATTGCTGGATATTACGCAAAAAAACGGTGGAGAGAATTCCACTGTATTAGTATAGATGTAGGAAAGCAACATCATAAAATACCTTCGGGAATAATATGAGGGAAACAAATGAAAAGAAATAGTAAGAAACATAAAACAATACATATCATGATACTGATGGTGGCTGTGTTGAGCTGTGCCGTGCTGGGACTGTGGATACCCGGCAATAATTGGGACGTAAGAGCGGCGGAAATGGTATATATTGATGGATCTGATGAATACAATAGCAATGCATCTATCGCTCCGGAGGCTGAGTTGAAAGCTGTATTTGATAAATGTAATAACGATGGCGCAGATTATTATGTGACACTGAATGTGGATGTTGATCTGACATCTGCTTCGTTTACTTCCGGCGCCCCCTTTCAACTTTCCAAGGGAACTATAACATTAGACTTAAATGAACATAGAATTAATGCCTCAACATGTAGCAGCAATAATCCCATTTTTCTATGTAAGGGTGGAGCTTTGACGATTCTGGACAACAGTAGAAGTGGAAGTGGAAGTATAATCAGCGCAGCTACCGGTGTCTGCGTGAAGGCTACAGGAGGCATCCTTAATATTTCCGGAGGAAGCTTTAAGAATGCTGCACAATGTCTGGATGTATCTAATACAACTGTGAATATTTCAGGTGGTACTTTCGTGGCAGAGGAATATGGGACAGATGCAACCGGTCTCCGTTCTGTTGCGCTTATGATGAGTGGTAATAATACGAATGTGACTATCACAAAAGGAACTTTTGAAAGTCGGTATGTCACCATATGGGTGCGCGATTTGGTGCAGTCTAACAGTAACTTGACAATTACAGATGGAGATTTCACAGTAACTCCCCAATCGTCATTTGGTTATGCATGCGGTGTGGATGGTGTATGCAAAATTGATATCAGTGGTGGAACATTTAATTTAAATGGATCGGCCGGAAGTGGACTTGTTTTAGGCGCTCAACTAACCGATGACATGATAAATATATCGGGAGGAACTTATAACGGAAGAATTGCCAGATTTGTGGCAGGTGAATCTAAACAGAATTATACAGCCTTTTATGGGGGAACGGATGGAAGTTCAGGCATTTTTAAAGAGGGATATGTGTTAACGGATAATACTGTATCTACGCAGGGAACTACCGCGGTATTTTCTCAAGCTAATGTAGAGGTAAAACCCGGTTCTTTGATAACATTTAATACCAGACGATCTTTTTTAGAAACTTACACAACGAATGAAACATCGCAGAAGAATATGGCGGATTACTATTCCATAGTGCCTGTTTCTATAGATGAAAATGGTAACCATTATAGTGCAGTTGATGGCGTAACCCCTGCCGTAGAATCAAGCCGGATATCGGATGGAAATACCTATTCCTTTAATGGCTGGTATGACGATATGGGAAATGCTTTTGCTACGGTTCAGGAGTTTATCAATCAAAACGGATGGACGGGAAGCACAACTGCCAATCTATATGCCGGCTGGAAAGCGCAGACCGGTGCAGAGGCGGGGCTTAGAAATGCTTTGAAAAATAGCGCTGTGGTAAATGAAATTGAAATGATACAGGATATAGATTTGCCTGATTCTATTACAGAAGAGTTAGTTGATTTTGCAATAGCCCGTGGTCTGAATCTGGGTGGACATGCACTTAACTGTTCGACTACCGGAGAACCGGCTTTGACGCTAAACAGTGCCTGGAATATCAAAAACGGAACGATTACCAACAATAATCAACCCTGTCTGCAGATCAATGGAACGGCTACCATAGAGAACCTTAATTCTCTGTCTGAAAATGCTTCCTATGCGGTAGGATTTGGCAGTGTTTCGGCTGCATCCGCCAGCACAATTCTTACGGGTACTTTTGAAGCCAAAGATTATGCTTTGTGTATCGCAGGAGGAACAGCAGATAATATTGCGAATCTGTTTGGAAGTTCTTATTCCAGCAGTACCGGAGCTGTTACAGCCGGAGGCAATACATACTTAAGTTCATCCCGGCTCATTGTTTCGCAAAGTCCGATTACCTATATCGGAAATGGTGTGAATCTGGATTTTGGTTCCTATGTTTATGGGGAGAATGTTCCGGCGACTACACAGATCATCAGTAACGAGGAGTATGTAGGAGATATTTTGATTACCGCTGTAACTGTGGATAATCCGGCATTTACGGTGGCGGGGGAAGGTGAACCCAAACTCTTAAAGGGAGGAATTAGTCAGGCGGTGTCCAATTACAGTTATGTGGTTGGCGTTGCAGAGGATGTAGATGTGGGAAATTATACCGGAACATTGACGGTAAGCTATACCAAGATGGATGGCAGCGCCGGATATTATACCCAGAATCTTTCTGTGACCATTGCAAAGGCCTATACTTTATCCGGCACTGTGGGAAAGAATGGCTGGTATACTTCCGCGGTTACGATTTATCCGGCAGAGGGATATACCATTTCTACGGATGTCAATGGAATCTTTGGAGAAGGCTTTCAGATAACCGAAACGGCTGAACCGGTGATTTATTTAAAGAATGGAAGCGGAGCTGTAACCAGACCCATTCAGGTAGAGAAGATTTGGATTGATGATAAGGCGCCGGTTATTACCGGTGTGGAAAATGGAGCAAATTACTATGACGGTGACAGAGTTGTACTGATTAGTGATGAACATTTGAAGAGTGTCACATTAGACGGAGTTGATATTTTGTTTGACGGAACCATGGCAACTGTCTTGGTCAAATCTTCCATCGGGAGCCTTGTGCTGGTGGCAGAGGATGAGGCCGGAAATACCGTTACCTGTACATTTTATGTGGAACGGTTGATCGATTCGGCAGGCGTTTATTATCTGACAGCGGGAGAAGTGTATAAACTCGGCAGTGGTTCCTGGAAAGTAACCGGAGACGACACCGTATATGTTGAAAATGTAAATTTTTATGTTGCCGATGATGGCGAGTATGAGTTTTTGAAGTAATCGTCTTTTGTAATTATTTTGATTCTGATTTCATAAATTTATAAGAACAGTTGTGAATACAGCATGACGGGGTGGTTCTTATAAAGAAGAAAATGCAATATTTGATCTTTGTGGTAATGTTGGGGGTGTTTTTCGCATTAGCATGGGAAAACTGTCAGCTTTTAGTAGGAATAACGCAGGGCAGCTATGCTTTCTGGGAGACTATGAAATGGGAGATGAACGAAGAAAGCGATGAAAAGGAATTCATTCGCTGGATGGAATTTACCCCTACAAAAGAAGCATTGCAGACCGCTTATGACTGGGATGTGGAAACTGTTTCTGACGCGATTCACATTGATTGGATTACCCTGCTTGCCTATGGAGCGGTAAAAGGCGGAGGGAAATTTGATAAAAAAGTAATCAGGGCAATGAATGAGTATGCCGAGGCGGTACGCAGTGGCGAAAAAGATATGGAAGAACTTGAGGAGATGAAATACTATCCCTATTATCATGAAATCCTTTCGGCGGTACTTGATGGTATGGTGGGAAATTATCGCATAGAGGTTTCTGATGATGAGGGAAATGTTACCTGGCAGGATTGCTATGGATTAAAAGCCTTTTCTCCGATTGCCAAGGGGTTTTATTATAATGACTATGATGATTTCGGAACGGGACGAAGCTACGGATATAAAAGGAGACACTTAGGGCATGACATGATGGGACAGATTGGGACACCGATTATCGCCGTCGAATCCGGTTATGTGGAAGCGCTCGGATGGAATCAGTATGGCGGCTGGCGTATCGGTATTCGGAGTCTGGACAAAAAGAGATATTACTATTACGCACATCTGAGACAAAATTACCCTTATGCGGAAGGTCTTGAAGAAGGCAGCTATGTAACAGCCGGCGATGTCATCGGATACATGGGACATACCGGCTACAGTGCGACCGAAAATGTAAACAATATTGATGTCACACATCTCCATTTCGGAATGGAAATCATATTTGATGAAAGCCAGAAAGATTCGGACAATGAGATATGGATTGATTGTTACGAATTGACAAAATTCCTGTACCAAAATCAGTCTGCAGTTGAAAAAATAGGGGATACCAGAGAATGGAAGCGTGTGTATGATATGGAAGATACTGTATTGGATTCGATGCCAGATTCTATGCCAGATTCTATGCGGGATTCCGCGAATGATTCTGTAAGTAATTCAAATTAAATTCCATATAAAAATCCATATCAAATTCCCCGATTGTTTCCCCTTAAAAACATTGCAAAAAGTATATCCCTATGTTAAAATATGAACAGCGGGCAATGATAAAAAAATAACAATCATTGTCATATCGTAAATTACCAAATGAATATTTAATATGGAGGAAGAAAAAATGGCAAAAAAAGTCGTATTAGCAGGCGCATGCCGTACCGCTATCGGTACAATGGGTGGTTCATTAAGCAATACACCCGCAGCTGATTTGGGTGCAATCGTAATCAAAGAAGCTTTAAACAGAGCAGGTGTTAAACCGGAAGATGTAGATCATGTATACATGGGTTGTGTAATCCAGGCTGGTCAGGGTCAGAACGTTGCACGTCAGGCTTCCATCAAAGCAGGATTACCCAATGAAGTTCCCGCAGTTACCATCAACGTTGTATGTGGTTCCGGTCTTAACTGTGTTAACATGGCTGCTCAGATGATTCAGGCAGGCGATGCTGATATCGTTGTAGCAGGTGGTATGGAAAACATGTCCAAAGCACCTTATGCTATGATGAACGGCCGTTTCGGATACAGAATGAACAATGGTGTACTGGTTGACACCATGGTTAATGATGCATTATGGGATGCATTCAATGATTATCATATGATTAAAACAGCTGACAACATCTGTGAAGAATGGGGAATTACCCGTGAAGAATTAGATGAGTTTGCTGTAAAGAGCCAGAATAAAGCAGTTGCAGCTCAGGAAGCAGGAGCATTTGATAAAGAAATCGTTCCTGTAGAAATCAAAAAGAAAAAAGAAACCGTTATCTTCAACAAAGATGAAGGACCGAGACCCGGTACAAGCATGGAAGGTCTTGCAAAACTTCGTGCAATCAACCCCAATGGTTTTGTAACAGCAGGTAATGCATCAGGTATCAATGACGGTGCTGCAGCTATCGTTGTTATGAGTGAAGAAAAAGCAAAAGAACTTGGGGTAAAACCTATGGCTACATTCGTTGCAGGTGCTCTTGCAGGATGCAGACCTGAAGTAATGGGTATCGGACCGGTTCCTGCTACACAGAAAGCTATGGCTAAAGCCGGTTATAAGATTGAAGATTTCGATATCATCGAAGCAAACGAAGCATTTGCAGCTCAGTCTATCGCAGTAGGAAGAGATCTTGGTATTGATGTAGACAAGCAGTTAAATCCCAACGGTGGTGCTATTGCATTAGGTCATCCCGTAGGAGCTTCAGGCTGCCGTATCTTAGTTACCTTACTTCATGAGATGGAAGCAAAAGATGCTAAGAAAGGTCTTGCAACATTATGTATCGGCGGCGGTATGGGCTGTGCTACAATCGTTGAAAGAGACTAATATCGATTAAATGAAAATATACACCATGGCATTTTTCTGTATGGAAAAATGTCACGGTGTATTGTTATGAATAACCCGGTTCGAAAGGAGAAACAAACATGGATTTCGTATTATACGAAGAAAAAGGTGCCGTTGGTATCATTACCATCAACAGAGAAAAAGCATTAAATGCATTAAATTCCCAGGTGCTCGATGAGTTAAGTGCTACTTTGGATGCAGTTAACTTAGAGACAACAAGATGTCTTATTTTGACAGGTGCAGGAGAGAAATCTTTTGTTGCCGGTGCAGATATCGGAGAAATGAGTACATTGACAAAAGCAGAAGGCGAAGCTTTCGGCAAAAAAGGAAATGACGTTTTCCGCAAATTAGAAACATTCCCGCTTCCAGTTATCGCAGCCGTTAACGGCTTTGCATTAGGCGGCGGATGTGAGATTTCCATGAGCTGTGACATCAGAATTTGTTCTGACAATGCAGTATTCGGTCAGCCTGAAGTAGGTCTTGGTATTACACCCGGTTTCGGTGGTACACAGAGACTTGCAAGACTGGTAAGCCCCGGCATGGCAAAACAGCTCATTTATACAGCACGCAACATCAAAGCAGCAGAAGCTTACAGAATCGGTTTAGTAAATCAGGTTGTTTCTGCTGAAGTGGATGAAGCAGGCAATGTTGTTAAGACTGCAAAAGAAGCTTTAATGGCAGCAGCAGAAAAAATGGCAGCAGGTATCGCTATGCAGGCACCGATTGCTGTTCGCAACTGCAAAAAAGCAATCAATGAAGGTCTTCAGGTTGATATGGATCAGGCAATCGTGATCGAAGAGAAATTATTCGGTGACTGCTTCGAGACAGAAGACCAGAAAGCCGGAATGGGCAACTTCTTAGAAAAAGACAAAGAGAAAAAATTAAAAGTTGTACCTTTCCAGAACAAATAATTTATTACTATTAATTTCGGTCTGATTACATTCTATGGTTGGAATATGGCTAAAATGAAATAGAATAAATGAATGAAAACTGTATATTATTCCGGCAGGATGAATCTTTTCAGATTGTTTTGCCGGATTAATAACGAATGACAATGCAAATGAAACGTATATGAATTTGTGTTGGTAATTCACTATAATTATATTTTTAGGAGGAACAAACAATGAAGGTTGGCGTTATTGGCGCAGGAACCATGGGCCAGGGCATTGCAAAAGCATTTGCTCAGGTTGAAGGTTACACAGTTGCACTTTGCGACATCAAACAGGAATGGGCTGAAGGCGGAAAAGACAAAATCGCTAAAGGCTATGCAAGACTTGTAGAAAAAGGAAAAATGACACAGGAAGCTGTTGACGGAATCCTGGCAAGCATTACACCCGGTCTGAAAGAAGACCTTTGCGCAGATTGCGATTTAATCGTAGAAGCTGCATTCGAAAATATGGAAGTTAAAAAGACTACATTTGCTGAGTTAGACAAAATTGCAAAACCCGAATGTATTTTTGCTTCCAATACATCAAGCCTTTCTATCACAGAAATCGGAAACGGCTTAACACGTCCTATGATTGGTATGCATTTCTTCAATCCTGCTGATCGTATGAAATTAGTAGAAGTTATCGCTGGTGTTAATACACCCGCTGAAACAGTAGAAGCTATCAAAAAGATTTCCGAAGAAATCGGCAAAACACCTGTACAGGTTAACGAAGCTGCCGGTTTCGTAGTAAACCGTATCTTAATCCCTATGATTAACGAAGCTGCTTTCATCAAAATGGAAGGTGTTTCTGACATCGCAGGTATTGATGCTGCTATGAAACTTGGTGCAAATCATCCCATGGGACCGCTTGAATTAGGTGATTTCATTGGTCTTGATATCTGCCTTGCTATCATGGATGTTCTTTACAACGAAACAGGTGACAGCAAATATCGTGCTTGTCCTTTGATCCGTAAAATGGTTCGTGGCGGAAATCTTGGTTGCAAATCAGGTAAAGGTTTCTACGTATATAACGCAGATCGTACCAAAACACCTGTTGATGCACTCTAATTAATAAGTTTTTGATAAAATAAAACGGAGGAAATAAAAATCATGGATTTTACTTTAAGCAAAGAACATGAAATGGCGAGACAGTTATTTAAAGATTTCGCTGAAAACGAAGTAAAGCCTCTCGCTCAGGAAATTGATGAAGAACACAGATTCCCCAGAGAGACAGTAGAGAAAATGGCTAAATATGGTTTCTTAGGCATTCCGGTACCGAAGGAAATGGGCGGTCAGGGATGTGATATCTTAACATACGCTATGTGTGTTGAGGAATTATCCAAAGTTTGTGGTACTACAGGTGTTATCGTTTCTGCACATACATCTCTTTGTGTAGACCCGATTTTAACATATGGTACTCCCGAACAGAAAGAAAAATATGTTCCCGATTTAGCATCCGGTAAAAAACTCGGTGCTTTCGGTTTAACTGAGCCCGGTGCTGGTACCGATGCTCAGGGTCAGCAGACAAAAGCTGTTTTTGATGAAGCTACCAATGAATGGGTATTAAACGGTTCTAAGTGCTTTATTACAAACGGTAAAGAAGCTGATGTTTATGTTATCATCGCAGTTACCGGTAAAGTTGAAAAACGTGGACGTATCCAGAAAGAAATCTCTTCTTTCATCGTTGAAAAAGGAACACCCGGATTTACATTCGGTACCAAAGAAAACAAAATGGGTATCTGTGCATCATCTACTTATGAATTGATTTTCACAGACTGCCGTATCCCTGCAGGCAATTTACTTGGCCAGAAGGGTAAAGGATTTGCTATCGCTATGCATACACTTGACGGTGGACGTATCGGTATCGCAGCTCAGGCACTTGGTATTGCAGAAGGCGCTTTAGAAACAACAATCGAATATGTAAAAGAAAGAAAACAGTTCGGTCGTTCTATCGCTCAGTTCCAGAATACACAGTTTGTTTTAGCTGATCTGGCTACAAAAGTAGAAGCTGCTAAATTACTGGTTTACAAAGCTGCAAGAAAGAAAGATGAGTATCAGGCAGGTGCTAAAGTTTCTTATTCCGTAGAAGCTGCAATGGCTAAATTATACGCTGCAGAAGTAGCTATGGAAGTAACAACCAAATGTGTACAGTTACACGGTGGTTATGGTTACATCAAAGAGTACAATGTAGAACGTATGATGCGTGATGCAAAGATTACAGAAATCTACGAAGGAACTTCAGAAGTTCAGCGTATGGTAATTTCTGGAAGTTTATTAAAATAGGAGGTACGTTATCGTGAAAATCGTAGTTTGTATTAAACAGGTTCCTGATACAAAGGGCGGCGTTAAATTCAATCCGGATGGAACTCTGGACAGAGGAGCAATGCTTGCAATCATGAACCCCGATGATAAAGCTGGTTTAGAGGCAGCTTTAAGATTAAAAGATCAGTACGGCGCAGAAGTAACCGTTTTAACAATGGGTCTTCCCAAAGCTACAGACGTTCTTCGTGAAGCAATCGCTATGGGCGCTGATAAAGGTGTATTAGTTACAGATAGAGTTTTAGGTGGTGCCGATACTTGGGCTACATCTACAACAATTGCCGGTGCATTAAGAAACATGGAATATGACTTAATCATCACAGGTCGTCAGGCTATCGACGGTGATACCGCTCAGGTTGGTCCTCAGATCGCTGAGCATTTGGGACTTCCCGTAATTTCTTACGCACAGGATATCAAAGTTGAAGGCGACAAAGTTGTTGTTCAGCGTCAGTATGATGACAGATATCATGTCGTAGAAGTTAAGATGCCTGCATTAGTTACAGCACTTTCTGAATTAAACGATCCTCGTTATATGACACCTGGTGGAATCTTCGATGCCTGCAAGGCTGAGATCACAACCTGGGGTCGTGCAGACTTAAAAGACGTTGAAGACGGCAACTTAGGTCTGAACGGATCTCCTACAAAAATCGCAAAAGCATCTGACAAAGTTCGTAAAGGTGCCGGTGAAAAAGTTACTCCCGATTCTCCGGATGAAGCAGTAGCTTATATCGTAGGAAAATTAAAAGAGAAACATGTAATCTAATGAAATAAAGGAAAAGTGGTGAATAATTATGAAAATGAGTCCTGAAGTAATTGCACAGTACAAAGGTGTCTTTGTATTTGCACAGCAAGTTGATAATGAAATCAGCGGCATTGCTTTCGAATTACTCGGAAAAGCAAAAGAATTAGCTGCTTCTTTAGAGACAAAAGAAGTTACAGCAGTATTAATCGGCTCAGATGTTAAGGGCCTTGTTGATCAGTTGGCAGCATATGGCGCAGACCGCGTTATCGTTGTTGACGATCCGGAATTAAAAGACTACAGAACAGAGCCTTATGCACATGCATTGGCATCTGTCATCAATGAATACAAACCTGAAATCGTATTAGTAGGTGCTACAGCAATCGGTCGTGACCTTGGCCCTACCGTTTCAGCAAGAGTTCAGACCGGTTTAACAGCAGACTGTACCGTATTGGAAATCGGTGATTTCCCGTTAGTAGCAGTTCCCGGTAAAGAAGCTGAACAGAAACACAATCAGTTATTAATGACTCGTCCTGCATTCGGTGGTAACACAATCGCTACTATCGCATGTCCGGACAATCGTCCTCAGATGGCTACCGTTCGTCCCGGTGTTATGCAGAAAATCGATCCTATCGATGGAGCAAAAGCTGAAGTGATTGAATACAATCCCGGTTTCACACCCAACAACAAATACGTAACCATTAAAGAAGTTGTAAAAGCTGTATCTGATACAGTTGATATTATGGCTGCTAAGATTTTAGTTTCCGGTGGTCGTGGAGTTGGTTCTCCTGAAAACTTCAAATTATTAGAAGATTTAGCAGAAGTACTTGGCGGTACCGTATCATGCTCACGTGCCGTTGTAGATTCAGGCTGGAAACCCAAAGATCTTCAGGTTGGTCAGACTGGTAAGACAGTTCGTCCTAACGTATACTTTGCAATCGGTATTTCCGGTGCTATCCAGCACGTTGCAGGTATGGAAGAATCAGACATCATCGTTGCAATCAACAAAGACGAAGATGCACCGATCTTTGATGTTGCTGACTACGGTGTAGTTGGTGATCTGAATAAGATCGTTCCTCAGTTAACAGAAGAAATCAAAAAAGTTTTAGCTGAGAAGTAGGCGAATATCGCCACCATCCGCAACTGTGTTGTGGATATACAAAATGAATTCCTGCCGAAAGGCACGAAGATAAAGTAATTTGTTTTTACTTACCTTGCAGGTTGGCCACCGTACAATTTGCCGCCTGTAACAACTGATTCATATTTATTTCAGACAAAAAACCTCTGGACGCCGGTTCCGGAGGTTTTTTTGTGTTACATTGGTTGTGGGGCTTGGTGCAAGTAAATGTCGTCGTCAATTGCAGAGTTCAAAAAGGTTATCTTCTAACTGAATACGGGAAAGGAATTGGATTTGGTTCGGGTCGTCGTCAAATCGACATCCATGTCGAATGACGACTAAAATTGCCATCCTGGCAATTTCCCCCTTGGGTATTGAGTATTCAGTAAGAAGATAAGACCTTTTTGTACAATGCAATTGCCGACGACATTTACTTGCACCTTTATTCATAATGAATAATAAATCTTTTAATAAATAATAAAACGAAAATTTATAATTGACAAAATGATAAAACTTACTTATTATAAGATTGTAATTGACATTACAACCCGTGAAAATCGTTTCGCCGGTCTTTCTGCGACTGGCATTCATCTTTGGCATCTCGCCAATATTTTCACACGAAAAAATTGAAAAGTTGGCGAAAACCAAAAGCAAGATGTATAACCATGGATTTCGCCAAGGAAAGGAGTCTAATGAGTTATACAAACAAAACATTAGCGGAACTAAACGTACTGGATGATTTCCTTATGAACGCCATTGTGACAACACCAAAGCTTGGAGAAGAGTTTTGCAGAATGTCACTGTCCGTTCTTTTGCAGAGGAAAATCGGAAAGATCAAGGTGCTGTCTCAAAGAATGATTCCGCCATTTACACCGGAACACAGAGGGATCCGTATGGATGTAGAAATCCAGGAATTTGAGGCAGAAGATGAAGAAAATGAACCTGTAAATATTTACGATTTGGAGCCCAATCTTCGTAAAAGAGTGCATTTGCCCAGACATAACCGCTTTTATCAGGCGAAGATAGATGCAAGGCATCTAAAGAGTGGAGAAGAAGATTTTCTGAAAATGCCCAATCTGTACGTGATAACGATTACGAATTATGATCCTTTTGGTTATGGGTATATGATGTATCGTATTAAAAATCAATGTATGGAAGTTTCCGACCTTTGCTATGATGATGGATTAGAGTTTATTTATTTCTATACCGGCGGGAGCAAAGGTGGCAATGAAGATATCCGGACAATGCTGAATTACTTTCAGAACAGCAGAAAAGAAAATGCAACAGATAAGGCAACAGAGGAACTTAATGAGATCGTGGAGCAGGTAAGAAACTTGCCGGAAGTGAGGAATGAGTATATGACACTGGGAGATATTATTGACTGTGAAAGAGAAGAGGCAGCGGAGGAAGCAACCGCAAAAGCCTTAAAGGATGCATTGATAAGTTGTATACTGACCTATTTCAAAAAGCAGGGTGATATCCCGGCAGGATTGCAGGAAAAATTGGAAGCGACAGGAGATACTGCTCAATTACAATCATGGTACGAGCTTGCTTTGGAAACCAAAGAGGTTACTGAGTTTATGCAGTTGATAGAAAGTGTTTCATACTAAAAACAGATTGATATTGTAAATGTATTGTATCAAAAGAAGTTCGGATGCTGGTTCCGAGCTTCTTTTATTTCTGTTATGTTGATGAGCTGGTGCAAGTAAATGTCGTCGCCAATTGCATTGTGCAAAAAGGTCATATCTTCTTACTGAATACTCAATACCAAAGGGGAAAATTGCCAGGATGGCAATTTTAGTCGTCATTCTACATGGATGTCGATTTGACGACGACCCGAACCAATTTCAATTTCTTTCACGTATTCAGTTAGAAGATATCCTTTTTGAACTCTGCAACTGACGACAACATTTACTTGCACTTTATTATCGTTATATAAAATTGGTGACTAAAATCCCTTCAATAAACCATTGAGTAGTAAAATTTCAGGATGTATACTAGAGATATGATAGAAAGGAATACAGATTGTATGTTTAAAACCTGGAAAAAAGTGAAATCCATATTGTACTTGTTGCTATCCGTATTGTGTATCGGATATTTTTTGGTGTGCGTTTTATATGCAGGTCTGGCGTTATCCTGGATCTGGATATGGCCGCTTTTTGCTGCTTTTTGTTTTGTAAGGTTTTGGATGCTATCAAGGCAGATAAAAGGAAAAACGCGTATCAAAATTCCGCTTTTATTCCGAATTTTATACAGCATGTGTTTTGTGACGGGATTGGTTGTTTTTATATATGTCGAAAGTCTGGTGATTGGCGGAATGAATACCGTGCCGGAGCAAGATCTGCCTTATATGATTGTGCTTGGAGCCGGTATTCGTGGTAGCGCGCCGACCAGACCCTTACTTTTGCGGATGCAGGCTGCTGCAGAATATCTGGAAGATAATCCGGAAACCATCGTCATAGCATCCGGTGGACAGGGACCGAATGAAGATTTGAGTGAAGCACAGTGTATCTATGAGTATCTGGTAGAAAAAGGTGTTGATCCGGACCGGATTTTACTGGAAGATCAGTCTAAAAGCACAGAGGAAAATATCCGAAACAGTTTTGCTATGATACCAAAAGATACGGAAAAAGTCGGTATTTTATCAAATGGCTTCCATATTTATCGCGCTACCAGGATTGCAGAAAAGCAGGGACATGACAATGTGTGTGGAATTCCTTCCCGCACGTTATTGCCGGTTGGTATTCACTATACGGTGAGAGAATTTTTTGCAATCATTAAGCTGGAAATATTTGGATAGGTCGTGGATGAAATTTTTTTACCAGAATACTGTTTGAAAGAATAAATTGTGCTATACTATCTATTGTTGAAATAAGACGGGGGATAAAACAATGAAATTACTTAAGAAAATCGATTATAATGCACCGGTGGTGTTAAGCTTTGCTTTTATTTCGTTTGCAGTACTGATTTTAGGATATCTGACCGGAGGGCGTTCCACCAATCTGCTGTTTTGCGTATATCGTTCCTCGTTTATGGATCTTTTTATGTATCCAAGATTGTTTTTACATGTCCTCGGGCATGCCAATTTAGAGCACTATGTCAATAACATGATGATGATGCTTTTGGTTGGACCCATGCTGGAAGAAAAATACGGTTCCAAAAACTTGCTCATAATGATGACGATTACGGCTTTTGTGACTGGTATCATCAATACCCTCTTCTTCTCAACGGGCTTACTTGGGGCAAGCGGCATTGTCTTTATGATGATTATTTTATCATCTGTAACCAGTGTTAAAGAAGATAAAATTCCGCTGACACTAATTGTTGTTGTTGTTTTGTACATGGGCGGACAGATTGCAGACGGATTGTTTGTAAGAGATAATATTTCACAGCTTACGCATATTGTCGGTGGTATATGCGGTGGCGTATTTGGACTGACAATGTTTAAAGACTGTTAAGAAACAAAAAATTCACTTTTTCTTTGTGAATTGTCAGATTTGTTTCTTAGATGACGAATTACATATGAGAAGGTGATATTATGGCAAAACAAAAAGAGGTTAAAACGAATGCAATGCGGATTTTAGACCGCATGAAAATAGAATATACACATCAATCCTATGAATGTGATGAGTTCGTTGATGGTATCCAGACGGCAGACCATCTCGGACTTTCGCATGAACAGGTCTATAAAACTTTGGTAACGGTGGGGAGCAGTAAGCAATACTTTGTCTTTGTGCTACCTATTGAAGCGGAACTGGACATGAAAAAAGCTGCCAGAGCCGTTGGTGAAAAATCCGTTTCCATGATTCACGTCAAGGATATTACTGCAGTAACCGGATATGTCCGCGGAGGATGTACGGCCATCGGTATGAAAAAGCAGTATAAAACCGTGATTAGTCAGACGGCAAAAAATCTACAACATATGTATGTGAGCGGAGGCAAAATCGGATGTCAGATTATGCTGGCTCCGGATGACTTGTGCAAAGCCTGTGGCGGCACATATGGCGATATTATTGTAGATTGAGAGTTGATTTATCTTGGTTTTTTCTTCTGTTGAATTTATACTTATTTTTTTACCTGTGTTTTTAATTGTATATTACATAACACCGGTTTCTTATCGTAATGTCATATTACTGTTGGGAAGTCTTATTTTTTATGCCTATGGAGAACCTAAATTTGTATTATTACTAATTGCATCCATGTTTGTGAACTATTTCCTGGCGCGAGGCATTGTATTTCAAAATTCCAGGAGTATTGCGGTTGAATTGGCTGTTGAATTGCCTGCTGAATTGTCTGATGAAAAAAATGCTGATTTATCCATTTCCCGAAGCTTTTTTAATAAACTCTGTTTTTTAATTGCGCTTATTCTAAATCTGGCACTTCTTCTCGTTTTTAAGATTGCACCGGGAAAAATCGGACTTCCGTTGGGAATTAGCTTCTTTACGTTTCAGAGCATA
Source organism: Lachnospiraceae bacterium (assembly GCA_017387565.1). Taxonomy (GTDB): domain Bacteria; phylum Bacillota; class Clostridia; order Lachnospirales; family Lachnospiraceae; genus UBA2882. The sequence goes on along the minus strand of JAFOEY010000037.1, from coordinate 45,933 downwards.
TCTTATTTGATTGATGTCTATAGAGGAGAAATTGCGGCAGAAGTTTCTTTTATCAAGCTCGGAACCTATATTTGTATGTTTCCGCAGTTAGTTGCCGGACCGATTGTAGCATATCACGAGGTGACGGCAACATTAAACCGGCCGGTTGTTTCTTCATCTGATTTCGATGATGGATTGAAAGATTTTTCTGTTGGATTGATTTTAAAGGTTCTGATGGCGGACCGCTTGTCCCTGCTTTGGAATGAAATTGCAAAAATCGGTTATATCAGTGCCCCTTCCTTTTTGTTGTGGATGGGTTCTGTTTCCTATTCTCTTCAGATTTATTTTGATTTCTTCGGATATTCCTTGATGGCAATCGGACTTGGAAAAATGCTTGGATTCCGTCTGACGAAAAATTTTGATCTTCCATACACAGCGTCCAGTGTCCGGGATTTTTATCGCAGATGGCATATGACATTGGGAAGATGGTTTGCAAAATACGTCTATATTCCGCTCGGAGGAAGTCGAAACGGAATGAAAAAGACATTGCGCAATTTATTTGTGGTATGGGTTTTGACGGCATTGTGGCATGGCGTTAGTGTCAACTTTGTGTTATGGGGCATGTTGTTGTGTTTTGTTATCATGGTGGAAAAAGTGATTGTATATGCATGTCATAAAAATCGAGAGAATATTTCCGTAGAAGATGTATCCAGAAAGGCAAATGAAGAAAAAACTTTAGATGAACTTGGTGAGAGAAATGAGGATAAATATATAGAAGTTAAAAAGTTAAATTTAAAATTAATTTTGAAATCAACCATGCAACATTTCTATGTGTTATTCATCATTGTATTATCCTGGACATGCTTTGCTATTACGGATTTGAAGGATCTATCCGTGTATCTTGGCAGAATGTTTGGCTTGCTTGAAGGGATTCGTGTCAATGGCAACGTATGTATTACCATGTTGCAAAAATATGGTGTGACGATTTTGATTGGACTATTCCTTTGTACAAAGACGGCGCACAGATGTTACCGGAAGCTGAAAAACAGCAGGATTGGAATGATAGCACTTGTAATTTTATTCTGGCTGGCTGTTTGGTACATACATATCATGGGAAATAATCCTTTCCTTTATTTTAGATTTTAGGGAGGAGATGTCAGATGGATAAATGGAAGAATTACAGATATCTTTTTTTGCTACTTGTGGGCGGATTGATTTGCTCACTTCTGACCGGCTTTCCGCTTGAATTAATCAAAAAAGCCCCTGGTCAGGATGAGAGTGAAGTTGTGGAAACCATTTCGATGTCGGCAAATTCTGTAGATGGAGATGGAAAACTACACTCGGATGACGAAAGTGTTTCGATTGCTGGTGACAGCGATAATAACATGGATAACAGCATGGATGATAACCTAAAAAACAACGCGGCTGGTAACATGGACGATAACCCGGAAAACAATATCGCTGGCAACAATATGGAGAACAATACGGATAATGCCATGAACCACACAAATGCTTCAGATGATTTGAAAAATGAAGAACCAGAGGTCCCTTTGAGTTTTTGTGAAGTTTCAGATGACTATTTTGATGATGCAGTCTTTATTGGCGATTCCCGAATTGTCAGTCTTTATGAGTATTCAGACTGGAAAGAGGCAACTTATTATTGTTCATCCGGTATGACACTTGGCGGAGTATTTAAAGATCCCACAGGCAGATGGAAGGATGGTAACTGGAAGGTAAATATTGCGGATGCACTGCAGCAGGAACAATATAAAAAAGTTTATATCATGCTTGGAATTAATGATATGGGTGTAGGCGATCTGAATTATTTCATAAATCATTATACTGATATGGTGAATCAAATCCATGAATGGCAGCCGGATGCAATCATATATATCATGAGCATAATGAATGTCAGTGCCGAGAGAGATGCGCAGGGAGATTATATCAACAACGAAGCAATTCGGGTTCGGAACGAGCGTCTAAAAGAATTAGACAACGGAAGGGATACATTTTATCTGGATGTAAACAGTGTGGTATGTGATGAAAGCGGATGTTTAAATGCAGAATACACCTTTGATGGCGTACATCTTTATGCGCAGTATGTTCCGCTTTGGACAGATTATTTGAAAACACATGCCATTGTGAAATAGAACTTAATATCCCATATTTTTTAATTCACATACAATATCATAAAATTTCTTTAAGACATCAAAACCTTTGATATCTTCGCGTTTTAAGTCAATCATATCGCCATGGGAGATACCTCGGCTATTTGTGCTTTTGAGAATGCCTTTAAAGTCTCCCCATATAGCACTAGAAGCATCTACCAGGCCGTCATTTTGGCGGCCTTTTTGTGTGCACATCAAAAGGTACGGAAGCCACAACAAAGAATCACTGAATAGATTTTTCATAATAGAAGTATAACTCTGATAATAGACACCATCGGCATCGGGATTTTTTTGATTAAATTCCGCACAAAAAACTGGATCTAATTGTTTGCTTGCCGCATAGCAGTCGGGTTTGGTATCGCCGACCAATAAAAAGGGCTTATTTAATTGCTCTGCAATGTATTGATAGACATAGTCCGGCAACTTGTTGAGTAACGTAATCAGTTCGGATCCGCGGTGCGGTGTATTGATGGTTGTGAGACTGGCAACCTTATTTGCATATCCCATGGATGTGATTAAGTAGCGACAGTCCAGACCACCTTTGGAGTGTGCAATGATATTTACCTTTTCACAATTATTTTCAGACAACGCTGTATCGACTACCTTTGCGATGGCAGCCGCATTGTCTTCAATGGTTCCCCAGGCATTCTGGTGGCCGTAATATACCTTTGCTCCGTGTTGCTGCAAGATTTGTGGGATTCGTCCCCAGTAATTAAAGTATTGCAAATCACGAAAACCAATGCCGTGGACCATGACAATGGGATATTGCGTCTGACACAACTCATCTGTTTTGGTAAAGGCTTCCTGTTTGCTCCGGCTTACTGTCACCAGGTACTCGTCCTTTGCCGCACGACACATGATATGGGCTAAGTATAGCTGTACAATCGGAACCCACATAAACAACAGGATAAAAACTCGCTTTCCAATGACCAGATTCCGTGAACCAAAAAAGATTCGCAGGCAACCGTTTATTAAAAATAGCCAGGTAAAAATTACTGCATAAATTACCTCGAATGACAAGGCGGCGATGGTTTTGGCTGTATTATGAACAGACGGAAGAAAAGAAAATGTATGTCCGATTAGTTCCTGATAGGGATTTGTTGGCAAAACAAAATAGCATATGATATACCAGACAGCTAATAAATAGAGCCCCCAGAGACCGCACTGAATCAGATTCCTTCCGGAATAAATGATGTTGATACGTGGATTTTCGGTCTTATTTTTCCGAACAGACTGGAAGTGGAGACGAAGCGTTGTATAAAGCTGGAATATCACCGTTGCAATAGCAAATATGCTTACAGTCAGATAAGTTGTTGCACCGCTGTTTCCCGTAACCTTGTTAATCCAAAAGTGAAACCAGAGAAGCGGTAAATGTGGCATAAAAAACAGATATGTAATAAAACACCATTTTTTTGATAAATCTATGACCTTACAAATATCCAATATGCAAATTAATATCATGAATAAAGAAAGTATAGTATATAAAATCATTTCAACCTCCCCTTAAAATACAAGAATATTATGAATTACATTTTCTGAAAATTGTAATAATGCTTGAATTACAATTGCAATCAACATTGACGCCAGAACAGATGTTCGATATAATTAATACAGTGCTACCATACACGGTAGGCGGTTATCCTCCATCGTAAGAGTAATAGCTTACGTTTACATAGAAATCCTTTACGGAAATCTTATCAGGAGGTTTGTGATTATGCTTACAACAGAATTATTTATAGCCATCATCAGCTTATGCTTAACTTGCTTTGCTCTTGGTTATACTGTTGGTTCTAAGAGCAAGAAATAAACACAAAAGACCGCCCTCACACTGGTAATGTTGGCGGTCTTTTGACTAAACAATTTATCAGGCTAACCGTCTATCGGTAGCACTTCTTTGATATCATACTACCATTTCACCGTTTTTATGTCAAACAGTTATTCTTTTCAATCAAGTATGCGAATTTAGTGACACAAATATCGAAAACTGTTTTGTATATTCTATCACGATTTACCATCTCGTTACCATATAATATTATCTTTATCCATTTAATCGGTATCTCTATTAATTATAAATTTTCATAATTATCTCTTTACCTCTGCTTTTTCCATTATCAGCTGTGACAGATTGGTATTATTTTTCTTCGATTTATGCTAAGCTGTGTGGGAGTTAATGTCGACTACGATACCTGTCACAAAAAATATCCGTTCAAACGGAGTGCGTTATATTTTTTGTGACATGAAAAGAAAAATACTTGCGCCGACATTTACTCCCACTAAGCGAAGCATACTGAGAAGGAAAATAATACCAATCTGTCACAGCGTTCGGAAAAGTGCCCAGAAGAAAAATAATACCAATTTGTCACAGCGTCCGGGGAACAGTATCCAGAGTCCAATGCAAAAGTCCAATGAAAAAAGGACAAACAGAAATACATCCGCTTGTCCTTTGATTTATTTTTTTGATTGAGAAAAATGGAAATTAATATTCCATAGCTTTTTCAACACCGGTAACAACTCTTAAGCCACCCTGTGCCAAAGCTAATAATTCATCTTCGCCGGGATATACAGTAAAAGGTGCAATCCATTCACATCTTTCTTTTAAGCCTGCTACAACAGCTTTGTCGTATGCAATACCGCCGGTTACAATAATCTGGTCTACTTTGCCGTTTAATACGGTTGCCATGGCACCGATATTTTTGGACATCTGCTGGATAAATGCATCGCGAACTTCTTTTGCTTTAGCATCGCCTTCATCTACCATTTTCTCTACATCACGCATATCGTTGGTACCAAGGTATGCATTGAAACCACCGTTTCCAACCAGTTTTTTATAAACTTCTTTCTCTGTGTACTGACCGGAAAAGCACATTTTTACTAACTGACCAACCGGAACAGCTCCGGAACGCTCGGGTGAAAATGCACCGTCTCCGTCGAGAGCATTAAAGATATCTACTACTTTACCGTGTTTGTGAGGTCCGACAGATACGCCACCGCCCATATGAACGACAATTAAATTTAACTCATCATAAGATTTGCCGATTTCTTTTGCATAACGCTTTGCAACTGCTTTCTGATTTAAAGCATGGAAAACGCTGGTACGGGGTAATTCCGGAACGCCGGAATATCTGGAAGTGGGCTCTAACTCATCAACAACAACGGGGTCAACGATGAAAGAAGGTTTTCCAATAGAATCGCCGATTTCTCTTGCTAAAATACCGCCTAAGTTAGAAGCATGCTGACCTTGTTTTCCGATTTCAAGGTCATGCAGTAATTCATCGCTAACTGCATAGGTACCACCGGGGATGGGTTTTAACATACCGCCACGGCCAACAACAAGATCTAAAGATTTGATGTCAAAGTCTTTAGAGGCAAGTAAGTTTAAGATAATCTCTTTACGGAAATCTTTCTGATCTACGATAGTTGCATACTGTGCAATTTCTTCTGTAGAATGTCTGAGAGTTTCTTCAAATAATAATGTTTCATCCTCGAACACACCAATTTTTGTGGATGTGGAGCCGGGATTGATAATCAAACTTTTGATTGACATGTTTTTTCTCCTTCTTAGTTATTTTTCATAAAATCAGCAACAACAGCACCAAGAGCTAAAGAGTTAACCTTTACTTCTACAGAGTCGGAACGGCTTGTTAAGATAACCGGAGCCTTGGTTCCTGTTAATAAGTTGCCGTTAACCATTTTTGCGGTATGTACCATTGCTTTGTATACAAGATTACCTGCATGGATATCGGGGAATAATAAAACATCTGCATCACCGACGATCTTACGGTCGGAAGCACCTGCTTTATGCTGTGCTGCTTCAGGACAGATAGCAAGGTCTAAAGAAAGGGGACCGTCTACGATACAGCCGGTAATCTTTCCTTCGTCATTCATCTTTGTTAACTCTGCTGCTTCAACTGTAACAGGCATTTTAGGATTTACCACTTCAACTGCTGCCAAAGGAGCAACCTTAGGATTGGGAACGCCAACTGCGTGGCAGATTTCCACGGTGTTGTTAATAATAGAAACTTTATCTTCCAAAGTTGGGTAAGGCATGAATGCAACGTCGGTTAAGAATAAGAGATGATCAATGCCTTCTACGTCAAATACACAAACATGTGATAAAGGTTTTCCGGTGCGAAGACCTACTTCTTTATCCAAAACGCTCTTTAAGAAACCTTTTGTGTCGATAACACCTTTCATGTACATATCAGCAGTACCGTCGGATACTAAAGAAACAGCTTTTCTTGCAGCTTCCGTCATATCTTTGATGTCAATGACTTCATAAGAAGATAAATCCATATTGATACTGTCAGCAATTTCTTTGATCTTGTCGGCATCACCAACTAAAATGGCATCTGCGATATTGCGCTCTTTTGCAACTTTTACTGCCTCTAATACATGAGCGTCCTGAGCAACGGCTACAGAAACCTTTTTCAAAGGACAACCGTCTAATTTTGCAATTAACTCATCAAAACTTTTTGTCATTTGCTTTTACCTCTTTCTTGTATTAAATTCATGATTTATGGGAAATCCCACACTATTTAAAATTTTAGCACTACTTATTATAAAAAGCAATTTTGATTCTTAGTAGATTCGAAAAAGTTCTTTACCGGAACAATTTTGTTTATTAGCAGATTAAAATAGTTCTTAACAGATTAGAAGAATTTTGGCACTAAAGTGAAAAGCCCGTGGTTGATTTGAAAATTATGGGCTACTAAAGCTAAAGATTTGTCATTATCTGCAAAAAGTTTTATGGTTCGTTCATAAAAAGTTAATATAATGAAAACGGTATCGGATTGCATAGTATTTTCAAATCTGTTACAATATGCTTTAGGTTTTAACGGGGCTGTTATGCCCAAATGAAGGAGCAAATAAAATGAATGTTGTTGAAAAAGTATTTGGAACTCATAGTCAGAGAGAATTAAAACGGATTTATCCGACTGTGGATAAGATTGAATCACTCAGAGATTCCATGATGGCTTTATCAGACGAGGAATTAAAAAATAAAACAAAAGAGTATAAAAATCGATATGCGGACGGAGAGACTTTGGATGATTTACTTCCGGAAGCATATGCCACGGTAAGAGAGGCTGCACGCCGTGTCTTAAATATGGAGCATTACCGGGTTCAGCTTGTCGGTGGTATCATCCTGCATCAGGGACGTATTGCTGAGATGCGTACCGGTGAAGGTAAAACCTTGGTATCTACCCTTCCGGCATATTTAAATGCATTGGCCGGCAGAGGCGTACACGTTGTTACGGTCAATGATTATCTGGCTAAGCGTGATGCCGAATGGATGGGACAGGTTCATGAGTTTCTCGGATTAAAAGTCGGTGTTGTATTAAACGATATGAAACCGGACGAAAGAAGAGAGGCTTATAAATGTGACATTACCTATGTTACCAATAATGAATTGGGCTTTGATTATCTTCGTGACAACATGGCATTGTATAAAGAGCAGTTAGTATTAAGGGATCTGCACTATGCAATCATCGATGAGGTTGACTCGGTATTGATTGATGAAGCGCGTACTCCTTTGATTATTTCCGGTGTCAGCGGAAAATCCACCCGTATTTATGAAGCATGTGATATTCTGGCAAGACAGTTAAAACGTGGTGCCGATCTGGAAGAACAGTCCAAAATAGACATATTGATGGGCATTGAACAGGAAGAGACCGGAGATTACATTGTTAATGAAAAGGACAAGGTCGTAAACCTGACTGAAGAAGGTGTGAAAAAGGTTGAAAGCTTTTTCCACATTGATAACCTTGCTGATCCGGAAAATCTGGAGGTTCAGCACAATATTATTCTGGCACTTCGTGCACACAATCTGATGTTCCGCGACCAGGATTATGTGGTTCGAGATGATCAGGTTTTAATTGTCGACAGTTTTACGGGTCGTATTATGCCGGGACGCCGTTATTCGGACGGTCTGCATCAGGCAATTGAGGCAAAAGAGCATGTGAAGGTAAAAAATGAGAGCAAGACGTTAGCAACGATTACCTTCCAGAATTTCTTTAATAAATTTGAAAAGAAAGCCGGTATGACCGGTACTGCATTGACAGAGGAAAAAGAATTCCGCGATATTTACGGCATGGACGTTGTGGAAATTCCCACAAACAGACCGGTTGCGCGTATTGACGAGCAGGATGCGGTATACAAGACCCGCAAAGAAAAACTGAATGCGGTTGTAGAAGAAGTAAAGGAAGCTTATGAAAAAGGACAGCCGGTATTGGTTGGTACCATCAATATTGATGCATCCGAGGAATTGGGTCGGATGTTAAAGAAAAACGGTATTCCTCACAAAATCTTAAATGCAAAATTCCATGAAATGGAAGCAGAGATTGTTGCTGATGCCGGTATTCATGGTCATGTCACCATTGCGACTAATATGGCAGGTCGTGGTACCGATATTAAGCTGGATGAGGAAAGTAAAGCAGCCGGAGGTCTTCGTATTATCGGTACGGAGCGTCATGAATCACGTCGAATTGATAATCAGCTGCGTGGTCGTTCCGGTCGTCAGGGAGATCCGGGTGTTTCCAGATTCTATATTTCCCTGGAAGATGATCTGATGCGTCTGTTTGGTTCTGAGCGTATGATTGATATGTTCAATGCGTTGGGTATTCCGGAAGGTCAGCAGATTGAGCACAAGATGCTTTCTAAGGCCATTGAAAATGCGCAGAAAAAAATAGAGAGTAACAACTATGGAATTCGTAAAAACCTGTTAGACTATGATCAGGTTATGAATGAGCAGAGAGAAATCATTTATGCAGAGCGTCGCCGTGTACTGGATGGTGAAAGTATGCGTGAGGTTATCTACAAGATGATTACCGATGTTGTGGAAGGTGCTGTCAATATGTGTATTGGCGATGACACATCCTCTGATGAATGGGATTTAGCAGAGCTGATGCAGGTGCTTGGACGAATCGTTCCTATCAAGAAATATACCCCGGATATGGTTCAGGGTATGAAAAAGAAAGAGTTTCTGCATGCGTTAAAAGAAGAAGCTGTGAAATTATACGAAGATAAAGAAGCGGAGTTTCCCAATGCGGAAGCCATTCGTGAAGTGGAAAGAGTGATTCTGTTAAAGGTTATCGACCGTAAATGGATGACGCACATCGATGATATGGAACAGCTTCGTCAGGGTATCGGACTGGCTTCTTACGGTCAGAAGGACCCGGTTGTTGAGTACAAGATGAGCGCCTATGATATGTTTGACGAGATGATTGCCAATATCAAGGAGGATACGGTTCGTCTGATCTTCTCTGTTAAAGTGGAACAGAAAGTGGAAAGAGAACAGGTTGCACAGGTTACGGGAACCAATAAAGATGAAGGCGCTTCTTCCGGTCCTATGAAACGTACTGAGCAAAAAATTTATCCCAATGATCCCTGCCCTTGCGGAAGTGGCAAAAAATATAAAAACTGCTGTGGCAGGAAATAAGGTGGTGAAATAAGTGGTCGAATTAGATCAGTTAAAACTGGATCTTCAGGCTTATGAAACACAATTGGCTGAAGTAAAAGAATCGCTTGATTTGGATAATAAGACAAAAAGAATAGAAGAATTGGACCGCTTAATGGAGATGCCTGATTTCTGGCTGGATGCGGAAAAAGCACAGAGACTGTCCAAAGAATCCAAGAGCCTGAAAGATGATGTTGAAACCTATCATCATCTCTATTCCCAATATGAAGACATTATGACCTTGATTGAGATGGGAAACGAAGAAGATGATGCGGAAATCGCGGCAGAAGCAAAGGAAGAATTTGAGCAGTTTGTTTCCACTTTGGACGGCATCCGGATTAAGACATTATTATCTGAAGAATATGACGGCAATAATGCCATTTTGAAATTGAATGCGGGAGCCGGCGGAACGGAAAGCTGTGACTGGGCTTCCATGTTATATCGTATGTATACCCGTTGGGCTGAAAAAAAGGGATATGATATCGAAGTTTTAGATTATCTGGATGGAGATGAAGCCGGTATTAAATCGGTTACCTTTCAGGTAAATGGCCCCAATGCATATGGTTATTTAAAATCAGAAAAAGGTGTTCACCGTCTGGTTCGTATATCACCTTTCAATGCACAGGGGAAACGTCAGACATCCTTCGTGTCTCTGGATGTTATGCCGGAAATCGAAGAAGATATTGATTTAGATATCAATGATGATGATTTGCGGATTGATACGTATCGAAGTTCCGGTGCCGGCGGTCAGCATATCAACAAGACCTCTTCGGCAATCCGTATTACACATCTGCCTACCGGCATTGTGGTACAGTGTCAGAATGAGCGAAGCCAGTTCCAAAACAAGGATAAGGCTATGCAGATGTTAAAGGCAAAATTGCTGATGCTGCAAAAAGAGGCCAATGCGGAAAAGTTATCGGATATTCGTGGTGAAGTAAAAGATATCGGATGGGGAAATCAGATTCGTTCCTATGTATTACAACCTTACAATATGGTTAAGGATTTGCGTACTGATGTGGAAACTTCCAATACCGGTGCTGTTTTAGACGGGGCCATTGATATTTTTATCAACGGTTATCTGAAATGGAATGCAACGAAAGCGACAGAAGAGAATCAATCTTAATAGACTATTAAATGCCCGGTTTCAAAACTCAGACTTCGTCTTCAGACAGTTGAAACCGGGCATTATTTTTGTTCACATATGCCGTTAAGAAATGCCAAGAAACCTCGTTAGATTTCGCGGCAAAGATATATAATTTCAGTTAGGGCACACCAGCTATGTCCCTAAAGTTTGATAAAAGTGAGAAATGATGACAGAGAAAAAGTCTGCATCATTAATAAACCTCTTTAAAATAATTGGGATCCTCTAACTTTCCTTCGAGCAATTGCTCTGTCTCATTTTTCTCCCCAATCAACAAAATATAAAATTTTGTCACCGCCATTTTAACATATGGATTTACCCACAACATGCCAACGCCAAAAGATAAAATACCTAACAGGTACATACCTAAAAAACTTGCCTGAAGATATAGATATTTCAGACGGTTTCCTTTCATGAGCTCTTTACTCTTTGACAGCAGATTGGCAGGTTTTTCATCGGGATGGTCGACGATTAAAAAGAAAACCAATACATAATCCAGATAAATCACAGTGATCGGGATAAACATTAAAATCCCGGTTATAATTGATGCTGCCATCCAGAAAACATTGGCAAGGTCTCTGGATAAGAAAAACATACAGGTTATAAAAGGGATGGTGGGTATGAGCATCCGTATGATGATAAGAAAATAGGCGATAATGGTCTGATCTGCCAGATTTTTAAAACCATACCACATTTCATTTACCATAACCGGATCCTTGGAACGGATATATTTTAGACAAATCCGGTTTTGTCCGACAATAAAAACGGTCATGATAAAAGCAATAATCAAACCTACGGATATGTCAATTAAATCACGAATAGTGCTGTTGCTAACCGACATATTAGATATAAGAAGCGTAGGAAGATTCGTAAAAAAGCGGGCAAGCATATAAGCAATGACAATGGTTGCATATCTGCCTTCAAGACAACCTCTGGCTGTTGTCTTTATTTCCGATGTATTAAGTTTCATAAAAACATTCAAAACCTTTCTTTAGCCGGCCTGATTGATATTCATGCCTTTATATTTGGTCGAGTCCTGTAATTTTAAATCTTTCTGATAAGGATTTTCTTCGTTGTAATACTTAATCTGCGTACGGGTTTCACCACCTGCAACATAGCTCCGGCCACATTCGGGACAGACAGAAGTTTTTAGTGAAACACTTGCCTGCAAAACCTTGCCGTTGTTTGTGGCAGCTTTTTTGTATGCATTGGAAACATGTTCCTGTTCATGCCCCATAACTGCAGATGCAGACGCACCCGGGGAAATATGAGAGGGCGATTTAAAAGAAACCATCTCATTGGAGCCATCCTGATATTTTCGGTTTTTACATGTTTCGCATTCTGCGGGAGAAGACTTTGCACCCGGCTTTTTCTCGGTAGATTCGCCCGGATTTAAAATCGGTTTGGAATCATCCTGGCCGGAAACTGCGAAAGAACCATAGCTGCTATATGCACTGTGCGGGGAAAAAGAACCCTGAATTCCCATATTCATACCAGATACCTCCTTTGTGCCAATGAATCACTGATTCTCAATTCACATTTTTAAATAAAAGAAAAATGCAAGAAGTTAGTTAAATGCAAAAATTTAGTTAATACCATATAATTCCTTTAATGCGTTAAGTTCTTCTTCGAAGGAAATGCCTGTCAGACTTTCGTATTGTGTATTAAATTCCTGATACATTTCGGGATCGCTAAACACCTGATAAACAGATACTGTTGTGGTCACGGTTGAGAATACCATGGCAATTACCGAAAGAATAACACAACTTCTGGCAGCGGGAATCATTTGTTGTTTATGCCCCTTTGATAAGATGGCAAAAAGAATGGATAATGCTCCAAAAAAGATAGATGAAAGTATAAAACAACCACATATACAGGAAATGATTGCACATATCACGGAAAAAACCAAAAACAAATTTGGTACAATAATAATCTTTCCCGGAGGTGTGTTTTGTGACTGCTCTGAGTAATATTCCATAGGAAACCTCCATATTGTTAAACTTTATTTTAACACGAAAAGCTGATTGAATAAAGAGCTATTTTCTAATATAATGATACTGGGGTAAAAAGGTTATACTTTTCATGCTCGCATGAAAAAGTATAACTTTGGGACCCGCAAAACATGAGAAAATAGCCCGATTAGGGCGGATTTCGATTGTTTACGGATTGCGAGAGCACAAAGTGCGTAGCAATTCGTTGGTATCATATGTGAAAATGGATGCACCATTGACAATCGTGAGGAGAATTCTCCAAATATAGAAACATCATCAGTATTGGAGTATAAAGAAAATGGATATTAATCAGGTTTTAAGCGAAGAATTAAAGGTACAAAAATGGCAGGTGGATGCGGCAGTTCAATTGATTGACGAGGGAAATACCATTCCGTTTATTTCCCGTTATCGAAAAGAAGTAACAGGTGCCCTGAATGATGAAGTGCTCCGTAACCTGCATGAACGTCTGACGTATCTGCGAGGATTGGAGGAACGGAAAGAAACGATACTTGCGAGTATCGAAGAGCAGGGAAAACTGACTGAAGAATTAAAAGCAAAAATCGTGGCAGCACAGACCATGGTTGCTGTGGAAGATTTATACAGACCGTATAAGCCCAAAAGGAAAACGCGTGCATCAATTGCCAAAGAAAAAGGGCTGGAACCGTTAGCAAATATTATTTATCTGCAGATGACAAATAAGCCGGTAGAGAAGGAAGCAGAGGCTTACTTAGATTTGGAAAAAGGTGTGGAAACGGTTGAAGACGCAATTTCAGGAGCAAAGGATATTTTGGCCGAAGCAATTTCGGATGAGGCGGATTACCGTACCCGTATTCGTTTCTTGACGGAAAAAGAAGGAAATATCGTTTCGGAAGCAAAGGATGAGGAAGCACAAAGCGTTTATGAAATGTACTATCATTTTTCGGAAACCGTGAAAAAGATTGCCGGACACCGCATTCTGGCTTTAAACCGTGGAGAAGCTGAAAAGATTCTGACGGTTAAAATAGAAGCACCGGTTGAAAAGATCCTTTCTTATCTGGAACATGAAGTGATTGTAAGAGACAACAAATATACCAATGATATTTTAAAGGATGTTGTAAAAGACAGCTATGAAAGACTGATTGCACCATCTATTGAGAGAGAAATCCGCACCATGCTGACGGAAAAGGCAGAAGAGGGTGCCATTGCCGTGTTTGGTAAAAATTTAAAGCAGCTTTTAATGCAGCCTCCGATTGCCGGAAAGGTTGTATTGGGATGGGATCCCGCATTTCGAACCGGCTGCAAGCTGGCTGTTGTGGATGAAACGGGAAAAGTTTTGGATACCAAAGTGATTTTCCCGACTGCACCGCAGAATAAAGTGACCGAAGCCAAAGCAGAGCTTAAGAAACTGATTCAAAAGTATCATGTTTCTCTGATTTCTGTCGGAAACGGAACGGCATCCAGAGAATCGGAACAGGTCATTGTGGATTTTATCAAAGAAAGCGGACTTCCGGTTTCTTATGTAATTGTAAATGAAGCGGGAGCCAGTGTATATTCTGCTTCCAAGCTTGCAACAGAAGAGTTTCCGAATTTTGATGTCGGACAAAGAAGTGCTGCTTCCATTGCCCGAAGACTGCAGGATCCGCTTGCAGAGCTGGTAAAAATTGATCCGAAATCGATTGGCGTCGGACAGTATCAGCATGATATGAATCAGAAAAAACTGGACGAAGCATTAGGCGGTGTGGTCGAAGACTGTGTAAACAGCGTGGGAGTTGACCTCAATACGGCTTCCGTGCCGCTTCTTTCCTATATTTCCGGTATTACCAAAGTGATTGCCAAAAACATTGTTGCTTACCGAGAAGCCAATGGTGCGTTCCAAGAGAGAAAAGAACTGTTAAAGGTTGCCAAGCTTGGTCCTAAGGCATATGAACAATGTGCAGGCTTTTTGCGCATCCGGGACGGTAAAAATCCATTGGATGCAACCAGTGTCCATCCGGAGGCTTATGATGCGGCAAAGGCGTTGCTGGAAAAAACGGGTCAGACATTTTCTGATGTCGGACATGCGAATCTTTCCCTTCCTAAGGCCGGAAGCAAAGAAATGAAGGCTCTGGTTGACGAACTCGGTGTCGGTGAGATGACACTTATGGATATTGCGAAAGAATTGGAAAAGCCTTCCCGTGATCCGCGTGCTGATATGCCGGCTCCCATTTTGCGCAGTGATGTTATGAATATGGAAGATTTAAAACCCGGTATGCGGTTAAAAGGAACCGTCCGCAATGTCATTGATTTTGGTATCTTTGTGGATATTGGCGTGCATCAGGATGGTCTGGTACATATTTCCAAGATTACGGACCGCTATATCAAGCATCCGTTAGAAGTAGTCAGCGTAGGTGACATCGTGGAAGTAGAAGTGCTTAGTGTCGATCTCGCCAAGAAAAGAATTCAGTTAACAATGCGATTTTCATAAGAGGAATGCCATGGATCAGCAGGATTTTGCAAAAAGATTGCACTTATGTGATGACGTAGGTGCGTATATGGAAAAACAGGGTGCTTTCTGTCAGAAGGTGGGAATACATAATATTAAGCAGAATTTCCGTTATGAATTACTGAAATTTTCTGTATATCTGGCTGATTCCGATCAATTGATTGAAACGGAAGAAGTTATCTTTATCCGCAAAATGTTGCAGGTGAAGTCTGTTATCAATGATTTAAACGTTTTAAAAAACCGTGAGCATATTCCGTTTGGATATTGCATGGATATGCCCAAGGTGTTTCAGCTTGCCGTACTGATTGATCGGGAAAATCAAAAAAGTAATCCTTTTAGAAACCAATGCGCACAAATTCTTTTAGACACTATGAAGCTGTTTGGTCAAATGTTTATTGCGCTGCATAAAAATGAATTTTTTGAAAAAGCTTCGAGAGCATATACCTTTTATATTTCTGCATTGGATAGTTATTTAAAAGAATTTGGCGTCAGTCATAATTCCAAAGAAAAGCTGTATCCCATACCGGAGCTGGAACTTCTGAATCAGAAAAAGCAGGAAGATGAGAATACGGGGATTGCAACGAAAAAAGAAAGTGACATCGAATTCGGAGAATATGATTCTACAATACATCAGGAAGAATCAAAGGCAAAAGATATCAAGTTAAAAAATGCAAAACGAAAAGACGATGACACTTCCCTGGAAGATAAGCTAAATGAATTTCATGACATGGTCGGGCTTACCGGTGTAAAAGCAGAAGTAGATGCCCTGATCAGTCTGCTTCGCATTCAGAAGCTTCGAAGGGAACGCGGGCTTCAAAATTCCGAGATATCCAAGCATATGGTCTTTAGCGGAAATCCCGGAACGGGAAAAACAACGGTTGCACGTATTCTGGCAGGAATATACAAGGATCTTGGCATTTTGGAAAAGGGTACTCTGGTTGAGGTGGACCGTTCCGGACTGGTCAAAGGGTTTGTGGGGCAGACTGCGATTCAGGTAAAAAAAGTCATCAAAGAGGCTATTGGTGGTATTTTGTTTATTGATGAGGCTTATACTCTGGTCAATCGTGGAGATAATGATTTTGGACAGGAAGCAATTGATACCATTTTAAAAGCGATGGAAGACCATAGGGATGAGCTGATTGTAATCGTGGCAGGTTATCCGGATTTGATGGAAGAGTTTTTAAATTCAAACCCCGGATTGAAATCCCGTTTTAATAAATTTATTTACTTTGAGGATTATACAAAAGAAGAGCATCTTCAAATTATACAAAAGATGTGTAAGAAGCAGGACTATATTCTGCCGGATGAAACCTTATACGCACTGGAACAATATTTCACAAAGGTGTTATCAGACAAGCCGGAAAATTATGCAAATGCCAGAGAGATACGTAATTTACTGGAAAGTGCCATTATGAATCAGGCAACGCGTATGATTAAGATGCCAAATCCCACGACGGAGGAATTACAGACCCTTCTGGTGGAAGATTTTGTGCTTTAGTGTATTTGTTGGTTTTTATGGTTGACTAGGCAGATAGAATGGTTTATAATCCCCAATTGAAAAGAACAATTCTTCGGGGTTGGGTTAAATTCCCTACCGGCGGTAAAGCCCGCGAGCGTTTTTTTGCATGATCCGGTGTGATTCCGGAGCCGACAGTATAGTCTGGATGAGAGAAGAAAGTCGAAAAACCGATTGATACGGTTTGACTTTTATGTGCGTTTTAGCAGATTATGATATCCCCGATGTTATGCATCGGGGATTTTTTTGCGACGAATACACAAAACAGAAGAAGCGTCCTTTAAACAAATGCTTTTTGCATTATTTGAAAGGAGAACTCAATCATGAGTGAAAACACAACACAAGTAACTGTAAACAAGAGAACGACAAAAAGAATTAGCGTCCGCAAACTGACCGGAACAGCCATGCTTTCGGCAATTGCATATGTTTTGATGTTTTTGGATTTTTCCGTTCCGTTTATGCCGAGCTTTATTAAGATGGATTTATCGGAGCTTCCTGCATTGATTGGTGCTTTTGCATATGGTCCTGTTGCCGGAGTTGTCATTTGTCTGGTAAAAAACGTAATTCATCTGATGATTACAACAACCGGTGGTGTTGGTGAACTTAGTAATTTCCTGCTGGGAGCTTCCTTTGTGCTTGTTGCTGGAGGGGTGTACCGATTTAAAAAGACCAGAAAAGGCGCTTTAATCGGCTCTGTCCTGGGAGCATTTGTTATGGGGCTATTCAGTATTATTTCCAACTATTTTCTGGTATATCCTATTTACTACAATTTCATGCCACAGGATGCAATTCTTGCTGCATATCAGTTGATTTTCGGCGGCGTGAAGAATATTTTAGAATGTCTGATTGTATTTAATGCACCTTTTACTTTTATAAAGGGTATGATTAGCGTGGTTATCACATTTATTATTTATAAACGAATTTCTCCTATTTTGAAGGGGACTGAAGAATAATAATAATTGTAGGCTAATGAAAAATGCAGAGCAAAGAAAATAAAATGAAAAAGGTATAAAAGAAAGAAAAGTGTAAAATAAAGAAAAAGAATAAAAATATGACTTAACTACTTCTAAAAATATAATAAAAGAGGCTTTTGATAAGAGATGATACTTTTGTCAAAGGCCTTTTTTATTTGCATAATTGTGGTTATCGACTGCTAATTAGCAATAAAACAAGCAAAGTGGTTTTATCCGGTTTTGAGAAAAAACAATGTGATGTGCAGCGTGAATAAAAAGCGAGTGGAAGCAGGTTGACGCAATTGGCTTGCTGGGAGTGTATTGCAGGGAGTGTATATTGCTTGCACTTTTGTGGAAATCAAGTATAATAAAATATGTATGACTATGCATTTTTGCTTGTGCTAGGAGAAGTGGAACATGAAAAATCAGCAGGATTTTGAAGAAGAAAAACGAACCTATGAAAATGAAACCGATAAAACCGATTCGAATCAAGAAAAATACGATGAACCCAATTCGGATGAAAACTCAAAAAAACAAGATGAGCTATCCGAAGAATATACATATGAGACCCCCAAGGGAGATCCGTTGTATGAAATAGATGTTCAGATTAAAGCATCAGATTTATTTGACTATTCTCTCAGGCATTCCTATACTTCGTTAGGAGGTCTGCTTTCTACGATTGTCGGTATTTTGATGATATACGCATATTTTGCAAAAAATGCCAGCCCGTTATATTTGATTTTTGGAATTATTGTTGTATTTTATATTCCGATAAATCTGTTTTTGATGTCACGCCAGCAGGCAATGCAGGAAACTTTCCAAAAGCCGCTTCACTATGCTTTTTATGAAAACGGAATGGAAGTATCGCAGGATGATATCAGGGAAATGATTGGATGGGATTATATTGTTAAAGCAGTAGCAACCTCCAAGAGTATTATTGTCTATACCGGAAAAAACAGAGCATCTATTTTTCCGCGCAGGGATTTGCAACCGGATGCAACCGCATTGATTCGTGTATTATCAACACATGTAGATCCTAAAAAGATGAAAATAAAGCAATAATATGATACAAGGGTCAAAAGGTCATACTTTTCATGCTCGCATGAAAAAGGCAAAGAAGCATACTGGTATTATCAATCTTGGGTTAAAATAAAAATATGGTAATAGAAACATTTCATGACAAAGAAACGTATCAATTAGGATACCAAATTGGAAAAAATGCAAAAGCCGGTGATATTTACGCTTTAATCGGTGATCTGGGAGTTGGCAAGACTGTCTTTACACAAGGTGTAGCAGCCGGACTGGACATTAATGAGCCGGTCAACAGTCCGACTTTTACCATTTTGCAGGTATATGATGAAGGAAGATTACCCTTTTATCATTTTGATGTCTATCGCATCGGCGATCCGGAAGAGATGGAAGAAATCGGATACGAAGACTGCTTTTTCGGAGAGGGAATTTGTCTGGTTGAGTGGGCCAATCTCATTCAGGACATCATGCCTAAAGAGACCAAATGGATTACGATTGAAAAAAATCCGGAAAAAGGTTTTGACTACCGCAAGATAACGTTATCAGATGATGTCTCAATATAAGTAAATATTGAAACAGGAAAACGATTTAATTTGTAATTATCGTAATATAAATGATACCAGGGTCAAAAGGTCATACTTTTCATGCTCGCATGAAAAAGTATGACTTTGAGACCCGCAAAACATGAGAAAGTAGCCCGATTAGGGCGGATTTCGATTGTTTACGGATTGCGAGAGCACAAAGTGCGTAGCAATCCGTTGGTATCATGGGGGCAAAATACCTTTTGATCCCAACATCATATAAATTCGACAAAATATAAAATTGATTAAATATGAAATTGATAGAATAGGATTGTTGAAATTTAATAGGATAATAATTTTTAGAACATCAATTCATTGAAATATAAATGACTTGAAAGAGGAAACATTTTAGACAGTCAGGTGAGTAATCTATGAAAATTCTTGCAATTGACAGTTCGGGACTGGTAGCCAGTGTCGCCGTTACGGAAGATGACAGGCTGCTTGCCGAATATACCATTGATTATAAAAAAACGCATTCACAGACTTTACTTCCTATGTTAGATGAAGTGAAGCGTATGATAGAGCTGGATTTAGCAACGATTGATGTTGTGGCCGTAGCGGCAGGTCCTGGATCTTTTACCGGGTTGCGCATTGGTTCTGCAACTGCGAAGGGAATCGCCGAAGCATTGGATAAACCAATTGCTGAAATTCCTACCATGGATGCCATGGCATATCAGCTTATCGGCTATGAAGGAATCATCTGCCCGATTATGGATGCCAGACGCAATCAGGTTTATACCGGATACTATTCCTTTGTGAAAGAGGAAAAAAGCGATCAGACAGTAGCCACTTTTGATGAGACGGGTCTTGCTTTTGTCGTTGAAAAACCGCAGTTTGTTGCAGACATGCATGATGTGATTGGCGAGCTGAATGATATCGGCAGACCGGTTATGTTTTTAGGAGATGGTGTACCTGTGCAAAAAGCTGATATTCAGGCTGAGTTAAAAGTGCCTTATGGGTTTGCGCCGGCTAACTGTAACCGGCAACATGCTTCTGCTGTGGCTGTTTTGGCAGCACAATATGCGAAAGAAGGAAACTTGGTTAAGGCATATGAGCACAAACCGGAATATCTTCGTCTGTCACAGGCAGAAAGAGAACGCCTGGAGAAAGAAAATGCAGCAAAATGATGCGGACCAGATAAGGAAAGAATTCAATGCCGGTAGAAACAAATCCCGGCAGAGGCAAATCTCGGAATGCAGATAAGTAAAACGGATACAGATATGGAAGTACAGATTGTTAAAATGTCGGCAGATGATGTTGACCGTGCAGTAGAAATCGAACAGGAATGTTTTAGTATGCCATGGACAAAACAGGGATTTTTAGAGGCACTGAAACAAAATAACTCTTTCTATTATGTTGCAAAAATCGGAACGCAGATTGTTGGTCATTGTGGTGCATACGGTGTGTGCAATGAGGGTGACATCAATCAGGTGGCAGTGACAAACGCATATCGCAGGCAGGGAATTGCCAGACGAATGGTATCTGTAATGATAGAAGAAATGGCAAAGGAAGGCTTTTTAGAAATCACACTGGAGGTCAGAGCCGGAAACAATTCTGCGATTGCTTTGTATGAGAGCCTTGGTTTTGTGCAGGAAGGCATCCGCAAGAATTTTTATGAAAAACCGACAGAAGATGCCATCATCATGTGGAAAAGATAATAACAGAAAATACCATCATCATGTGGAAAAGATATATAATTAGGAATCTACATTATTGAGTGGAAAAGATAAACAATAGCGGAAAACATTTCCGCTAGGATTAAGGATACATGTTCCTATATAATAATCAGTGATTAGCAAATGCTAACTAAAGCAATCTTATATGGCGTAAGGTTGTTAAGAGCAAATGAAGAAAAAGAAAGGGACATGAATTATGAAAAAATTTGAAAATCATATTTTGAAAGAGGTTTTCTGTAATAAGTGCGGAAAGCAGATTAAGGTTGAAAACGGAATGATTCGAGAGGGTTGTTTCGAGGTAAAACAGACATTTGGCTATTTTTCGCATAAAGACGGAGAAACACAGACCTGGGATTTGTGTGAAGATTGTTACGATGAGTTTGTTCATTCTTTTCAAATTCCGGTAACCAGTAAGGAAGAAACGGAGCTTATATAAATGTTAGATGTATGTCTTCTCGGAACAGGGGGCATGATGCCCTTACCCTATCGTTATCTGACATCCATGATGGCCAGATACAATGGAAAAAGCATATTGATTGACTGTGGAGAAGGCACACAGATTGCAATGAAAGAAAAGGGGTGGAGCCCGAAGCCAATCGATATTATGTGCTTTACCCATTATCATGCAGATCATATCAGTGGCTTGCCGGGATTGCTTCTTACCATGGGCAATGCAGAACGGACGGAGCCGCTTTTGATGATTGGTCCAAAGGGACTTGAAAGAGTTGTGAATTCCCTACGGACGATTGCACCGGAGCTTCCGTTTTCGATTGTTTTTCATGAGATATCAGAAGAAGAAGAAAGTATTCCTTTTGAGGGATTTCATATTGATGCTTTTCGGGTGCACCATAATGTGATTTGTTATGGATATCGGATTGTGGTAGAACGAAAAGGAAAGTTTATGGTTGACAAGGCGAAAGAGCAGAACATTCCTGTTTTGTGCTGGAACCGGCTCCAACACGGAGAAACGGTTGAGCATGAGGGCAGGCTGTTTACTCCCGATATGGTTATGGGAGAGGTACGAAAAGGAATTAGTGTAACCTATTGTACGGATACCAGACCTACAGCTTTAATCGAACAATATGCCAAAAATGTGGATTTGCTGATTTTAGAAGGAATGTATGGTGAGCCGGATAAACTGCCCAAAGCCAAGGAACATAAGCACATGATGTTTTCGGAAGCTGCCGCAATTGCAGCAAAAGCGCAACCGAAGGAGCTGTGGCTTACCCATTACAGTCCGTCGTTGACACGTCCGGAGGAATATATCCGTGACATGAAAAAAATATTCCCACGTATTCATACTGCCAAGGATGGCAGAACCGTTGAGTTAGAATTTGAGGAAGAATAAGTTGATGAAAATGTTTAAGGGAACCAAGGGAATGGTAATCCTGGTATTTTTAGTGTTATTGGTTCTAGGTTATTACTTTTATCTGTCAAACCGGAGCATGCCAGAAAAAACAGAAGAGGTAAGTGTTGAAACCATGACTGCCAGCCAGAAGGTTTTGAGTAGAAATCTGGAAACCAATTATCCGCCATCTCCCAGAGAAGTGGTCAAATACTTCAGTGAAATTACAGAATGCTATTATAATGAAGAGCATACCGATGAGGAACTTCGGGAACTTGGACTGAAGATGCGGGAAATATATGATGACGACCTGGTTGCAAACCAGACGGAAGAAATGTATTTGTCTTTGTTGAAATCGGATGTCGAAGAGTATAAGCAAAACAACCGGACGATTTCCAGTTATTCTCCGTCTTCCAGTGTGGATGTGGAAACATTTACAAAAGATGGGTATGAATGCGCAAAGCTTTATTGCGTTTATGATATCAACCAGGATGGTTTGCTTTATCAGACTACGCTTTGCTTTATTTTAAGAAAAGATGATAATTCACATTATAAAATATATGGCTGGAAAGCTGTGAAAACCGAAAATTGAGAATAGGAAGTGTGATTGTGACAGAAGATATCTATATTTTGGGAATTGAAAGTTCATGTGATGAAACAGCTGCTTCTGTTGTAAAAAACGGACGGGAAGTTTTGAGCAATGTAATTTCTTCCCAGATAGATTTACATACATTATACGGAGGAGTAGTCCCTGAAATTGCCTCCAGAAAGCATATTGAGAAAATCAACCAGGTGGTTCAACAAGCACTGAAAGAAGCCCAAATGACCTGGGATGATATCACTGCAATTGCCGTCACCTACGGACCGGGACTTGTTGGAGCGCTTTTAGTTGGGGTTTCATTTGCCAAATCACTTGCTTTTGCACTGAATAAGCCTTTGGTCGGTGTCCACCATATTGAGGGACATATCAGTGCTAACTATATTCAGCATAAAGATTTAGAACCGCCTTTTGCGTGTCTCGTTGTATCCGGCGGACATACGCATTTGGTGGTTGTGGAAGATTATGGAAAATATCAGATTTTGGGCGCTACCAGAGATGATGCAGCAGGCGAAGCTTTTGATAAAGTCGCCCGTGCAATTGGTCTGGGATATCCGGGTGGTCCTAAAATTGACAAGATTTCCAAAGAGGGAAATCCGGATGCAATTCCTTTTCCAAGGGCGAAAGTGGATGGAAACGAATATGATTTTAGTTTCAGCGGATTGAAGTCTTCGGTTCTAAATTACATCAATTCCTGTGAAATGAAGCATGAAACGGTTCCGACTGCAGACGTTGCCGCTTCTTTCCAAAAAGCGGTTGTTGATGTATTGGTGGATCATGCCATGATGGGCGTAGAAAAATATGGTTTTAAAAAGCTTGCCATTGCGGGAGGCGTGGCTTCTAATTCTGCATTGAGAGCTGCTTTTGAAAAAACATGCAAAGAACATGACGTTTTATTTTATTGTCCAAGCCCTATCCTGTGTACTGATAATGCGGCCATGATAGCTGCTGCAGGCTATTATGAATATGTACAGGGGAATCGAAGTGGCTGGGACTTGAACGCGGTTCCGAATTTAAAATTGGGAGAACGATAAAATGAAAACAACTGCCATAGTATTAGCAGCGGGGCAGGGAAAAAGAATGGGTTCAGACGTCGCAAAGCAGTTTTTGCTCTTGGACGAAAAGCCTGTTCTTTATTATTCTCTGAAAAACTTTGAGGAAAGCTCCGTGGATGAAATTATTCTTGTAACCGGTGAGGATATGCGGGAATACTGCAAAGAGCATATTGTAGAAAAGTATCATTTTAAAAAAGTGAAAAAGATTGTTACAGGTGGCAAAGAGCGCTATCATTCGGTCGCTTGTGGACTTTTTGCGGCAGATAAAGAATGCGACTATGTTTTTATTCATGACGGAGCAAGACCGTTTGCTGATGTTTCCATAATAGAAAGAGGAATGGAAGCAGTTCAAAAATATAAAGCCTGTGTGATTGGTATGCCGGTTAAGGATACCATTAAAATCAGCGACGCGGACGGTTTCGGAGTTAGTACGCCGAAACGCAGTCTTGTGTGGATGATTCAGACACCGCAGATTTTCGATTTTCAATTAATCAAAAATGCATATGAAAAATTGTTGGAAAACGAAGTACAACTTATAAAGGATGGAATCGCCGTAACGGATGATGCCATGGTTGCTGAATTGTTTACTGATCAAAAAGTAAAATTTGTGGAAGGCAGTTATCAGAATATAAAACTGACAACGCCGGAAGATTTGGAAATTGCGCAATTGTTTTTGGAACGAAAATAAAAGAACAAATACAACAAAAGACAAATACAAAAAAGAACAAATACAAAAAGAACAAATATAACAAAAGACAAATACAACAATACAATCATTTTAAAACCGGTATCAGGTTCATATTGGGCCAGATACTGGTTTTTTTAATAAAGTACTGTTTTTTTAAAAAACACTTGACAAAGTAGCAAAATACTACTAAAATGCAAAATATAAAAAGTAGCAAATAACAACTTTTAAGAGAGGAGCGGTTATGGAAAAGAAAAATGCGAATGGACTTACGGAAAAAGAATTCTTAGCGCAGTACAATCCCGGCGAATATAAAAGGCCATCTGTAACGGTTGATATACTGGTGCTTGGTATGAATGAAAAACTGGATGGACTAAAGGTTTTACTGATCCGGAGAAAAGATCATCCTTTTATGGATTGCTGGGCTCTTGCAGGAGGGTTTGTTGAATATGATGAATCAACCTATCGGGCAGCTGTAAGAGAACTATATGAGGAAACAGGGCTTTCCGATATCTATCTGGAACAACTTTATACAATGAGCCAGCCGGAGCGCGATCCTCGCATGCGTGTCATAGATGTGGCTTATATAGCATTAATTCCGATTGTCGAGGCTCATGCAGGTTCGGATGCGAGTGAGGCAGCATGGTTTGATGTCAGTATGACGGATAAAGAAATGATTTTGAAAAATGAGACACTAGGAGTTTTTATGAAATATTCTTTGGAAAAGAAAGTATTTCATAACGGAATTCTTCAGATTGAAAATTATGTTCCGAGACTTCAAAGTGAAGAAGCATTGGCATTTGATCATGCAGAAATTGTGATGGAAGGACTGCTCAGAATTCGCAACAAGGTGGAATATACTGATATTGCATTTAACCTTATGCCACAGGAATTTACCCTGCCGGATTTGCAAAAGGTGTATGAGATACTTCTGGGAAAGACGCTTTATAAGACAAATTTCAGAGACAAGATTCAGGATAAGGTAGTTGCACTTGATAAGAAAGGAATCTCGGTTACCGGAGGGAAAAAGTCGTTGTTATACAAGTATAAAAATAGATATTAGTCCCGGGGCATACCGGGAAAGTAAGAAAGGAAGATAAGTATGAAAGTATTAGCAGTGATTGATATGCAGAATGATTTTTTGACAGGAGTTTTGGGAAATGCGGAATGCGCCAATACCATATCACAGGTTGTGGATGTGATTCAAAACGGAAACTATGATCACATATTCTTAACCAGAGATACACATAAAGAAAACTATATGGAAACACAGGAAGGTAAAAAGTTGCCTGTGCCTCACTGTATAAAAAATACAGAGGGCTGGGAAATAAATGCAGATGTTATGGCAGCCGTAAAAGAAAAGTATGACGGAAAATATACCATTGTCGACAAGCCTACTTTTGGTAGCGTGGATTTGGCCGCAAAGCTGAAAGAAATATGTGAAAATACATACGATACCGAAATTGAATTTGCAGGTGTATGTACCGGAATATGTGTAATCAGCAATGTGTTATTAGCAAAGGCTAATTTGTATGAAGCTCAGATAAAAGTGATTGAAAAAGCATGCGCGTGTGTGACACCGGATACACATAGGACTGCGATTGATGCAATGAAAACATGCCAGATTGATATTGTATAAAATGATATCAGGATAAAAAGCTTTTTGCATCCACCATCATAAAAAGATGGTGCAGTTAGTTGTTAAGATGGCAAATGTTTTGTAGAAACAAAAGAAAGAGGGGATAATGGAAATGGTAAAAAGATTTCTTAAAAATGAGCTTGCCGGATGGAAAGCATGGGAAGGCGGATGGTTAATTACTGCCTGTGTGATTATTACAATACTAAGTATCTACTGGGGCGACAGTCTGATGGGAATTATATCAGCAACAACCGGAGTTGCCTGTGTGGTATGTACCGGGAAAGGAAAGCTTTCTGCTTATATCTTCGGACTTGTTAATTCCGTTTTATATGCACTGATTGCATATAATTCCAAATTGTACGGCGAAACAATGCTCAATCTTATCTATTATGTTCCGATGCAGTTTTACGGATTTTATGTATGGAATAAAAACATGAATGCCGAGACAAATGAAGTAAAGAAACGTCATATGACAAACAAAACCAGATTGATTTTTTTAGGAATGACGATTTTGGGAACCGTGCTTTACGGAATTTTATTACATAGACTTGGCGATGCAATGCCCTATATTGATGCGTTTACAACAGTATCCAGTGTCATTGCCATGATTATCAGCGTAAAAATGTATGCAGAGCAGTGGTGGCTATGGATTGGTGTTGATATCTTTACAGTATTTATGTGGGCGATGGATTATGTAAGAGGCAATACAAATTTTGCAACACTTCTCATGTGGATTGTATACCTTGGAAATGCCGTAATCATGTGCTGCAAATGGGAGAAAGAAGTAAAAGAAAATCGGATATTGGATAAATAAAGCAATAAAAGAAAATCGGGCATTGAAGAATAAATAAAGAGAATCGGATAAATAGGTATTGAAACATGAAAGGGCAGGTGAAAAATGAGGTATAAAGTTGGAATGTATGGCGGATCTTTTGATCCTTTACATGTGGGACATATACATGATATCATTCGGGCTGCTGCAATGTGTGAAGAACTCTATGTTGTAATCAGTTACTGTGAAGGAAGAGAGAGTACCTCGAAGGAATTGCGGTATCGCTGGATTTTAAATTCTACCAGGCATCTTTCTAATATTAAAATCATTATGATTGAAGATGAAGCGGTATCCAAAGAAGAATATGATACAGACTACTTTTGGGAAAATGGCGCAAAGGATATTAAAGCTGCTATTGGAAAACCGATTGATATCGTATTTTGCGGAACGGATTATCTTGGTACAAATCGATTTGAAAGTCTGTATTGTCCGGAAAGTGTTGTTCACTATTTTGACCGGAAGGAAGTACCAATCAGTTCTACCCAAATAAGAGAGTGGGCACTTTCCCACTGGGATTATATCCCGAATGTCTGTAAACCGTATTATACATGTAAGGTTTTGGTGTTAGGTGGTGAAAGTACAGGAAAGTCTACGCTTGCCGTAAATCTTGCACTGGCATATAATACAAATTATGTAAGCGAAGTCGGAAGAGATACATGTGAATACGCGGGTGGCGAAGAGTATATGATTGCAGATGATTTGTATGAAAACCTTCTGCGACAGAGAATCAATGTGATGGATGCCCAAAAGCAAAGTAACCGCATCCTGTTTGTTGATACAGATGCTCTGACAACTTTGTTCTATGCGAATTTTCTTTTGACCGATCATTCTTCGGAACAGGAAAAATGCGAAAAGTTAGCGGAGGCTATCCATGCGATAAATGACTGGGATCTGGTGCTGTTTTTAGAACCGGATGTCGAATTTGTACAGGATGGAACCCGTAATGAAGCAATAAAAGCGGATAGAGAAAAATATAGCAATCAGATTGAAAAGCTTTTGAAAAAATATCAGGTTGAATACTATAAAATCAGTGGCTCTTACAGCGACCGATTTGATAAATCCAAGAAAGTAATTGAAGAGTGTTTGGGTTTAAAGACGGAGTGGTAAAAACATTCGAAATCCGCCCTGATTGGGCTGCTTTCTCATGTTTTGCGGGCCCTAAATTCATACTTGTTCATGCGGGCATGAAAAGTATGACCTTTGAACCCTGATATCATATTAATACAAAAGGAGTAAAACAATGGAGCAGATTATTGTAAGTTTATTGGAAACAGACATGTATAAAATGTCTATGGGACAGGCAATTTATCATCAGTTTAGCGACTACAAAACAACATGGAGCTTTAAATGTCGCAACAAAGATGTACATTTTACGGATGAGATGGTTGCGGAAATTAAGAGACAGATCCAGTTATACTGCAATTTGAGATTTACAGAGGATGAACTGGAGTATTTGAATAATATCAAATGGATCAAAGGTTCCTATGTTGATTTCTTAAGATTGTGGAAACCGCGTTATGAAGATTTTGAAATTACGACCAATGCCGAATGCGGTCTGGCAATCGAAACAAAGGGCACATGGCTCAATACTTCCATGTATGAAATCCCGACTTTGGCAATTGTCAATGAAGTATATTTCAGGATGGCATATGATTATGAAAAATTAATGCAGAGTTTTCGGGAAAGACTACAAAAAAAGATTCAGTTGTTAACAGACGGAACATATCAGCTGGGTGCTTTCAGTGAATTTGGTCTGCGCAGAAGACTGTCAGCGGAGGCACAGGAACTTGCAATACAAGAATTAGCAAAGGCTAACTATCCGTATTCCAAATTTGTTGGGACCTCCAATGTCTATCTGGCAAAGAAATTTGGACTGACACCGGTAGGAACCATGGCGCATGAATGGATTATGTGTGTCGGACAGGGAAATCACAAGCACAATCCGGCATATTCCAACTGGTATGCGCTTGATGCATGGGTAAAAGAATATGGTGTTTTAAACGGAACTGCACTTACCGATGCCATTACAACAGACTGTTTCTTAAAAGATTTTCAATTGACTTATGCAACCTTGTTCAGTGGACTTCGCCATGACAGTGGCGATCCGATTGAATGGGGTGATAAGATGATTGAACATTATAAGACACTTGGAATTGATCCCAAGACAAAGACTTTGTTGTTTAGTGACAACCTAAACTTTGAAAAGGCTGACAAACTATATCGTTACTTTAAAGATAAAGCAAAGGTTGCTTTTGGAATCGGAACCTATATTGCAAATGATACGGAAGTTCCGGCTCTCAATATCGTTATGAAAACAACCGCATGTAACGGCATGGATGTTGCCAAGATTTCCGATACTCCGGGCAAGGGTATGTGCAAAAATCCGGACTATGTACATTATTTACAAAGATGTATTGACTGGCGCATGGAAAACGAATAATTTTTATTGTCCCTTTTCGGAATTGCATTGAAAGTAGGAACACTTTTCCGAAAAGGGAATTTTTATTTTAGTTGGAATATTGCACATGAACGAAAGAGACATGCACGAAAAAGAACAGGCATGAAAATGTCACATCAGGATATAGCGAGATTATATGTAAAAGGGGATAAACAGTAAATGGAAAAGTACATTTTAGCAATTGATCAGGGTACAACCAGCAGCAGAGCGATTTTATTTAATAAGAGAGGAGAAATGGTTGCAAGTGCCCAAAAGGAATTCCCGCAGTATTTCCCAAAGCCGGGCTGGGTTGAGCAGGATGCCAATGAAATCTGGCTTTCGGTTTTAAATGTTTATATGGAAGTATTGGTTCGAGGAAAGATAAAAGCACAGGAGATTGCCGCCATTGGGATTACTAACCAGAGAGAAACGGCGATTGTCTGGGATAAAAATACCGGAGAACCGATTTATCATGCCATTGTATGGCAGTCCCGTCAGACAGCAGAGATTTGTAAACAATTAGCCAAAGACGGCAGGGAAGACATAATACGCGAAAAAACAGGACTGTTGATTGATCCTTATTTCTCTGCCACCAAAATAAAATGGATTCTGGATAACGTAGACGGCGCAAGAGAAAAAGCGGATAAGGGTGAATTGTTGTTTGGAACTGTTGATTCGTGGCTGGTATACAAAATGACAGGTGGAAAAGTGCATGCAACGGACTACAGTAATGCATCCCGCACTCTTTTATACAATATCTATGATTTGCAATGGGATGAAGAACTGCTTACTTTATTTGGAATACCGGCTTCCATGATGCCCAAGGTATGTCCTTCGAGCGGACTTTTTGGTAAGACGGAAGGAAAATTTTTTGATACTGCCATACCGATTATGGGGATTGCGGGAGATCAGCAGGCGGCTTTGTTCGGGCAGATGTGTTATGAACCCGGCATGGCAAAAAATACCTATGGTACAGGGTGCTTTATGTTGATGAACACCGGTACAAAACCCGCAAAATCAGAGCATGGCATGTTGACCACCATTGCGTGGGGAATTGATGGAAAGGTCGAATATGCACTGGAGGGCAGTGTGTTTGTTGCCGGAAGTGCCATTCAGTGGCTGCGTGACGGATTAAAGATGATTGACAGTGCACCGCAGAGTGAGGAACTGGCAAAAACGGTTTTAGACAGTGACGGTGTTTATGTGGTCCCGGCCTTTGTCGGGTTAGGGGCGCCTTACTGGAAACCGGATGCAAAGGGGGCTGTGTTTGGATTGACCCGTGGAACCACAAAAGCTCATTTTGTCAGAGCTACCTTGGATTCACTTGCCTATCAGTCCACAGATATCATCCGTGCCATGATGTTAGACAGCGGGATTGAACTGCAGAAACTGAAAGTAGACGGCGGTGCGGTAAAAAACAATCTTTTAATGCAGTTCCAGAGTGATATTCTGGGGGTACCGGTAGAACGCCCGGTTGTCAGTGAAACAACAGCATTGGGAGCCGCATATCTGGCAGGACTTGCTGCCGGATTTTGGAAAAACAGGGAAGAGCTTTCTGATAATTATCAGGTGGATCGCGTTTTTGAACCGTCGATTTCCCAAGAGCAGAGAGAGCAGCTCTTAAGCGGCTGGGAAAAAGCCGTGCGGGCAGCCTGCGCATTTTAAGAATACATAAAAATGCGAATATATTGTGCTTTTGACCTTTGTTGCAGACTTTATTCTCTGCCGACACTTTTTATCATTTGGGAACATAGCAAGGAACACAAATCCGGAAAGAAAAAATATAAAAAAGATTATTGCAAAAGATATTATAAAAGTGTGGCAAAAAAAAATTGCTATGGTATAATGATATCAGATTAGTCTGTAGGAGTATGCCATGGACATTAGTAAGATATGTTTTAACTGTATGAAAGGTGAAGTAGACGATCAGGGTATCTGTAAATGCTGTGGAAAACAGTTTTCGGATATCAAGCTTAGTGAGCGCTATTTGCCGGTCGGCAGTTTTTTAAGAGAAAAATACCTAATGGGCAAAGTTCTCGGTGAAGGGGGCTTTGGCATTACATATATTGGTTATGATATTAATCTGGATGCACAGGTTGCAATTAAGGAATTCTTTCCAAGCAATTTTGCAAGCCGTGAAAAAGCGAGTCCTAATGTGATTCCCCATGAAGGAGATGCTGAGGATTTCTTTGTTAAGCAAAGAGAACGTTTCTTAGGTGAGGCAAAACGTCTGGCTAAATTCCGCAACACGCCGGCAGTTGTTTCTGTGTTGGATTTCTTTAAGGATAACGGAACCGCATACTTAGTTATGAATTACATCGACGGAATGACTCTTCGCAGATTGTTGGATTATTCGGATGGCAGGATTACGGTGGAAGAGACTTTAAAAATTATTGAACCGATTATGCTGGCTTTAAAGGAGATTCATGAAAGCGGATTTATTCATCGCGATATCAGTCCTGACAATATCATGATTTCCAATGAAAATAACCGTGTTTATCTGATTGATTTTGGTACCGCACGTACCAATTCATCCGAATCTGAAAAGACAATATCCGTATTCAAAAAATCCGGCTATACACCTCCGGAGCAGTTGCGTACTAAAGGAAATCAGGGACCTTGGACGGATATTTATGCATTGTGTGCGACCATTTATCGCTGTATAGTCGGTGCTAAGCCGTTGGATGTTACGGATCGCTTGTTTGGTGATGTTTTACATAAACCCAGCGAATACGGGATTAAGATTGCTCCTGCTATCGAAGATGCGATTATGAAAGGTCTGGAGATTCACAATGAAGACCGTTTCCAGAGCATGGATGAATTGTATGATGCTATTTACAAGACCGATGCATGGCAGGATGTCAGTACCGAAGAATACACCAAAGTAATTGAAGCGGTACGTAATTATAAAAGACAGGGAGACACACAGGACAAGGTAAAAGAAGCAATCAAGAGGCAGACCAATGCCAATGCCAGTCCGGCTCTGTTTGTAGATGCATCACAGTATGAAGATGAACATGAAGCGGTTATGGATGTGGTTAGACAGTATAAAGAAAGTGCTGAATACAAGGCGGCTTATGACCGTTTTGTAAAAGAAGATCCGATTTATTTAAGACAGCTGGAATATGAAAAAATAAAAGAAGTTGTACGTTCATACAAGGCTTCCAAATATCCGGATATTCATGAAAATCAGTTGATTGATGATATTATGACGGAAATGGGAACTGCTATTTCTGAGCAAAAGTAGCAACTTTTCGCGCTTTTTATTATTCGTAGCCTTTTGAGGGACAGTCGTCCTTACAGAAAATGATATATCGTTGCCGCCTCATACTTCGGTTTTTAGCTTTTCTAAGCGGCATGCTCACAAAAATTTAATAAATGCCCAGTTTCAAAACTCAGACTTCGTCTTCGGACAGTTGAAACTGGGCATTATTTTTGTTCGCTTATGCCGCTAAGAAAAGCACAAAACCTCGTAAAAATCGGCGGCAACGATATATCATTTTCTGTAAGGACGACTTTTTAATGCAAGCTTTCACATTTAACTGTAAAAATATGCATGGCTCTGAACAGTTACAAATAATAAAAAGTGAAAGTGAGAAATGTCGGCAAAAAACGCAAATTTGAAATATAGGGAGAAAAGAAAATAACTCCGCATGAATAGTTCTTTCAGTGGTTTGAGATACTATATCAAAAAAGATTTGGATGGTGTTTTGATATGGATAATCAACAAACGACAGAAACTATGGATTATGCAATGCATGCAGCCGGAAGTCAGAGTGCAAAGATGCCAAGACCTGTGTATATCCGCGAATGTGCATCCATTGTGGGACAAAAAGAAGGAAGCGGTCCATTGGGAGAACTTTTTGATATGGTCGGGGAAGATGAAATGTTTGGATGTGAAACCTGGGAAGAGGCCGAAAGTACCCTGCAAAAGGAAGTTGTGACGCTGGTGCTTGGAAAAGCAAAAGAGAAAACGGATAATATCAGTTTTTTGCTGGCTGGCGATTTGCTTGGACAGACCATTGCTTCTTCATTTGGTATGAAAGAGTTGGATATCCCATTTCTGGGATTGTTTGGAGCCTGTTCTACTTGTGGAGAGGCGCTTGCACTTGCCGGTATGATTATAGGAGGAGGATTTGCAAAAAATGTTATATGTGTCACATCCAGTCATTTTGGAAGTGCGGAAAAAGAGTTTCGTTTTCCGATTGAATATGGTGGTCAGAGACCGCCATGCTATACAAGAACTGTAACCGGAAGCGGAGCCTTTTTAGTGTCCCTTGAGAAAGGCGAACATCCTTATGCCTGCATCAGCGGAATAACAGTTGGAAAAATTGTGGATATGAATATGAAAGATACCTTTAATATGGGATGTTGTATGGCACCGGCAGCCGCGGATGTAATAGAGGCTAACTTTAAGGATTTTCATCGTTCGCCCAAAGATTATGATAAGATTATTACCGGAGACTTGGGAAAAGTTGGACAGGAAGCTTTATTCCATCTTTTAGAGGAAAAGGGGTATGATATTTCACAAAAACATACCGATTGCGGAATGGAAATGTTTGACCCGTCACAGTCGGGAACGGAATCGGGCGGCAGTGGATGCGGATGTGCGGCATCTGTTCTTTCTGCATATATTCTCCCCAAATTGCAAAAAAAAGAATGGAACCGGGTTCTGTTTGTCCCGACCGGTGCATTGTTGAATAAAACCAGTTACAATGAAGGCCAGCCGATTTTAGGGATTGCTCATGCAATTGTTTTGGAAAGTTCTGCATTTTTTTCATAAAAAATATTCTTATTTTTTTACAATTATGTTATAATAAGCAAAATAGCATGGGATAAGACCGGAGTGGATTTTTCATAAGGGTATTCTGCTATCAAATTGAGAAATATACCGGAGGTACGAAAGTGAAAATATTGGGGGTTTTAAAAGGCAATAAAGACCAGAGCGAAACAGCAAGAATAAATCGCACGGTCTATTTATGTTACTTGATGGAAGTTACTGTAATCTTTTTAGCTTATCTTTTGGAAGTGATTAAGGGAAGCAGAACATTTGGGTACTTTCTGTTGACAGCTTTGCTTATTATTGTTCCGGCTGTGGTTTTGTTTTTGCTTTTAAAGAAAGATGCCGAAATTCGTTATTTCCGCTTGTTGTTGATAGGAATGTTTGGGATTTTATATACGTTTGTGATTTTTACCACAACTTCCAAGCTGGCATTTACTTATGCGATGCCGATTATGTTAGCAATCATCATGTATAATTCGGTACAATTGTCTATCCTTGCCGGGGTATCGTTTATTTTGCTGAATGTTATTCAGGTTATTGTTTTTGCGGTTCAGAATGGGGGCATGACTACAAAAGAGATGGCAGATGCGGAAATACAGATTTTTATTCTGCTTTTTATAATGGTTTATTCCATGATTGCCAACCGTTCTGCCAATATCAGCAATAAAGAAAAGGTTGAAAAAGTTGAAACTGAGCAGGAAAAGACGGCAAAGCTTTTAGACCATATTATGTTTGTTTCCAAAGTCATCACCAAAGGCATTTTTACTGTTAGTGGTAAAATGACAGAGCTTGGTGAATCGGTTTCCAATACGCTGGGGGCAATGGAAGAGGTAAGTGCCGGCAGTACAGAAACTGCAGAGTCTGTTCAGACACAGTTACTGAAAACAGAAGAAATTCAAAATCATATCTCCGATGTCCAAAAGGCTGCGGATGATATTGTAGAGAATATTTCCAATACAAAAGTTGCAATTCAAAAAGGTAATGCGGACATTGAATTGCTGATTTCGCAGGTTGCTGCAACAGAAGCTTCCGGTAATCACGTAAAAACGGAATTGTCTGAGCTGGATGAATATACCAATCAGATGCATTCCATCGTGGAATTAATCAACAACGTTGCAGATCAGACATCTCTATTGTCATTAAATGCAAGTATTGAAGCTGCAAGAGCCGGTGAAGCTGGAAAGGGATTTGCGGTTGTTGCATCCGAGATTTCATCTTTGGCAGCCCAGACACAGGAAGCTACTGAAGAGATTGAGACATTGATTAACAATATTTCTGAAGAACTTAGTGATGTTGTTGCTGCGATTAATAATCTGATTTCCATGAATCGCCAGCAGAATGAAAGTGCCGGAAATGCGGCTGACAGTTTTGGTAAGATTGAAAAGAATGCTGCTTTTATTGAAGGCAGTTCTGCGGAATTAAATGGCAGTATTTCTCTCTTGGCAGACGCAAACGCAGGCATTGTGGAAAGTATTCAGAATATTTCCGCTATAACAGAAGAAGTATCGGCTCATGCACATGAAACATATGCAAGCAGCGAAAAGAATACAGAGATTGTATCTCAGGTAATTGACATTGTTTCTTCATTAAGTGATCAGGCTGAGGAATTAGCAAAACAGCAGTAAGTATTGCACAAATAAGATATTGTGTACTTGGGGGGGGGCTGACATGTCAATCATAGCGCTGTTGTATTATTTAGTCGCATTGATAGCTGCATTGATTTTGTTAAATGCTTATAAAAAAGGAACTACAATCGGTAAAAAAATTGGCAAGGTAATGCTTGCCACTTTTTTGCTGGTTGTTTTTTATTCGTTTCAGCTAACGTTAGATAATGATATCATTCGTTCTTATGCAATGAGTATGTTTTTTATTGCCACGGACGTTATGCTGATTTTATTTTATGATTATATTCTGGAGTTTATCAGCTGGAACCAAAAGATTCCAAAGGCAGTATTATACTGTATGTATATTGCTGCCGGTATTGATATGGTGTTCTTTCTTCTCAATCCTTATAATCAGATGACCGTATCATATATCGATTCAACATTTGCCGATACACATATTCTGACCTATATTCCGAACCCTCCGTTTTATTATCACACATTTTTTGTTGTTGTCATGATTATGATTGTTGCAGCATTATTGATTTTAAAGTGTGGGGAAACACCAAGGGTGTACTGGAAACGATATTATATGTTGATTTTCGGTATTTTGCTCGCAGTTGCTGTTAATTTGATGAATTTATATCAGGCAGATTTTTTTGTTCTGGATTTATCTTCGATTTTATACTGTTTTATTGGAATGTTAATGTATTACAATACCTTCCATTATCTGCCTACGGTCACCATGAATATTACTCGCCAAATGATTTTGAATTATCTGAGTGAACCGGTTATTTTGTTTGACTATGATGGATGGCTGACAGATTTTAGCAAATCTATTTTAAAGGTAATGCCCAATGCTCATTTTCATATTGGTTCCATGACGATTGACGAATTTGTAAAAAACGGTAATTTTATCGGTTTTCGACCGGTAGATACGGATCAGGAATTTGACTGGACTACGAGAGTCGGCGGAAAAGACTATACATATAGTATAAAATATCGTTGTATGACAGATACAAAAGGCCGAAGTCTTGGCAAAATTTTTGTTTTTCATGATATTACGGCCATGCGTGATACATACTTTAATCTGGAAAAATCTTTATTCTATGATCAGCTTACAGGCTTATATAATAAGCAGAGTTATCTTCAACAGGTTCCACAATGGGACAATAAGCGCTATTGGCCTGTTGCAGTTACTGTTTTCAATATCAATGGGTTGAGACGGATTAATAATCAGTATGGCATCGAGTATGGTGATGCAATCATGAAGCAACTTGCATATTTTGTTAAAATGCATGCCGGTGAAGAGGCATATGTTGCAAAACTGGAAGATGGCGATATTCTTGCTGTATTGGAGGAAACGACTTATAATGAAGCCGTAGAAAGCTGTGAAGATATAAAAAAGGATTTGGAGGGCTTTTATGGACGCGAAGTTTTGATCCGTCTTGAGTACGGCGTGGCTGTCAAGGAGGATGACATTACTTCAATGGAGCAGATTCTTGGAGAAGCAAAGAGCAGTATGCGCAATAAAAAGATGCTCCGTGATAATTCCATGAGTAGTTCTTTAGTTGATTCGTTAAAGCAGACACTGAGTGAAAGTGATTATGAAACGGAGGAACATGTGGAAAGAACCAGAGAGATGTCGGCAAGACTTGGGAAAGCCTTGAATCTTTCCGATACAGATATCGGTAGATTGGAGCTTTTGGCGATTATGCATGATATCGGAAAAGTGGCGATTCCGCATCAGGTTTTACTTAAAAAAGGCAAGCTAAATGATGAAGAATTTGAAATTATGAAGCAGCACACCATCAAGGGATATCGTATTGCGAATGCCTCACCGGAGTTATCCGGTATTGCGGACTGCATCCTTTCACATCATGAAAAATGGGATGGAACAGGCTATCCTAACAAATTAAAAGGTGAAGAGATACCATTGCTTGCACGTATTATCTCCGCAGTCGATTCTCATGATGTAATGGTTCATGATCGTCCGTATCATCGGGCCATGTCGGAGGAGAATGCCATAAAGGAATTGCATCGATGCGCGGGAACTCAGTTTGATCCTCACGTTATTGAAGTGTTTACCAGATTATTAGAGGAAGAAGAACTTCCTAAAAAGCAAAATGAACAAGAAGCAGCGGCTAACTGAAATTGCAATCAAATGATACCGCTTCATGTCGGAAATCGTAAGTCTGGCGCCATAATATGAGTAGTGGTATACAACGATGCAGTGCGGAAAAGAAAATGACATACAAATGGTACGAAGTGTGAGAAAAGGAAACGACATGCACAGTTGATGGTAGAAAAGAAAAATGTAAAACGCAAGAAAGAAGATGGAGTTGAATCATGCGGGAAATGGAATTTAAAATGGAGCGGGAAGGTTTGCTCAATGTGGGAGATAAAGTCACGGTAACCGAGGGGCTTTTGCCGAGTTGTTATTATTATACCATTGATCCATCGTTAGCCATGTCGGGTAATATTCCTTTTCGTGAGCGTTTGACGGTAAAAGAGGGAACTGTGGTTGATATTGTGGAAAATGCAAGAGGTTTTTACGTCACAGTCAATTTTGCGGAAGGGTAGTACACAATTAAATGTTAATCAATAACCTATAAAAGTAGGGAAATAAGAGGAGGAAATAAGATGAAAAAAATCAGTACAGACAAAGCACCCGCAGCAATCGGGCCTTATTCACAGGGAATTATTGCAGGAGATTTTTTATTTGCATCCGGTCAAATTCCGATTATACCGGAAACAGGAATGATAGCGGAAGGTGATATTACCGTTCAGGCAGAACAGGCATTAAAAAATGTCGGAGAAATCTTAAAGGAAGCGGGTGGAAGTTATGATAATGTCGTAAAAACCACTTGTTTTCTGGCTGACATGAATGATTTTGCGGCATTTAATGAGGTATATGGACAGTTTTTTGTCAATACACTTCCGGCCAGAAGCTGCGTTGCTGTAAAAACATTGCCTAAAAATGTACTTTGTGAAGTCGAAGTGATTGCATATTTAAAAAAATAAAGTATAACATCTGGCTTTTCCGGTTATTCTATTCTTATTGATACAACAAATGCAATGGTGAGTGACAAATTTACATTTGATATTCACAGCATTAAATTTGAATAGAATGGAGAAAAAAGATGAGTTATATTACAGCTTTTTTAGTTGGTGGCGTAATATGTGCGCTCGTACAAATTTTAATGGAAAAAACAAAAATGCTTCCCGGCAGAATTATGGTTCTATTAGTCTGCCTGGGAGCTTTTTTAAGTTTTATCGGACTCTATCAACCTTTTGCGGATTTTGCGGGGGCCGGCGCAAGTGTGCCGTTAACCGGATTTGGGCATGTTTTAATGAAAGGTGTAAAAGAGGCTGTGGATTCAGAAGGATTTATCGGTATTTTTAAGGGTGGATTTAAAGCCGGTGCGGCCGGATGTAGCAGCGCGCTGATTTTTTCTTATCTGGTATCTCTGATTTCGAAACCTAAGATTAGAAAGTGATGATGGTGTGTGACTATCTGACAGGCATGAAAGCATCCTGATATAGAGGTTTCTGTTTATGATAGCAAAAGCCGCCAATGTTTATGATAATAGCTTAAATTGAATGCCCATTGCGGTCAGGGAAGATACAAAATCTCCATCCCAGACATTATCAATGGTTTTGTCCATGATGAAGGTATCATAGGAAGTGCCTGTAATGCATTTTAAAGAGCCGTTTTCAAAACGGATATTGACTGCAAGAGATTTGATATGTGATGCATTGGGATATGTCTGTGAATTAGATTTTAACCGTTCCAGATAATGGTCTCCGGCATGAAGAACCAATTTAAAAGATACCGGTGAACGATTTCCTTTAATCAGGGAAAAGCAGATGGGGCGCATCTGCTTCCAGGAAGAAAAGGGGCCGGGAATTTCCATGGGATTTCCGGCATTGTCAGCACCTTTAAAAAAAGAATTAACAGTATGACCATCGATAATGAAAGTGTTGAAGGTCACAATGGTGGCTTCTTCCAGATAAAAACTGTCAAATGCTTCGCTTCCAAGCAGTTTATTCATAAAATCTTTGATTCCGGTTATTTCAATTGAAATCATATTGCCTCCTGATAATGTATAGTTTACCTTAGACGGTAATAGCTTAGCATATTTTAGAGATGCTTTCCAGTCTTTCAAAATTGACAACAATTTCTGATATTTATCTTTTCAAACATATTATTATGTGCTATTATATGTAGTAATTAAAACTACATCAAAGTATACGGAGATTGTTATGTACAAAATATTAATTGATAGCTGCGGTGAATTTACAAAAGAGATGGAAGAAAATCCTGTTTTTCAACACGTTTCTTTGAAACTACAGGTTGGGGAATGGCATCAGATCGATGATGAAACTTTCAATCAGGCAGAGTTTTTGGATATATTAACGCGTACCGATGCCTGTCCAAAATCAGCATGTCCTTCGCCGGAGCAATACATGGAACATTTTGATGGTTGTGATGAAGTATATATTGTGACGTTGTCCGGAAGTCTGAGCGGAAGTTATAACAGTGCGAGGACTGCTATGGAAATGTACTATGAAGATCATAAGGATGCCAAAATTCATGTGTTTGATTCCTGTTCTGCCTCTATTGGGGAGACTTTACTTGGATTGAAAATTTTTGAATTAAAGGAATCGGGACTTGATTTTGAACAGGTTGTTGTTCAGGGCGAGAAGTATAAAGATGATCAGACGACGTATTTTGTACTTGATAATCTGGATACTCTGCGTAAAAACGGAAGACTTACCGGAATTAAATCGGTTGTGGCATCAACATTAAATATCAAACCCGTAATGAGTGCGGATAAGACGGGAACAATTATCCAGCTGGGACAAAAGATCGGAGTACGAAAAGCTTTGATCAGTATGTGTGAAGAAATTATAAAAGATAAGCAGATTACACCCGGCAGAGATTTGATGATTTCACACTGCAATGCTAAAAAAAGAGCTTTATATGTAAAGGATATATTAGAAAAGACCGGATTATTTGCCTCAATTAAAATATTGGATACCAGAGGTATCAGTAGTATGTATGCCAATGATGGCGGTATTATTGTTGCAGTTTAAGGAATGAAAAACGCGGAAGTGTGATAACTTCGCCATTTGACAAATGATATTCCTTTTTGGATGAAGAAATGACATGGTTTAGATTGAGAACCGTGTCTTTTTTTATACGAATAAATTCTTTATGATTATTTACCCAGCGGTAAAAATCCATGATTTCCCCAAGCATGGAGAGGGTAGAACCGTTTTCTAAATGGACATAAACAAAGTGGTTGATTTCCTGGGCATAAATAATCTGTTCCAAAGGAACATAGTAGGTTTCGTTTTCACTTCGTATTTCCACTTTTGGAATAATAGTCTGCATTTGTTCTTTATGTGCATCTTTGATTAGCTGGTGAAGCGTTGCTGCAATCAGAGGCTTTTGAATTGTTAGCAGGCCTTCGATGACATTCTGATAGGAAAAAGGAATGTCTTCCGGCAAAATTAATGCAATTTTACCCGGAACATTAGCATTTTTTAAGGCGTCTATAACGGATCTGCCATGATCTTCGGTTTCATAGATATCCAGAAAAAAAAGCTCATATTTCATGGGGGCACGCATCAGACTCTGGGTGTCACCATAAGAATCAATATATAAAGTTCCGGTTTCATCTGCCAGTACATCATTGGCACGGCCCAGAAGTCTTTCAGTATGTTTGCGGTCTGCAATATTATCAGCAAGTACAGCAATATACATTATGATTACCTCCCCTTAACAGCTACTTTCTCATGTTTTGCGGGTATTCTATGATGTATATGGATTGCTACATTGCTA
This sequence comes from Lachnospiraceae bacterium, assembly GCA_017387565.1. Classification (GTDB taxonomy): domain Bacteria; phylum Bacillota; class Clostridia; order Lachnospirales; family Lachnospiraceae; genus UBA2882. The sequence goes on along the minus strand of JAFOEY010000037.1, from coordinate 4,159 downwards.
CGCAATTCTCGCAATCCATGAACACCTCATACTACCATAAAATGCCGTATTACGTCATTTTATTCCGTATTCGGTGTTCGGCGTGTCAATAAATATAATTTGCTCATTTGTGCAAGCACATTCGCAAATTATACTTTTGACACTTACATCATAGTATTGTGATGTTTAATGATGCATGTGTTAAATAGTAGAAAAGCGCCAGTTGCAGAAATAAAATGAGCGGCATTCCGTATCGAAAATACCAGTGTCTTGTTTTATGACGAAATAAAAACATACCCATTGTAGTGCCCAGACTGCCACCAAAAAATGCAACAGAAAAAAGTGTTGCTTCAGGAATGCGCCAGATTTTTTTTCGTGCATTATGTTTATCAATTCCCATTAAAATCAGACCTAACAGATTAAAAAAAATTAAATATGATGCAATGACCATAATAACGTTCACTCTAATACGCTCCTTTAATCCCTTATCGACCCTTTACATTTAAAATATCACAAAATTGTAAAGGTTGCCACAAAATTCACAAATCTATGATTGAGATAAATTATGCAGTTTTTACCAGACGTAAGTCTAATTTTTACCGGACGTAACTCTAATATCCTTGAATTTACAAGCATGGTTTAGTAAAATAACAATGTATGCGTAGTTTCGCACAAAGAAAGGACGAATGAAAATGATTAAAGTAGGAATTATTGGAGCAACAGGCTATGCGGGAGGCGAATTGGTAAGACTTTTAACGCAACACAAGGATGCAAAAATCGTCTGGTATGGCTCCAGAAGTTATATAGACCAGAAGTATTCTTCCGTTTACGGAAATATGTTTCAGATAGTAGATGATAAATGTATGGATGACAACATGGAGCAACTTGCCGATCAGGTGGATGTGATTTTTACGGCGACACCTCAGGGACTGTGTGCATCCTTAGTCAATGATACTATTTTAAGTAAAGTAAAAATTGTGGATTTGAGTGCCGACTTTAGAATTAAAGATGTTTCTGTATATGAAAAGTGGTATGGTATCGAACATAAATCTCCGCAGTATATCGAGGAGGCTGTTTATGGTCTTTGTGAGATTAACAGAGAAGATGTGAAAAAAGCACGTTTGGTGGCAAATCCCGGTTGCTATACGACCTGTTCCATTCTGACTGCATATCCGCTTGTCAAGGAAGGTCTCATTGATGTTCATACACTGATCGTGGATGCTAAATCCGGCACTTCCGGAGCAGGAAGAGGCGCAAAAGTCAATAACCTTTTCTGTGAAGTGAATGAAAATATTAAGGCTTATGGAGTGGCAATCCACCGTCATACTCCGGAAATCGAGGAACAGTTGGGCTATGCGGCAGGCGAACCTATCTTTATTAATTTTACTCCGCACCTTGTCCCCATGAATAGGGGTATTCTGGCTACAGAATATGCAACGCTTAAGAGAAAAGCCGATGGCAGTCTGCCGACCTATGAGGAAATCAAGGCAGTCTATGATAAATATTATGCAAATGAGAAGTTTGTCCGTGTTCTGGAAAAGGGTGTCTATCCGGAAACCAAATGGGTGGAAGGAAGTAATTATGTGGACATCAACTTTAAGATTGATGAACGTACCGGCCGTATCATTATGATGGGAGCTATCGATAATCTGGTAAAGGGTGCTGCCGGACAGGCAGTTCAGAACATGAACCTGTTATTTGATCTTCCCGAAGATGAAGGACTGGATTTAGTACCGATGTTCCCGTAGGAGTTGTATACTTTGCATCCGATATACCTCGCGAAAAAATATGAGCGGGGTAAGGGAGATGACAAGTGAGCCGGTATACCCCGCAGAAAAACATGAGCGGGGTAAGGGATAAGAAAAGCAAGCTGGTATATCCTGCAAAAAAAGGTAAGCGGGGTAAGGGATAAGAAAAGCAAGCTGGTATACCCTGCAAAAAAAGGTAAGCGGGGTAAGGGATAAGAAAAGCAAGCTGGTATACCCCGCGGAAAAACGTGAGCGGGGTAAGAGAGAAGAAAAGCAAGCCGTCATACCCCGCGGAAAAACGTGAGCGGGGTAAGAGAGAAGAAAAACAAGCTGGTATACCCCGCGGAAAATGGCGAGCGGGGTAAGAGGAAGAAAAGCAAGCCGGTATACCCCGCGGAAAATGGCGAGCGGGGTAAGGGAGAAGACTAGCAAACCGTCATACCCCGCAGAAAATGGCGAGCGGGGTAAGAGGAAGAAAAGCAAGCCGGTATACCCCGCAGAAAATGACGAGCGGGGTAAGAGGAAGAAAAGCAGGCCGTCATACCCCACAGAAAATGGCGAGCGGGGTAAGAGAGAAGAAAAGCAAGCTGGTATACCCCGGAGAACGTAGTTTGCGTGAGTAAAGGAATATCGTATGAATGCAGAAAATATCTTTGGTTTTGTGATATATCTGTTGGTGGTTGCGTTTATGGCAGGAATTGGGATTTCTCAATTAAAGAGCAAATCTCCGGTAGGATTTTATTCCGGAGAGAAGCCGCCAAGAGAAGATGAGCTGTCTGATGTGAAAGCATGGAATAAAAAGCATGGTCTGATGTGGTTATTTTACAGTGTAATTATTATGGTATCCTATGGGATAGGTGTCATGGTGGGCGACACAGTCTGGTGTGTGATTCCCATGTGTGGCGGAATCATAATTCCTATACCAATTATGATTTGGTATCATCATAAATTAATGAAAACTTATCTATTAAGAAGCAAAGATATAAATAAAAAAGAGAATAAATAACTGAAAAAACAAATCATTGCACTATCAACCGAGTTTTTAATGATTTAGGATAATGGGGAACTTGCAAAGTAAAAGGGAAAAGAAAGGAATAAGAAATGAAAATAGCATGGTTTTGTATTCCGGCTCATGGACACACGAATCCGACATTGGGACTGGTAAAAGAAATGACAGCAGCCGGTCATGAAATTGTTTATTTTTCTTTTGAACAGTTTCGTGAAAAAATTGAAAGTGCCGGGGCAGAGTTCATACCTTGTGATGGATATGATTTTGAAATGGAAGATAAGGAAAATGGAGACCGCGTAGGGAAGGATATGGCTTTTGCCACGAAACTTCTGGTGCGTTCAACATTGGCTTTGGATGATATGGTTGCAAAAAAAGTTGCAGAGATTAAACCGGATTTGATTGTATCCGATTCAGTTGCATACTGGGGAAAGCTTATAGCAATGAAGTATCATATTCCATATGTTTCATCGACAACAACCTTTGCGTTCAATGACCATTCTTCAAGGTACATGAATCAGGGAATTGGCGAATTGTTTAAAATGCTGTTTTCAATGCCTAAAATTAATAAGGAAATGAAAAAATTACAGGAGAAAGGATATCCTGTAAAAAGCATTTTGGAAGTCGTAAAAAACGATAATGAAACCAATACGATTGTATATACTTCGAAAAAATTCCAGCCATGTGCGGATACATTTTCGGATAAATATTGTTTTATTGGTCCTTCCATCAGACCGGTTTTAAGTCCAATGGAGAAGACGGCCAAAAAGACCATTTATATCTCCATGGGAACGGTAATGAAGAATAAAGAAATTTACAAAAATTGCGTGGAGGCACTTCGGGATACCGACTATCAGGTAATTATTTCTTTAGGAGAAAATGTGGAAGACTATGTGGATTTGCCCGATCATATTAAAGTGTATGATTCCGTAGATCAAATGGCTGTGTTATCCATTGCAGATGTATTTCTGACGCACTGTGGTATGAATTCAACTTCAGAAGCTTTATATTATGAAGTGCCACTTATCTTATTTCCACAGACACCCGAGCAGGGCGCAGTTGCAAAGAGGGTAGAAGAGCTTGGTGCCGGCGTGAAACTGCCGTCTGCTAAGAAGGATGCTATACGTAAGACGATAGAAGAAGTGCTTGGCAATGAAAAATACAAGTCGGCAGCAAAAGACATTTCAAAAGGATTTAAATGCTGTGGTGGCGTAAAGGCAGCCAGAGAATATCTGGAAGGATTATATGATTCCCTGTAAAAAGACATATAAGAACATGATATGATGCCAGGGTCAAAAGGTCATACTTTTCATGCTCGCATGAAAAAGTATGACTTTGGGACCCGCAAAACATGAGAAAGTAGCCCGATTAGGGCGGATTTCGATTGTTTACGGATTGCGAGAGCACAAAGTGCGTAGCAATCCGT
>JAFOEY010000036.1 GCA_017387565.1 Lachnospiraceae bacterium | reverse complement strand
GGGTCAAAAGGTCATACTTTTCATGCTCGCATGAAAAAGTATGACTTTGGGACCCGCAAAACATGAGAAAGTAGCCCGATCAGGGCGGATTTCGATTGTTTACGGATTGCGAGAGCACAAAGTATATAGCAACCCATCAGTATCATGTATATAGCAATCCGTCGATATCATGAGATTAAAAAAAAATATTTCGGAAATACTATGATATATTATCATCATTTGGAGGTCTTTATGTACATGCAATCCAGAACTGACCTGGCATTGGAAGAACACGAATATGCCATATCCCATCATACCACAAAAAAGACAGAGACACATATTCATGGTGTTGAAATCACGGATGAACATTTTTCTTCTGACCAAATCACGATTTCTACTGTCAATATTACAACCAAAAACGCGGCAAAAGCACTGAACAAACCGATGGGAACCTATATTACTATGGAAGCCCCACTATTAGATGCCCCGGATGATAGCTATCACCGCGAAATCTCACACCATATTTCGGAGCAGCTCAAAAAATTAATTCCTGATTTTACAAATGAAAAATCCATTCTGGTAATCGGCTTGGGAAACCGTGCCGTTACGGCTGATTCACTTGGTCCCCTTTGTATTGATCATCTCAATATTACCAGACATCTGTTTTTAGAATATGGAAATACTGCTTTTGATAAAAAGCCACTTCATATCGTCAGTTCACTTGCTCCCGGCGTACTTGCACAAAACGGCATTGAAACTGCCGAAATTGTAAAAGGTGTTGTGGAGCAGACAAATCCGGACTGTTTACTTGTAATCGATGCTTTAGCGGCAAGATCCCTGCACCGCCTTAACCGTACGATTCAAATCAGCAACACCGGCATTCACCCGGGATCCGGTGTCGGCAACCATCGTTGCTCTCTGACACAAGAAACACTTGGCATCCCGGTCATTGCCATTGGGGTACCCACCGTTGTCGATGCTGCGACCATTGTCATGGATACTTTAGAGGATTATTCAAAAAAAACAAAGCACTCTCTCAATCATCAAATGCTTTTGAATGATTATGACAGTACTTTGTTTCATGAATTACAAAATATGTATGTTGCGGGAAAAGATGTCGATTCCATCATACTCAACATGAGTTACACCTTATCGGAAGCGCTGAATATGACATTTAATCCGGCAAACGACAACCATCTGTCAGAATAATCATCATCTTTGCCAAACAACAACCATTCATCAGAATAATCATCATCTTTGCCAAACAACAACCATTCATCAGAATAATCATTATCTTTGCCAAACAACAATCATTCATCAGAATAATCATCATCTTTACCAAACGACAACCATCTGTCAGAATAATCAACATCTCTACCAAACCATATCTTTAGAATACAAAATAAAATCAGTGTCTTCCGCCACCGCCACCATGGCTGTGTCCACCGGAAGAAATATGATGACCGCCACCACCGCCGCCACCGCTGTTAGTCTGAATTTTACGACTGGTTGTATGCTTGGAAATAAAGACATCTCTCCGATCCGGGAACTGTGCATGACCACCAGCCACGTAGGTATTGGCATTTGTTGTCTTTTTACCAACATTGCGGTTAACACATACCAGAATATAAATAAGGGTAATCAGTGCAGCAACACCCCAGATGGCATATGTCGGAATTTCAACTCCCAAAGTGGAATTGGATGACATGGTCTTTGCAAGTGAATTAATATAAAACTTGTATGAGCCAAAAGGATCATTGTCGACATTGTAACAAACCTCATCCACCAAATCATAAATCTCATCAGGAGAATAAGTGTGTTCAACTCTTCCAGACGTGGAAAGCCAGCTATAACTCTTTCCCCGACCGAGAAAATTATCCAGATAAAGAGCTCCGTCTCCGCTTGGCTCATCATATCCAAACATATACTCATCGTAAAAGTCATCTGCGTAATTCACCATGGCATCATCGCCCGCATAAGTCGGATCACTGATCGTAACCAAAACGATATCGCATCCAATCTCATCCTGCTTTTCTGCAATCATCTGCCGCAGGGTATTTTCCTCGGCATCCGTCAGAACATCCGCGTAGTCAAAAACTCTTTCTTCCGTTTTGCATTGTGTATTGGTACGGGTATAAACTTTTTCTTCATAAGGCTTTTTCATAATTAATGCCACAATAAAAACAGCCAGAACGATTGCAAAGAGGATGAATAACACTGCAAAATGTTTTAAATATTTTTTCATATCAGAATACCCCCATTATCGTCTGCATCATATAACCCATAGCAGTAATCAATCCAAAAACCGTAGCAGAACAGCCAATAATCTTTCCGATAGACATCGGTGCTTTTCCAACCATTTTTCCGGTTTCTCCATTGATGTGGAACTGATACTGCTTACCTCGATAGGTATATGTATAATTCCATACGGGTAACAACGCATAATTTGCATTTTGAGTCTGACATTGACAGTCATCACACTCCGGTGTTACTGAACTGTATCCGCTGATAGTCTGCTGCATCAACGTAACCGCATCTTTACGAACCTTTGCTTTTGCCCTGGGCTCCAATGTCGGACCATCAATACTGTATAACTCCCCACGGAATCCGGACATAAACTTAGGTTGAAACGGATACATGGCCGAATAGTCGAATGGTTCCAACAAATCCATTTCATTATCCGGCATTGTCTGGGATGCATCTGTCGGAACCCGGTTAAAATCCGCATCCATGGTTCGATAAATCTGATATATGGAAGTCTCTGTGTATTGTGTATCTCCCACCGTCCATGTCCTTACTTTTTTTGCCCTTGCAGAATAACGGTAATGACAATGAATATCGTATAAAAAGAAAGGAATATAATCTCCTTCCATTTTATCTAAAGATGCTTCTTTTAAAAATCCGGATGGCAGAAAGATTTTTTTCTCAAACTGCTCACGGATAATCTCTTTTGCCTTCTGCTTGCTGACTTTAAACGGAATGACCAGATGTGGCTCATATTTTCCACTGATTCGTTCATCAAAAATCGTATAAGCACCGCAGTGCTCACATTTGATGGCGCTGTCATACGGTTTTGGCTCCATGGGAGCACCACAGGAAAGACACTGATACTGGTCTTCGTTCGTGATAAGTTCCTCGCTATCCAGACTATCACAGTGCGGACAGCACATTCTGTCATGTTCGGGCGACCAAACCGTATTGGCACCACAGTTTTTACATTTGAAGATCATAGAATTCTCCCTTACTAATACTTTCTATTAAATTGATGTTGGAATCAAAAGGTATTTTGCCCCATGATATCAACAGATTAAAATGCATATGAAAACTAAGTATGAAAAATATAAATGATTCCTCTCAAAGTATCTTATGCGCTTATATAAGCATTTTACACCATTCCCATAATCAATTCTATATAAAAAACGACATTATATTCCTAAAAATACCATTGCTCCGTGCAAGTGGTATGATTAAAAAATCAAAAAGTGGACATTTTTGACAAGCCAAATTCAAGTGTAATATACACTCAATTCATAGGCAGACCGATTAACATTATCGTTCTGCAAAATATGAATGCTAAATATTATTATACGAGGAGAAATGAACATGAATACACAAAACAAAACTTTAAGAATTGTTCTCGCCGGATTATTGGCAGCATTAACATGTGTTGCTACCATGATTATCCGCATTCCCACCATTAAAGGATATGTACACATCGGAGACTGTATGGTTATTGCTTCCGGTATTATCTTAGGACCGATAGTAGGCGGTCTTGCAGCAGGAATCGGCTCCATGCTTGCAGATTTATTAGGTGGCTACTATGTATTTTCCATTGCTACTTTTGTAATCAAATTTTTGGCAGCCTTTGCAGCCGGAATCAGCTTTTCACTATTTAAAAAAGTAGTCAAAAAATATGATTTACCTTCTGTTATTGTTGCAGGCATTGCATCAGAAGTCATTGTTGTCCTTGGCTATTTTGTATTTGAAATATTCTATGAAGGAACCGCCGCTGCAATTACTGAAATTCTTCCCAACTGTGTACAGGGTGTAACCGGACTTATCCTTGCAGCCATTCTTTCACCGATATTATTGAAAATACCAATGATACGCGATGTAAAGTTTCAACTGAAGGAAGCAAAAAAAGCTAATTCGTAAGAGAATGATAACATTCAGGACGGCGATCCCTGAATAATCCCCAAGAAAGACGTTCTTTTGAAAGTGCCTCCAGATCATAAGAAGCAATTAATGTTTCTTCCCGATCTCTCGAGGCACTTTTTATGATTTCGCCAACACCATCAGTCATAAAGGAAGATCCATAAAACAATAATGATGAGCTTTGGTTTGCATTCTCATCACAGGGCTTTACCTCTTCAAGTCCAATTCTGTTTGCAGCAATAACCGGTATACAGTTTACCGCTGCATGTCCCTGCATCACTCTTCTCCAATGTGGCATACTATCCGTATCTAAAATCGGTTCACTGCCAATTGCAGTCGGGAAAAGAATGAGTTCAGCTCCCTCTTTAGCAAGACAACGTGCTGTTTCCGGAAACCACTGATCCCAGCAGATGCCCGCACCAATCTTTCCATATGCCGTATCAAAAACAATAAAGCCGCTATCACCGGGAGAAAAATAAAATTTTTCCTGATAAAAATGGTCATCCGGAATATGTGTTTTTCTATAAACCCCAAGAATACTTCCGTCAGCATCAATCATTGCAAGGGAATTATACAGCCTATTATGATTCTTTTCGTAAAAACTGACAGGAATTACAACAGACAATTCCTGCGCAACATTTTTAAAATGTAATACAGCATCATTTTCGTTTACTGATTTTGCATATGAGTAATATTCATATCTTCTTTCCTGACAAAAATATGGTCTTTCAAATAATTCCGGTAATAAAATGATCTGAGCTCCCTGCTTTGCCGCCTCTCTGACCATTTGATCCGCCTTTTCAATATTCTGTTTTACATCCATGCTCATCTGCATCTGAACCGCAGCCACAGTCACCTGTCTTTTTATCACTTTCTTCTCTTTCATTTTGTTAAATCCTCATTTAATATATGTTGTTTTATTTTATGATACCAGGGTCAAAAGGTCATACTTTTCATGCTCGCATGAAAAAGTATGACTTTGGGACCCGCAAAACATGAGAAAGTAGCCCGATTAGGGCGGATTTCGAATGTTTTAGGATTGCGAGAGCACAAGGTGCGTAGCAATCCGTTGGT
>JAFOEY010000035.1 GCA_017387565.1 Lachnospiraceae bacterium | reverse complement strand
GCAAAAGGGTTCCAAGGGCGAGGTGGTCAAGTGGTACCAGCGCGGCCTGGTGGAGCTGGGCTATGATATCGGCAAGGGCAAGGATGGATTGCCTCTCGTCGATGGAATCTTCGGCACAGAGATGGTCAGCGTGACGCGGGACTTTGGGACCCGCAAAACATGAGAAAGTAGCCCGATCAGGGCGGATTTCGATTGTTTACGGATTGCGAGAGCACAAAGTGCGTAGCAATCCTTTGGTATCATGGGGGGCAAAATACCTTTTGACCCCAACATCATAATAATATCAGTTAGTTTTCAATAAGTAAATTAATTTTAAAATCATTTATGTATTATTACTATAGATAGATTCATTTCCGATTCTGGTTCTTAGATCTCTGTGTCATTTTCCACATCATTTATAATTCCAAACGAGTAAACATCATAAATGCATTCTATAAACTTTACATTCAGGAATCTGTAGCTGAAAGATACTCTTTTATCTCATCGAACACTTGTCGTAATACCGCGATAAACTCCGCATGATGTTCCTGCACATAGGCAACATTATGATCTATCTTTATTGCAAGCTCCAGTTGCTTTGCCATATCCGATACTTCCATGGCCCCGATATTAGCAAGATTTGACTTAATCGCATGAACCTTAATGCGATAATTATTAAAATCAGATTCCTCAAAGTACTGCTCCAGTTCCAAATCGGATTCCGATTCAATCATCATACCAAGAATTTCCCGGTAGAACTCCTCATCATTCATACAACGATTTCTGCCCTTCTCCCAATCAACATAATAGGCTTCCATTCTTTTTCCCGCAGCCGATTTGACGGTGTCCGCAGAATGTTCCTTAACAGAAGTCCCCTTGTCAATCAACTCCTTCGGGAGATATTTAAGAATCATCGCTTCCAACTTTGATACATCAATAGGCTTGGACAGATAATCCTGAAATCCTTCTTGCAAGAACATTTCCCTTGCTCCTGAAACCGCATTCGCGGTCAGGATAATCATGACTGCATCCTTACTGAGGTTATTCTGCATCAAAGCAGATTGCTTTAATGTTTCCACACCATCCATCTCCGGCATCTGGTGATCCATAAAAATGATATGATATGCCTTTTTCTCCATCAGAGCCAGACATTCTTTTCCACTCGTTGCAGTGTCAATCTGCATCCCGCTATTTTTCAGAAGTCCCAGAAAGACCTTCAAATTCATCTCATTATCATCTACAACAAGGATTTTGGCATCCGGAGCATAGAACGACTCACCGGTAACACCTAAGAAACTCTTTTCATTTTGATAATATTTTTGGAGATTCTCTCCAATAACCCGGTCGTCTGTTTGATTCTGTTCCAAATAGAAATAAAATTCCGATCCCTTTCCATAAGTGCTTTTTACTTCCAGTTTACTGCCCATGAGATTCAAAAGGCGCATTGTGATAGAAAGCCCCAGTCCCGTCCCCTCAATATTTCGGTTTCTGCTTTCCTCCACACGCTGGAAAGAATCAAAAAGTCGTCCGATATCCTCCTCCTTGATACCAATACCGGTATCCCTAACGCAAACATACAGCTGAACCATCTCCGGAGACAGTTTCTTCCCCGAGACTACCAAGGTCACGCTACCCTGCTTTGTATATTTTACGGCATTATTCAGAATATTGATAATAATCTGCCGAATTCTCATCTCATCTCCACATAGATGCGCAGGGGTATCCGGTTGGATATCCAAATAAAGCTCAAGATTCTTTTCCTGTGCCTTGGAACGTATCATATCAATGGTCTCAGCGAGCAAAATTCCCAAATCATAGTCCACGGAAAGAATATCCATTTTGCCGCTTTCAATCTTGGAGAAATCCAGAATATCATTAACTAGGGAAAGTAACATTCCTCCTGCCCGCTTGATATCAGCAGCATATTCCACAATTTTCGGATCATCACATTCCCTTATTATCATCTCATCCATGCCTAACACAGCATTAATCGGAGTTCGGATTTCATGACTCATATTAGCAAGGAAATCCGACTTTGCGCGGTTCGCCTGTTGTGCAATTTCTCTGGCTTTTTCTGCCTCCGCCTTAGCCTCCTCCGCCACTTTTTTCGTCTTGCTAAGTTCCTCAATCGTAATCGTAAGCTTTTGATAATCAGGTGTCTCCATGGTAAAGAGCATCATCATAAGTCCCAAAACGCTCATAAATAGTGCCAGCAAGGTATCCGGGAAAAAGAACATCTGAAGCACCATGCCGCTGAGCTGTAAAAACACAAAGGAAAAAATTGCCACTCTCTGCCATGTACTAAATCTCCGAAAATGAGAGATTAAAATGACAGCAGAACAGATAACAAAATAGGCGGGTGCAATATAAACCGCAAGAAAAGTCGTTCCCTTTACATACTCTCCCTCCTGATTGAAAGAAAAGAAATATCCGGAAAACATATTAAAGATCAATATTAAAAAGTAAATCACAAGCAGACACTGGTTGAAGCGAATAAACGAACTCTTTTTTTCATTCCGGTAAATGAAAAGAAGATCGTAATACATCAATCGATAACCTAACATGGCAACAGATACAAAATACAGTGTATTAAGCACGGTATTGAGCTGTGCCGGCACCAGATGGGAATAGCTGATTGTGATTGCGGTTATCACATCCATACTGGTTGCGATAAGTCCCATCCAGGTTAGCTTTCGAAATTCTTTATTTAAAATAGAATTGGTATTATACTGCATTTTTATAAAAAAAGCAGTATAATCAAAAAGATCATAGAAGCGACTTCATAGGAAATATTATATTTCAATACCATAAGCAGACCTCTTTCTCCTCGCCTTCTTATTAATAGTTACAGGCAATATCTTTTACGCCCCCGGAGAGGTATTGGAACATGAACGATACAAATTTGTGCTTTTATGTAATAATATAACGATATTCCTTACTGTACAAGATATTTGTTATAAGAAGTAACAGGAATGATAATAGTTCGCCTACTACGGAATAAAATAAAAAGAGACCGTAAGATGAGGAAAACTTGGACTCATCTTATGGTCTCTGATTAGTTTTATTTAGTTGTAGGCGATAAGGTTAATTGCCCTTTGGACGTTAAACTATATTGCCCTTTAACATGAAAATTATTCCAACTCGATTTCGGCAACTATATATTGTGTCTAACCGAATTATAGATTTCCATATTTGGTATAATAATTCTTAAAATTCTATATATTCTTTGTCATTTTAGGAGTTTTTGCAAGCATTTTGCAATCATATTCAATATATAAAAGCTATTCCCACAAATCTAATTCCTCTGCTGTATAATTTTCTTCTCCATTTTGTATGCCATCTTTTGCCTTATCATAATCTCTTTGGTTTGTCGGAAATTGTGATCCCATCTCATTCGCCTGACTTATTTCACTCTGAATTTCCTCTGCCCTTTTCATAATATCCTGTTCTGACAACATTTTATCCTTTATAAAATTTAACGTAAGACTAATCTTTTTACTAATTCTCAAATACATATCTGCAACTTTTGCATTTCCCTGAGCTTGTTTTTCATAATCTCCAATTTTTTGTATACTCGCCAATATGGTTGTAATAATGGTCAATATCAGGGCAATTATTTCAGCTACTTTACTCCCTTTTCCAAACACTAAAGTAAGTAAAGTAGTGCCCGTAATTGCATTCAAAAATATCTGTGTAAAAGATAATATTTTATAATATCTACGTTTTCTTTCAGCAGCATTGTAATGCTTTTTCTTTTCATAAATTGCGTCTGTTTTAAACTGTTTTAACTGTTTAACTAAATTATCCATTAATTTACCTTTCTATCATATATTCTTTTTAATTCTATCATAATTGCTTTGCACTCATTCTTAAGACCTGCATTCATTACCTTCATCAAAGTATCACCATGACAATTTCTTAACCTTTTTCCACTTCCACAAGGACATAACAAATGGCCTCTATATGAAGAATCCGCTATAAAATGCATAATATCAAAAACTTGTCCCCATTCATTAACCATAAACAATTCTTTTATATATTCCAAATCACCCATAATACCATGTGATCTCTCTCCAAATGGATATATACCATACTCTTCATAATAACGATACGTATACAAGTATGGTATTATATACATATCAACAAAGCTACTTATATCTGTATTCTGTGAAAAATACATCTTCAATTCAAAATCAGAAGCCAAACACAACTGCCCATCATTGTACCGATGAGGATAATTTCTATCAATTCTATTTGATACCTCTTTTACTACTGGTATTGGTGAAGAATAATCCCTGAAAACTGTAATTTCCAAATTAAACTTTCCTGTCATACGAACATCGTTATAAATATGATCTAAGTCGAGTATTCCTTCAAAAATATATTCCTTCTCATGTTCAAGGATTTTAAACGCAGGGTACTTTTCTTTCATGGTTATAATATCACGATTATCAATTTCCATAATCTATTTTCCCCATGGTTTAGGCGTATTAATAATGACATTCGGTACCGCACTAACATAATTCTCTAATTTTACATTCTTCTTCACATATTCTCTTCCAAAATTATTTTCCAACAATGCCACAAAATCATTATCTTCAAGCTTCATCGAATCTAAATAATCTTTTTTCATTGCTTTTACCCATTTAAAGAATATTTCTGCCTTTTCCGGATTATCATTCCATGAATCAGCCAGGTTATCATTTGGATTGACAGGATTCATAATATACCACATACCTTTACGTTTACGAATAATATTTTTATTTATATATTGTCTCGAAAACTCTTCTTCTTGCAATGTTTGATTATAGGAATAAATCTCAAAATCATTGGCAATTGCTTGAAGTAATTCAAACACATTCATTGCTGGATTCATACCATACGCAATTTCTGCACAGATTGTAGTAATAATAGCAGAAGTTGGTTTTAAATTTTCTTTGAGGGTGTAAAATAAAGTGTGTAAGTTCTTCCAAAACATTTTACTTATGACATCATTTTGATTATGATTTATGAAAGGATACATTTATGGAAGGTACTACACTAATGGCAAAGAAAGAAAAAACACCCCAGGAAATTT
>JAFOEY010000001.1 GCA_017387565.1 Lachnospiraceae bacterium | reverse complement strand
GGGTCAAAAGGTCATACTTTTCATGCTCGCATGAAAAAGTATGACTTTGGGACCCGCAAAACATGAGAAAGTAGCCCGATTAGGGCGGATTTCGAATGTTTTAGGATTGCGAGAGCACAAGGTGCGTAGCAATCCGTTGGTATCATGGGGGGCAAAATACCTTTTGACCCCAACATCATTTTATATTACATTAATTGCATTTTTCTATTTCTTTCATTTTATTTTTTGTTTATTGCGCTTTTCTATTTCTCTCGTTTTATTTTTTGTTTATTGCGTTTTTCTATTTCTTTTCATATTGTTTTGTTTATTTCGTTCTTCTTAATCTTATGTCTGAAATTATTCGTTATATGCAGTCACACAATACTTTGGGAATCTGCTGGGTAATACAATGAATATTTCCTCCGCCGACAATAATACTCCTTGCCTTTATAGGAACAATCTCTCTATCCTCAAATGCATCCCGCAAAATTTCGACAGCAAGTTGATCATGCTCATCTTCAAACTGTGGAACCAGAACACTATGGTTAGAAATATAAAAATTAACATAACTCGCAGCTAACCGTTCTCCTACTTCCCGCTCATCTTCTCCTTCTTCAAACACGAATCCATCATATTCATATTTGGAAATACAGACCGCTTTTTTGGGAATCGGCAATTTGATTATTTCAAAGCTTCTTCCTTTTGCGTCTTTTTCTTTAGATAAAATATCATACGCTTGTTTTGAATAGGGATATTGAGGATCTGTTTTATCATCTGTCCATGCCAGCACTACTACCCCCGGTTTTATAAAAGCACAGATGTTATCAACATGCTCATCCGTCTCATCCTGCCAGATACCATGTGACAACCATATCACTTTTTCTCCGCCAAGATATTTGCATAACATTTGTTCTATTTCTTTGCGTGACAACTGTGGATTTCTTCCGGGACTCAACAGACAGGCTTCTGTTGTCAGGATAGTTCCTTCTCCATCCGAATGAATCGAACCACCCTCAAGGACAAAATCTGACAGTTCTATCACATGTTCTTTCGTAATATCACAGAACACTTTGGCAAGTCTGTCATCCTTTTCATAATGTCGATACAGACCATTATAATCACCGCCCCATGCATTGAATTTCCAGGATATTCCGCATCTTGTGGTTGGTGAATCCAACACAAATGTCGGTGCAACATCACGTGCCCAGGCATCATCACTGTCAACTATCAGAACTGTCATATTAGAATAATTTTGTTTTTGTGACAATTCTGCCACTACCTCTTGATAATGTTCTTTATCAGTCAGCATATAGAGATGTTCATCTTTTGCAATCACATCTGCTATTTCAGAAAACGTCTGTTTTGCGTCACGTCCGTCATAGATCCACGAGCCCGGACGAGTTGGCCATATCATAATACATCCATCATGAGGCTCAAATTCTCCCGGCATTCTCATTTTAAAATCATCTGATATCTTATCTGTTATTATCTTTTCGGCTGTTATATTATCCGTTATCTCATCTGTTATCTCATCTGTTATCTCATCCGTTATCTCAACTGTTATCTTATCTGTTATTGTCTTATCTGTTATCTTATCTGTTATTGTCTTATCCGTTATTGTCTTATCTGTTATTGTCATATCCGTTGTTATCTTATCCGTTGTCATCTTATCCGTTGTTATCTTATCCGTTGTCATCTTATTCGTTGTCATCTTATTCGTTGTCATGAAGCCATCCTCATTTTAAATCATCCAAGTCTATGCTTGAAATCAGAATAACAAAATGCTTTTTGAATATGACATTCTCCACATTCATTCATATAAACAATATCAGGCAAAGGCATTCCGTTAAAGGTGTTATTTTTTACCATGGAATATATTGCCATATCTTCAAAGACAAGTTTATCACCAATTTTTATTTCTTTATCAAAAGAATAGTCTCCAATAATATCTCCGGCAAGACATGTAGAAGATGCCAGACGATATAAATACTTCTTCTCTCCCACTTCGCCACTATTTTTAAGAGGTGGCCTGTACGGCATTTCCAACACATCCGGCATATGGCAGGCTGCAGAACCGTCTAAAATCAGTATATCCATTTCATTATGAACAACATCTACTACTTGTGTCACAAAATATCCTGCATTCAAAGCGATTGCCTCCCCCGGTTCAAGATAGACATTGACGCCATATTTTTCCTGCATACGCACAATGCATTTTTTTAAAAGCTCTAAGTCATAATCACATCTTGTAATATGATGTCCACCACCAAAATTTATCCATTTAATTTGTTTCAAATAATCCTGAAACTTTTCTTCTACAACAGATAAAGTCTTATCCAAATCATCGGAATTCTGTTCACAAAGAGTATGAAAATGCATACCTTCTATGTCTTTTGGCAATTTTTTCCCAAATTTCTGTTTCAGTTCATCCACACGAATTCCCAGTCTGGAAAAAGGTGCACAAGGGTCATAAATTGCATGTCCATCCTGCGTAGAACATTCCGGATTAATGCGAAGTCCCACACTTGATTTCTTGCAATATCCATGTAATTTTTCATATTGTGTCAGGGAATTAAAAATAAGATGATCACAAATTTCATCCAGTTCATCCATCTCACAGGCTTTATATCCCGGACAAAAAACGTGATTTTCTTTATTTTCAACTTTTAATTTCAATTCTTCGTAGCCTAATTTTGCTTCAAAAAGTCCACTCGCCGTAGTACCACTAATATATTGTCCAATTAATGGATAAGCGGGATAATAAGAAAATGCTTTTTGAGCAAGTAAAATATGGCATCCTGTGTCTTTTTCCAACCGGCTCAAAATAGTTAAATTGTGTTTTAATTTCTTTTCATCAATTACATAGCATGGTGTTTCCAACTCTTCAAACCGCATTTTTCATTCCATTCCTATTTATCCATTTTATACATTGAAATCGTTTTATCCATATATCCCAACAGTCGTTAAATTGCAGCTTATTCAACAATCTGAGGATTTTCTTCAACTACCCAGGGAAGCCCCCACTTATTAAGTGCTTCCATAAACGGATCCGGATCAAACTCTTCAATATTGAATACCCCTTCTTTTGCCCATGTCTTTGTCACAATCATCATGGCACCAATCATGGCAGGCACACCTGTTGTATAGGAAATAGCCTGAGAACCGACTTCCTTGTAGCATTCCTGATGGTCACAGACATTGTAAATATAAATCGTCTTCTCTTTTCCATCTTTTTTACCATGGAAAATACATCCGATATTCGTCTTACCTACCGTTCTTTCTCCCAAAGAAGCAGGATCCGGAAGCAAAGCTTTTAAAAACTGGATGGGCACAATTTTATGTCCGTCGAAATCAATGGGATCAGTCTTTAGCATTCCAACATTTTCCAGACATTTCATATGTGTCAGATAGCTCTGTCCAAATGTCATAAAGAAACGAATTCTTTTTATTCCCGGAATATTTTTTGCAAGAGATTCAATTTCTTCGTGATGCAATAAATACATATCCTTGTGTCCAACCTGTGGAAAATCATATTCTCTCTTAATTGACATAGCAGGAATTTCAATCCACTTTCCATTTTCCCAATATGAACCCGGAGCAGATACTTCTCTTAAGTTGATCTCCGGATTAAAATTAGTTGCAAATGGATAACCGTGATCACCACCATTGCAATCCAGAATATCAATCGTTTCAATTTCATCAAAATAATGTTTTAAGGCATAGGCTGAAAATACACTTGTCACGCCGGGATCAAAACCGCTTCCCAAGAGTGCTGTAATACCGGCTTCCTTAAACTTTTCCTGATAAGCCCACTGCCAGGAATAATCAAAATAAGCAGTGAAACCAAGTTTTTTACATCTTTCCTCATATTTTTTTCGCCACTCTTTGTCATTGGTATCTTCAGCTTCATAATTAGCGGTATCAATATAGGAAACTTTACATGCAACACAGGCATCCATAATGGTCAAATCCTGATAAGGAAGCGCAACATTTAAAACCGCATCCGGCTGATAATCCTTTATCAGTGCAATGACCTCGTCTGTTCTGTCCGCATCAACCTTAGCAGTTGTAACCTTGGTCTTAGTCCATGCTTCTACTTCTGCTTTAACAGCATCACATTTTTCCTTTGTACGGCTGGCAATGCAAATCTCTGTAAAAACTTCACTGTTCTGACAGCATTTTTTAATGGCAACCTGTGCGACACCACCACATCCGATAATCAGTAATCTACTCATGAATTTTCTTCCTCCTCTAATAAATCTTCAACATATTTAGGCAGCATAAATGCTCCCATATGCAAATTGGTTGTATAATAATCTGTGTGCATATTTCTTTCGTTAAATCGTTCCGGTTTAAAATCCGTCAACGGATGATATTTTTTTGAGGCAAAGCCAAATAACCAGTATCCGGATGGACAAGTGGGAATATGTGCCTGATAAACACGACTGATTGGAAAACTGCGGTACGCTTTCCGATGCATACTGCGGCATGCCACCTCGTCTTCATCGTAAAACGGGCTTCCATGCTGATAAACCATGATACCGTCTTCTTTTAGTGCTTTATAGCAATTCCCATAAAATTCTTTGGTAAACAGGCCTTCTGTATGACCAAAAGGGTCTGTCGAATCATTGACGATGATATCATATTCATTGATTTTTTTTCGGAGAAATTTTAATCCGTCTTCATAATAGATATTTACACGCGGATCTTCAAATCCTTTAGCGGTTTCAGGAAAAAACTGCTTACAGACATCCACAAACATATCATCCGATTCGACAACATCGATTACCTCTATCTCCGGATAACGACAATATTCTCTCGCAACTCCTCCATCACCACCACCGATGATCAGCACCTTTTTCACATTTGGATGCACGCTCATAGGCACATGTGTAACCATTTCATTATAGACAAATTCATCTGCCTGCGAAAAAATGATATCCCCGTCCAATGTCACAAATCTTCCCATCTCCGGCGAATCAAATACATCAATACGCTGATAATCACTTTGCGCACTGTAAAGCTGCCTGTCAATACGAATGGAAATCTTCACATTCGGCGTATGTAATTCAGAAAACCACATTTCCATAGTTGTTATTCCTTTCCTCGGTTATTCTGTTGGATGTAAATGCTCAAAAATACCTCTATATCCAATGAATTATTTTATCACTTTTAGATTCTTCACCTCAGGATCTTCTGTTCCCTGCAAGGAACATCCTTTTTTTCCGGCATACAGGATATAGTCAATGATTTCTTTTGTGATTCGTTCTCCGGGCGCTAAAATCGGAATTCCGGGTGGATAACACATAACAAACTCCGCACAGATTTTTCCATCCGTTTTTTCCAGTGGCATAGTCACTTTTTCTGCATAGAATGCTTTTTGCGGGCTCATCACAACATCCGGCTGGATATATTCTCCTGACACCAAATCACTTCCATCCCGTGCATATAAACGTTTTATATCAGCTAATGCACCAACCAATCTCTCAATATCCCGAATACGATCACCAATGGAGATATAAGCAAGAATATTTCCAATATCTCCAAACTCAATCTGAATATCATATTCGTCACGAAGCAAATCATAGACTTCTATTCCTGTTAATCCAATTCCCTGTGTATGAATGGAAAGCTTGGTTACATCATAATCATAGATACTGCTATTGTTTATCAGTTCTTTACTGTATGCATAATAGCCGCCAATGGCATTAATTTCATTTCTTGCATATTCTGCCATTTTTACAACAGCTGCAAACGATTCTCTTCCTCGCAGCGCCAGATTTCTTCTTGATATGTCCAGACTCGATAATAATAAATAGGAAGCACTTGTTGTCTGTGTCAGATTAATAATCTGACGAACATAATCAGCATTAACTCCATTATTGGTTAATAACAAAGAACTCTGCGTCAGACTTCCTCCCGACTTATGCATAGAAACAGCTGCATAATCAGCTCCGGCTTTCATCGCACAGATTGGAAGATTATCTCCAAAATATAAATGTGTTCCATGCGCTTCATCGGCCAAAACCAATAATCCGTGACGATGTGCTACTTCAACAATCCTTTTTAAATCAGAACAAATTCCATAATAGGTCGGATTATTTACCAAAACAGCAACAGCATCGAGATTTTCCTTTATAGTTTTTTCAAGGGCATCAATTTCGATACCCAAAGCAATACCGATATGCTCATTTACTTTGGGTTCAACGTAAATGGGAGTCGCCCCGCACAAAATTAGGGCATTTATCACACTTTTATGTACATTTCTGGGAAGAATAATTTTATCACCGGCTTTACAGACAGATAATACCATGCTTTGAACAGCCGATGTCGTTCCTCCAATCATCAAAAAAGCATGTTCTGCACCAAACGCATCAGCTGCAAGCTCTTCTGCCTCTTTTATGACCGAAACCGGGTGACACAGATTATCCAAAGGCTTCATGGAATTCACATCCAGGCTGACACATTTTTCTCCCAGCAATTCTACAAGCTCTGGATTGCCACGCCCTCTTTTATGTCCCGGGACATCAAAAGGAACAACTCTCTTTTTCCTAAATTTTTCCAATGCTTCAAAAATCGGAGCTTTCTTTTGTTTTTCTAAATCCATCATCTTATCCTCAATACTGATGCAACTGTTTTATTAAGCTTTCTTCAATTCATATACTTTTCAGACAGATTATCATATAAATACTTAATGATATGTATATTTCGGCAAGTTAATTCTAATTTGAATTTCACACAAAAAAAGCAGGTATTGAAATCAATACCTGCCAGTAGTCTTTCTTTGCATTTCGGGTATGAGATTATATCCGGAATAATTAAAACAAATATATTGTCTTTCTTATTGACTAATTCACAAGCAATGATATCAATAATGTGGCATAAGGCCACCCTCGGCAATTGCCCCGCCTGTCCGTTGGCTTATTAAAGGGCTTATATTTGCGTAATTATCCATAACGCTCATACAAACATATAATTGCATAAGATTATTTATTTGTCAATGAATTTTTACATCAAAAATATTGCGTCAAAAATATTGCGTATATAATTTTTACATCATAAATATTGCGCATTATTCGATGCATTATAAAAGGTGTGTTTTATTTTATTACCAAATCATTCCATGCATCATCCGGAACAATGGCAATATAAGTCTTACCTGTATTCACAAAAATTTCATTTCCGCTTGCATCAAAGTACCGGGTCCTTGTACATTCATCCGGTTTAGTCCATGTTACCGGAATCGCTTTACCATTGGTAATATAATAGCCTCTCATTCCGCCAGATCTTGTCACAAAATAATTCATATAACCATGATCATCATATTGTTCAAATGTGCATTCCTGCAGAATAACATTTTTAAACTCCAGATGGTTTCCGTTTAATGCATCTTTGTATTCCTTTCCATACTCGGAATAACGATAAGTGCCTGTCTCAGGCATATATTCCAATTTTGAAGAATTGTGAGGGAACGGAAGTTCAATATTATTACAGTCAATAGCATCTCCTGCTGTAGATAAATCTACCGGATTAGCTTCGCTCGCAAACTGGAAATGAGAACCGCCCTGATAATACTGTGTATAATTTTCATCGATACCAGCCGCTGCCATTTTGCTTTCAATTCCGGAGCTTCCACTATTAGTCACATATTCAGTAAATTCTCTCGCCTTGCCATTATCTATACGTGCAAAACCTCCACTGATATGCTGTAAATAAGGGTTCTTTAAGAATGCGTCAATATAGAACGGACCACCATCATGAATGACAACCGCATTGTATTCCGGTGCAATCTGTAAATTGGTCGTACGCGTGCTTCGGATACTACCAAAACGTTCGATATTCTTCCAATCTTTTACAATACACATAAATCTGGTAATTCTTCCATTTTGCGTGCTGTTCATCATCTCATATACGATATCTGCAGTTGAAGTGCCATAATGATCAAGCGCATAAACTTCATTGTCAACCATAATAGCAAGTGGTCTCTGATTAACTAAAGACTCATCAATCCACTCATTGGTAAGTTCACTACGATAAAACCCGGGACGACTTTCTTCTTCTACCGGTGCCTGTTCTACTACTGCTGTATCTTCAACAACAACTGTATCATCAATAGCGTTTTCTTCCTCTACCTGTATTTCTTCTTCTTTATCCTTGTTTCCACAAGCTACAAGTCCTAAAGATAATGCGCAGATAAGTACTAAACTCAATAATTTCTTTTTCATTTTAATAATAACCTCTAATTCTTTTATTTATCCTCTGCCAAAAGATCTGATGTACAATGAGGACATTTTACTGCCTTAATGGAGATTTCACTCTGACAATATGGGCAGATTTTTGTGGTTTTCTCTTTTACTTCAGGCTTTTTGCCGACAGACATCATTTTGTTGACACCTTTCATCATCAAAAACAAAATAAATGCCATAATAAGAAAATTCACAACTGCTGTAATAAAGGCACCATAATCAAAAACAACACCATTTATTACAAATGTACCGCCGATAACAACACCTTCCGAATTTGCACCTCCGGTACAAACGGCAATTAATGGATTGATGAAACTATCTGTCAGTGCAGCAACAATACTCTGAAAAGCAGCACCGATAATTACACCGATTGCAAGATCCATAACATTACCTTTTAAAGCAAATTCACGGAATTCCTTAAAAAATTTTTTCATAATCCCTTTCCTTCCTTTCGAAAAACTCCAATTATTTCATCAATAAAATATCGCCTTACAGAACATGCATGGATTACATTTTACTATCTTATAACAATTCTTCCAGGTTGATTTCAGGGGCAGTTTCTCCATTGTTTTCGAAAGCATAATTCATCTCATTAACAGCTTCCGAAATAATAGCAATATCATCACCAATCTGAGCATAAATCTCTCCGCTTTGCTTTGATAAATCACTTTCCTGTTTTGCAAGAATACTAAAGGAAGCTCCTGCAGTACCAAGTCTGGCAGCTTCAATTGCAGAGTTTAATGCTAAAATACCCTGTTTGGATGCTATCTTGGTCAGTTTTTTAGAATTATCTTCGATACGGTCAATTACGCCGTTTATCTTTTCCAGATCAGCAGAAAATACCGTCATCTTCTTGTGTTCGATGTATTCATCATATCTCTGGTTTACATAATTATCAACAACAAGACCAAGTAATTCAGCACTGGCTTGAAATTTTTCCTTTGGCATGGTTGGCACTTTATGAAGTGCCTCAATGTAACAATCTTCATCTACACCAATTTCATTTGCTATTTTACGAAACTTTGCTTCATCGACTTCCGTATCACTTGGTAAAGCCTGTCCGCCAATAGCTGTCATAACCACCTCTCCGGTGGCACGAATTCTGATTGGATATGCAAAATCCATTAAGCCTGCATGGCACATATAACTACCTTCATCTATACCCGCTTTACACAAACCATGCTGATCAGAATCTACACACCTGCGAAGTCCCTCTGTAGTCCCTCTTGTCATTTTGGTACAAAAATCGGTGAAATTCTGCTCACCGGTAATATAATTGCCGTTTCCATCAGTAAAAATGGATGCCAGCCCGGTTGCACGTGCCCATGCAAGTTGGATTTTTTCTAATTCTTCAAGGTCGATAAAATCTTTAATATCCATTGCTCTGTCCCCCATTGCCATTTTATTTTATAGAAAACCATGAATATAATTATTTTACATTATTTTTCGTGTTTTTACAACACGGAAATAACTTTCACGGTACCTTCAAAATATCTTTCACGGTACTTTTGCGCTTATTCCCTAATTCCAACTGTAGATCAATAAAAAAACGTGCCCGACATAATTATGGCAAAATATATCATCATATTCCACAATCATGCCGGACAATTCATCTTATGGCATTATGCTATTTTTGATACCAGGATCAAAAGATTTTGTAGCAATCCGTTGGTATCATGGGGTCAAAATAACTTTTGACCCCAACATCATTTTTTGTCTTTTAAAATATCTGATACCACAGAATTATCAATCGTAAACTGCACCAGTCCCATGTAGCCGGGAGCAACTTCATATTCATCAAAGCAGATAACAATCTGTCCATCTTCATTGAGATAAAAATTCTGGTCTTCCTTTATTTTTTGAAAATTCAGTTCCGTTATTTCATCATCCACCCAATAGTATAAGTTTTCATCTTCTGCCATCTTTTCACGCATCTGTTTTTTGATATCTTCGCTAATCGGAGTCATATAATCCGCACCATCAACGAAAAGATCCTTCAAAGATGCAATTTTACCGGTAGTCTTATCAATATGATAAAAATACTCATACTCGCTTCCGCTTCCTGCTACCTGCGTAACAACAATCCGGATGGTAAACCAGGTATCCGTATCCGTTACCACCTGTGGTTCCATATAGATACCGCCATAGCTTTCCCCAAGCTCCACATCCGATTCAAACTGTGCAATCAGTCGGTCTGTCATTTCTCCGATATCTTCATTAATAGTCTGAATCGATTCCTTTGTCTGCTCTTTTACGGCAGAATCCATATCCTGTTCCACTGCATCTTCCTGCACCAGCTGCGCTTCTTTTATATTTGCTTCAAAACGTTCACTGTCATAATTATATTCCCTGACTGTAATCATTTTTATGACATTTCCCAAAATAGGAATCTGTGACATGGCATAAGCCGCATTTGCGGAAACATTTGGTGTAATAATAATTGCAAGAGCTGCTGCCACTGCAATTCCTGCCATATATCTTTTGGAATTTCGCTTTGGTTTTCTTTCTGTATTTTTCCTTGTGTTTTTCTCTGATTTTTTTTCAGTATTTCTTTCTGTATTATTTTCTGTATTTCTTGATACATGCTCATTTTGATTCGAGTTTTGTTGTTTTTGTTTTGGTTTTATATTTGATTGCTGTTTTTTCATTACGCCTTCTTCTTTCATTGCAGAAAAAAGCTTTGCTTTTTCCTCATCGGTTAATTCTTCCCGATTAAGCAAAATATCTTCCGAATCAATTTCATTACACATTTCATATAATCTTGCCATATTTTACACCCCGCTTTCTTTTACAACTCGCCTTATCTGTTTTTTGCCACGACTAATTCGCCCATAAATCACTGTTTTACTCATCTTCATTCTTTCTGAAACCTCATCCATAGATAAATCTTCCAAATAAATCATGCGGAATATTTGAGCATCTTCTTCTTTCAAAAAAGAAAGTATAATATCAACTTCTTCTTTATATTCCTGCATCAAAAAATCTTTTTTTGCTCCTTCATCTTCCCATTCCGGCATCTGCTCCACCGGATCCTCTTTGGATGTCTGAATATATTTCCTGACATAGGTCAGCGCTTTGAAACGGCACACGCCAGCAAGCCAGTTTTGAAATTCCGTTTTATCCGGCTGATAACTTTCAATATTTTCCCAAACAGCCAGCAATGTATCATTCATACAATCATCCCACAAATGTGGCAGTGTACTCATCTGGCGTTTTACCACAGTCTTTAATACCCATCCGTATTGATTGATGACATATACCAGTGCATCTTCATTTCTTTTTTTCATCTGATCCACAAAATTTTCTTCTGTGATTTTCAAGATATCCACCACCTTTCCCTGATACCTATAATTCGCAGTTGCTATGTTTATTTTGACATATCTTTGTTTGAAATATTTCCCATTGTGTTATATTTCTATTTTTTGTTTTTTGTACATCCTTTTTGTGTTTCTCACGTCCGGTCGGAGCACCCCGGGCATACTTTTTCCCCTGCTTGCTTTCTCTGGTATGCCCTTTTCTTGTTTTTTCCGCTCTGTCAACGCGCTCGGGGCATACTTTTCCATCTGCTTGCTTTCTCTGGTATGACCTTTTCTTGTTTCTTCCGCTCTGTCAACGCGCTCGGGGCATACTTTTTCCCCTGCTTGCTTTCTCTGGTATGCCTTTTTCTTGTTTCTTCCGCTCTGTCAACGCGCTCGGAGCATACTTTTTTCCCTGATTCAGAAAACTGGTATGCCTTTTTCCAATGCGATACATGATTTCCAGACAACCAAGGCATGCAATAAATCAAGTTTTAAAGAAAAGTATGCCTATTACAAAACAGAAACATGAAATAACGATACCCAAGGCATACCAAAATTCAAGATATTTAGAAAATGGCTGCCTGATACGAATTTTGATATCCAAAGCATAATTATAGGATAATGCATCCTGAGTAAAAGGCGTCAAAAAAGGCGCCTGCCAATTTGGCCGACGTCTTTCCAATTTACAATCTCTTTTACAATCTGCTTTCGGCAAGGTCATAATGTACTTTGATATATTCCAGGCATGCATCCTCATTTTTCTCTACGATGCTGTTAAAAATATTTCTATGAATCAAAAGAAATTTCATCATTGTTTCTCTGTCCGATTCTTCTATTACCTTTGAAACAGACTGCTGATAAACCTCTGAAATGGCTTCCATAACCGTAATAAAAAGTTGATTTTTTGTAGCTTGAATTAAAGTGATATGAAATTTTTGGTCTAATATGACAAATTGCTTCCCTGATGCAGTTTTCATCTCTTCTAAGATTTCTTCCAAATCAGCTTTCTCTTCTTCGGCAAGTCCATGTCTGAAAACTAATTTTACAACAGTTTCTTCCATCACTCTCCGAAACTCCAGAATATCCGACATTGATATACTTCCCAAAGCAAGCATTACCGCAACAATTTGCCAAATAGTATGCCCGGAATCTTTTGCAATATAATTACCGGAACCATGAATGCTTTCTATCAATCCCATTCCTCGCAGAATGCTGATTGCTTCTCTGGTAGAATTTCTTCCAATTCCAAGTGTTTCCGCAATATAACGTTCTGAAGGAATTTTACTTCCGATAATCAGTTTTCCGTCTTTTATCATTTGAAAAATATAATCAATTGCTTTGTGATACTCCATTGTATTATTATTTGACATATCAATCCCCATTCCAGAAGTTGTAGATTCAATTCTTATTTTCCGTATTTAGCCAATTAAGCAAACCGCACCAAATGATTAATTTACATAAAACCAGAAAATAATGCCTGGTTATCAATTTAAATAAAGCCAGCAAATAGTGAGGCCAACACCACTGTAAATATACCTGATACAGCTATAGCAAGACCACTCATAGCACCTTCTACTTCGCCGATTTCGAGTGCTTTTGCAGTGCCAATTGCATGAGAAGACGCCCCAAATGCAAGCCCTTTGGAAATGGGTTCTGTAATCCCGAACAGTTTGCAGATTTGTTCCCCAAACATATTTCCAAAAACACCGGTTATGATTATGACTGCAACCGTTATGGTAACATATCCACCTAATTCCTCAGATACCCCCATTCCGATTGCTGTGGTAATGGACTTTGGAAGAAGGGTCACATATTCTTCATGCGAAAGGCCAAACAATTTTGCTAAAATAAATACTGTTGTCAAGCTTGTAATCGTACCGGCTAATAAGCCTGATAGCACTGCCTTATAATTTTGTTTCAGTAATTCCCATTGTTCATACAAAGGAATTGCAAGACATACAGTAGCCGGTGTCAGAAGCCAACTTAAAATTTTTGCTCCTTCATTATAAGTATCATAATCAACTTTTCCAATGAAAAGGACACCGATTGAAATCACAATGGATATCAATAATGGATTAAATATACCCAGTTTCAATTTCTTTTTCAGGATTACTCCAATCAAATAGGCAATCAGACTTAACGTGACTCCTGCAAACATGGAATTTTGAAAAAACGTATTCATTTTATTTTTTCCTTCGATTTTCTTATTATTACTTGTGATACAAGCCCTGTAGCAACCATAACCGTAATGATCGTAAGAACCGTTATGACACTTATCGGCATGATTAATGATTTCAATTTTCCCCAACTCGTCATCAATCCAACACCTGCAGGAATAAACATTAACGGCATGATCTCAATTAAAAAAGTGCCGGTTTCCTTAACGTTTTCCAGTTTTATCCACCCTGTCATCAGTCCAGCAAACAACAATACCATTCCATATATACTCGCAGGTATTGGTAACGGCAGAATATATTTTAAAATTTCTCCTATTAAGGATATTCCAAGAATAATTAAGCACTGTCTGATATATTTCATCTTTAGCCTTTCCTCAAATTTCTTTCATTTTTTCGGCTTGTTATAAAAGCATCAACCACAATTACAACACCTTGGATTCCCAGTTTGGAGACATCCATACTCAAATCATAATTACCAGCTTATCCCCATTCTTCTCCGGTATTTTTACCAATTCCGACTTCGCATAAAATGGGAACCTCTTCATTTCGAGCATCCGCAAAAATGGCCATTAACTTATATTATACTTTTTTAGTATTTCCTGAAATTTCCCGGACTCTCCCATATAATCCACTTTAATTTTTTCGCCCATAACAGCCATCATACCCATAATAGATGCACCATCAATTTGATATTTAAATCCAACTTTCGAAACAAGTACACTTTCGCCGAGTTCTTCCGCATTCTTGACAAATTCTTTTACAGCCTCCAGATTTGGCAATTTAATGATTTTAGACATCTTGCGCTACCTCCTATCACTTTTGTACTTATATAGCAATAACTGGTAATACCAAGTGGTACTACCAGTTATTGATTATATACATAGCAAATTATTTGTCAATTCTTTTTTCCTAATTCTCTTTTCCTTTCTTAATAATTCCCTTTTCCCTTTTCAGATTTGTGTTCCCGTTATATATTTTTATCGCCTCGTACTTCGGTTTTCTGGCTTTACGCCATGCTCACAATATAGTATAAAAACGACATACATGTTACAAAAATTATCGGGCAATCAGATCTTCAATATCATATTGTTCTCTAATACAGCAATGCCGTCATCGTAGTCCTCTTTTCCGGTCAGAAACTAAATTTCATTATCCGAAATTTTTAAAATATCACATTCGGAAATGGCACTAAGCATCTGTTCCTTTACAAGCTCTAACGATTCGCCGCATATGTTTTTTATTCACTGCAAGCGTTTTTCTGCATACAGATATTTCACTTCATACGTTCTTTCACACTAACCGCAACAGACAAATCCACCTGCTCATACGGAATGAGTGTTGCCTGTAACGCATGATAAATATCTGATTTTCCCGGCCAGACCGTTCCGATAACCTGATTCTTTTCATCCAGCTGGTGAAACCACGAACCGTTTACATGATCTCTAACCGTTTCATCCAGATAGGTTAAAAACATGGCATAGTCCGAAGCGTATTTTTCATCTCCCGTCACGCGGTATAAAACAGCTGATGTATTGATGGCTTCAGCCAAAGTCCAATGCATCCGGTCTCTTACAACCGGCTTACCGTTCCAGTCCGTTGTATAGACAATTCCGGGGGCTTTGTCCGCATTCCATGCATCTGCAATAGCACGATTATATAAGTTCTGTGCAGCTTCTATATAAGGAAGCGCAGCCGATCTATCATCTCTGTAGGTTGAGGTTGCCCATTGCGTAATCAGACGGCCCCATTCAATACCATGTCCCGGTGTTGCTCCATAGGGTTTAAACTGGTCAGCCGGATTATCCCGATTGCATTCTAAGTCGGCAACCCAGTCGGATGTAAAATGTTCCGGAATGCGCCATTCATTTTCTTTTGCCCATGTAATCACATGATCAATGACTCTTCCCGCTCTTTTACGATACTCTTCTTTACCGGTCACATCCGCAACTGCCAAAAAAGCTTCTACGGTATGCATATTGGCATTGATTCCACGGTAGCTGTCCAATTTGGTAAATTCCGTATTCCAGGTATCAACTGCCAGACCTTCCTTTTCATCCCAAAAACGCTCATCGTATACTTTAAGTGCCCGATTAAGCAGTTCTTCTGCACCGGGTCTGTGAGCCAGAATCAGAGAGGTTGCTGCCAAAATCACAAATGCATGTGCATAGCATTGTTTGTCGGGCAGGATGTCACCGTCTGCTTTTCTGCCGGCAAACCATCCACCGTTTTCATTATCGCTCAGTTCACCTAAAAGGCCCCGCAATGCTGCATCAGCCAGTTCTTCGCTTCCCTTATGTCCCAAGAGGCATCCGATGCTGTACACATGTGCCATACGACAGGTAATCCAAGTTTCACGAGGCCTCGTAACCCAGGGACTTCCATCGTCTCCCAGATAGTATGCACCGCCTTCCGGAGAAGGAAAACGATGTCCAAAAGTCAGCAGTTCCTCTGTCATTTCCTTTAAAAATGCTTTATTTTCTGTTGTATCAATCTGATATTTTTCTTTCATTGTCATCCTGTATAATCCCATCCTTTTATAATTCTATTTCATAATATCAGCGTACCGCTCCGGCTTAATCTCATTCTTCGGTTTTAAACAGAGAATAAAAACCATAACCGATAAAATAGATACAAAGCACCCCAGAATAAACGTGATAACAGCTTTGAAATCTAATGTGCCAATCAATCCAAAGCAAAAGCCAAAGCCCAGTCCGGCAAAGACAACGCCCAAGATTATGTTTTTCCAAAATTCCCGCAATCTGTCACTATCTAATGATACCGTCAAAATAATGAATAAGGGGAGCACAACTGACATTCCTCCAAGCAGGAAAAATAGCTGATAAAGTGAAAAACTGAAATATGATTTTATTTTAGCATAAGTCTGATTATTTCTGAACTCCCTTTTCGGATTTGGTTTTCATCGTTAAGCCATTGTTAAGCTTCCTATCATCCTATATTAAATATATCTTTGTCACTTCATACTTCGTTTTGTGGCATTCCGCGGACAAAGATATATTTCTGTTAGGGCGAATGTCCCCGAAGTTACAAATGATAATAGAGAAATGACGGCAGAGAATTTAAGAAATCTGCAAAGAAAAGGTAGAAATAAATTATCATTCAGGTATACTATGATATTGTTCCGTACTTAATTCGCAAAAAACTGCTCATTAAGTGCTGACATTGATTTATAATCTGTGAGTAAATAGTAACTTTTCTCAGTCAAACAATTGTAAAACAAAAATTTCTGCAATATCTATTATTTATAAATAAAAAGGGAGCCAATATGAAACAACCAAGTCATGAAATCATAAAGATCGATCCGGAACTGAATATGCGATACAGCATCCTGGAGTTTGCCTGTCCTACCTACAATCCGCCTCACTGGCATGACAGTCTGGAAATTTTATTCATCCAGAAAGGCTCCCTCCAATCCATCGTCGGTGAGGAGACAGATTTACTGGTCAGTGGCGACTTCTGCATCGTAGACAGGAATGTGGTCCATGCCACTGCTACATCGGAGGGCATTTCCTATCTTTTGATTCAGATTCCTTATTTATTTTTAAAACAGTATCTTCCCGATATTGATCAGACCAAACTGCCTTATGTGTGCAAAAACAAAGAAAAATCAATTCCGTCTCAGGAAAAAATGACGAATCTTCTTGAAAAACTTTATATTTTAAACCGTGAAAAGAAAAAAGGCTATCAGCTTACTTATTACAGCCTTCTTTTTACCTTTTTGGAAATATTGTTCCGCCATTTCGGTCAGGAATTATCCGAAGAAGAAGCTGTTCACAGCCAGAAATATATTGACCGGTTATCCTGTATTGCCTCCTTCATTCAGGAACACTATCATGAACCGATTACATTGCAGCAGGGTGCCGATTTACTGGCATTAAATCCGGAATATTTTTCCCGTTTCTTTAAAAAATATATGGGCGTTACCTTTATGGATTACGTATATGCAATCCGCCTAAAGGCAGCCGCCCGTGAAATCATAAGTTCCGACTTGACCATTCAATCTATTATGGAAAGAAACGGTTTTACTAATCCCAAACATTTTAACAGGATTTTTTATGAACAATATGGAATGACGCCCTCGGCTTTTCGAAAGACCCTGCGTACAAATAATGCCTTAAAGCAACAATAACAGGAATACAGCAGATAATCCAGGAAATGGGTTCGCAATAGCAAACTGCGATATAACCAAACCGTTCTACGAAAAAAGCAACCGTAATGACTTTTCCTGCCATTTCCAGAAAACTTGCAAACAACGTAAATCCGTTGTGGGAAATTCCCTGAAGTACATTTCGAAACAGACACAATACAGAAAGCGCATAATAATAAGGCAGATTAATGCGCAGATAACGAACTGCCGTCCTTATTATTTCTCCATCTGCAGTACCGGTCAAAACCCTCACAAGACTGCTTCCAAATGTATAGACAATGACAATGGATAATGTGCTCCATACAAATAAAATGATACAACCAATTCGGACGCCATCTTTGATTCGGTCATTCTTTCCGGCTCCGTAATTCTGACTGGTAAAGGTTGCCATCGTTCCCGACACCGTTGATACCGGCATCATGAGCACCTCGGAAATTTTTCTTGCCGTAATATGTGCTGCTACAATTCCATTTCCAAGTCCATTAATACCAATCTGTAAAATCAGAGTTCCGATATTGATAATCGTATACATAAAAGCCATGGAACTTCCATAGGAAAGCAGTTTTTTATAGTATATACCCGGAATAACAAAATCTTCTTTGCCGGGAATCAATTCACGGCAGTATAAGGAAATATATACAAAACAAAGTACTGCTGAGATAGCCTGTGCTAACACAGTAGCATAAGCCGCGCCCGCAATTCCAAGTCCGAATCCTTTGATAAACAAAATATCCAGAAAAATATTCAAAAAAGAGGAAATGGTCAAAAAAAGCAGAGGTGTCTTACTATTTCCGACAGCTCGAAGCACTGATGACAACAAATTATAGGCGACATTGACTATCAATCCGAGTGTAATAATCAGGATATAGTCATACGCATCCGCAAACAGAGAATTCGATACATGGATTGCCCTCATAATCTGTTTCATAAAAACAGTACTAAAAACAGTCAGGGTAACTGCTGCCAGAAAAGCCAGCTCAACGGATGCCGCAATTCCCTTTTTTAAGCTTTTTTTGTCATCACTTCCAAAGTACTGGGAAAGTAAAATGGAAAAACCACTGGACATTCCAAAGCAAAATACCGTTAACAGGCTGTAAATGGTGCTGACAGAACCAACCGCTGAAAGCGCATGATCTCCCAGAATGTGTCCGACAATGGCAGTATCTGCCAGATTATAAAACTGTTGAAACAAATTGCTTAAAAACAACGGGATTGCAAAAAACAAAATAGCTTTTAATACAGAACCCTTTGTCATATCTATCTGTATATTCTTTTTTTCCATCACTTTTTTTGCTGTTCTCATGATAAATACTTCCTTTCTCTTATCGAAATGTATTTTATCAACAGCATAATAATAAAAACAGATAAAAATCTGACATGTTTTATGGACAATTTTGACTTTTTTTACTGCTCGGGGCATACCTTTTTCCTTTATTCTTGCTTTGGGTATGCCTAGACACTCTCATTTTCCTTGTTTTTTACTGCTCGGGGCATACCTTTTTCATTTATTTCTACTTGGGGTATGCCCTGAGCTACTTCTTCATCGCCTTTTTACGGACATTGCAAGAACAAAAATAGCTCAAACCACCCATCATTGGAATGATTTAAGCTATTCTCTTTGAAAGGCTTCCGCCTTAACAAATTTGATTGTACGCCCTTCGCTGGTACGGTATCCTCTCCTTAACTCACAACAGCTAACTCAACTTCATCAATATCTTTATTTGCAGCATCCATACGAATCTTTGCAATCTTTGTATTGTAATGCTTTCCTTCGTAACAGATATCAAAAATCGTATTGCCGCCATTTTTCTTAAGCAGTTCATCCGGTTTGACTTTTTCCAGTTTTACCGGAATCACTGTCTTTTTATCCTCACAAATGATATTTGCAGGAATAAAATCATTGAAACGGATCAGCTTTCTGACTACATGTGGATTTCTGGCATATGCATTAATAACTTCATTCATGACTTCATCCTCCTTTTATCCCTCAATTGCAATATACTTATTGTTTTCAATTTCTTTGGTATCCTTTTTCGGGATTGTCAGATTTAAAATACCATGCTTGAAGTTTGCCTTGATATCATCCACACAAAGAGCATCACCTACATAAAAGCTTCTCTGGCAGGAACCACTATAACGTTCTCGTCTGATATAGTTGCCTTTCTTCTTCTCTTCTTCGTTTTCGGCTTCGTCTTTTTCAAGACCTTTTGTCGCACTGATTGTCAGATAACCGTTTTCCAATGCTACGCTGACTTCATCTTTTTTAAAGCCCGGAAGATCAATGGTCATTTCATATTCAGAGTCGGATTCTTTAATATCCGTATTCATTACATTTTTGGCTCTGTGGCCATATAATTTCTTTTCCATGTTTTTGAAATCGCGATCGTCAAACGGATCCTGATAAAAGCGATCAAATAAGTCAAAGTTGTCATGAAATAAACTAGGTGTCATCATAAGTCATCCTTCCTTTCCTTTTTAAAAACCTTACGATACCTTTTGTTAATATGAAACTTTGAACCCGGAATGTTTGGAAGCATTTTTGCTTCTTTTCTTTGTTCTGACTACGTTATATACCCAAAATTAGCACTCGTCAAGTGCGAGTGCTAAAACTTTTTCTAAAATAAAAATAAACTATTTATGAAGTGCAATATTCCTTTTCAATCTCCTTTACCCTGGCATAAATGTATTTATTTTCAGGTACACGGATTCCTAATTCTTCTCCCAGACGAATCACGGTTCCGGCAAACATTTCAACCTCTGAATGTTTCTTATTAATTCTGTCCTGTCCCATAGACGGTGTTCCGTTTGGATCGAGAGTGCTTTCAATTTCAATACACTTATTAAGATCCGCTTCGGTCAGACCAATCCCTTTTGCGTTAGCAATCGCTAACACCTCACGCATGGCTGCAATTAAAGTTCTGTTTGCCTCACTTCCTTCAGAGATTGCCCCTGAATATGTTGTGTTATACACCATGCATGTCTGATTAATTCCGACATTGAGCATGTATTTGAACCACATACGCCATAAAATGTCTTCCTCCTCAAAATACGGCATGTCAATTCTTTCAAAATACGCTTTCACAGAATTCAAAATTTCAGGATTACCGCCTTTTACAGTCCCGATATGTAGTTTTCCCATTTGTGTATACTTTAATGAATTGCCAAATTTCATGGCATCCATTCCCTGTGCGACGGTATACAGTATCCTATCCATCCCGTATTTTTCACCTATGATTTCTTCACTTGAAATACCATTCATTACGGACATAATAATGGTATGTTCATCTATGGATGATTTCATGACATCAAGCGCAGCTTCCAGACCTGTATATTTTACGGCAACAATAAGCAAATCCGCCGGAGTTGCTTTTGCATCACTGATCATTTGAAATTTCACTTTTTCACCATTAATTAAAAAGTCTTCATTACAGTATTTTTGAATTCTTTTTTCATCCATGACAAAAGTAACCGTGTCACTTCCTGCATGTTTTGCAATATGATTGGCATATAGAAGTCCTAAAGCTCCCATACCTACAATTGAAACTTTTTGAATCTGCATTTGTATTTCTCTCCTTGTCTTTTCTTATATTCCTTTTTATATTTTTATCAAAAGATACCAATGGATTGCTATGCGCTTTTTGCTATCGTAATTCTAAAACATTCAAACATACCACCCTGATATCATATTGATACATCATGTACTCTAATTTATTTCAGATCTTTTGCAATGACAAAATTGAAACTGCCAGTACAATACACGCAATCCCTACAACATCCATAGTCCGAAAGTTCACATGCATAAATACCGCAGCCGCAACCGTTGCCGTCAAAGGCTCGGAAGCTGCATACAAGCTCGCTTTTGCTGCGCCGATTGCCCGAGAACCTTTAAAATAAACACCAAATGCCATAATCGTTCCAACCAGGATAACAGCAAATAATGCCACCATCGTCTTGATATCCCATTCTCCCGGAACTATCCACGGCTTTGTAACCGGAACCATGCATATTCCACCAATCAGCATACTCCAGCCAATAATGGTTCCAATTCCAAACGTTTCCATTAGTTTTATCGGAAGAAGATTATATAATGCCATTGTCACAGATGCCACTGCTCCCCAAAAAAGTGCCTGTTTGGAAATCGCCAGCGTACCAACATTACCATGTGTAGCTAGCAGAAAAGTACCCATAAGAGCCAAAATCAAGGCTAAAATATCGAAATATGTAGGTTTTTTCCAATCTCTGAATGCCACATATACCATAATCAAGACCGGAGAAGTATATTGTAATACCGTTGCCGTTCCTGCATTGGAACATTCAATCGTGGAAAAGTAAGAAAGTTGACATAATGTCATCCCGAACAAACTAAACAACAATAATCTCCATAAATTCTTCCAATCTAAAAATAAATATTCCCATTTTTTCCTGTTTTCAGCTTTCCGATATACAAGCACCAACATCAATATTCCGGCAATGATAAGCCGGATGTTCACCATCCATTTTGCATTTAATCCCTTCACATCAAACAAATATTGTCCGCATACACCTGATATTCCCCAAAAAACTCCTCCTAAAATAGAAAACAGAATTCCTTTCTTTTGCGCACTCACCCGGATGTCTCCTTTCTGTCATTTTTCTATTTACTACCAATTTATACAAATATATTTTTATATAGAAAATCTCTCCAAAACAAGCTCCTTTTTATTTTATAATACCATCTCATTTTCTGCCCTACTCTTTTTTCATATTTACCATATAAATTCCCAAAGCCACCAGCAATACCGCTATTAAATACTGCCACTTCAATTCTTCTTTTAATAAAAAAGCCGCAAAAATCACACCCAGCACCGGTATCAACGCATTGTAGATAGCAATCTTGCTGATCGGATGATAGGCAAGCAACTCATTATACACGGCAAAACACACTGCCGATATCATAATCAATGCCATTAAGACAAGCATTCCTTTCATCGTAAATTTCCACACACTTTCCGTTCCAATGACAAATCCGATTAACAAGAGTAAAATACCTCCAACCAACATGCTTTGTCCTGTCGCCTGCATGATATTCATTTTCTTAGAAACCACCCGGGTAATGATTCCACCCAATGCCGAACATACCGCATTTAACAAAATCATTCCATCGCCAAAAAAAGTAATATCTGATAAAAACGGTTCACCGGGCTGTATATTGATGGCAACGATACCAGCAATTCCCAGTACACATCCTAAAATCTTATATGTCGATATTTTATCATCTGAAAATATCAATGTTGAGAGAATAATCAGAAAAAATCCTCCCATCGAATCCAATATGGTCGACCTGGCACTGGCATTATAGCCCAGGCCGATATAGGCAAACATATAATGAAGTGTTGTATTAACAACCGCCAAAAGAAATAGCCACAATATATCCTTCTTACTTTTTATTTCGATTTCTCTTTTTTGAAACAGGCAGAACAATAGAACCACAAGTCCGGCAAAGAAAAAACGAATACCTGCAAAAATGATTTTTCCTCCCAGATCCGTCGATATAACCTGAAATTCCTGATAGCCGATTTTTATCAGTGGATATGCCAATGACCAGCCTAAAGCACAAAAAATTGCCAGTATCGATTTATATTTACTATCCTGAAATATTTTTTCCATCTTTTCGAACTTAAATCCTCTCTGTTATATATCATCAAAAATATTATGTAAACCATTTTCTTTGTTGTTATATATTTGAAGTCCAACAACATATTTTTTACCACTCTTCCCACTGTATTTCAATAAAAAAATAGACAGCCATTAATTCTGACTGTCTATCATTCTAATCCATTCTGAAATGGTCGCTTCCGCTTCTTTAGCAAGAGACTCCTGTTCGGGATTTATCACATCTGACATTGTCATATTATTATGTTATCTGACCCAAATAACCTTATTTTTTCTGCGACAACTTCTCGCATAGCCTGAATTTCATATGGTATCAGAGCCATCATGGACTTTGCTCCTGCTGCAAGACCGGCTTCGATTCCCGCCTTTCCTGCTTTGTCTATATCCGTAAAAATATTTACCTTACAAATTCCCTTCTGTACCGCCGTTTTAAAATCACTGTCTGCGAGTCCGCTACCTCCATGAAGAACTAAAGGAAGTTTCGTAATCTCAGCTATCCTTTCAATTCTTTCAAAATCCAGTTCCGGAGGAAACTTATAATCACCATGAGCATTTCCTACTGCAACTGCCAAGGCATCTACTCCGGTTTGTACCACATAATCTTTGGCAACTTCCGGAACAGTATAATAATCACTCGGATTTTTGAGCCTTCCTACACCATCATTGTCTCCCACATGTCCCAGTTCCCCCTCTACTGTTACCCCAAGCGCATGACATATTTTTACCATTTCCGAAACTTTTTTTACGTTTTCTTCGTAGCTTAATGTTGAACAATCATACATGATAGAAGTAAACCCCAACTTAATTGCCTCCATACATCTTTCAAACGTCAGCCCATGGTCATAGTGTACACACACAGGTACTGAAGCTTCCTTCGCAAGTGGTATAAGATAATCCGCGACTCGTTTGAGCTCCATTGCAGGGAGCAAAACTTCTGCCGTACCTACAATTACAGGTGCACGAAGTTCTTCCGCTGTCTCGATTACAGCTCTTGCCATTTCCACATTCACCGCATTAAAAAAGCCGACCCCATATCCATTTTCCTTTGCAGGCTTTAAAATTTCATTCATTGAAACTAACATAATCGCACCTCTGTTCCCTACTCATCACATTTTTTCCATCCTGCCTCAATTTTATGACGCAGTTCATCCAATTTTTTTATTCCACCAAGCGCATCAAAAGCAGCTACACAGGATGCTCCTTCTGCTGTTGCAAGATGCATTGCCTCTTCTATGGGACAACCCTCTAGCATTGCCATTAAAAATGCCGCTATGCTAGTGTCTCCTGCTCCGGTTCCTGACATAATTTGATCCGGGACATAACTCTTTTCAAAGCCCTCTTTGTCTGCCCACAGCTCCGGGTTCAGCCCAACCCCTGGTCCAACTTTTTTGAGCAAGTCCGGTTTTCCGGTACGATAATACATTCCGGATGCACCACATTTTATTAAAAGAATTTTTGCACCATACGACATACAAATATCGGCAAGAGGTTTAATATCCTTCTCAATATCAAGTATCTCTGTGATATCCCTTCCTCTTGCTCTGTCACACCAATCTTTGAACCGTTCCTTATCCAGCATAAAGCATAATTCTTCTACACTTGGAACAAAGAAGTCCACATACGGCATAACATTTTGAAGAATCTTTTTCCAATCTGCCTTTCCTGCTCCTGCATTTTCATCCACCGCAGCCAAATCCAATGATGTAGCAACGCCTTCCTTCTTCGCTTTTTTCATAAGGCAGACTAATTCCCTTCCGTCATCCGCATACATTGCTGCCATCAATGGCGGATAGCCAAAATGAAGAAGTGCCGTATCCTTTAATTCTTCCTCCGAAATATCTCCCGCACAAAACGTATTATTTGCTCCCGGATTATGAAGAAAGATGCGGTCAATACCCGGCATTGCCAGAACCACCGAATAGGAAGTAGACGCGTTTTCTGCCACGAGCATCCCTGACTTCGCATCATATTTGCTTAATATGCTCAAAACGATTTCGCCAAATGCATCATTTCCCACTTTTCCCATGAGAGAAACATCTGCACCCAGAATCTTCATAGCAAGTCCTGTGTTTGCCACAGCACCTCCGGTGTGTACATCCACACCTTCCATTTCAATTAATTTACCCGGAAGCATGATATCTGCTACCTTTTCAATTTCTTTAGACGGAAACAATGGTGTTATATCTAAACAAATATGTCCTGCAACAATAACTTTCTTTTTCACTTTGCGCCTCCTTCTCTCTTACTTTTATCGACAAAAGGGAGATGGAACATCTCCCTCTTCATCAATACTCAATCCCCATTAATAGGCTCATTACATACATTTCCAAGCTTTCAAAGTCTCTGTTATCTACACACTTTTTCTGAAAATCATAATCAAATTTCTCCACCTTTTTTTCCAATGCCTTAAAAATCTTTAAGCTATTTTCAAGGTGTTTATAACCATCTTCATCCTTTGTGGTTCGCATAGCCTTAACGTCCAAGCCAACAAATTCTCCATTAGCGCCATAATTGTTTTCTTTCAGCACCTTTACCTGGTTAAATGCTGAACGGAGATTTTCAACGCCAAAAGATTTGTCCTGGTCGTATTTAATTCCATTCTGGTCATTCAGATGAACTGTCATCAGCTTGCCCATTGCCATTGCAAATCCGATTTCATGTGCCGGATCCAAACCTGCCAAAATCGCATGTGCACTTTCTAAGTTTCCACCAACTCTGGCCGGATCAATTGTCGCTGCGGAAATAGCCATCACATGTCCCATTGTTCCGCAAATACTTCTGTCAATCGGCTCGTTTGGTTTCGGCTCGATACAAACACGAATCTTAGGGTCATACTCAAGCATCTTGTTAATTGCCTCGATTAACATCCGAGTAGCCCATACAGGAGATTTACTTTCCGCACATAGTGTTCCTTCTCTAGCGAGCCATAATACAACCATATCACAACCCAACTCATTTGCTATGTCAATAGATCTGTAAGCTCTCCACATTGCATAATCGCGATCCTCTTTTGATGTACTCATGAAACCTCCATCTGTTGTATGCCCATCCATCCAGAGGCGAGGTGCAACGAATTCAGCAACCAAACCATATTTGTCCAGTTTTTTCTTCAACTCTCTTGCTTTCTCTTTGATTTCTTCTTCTGTGTAATCATTAATGTTTGGAACCGCGTCATCATCATGGAACTGAATTGCGGAAAAGCCCATTTCTGCAAACTTTGCAAGTTTCTCATCAAAATCAATTTCTTTTCTTGTCGCCGGTCCATATGAATCTGCTCCTGAATGAACATTCCATGGTCCTACTGAAAACTTAAACTCTGCCATCTTTTTTCTCCTTTTCTTTTTTTCTTATTCTTGTTATTTCACATTTCTCTGTGATAAACTTATATTAACATTTATAAGTATTGCTTTCTCTGACTAATTGGACTTTCAAAACCATACAAATTTGCTATTTGATTATTGACGAGGTATATAAAATGCACGAAGAATATGAAGTTATCTCTCACAATAATACCAATTTTCATTTGTTTCTTGTGAAAATACTTTATCGCTCTCCTCATATCCATAGAGATTATGAGATTTGTCTGATCATTGACGGAGAAATCTCCCTGACAATTCAGGATTTTAGTGTTTCTCTCCGGAAAGATGATATTTTTATTATCAACCCTTTTGAAAGTCATGAAATCAAAGCGATAAATCCCGCCTTGATACTCTCTCTACAAGTATCGCCTTCCTTTTTTTCGACCTATTATCCTCAAATAAAATACATTCATTTTGACCGGACACACCTTTGTAGTACAGACAATCCGTCAGAATGCCAGAATATCCATAACTATGTGATGGATACGGCATACTCTTATTTTAACAGGGAAGCGATATATGAATTAAAGTGTGCTTCTCTCGTTAATCAACTATTTTTTTATCTATTGAACCATCTTCCTTTCCATGAAATCTCTGATAAGGAGCGGATTTCATCTAAGGCACGCGGAAAGAGGATGCA
This sequence comes from Lachnospiraceae bacterium, assembly GCA_017387565.1. Taxonomy (GTDB): domain Bacteria; phylum Bacillota; class Clostridia; order Lachnospirales; family Lachnospiraceae; genus UBA2882. Next base: position 9,124 of record JAFOEY010000001.1, on the reverse strand, counting down.
AAATATCACCCAATATATTGATGAGCATTATTCTGAAAAGCTTTTATTGTCTGATATTGCCAAATACGAAAATATGGATCTTTACTACTTGTCACATTTTTTTAAAGACTGTTTTGGTATGTCTTTTCAAAATTATGTATTGAAAATCCGTTGTGAGAGAGCCAGACATCTTCTCATTTTATCAGACTATTCTCTTTTAGATATTAGTGTTTCCTGCGGATTTTCCGATCCCAAATATTTCAATAAAGGGTTTCAGCAGCAATATGGATATTCGCCAAAGGAATATCGAAAAAATTTCAAAAAAGAAGACTTTCCTAACCAGCAAAATCATCTTTTATCCACACAGGAATTCTTGTCAGATTCCTCCAGCCTAATTACATTAGAGCGTTATTCCTCATAATCTCTTTCATATAGCTATTCCGTAAGACGCGATATACTATTGGCCTTCGAATGTATGGCCGATGCTCTTCTTCAACTTATGAGGGAGAAGCAGTTCTCCAAAATCACGATCAAAGAAATATCTGACATCGCCGGTGTCAACCGCTCTTCATGTTTTCGGAATTTTGATACAAAAAATGAAGCACTGACCTTTAAACTGGTACTTCTGGACGAATGGATAAAACGGGGATTCTACGAAACTTCGGAAGAGATAGCTCGTTTAGTCAATAAGATAATATGATTGCATAAAACCATTTATCATACATACGCATTGGAAGGGAAAAATAAAATAGACAGTCCTAATTTAGACTGTCTACTTGAAGAATATAATTCATTTCATTCATACGAATAAATCATTTGCAATACAAAAAAGGAGCACTTTTTATGAAAAAAATCCCGTTAAGTACTACACAAAAAGAAATCCCCGTCATTGCAGCCGGTTGCATGCGCATTGATTCTCTTTCTTTGGACGCACTCTGTCAATATATCGAAACTTATATGGAAGCAGGTATCAACTTCTTTGATCATGCGGATATATATGGTGGCGGAATCTGTGAAGAGTTATTTGGTAAAGCATTTTTAAAGACAGGTATCAAACGAGAAGATGTGATAATTCAATCGAAATGCGGAATTGTTCCGGGCGTTATGTATGATTTTTCCAAGGATTATATTTTAAAATCCGTAGATTCAATCTTGCAAAGACTTCAGATGGATTATCTGGACATTTTACTTTTGCACCGCCCCGATGCACTGATGGAGCCGGAAGAAGTTGCTGCGGCATTTGATATTCTTGAAACTTCCGGTAAAGTATTACACTTCGGCGTTTCCAATCAAAAACCGATGCAGATAGAACTTTTACAAAAATATACCAAACAAAAGCTGATTATCAATCAACTGCAGTTTAGCATTCCGGTTTCCAATATGATTGCAAGCGGTATGGAAGTAAATATGCAGACAGATGGCGCTATAGACAGAGACGGAAGCATTCTTGACTACTGCCGCCTGCATGATATTACCATTCAGACCTGGTCACCGTTTCAATATGGATTTTTTGAAGGTGTATTTATCGGAAGTGATAAATATCCGACGTTAAATGCACTTCTTGATAAACTGGCTGAAAAATATAATGTTACTCCCACAACCATTGCCTCTGCATGGATTTTACGCCATCCGGCAAAGATGCAGTTAATTTCAGGCTCAACCAGTCCACAGCGTATAAAAGAAATCGCTGCGGCATCTGATATCACACTTACCAGAGAAGAATGGTATCAGCTCTATCTTGCTGCCGGTCATATTTTACCGTAAATATTTATGCTATCTAAAACATTCTAAATCCGCCCTAATCCGGCTACTTTCTCATGTTTTGCGGGTCCCAAAGTCATACTTTTTCATACATTCGTATATGGATTGGATGCTTTCTGTCCGGCATTTCTAAGACATTCCAAAGCCTTTTGTCCATACTCAATAGCCTTGTCGTAATCGCCCAGGTATTTATAGCAGCATCCCAGGTTGTTGTACGGTGACCAGAAATCCGGATCACAAGAAATCGCCGCCTCAAAATCCGCAATCGCCAGTTCCAATTTGTATGCTCTCAAATAAACAAGACCGCGGTCTCTATAAAAAACACAATTCGGATTTACATCAATCTCTCTAGATATTGCAGCAATCGCTTTCTCAAAATACACCGGATCATATTCACTGCAATATAAATCCAAATAATAATCCTTTACAATGGTACAGGCATTTCGATAGGTATCTGCATATTCTAATACTTCTTCAAAGTATTCGATTGCTTTTTTCCACAAACTAAAAGAGCAGTGTATCGAACCTTACACTGCTCTCATCAGACTAACTAATAATTTTCTTTTCTAACTTCAAAGTAAGCCTGTGGATGATTACATACCGGACAAACCTCCGGTGCCTCAAGCCCTACAACGACATGACCACAGTTACGGCATTCCCACATTGTTACTCCACTCTTTTTGAACACTTCCATTGCTTCTACATTCTTGAGTAATGCACGATATCTCTCTTCATGGAGTTTTTCAATTGCTCCAACACCTCTAAACTGAGCCGCTAACTCAGGGAATCCTTCTTCCTCTGCATCTTTTGCCATTCTCTCGTACATATCTGTCCACTCAGCATTTTCGCCTTCAGCCGCATGCAAAAGATTTTCTGCTGTATCACCCAACTCGCCAAGAGCCTTGAACCAAAGCTTGGCATGTTCTTTCTCGTTTTCAGCCGTCTGCAAGAATAATGCTGCAATCTGCTCATATCCTGCTTTCTTTGCAACCGATGCAAAATATGTATATTTATTTCTAGCCTGTGATTCACCTGCAAATGCTTCCCAAAGATTTTTCTCTGTCTTTGTTCCTGCATATTTACTCTTGGATGCTACTGCCTCTTCCTTTTTGAACGCCGATGCGGGTTGCTTACACAAAGGACACTGTTCGGGTGGCTGATCTCCTTCATGAACATATCCACATACACTACAAACCCATTTACTCATTTCTTTTTCTCCTTTTTTGCTTAATATTCCACTCTTATCCTCATACGAGGTATGTAACATTTGTTCTGCCAAATCACTTAAGGGTTCACCGTAGAACTCTTCATATATTCTTGTAATATCAGGATTTTCATGGCTCTTTCTGACAGTCATCGCTTCATCCTTCGTATACAAACTCTGAATTCTTGCTTTTCTGACTTCATCCTTGTCCTTCATAATATCCTTAGGTTGTCCACCGCCTCCGATACAGCCTCCGGGACAAGTCATGACTTCAATAAAATGATACTGTTTGTTTCCGTTTTTTATCTGCTCTATTAGTTTTCCAGCATTCGCAGTACCATAGACAACAGCAACATTTACATCTAAATCGCCTATTGTTATAGTTGCCTCTCTGACACCTTCATATCCTCTGACAGGGGTAAGATTAAATAGTTGTTCCGGTGCTTTCTCTTTGGTGATGAATTCATATGCCGTCCTGAGTGCCGCTTCCATAACACCACCGGTATTACCGAAAATAACACCGGCTCCGGATGCTTCTCCCATGAAATCGTCATAATCACTGTCTGCGAGACCGGCAAAATCAATTTGTTCTTCCTTTGCCCATTTTGCCAATTCTCTTGTCGTGATAACGTAATCCATATCCCGGATACCATCTTTTTTCAGGAACTTTGCTGCCGCATTCATTTCATCCCTGCGTATTTCAAACTTCTTGGCCGTACATGGTGTAAGAGCTACATTAACAATATTCTCCGGCTTAAGCCCTTTCTTTTGAGCAAAAAACGTCTTAATGGTTGGTCCCTGCATTCCAATCGGGCTCTTTGCCGTTGAAATATTCGGAATCATCTCCGGATAATATGTCTCTACAAATTTAATCCATGCGGGACAACAGCTTGTAAACTGTGGCAACGGAGCAGTATTCTTGGTTACTCGTTCGATTAACTCGCTCGCCTCTTCCGTGATAGTTAAATCAGCAGAAAAGTTTGTATCAAGAACGAAATCCACTCCAAGTCTTCTAAGTAAAGCCACCATCTTTCCCTGTACAAAGCTGCCATCCGTCATACCGAATTCTTCTCCAAGAGCCGCTCTTACAGAAGGTGATGTACTGACAATTACAACCTTCTCAGGATCTTTAATTGCAGCCTTTACATCAGGATATTCATACCTTTCCGTTATGCTGTCTACCGGGCATACATTGGCGCACTGCCCGCAATTGATACATACTGCCTCACCACAGGTCTGCTCGAATGTGTATGTTCCATGTACACCAATCTGATTTGTACATACATCCTTACACATTCCACATTTAATACACTTTTCTTCCAAACGAACAATACTCGGATTATCTTCTTCGATTGGAACACGAACATTTAATGGTAAATGATTCAAGTAACATTCCTCCTATTTTTCTATATAGTATTCTTTATATTTTATATATCTTTTCTAAAAGTGTGTTTCTTTTTAAGAAACCTATACCTTTAGTTCTCTTTATACAAAACAACCTGATTTCTTCCATTCTTTTTTGCCTGGTACATCGCATCATCCGCATTTTTGATAACTTCATGATAATCGCCGCCTTTGTATGGAGCCACCCCTATGGAGATTGTAATTTTACAAACTCCATTATCACTGTTTTCTACATTCTCGCGAATTTTTTCGGCAACACAAACTGCCTGATCTATTCTACATCCCGGCATCAGGATTAAAAATTCCTCTCCGCCCCATCGAATTACATAATCTGTAGAGCGCACAAGCCCCTTTAGTTGTTGTGCAAGATACACCAATACTTTATCACCGGCCTCATGCCCAAATTCATCATTAACTCTTTTAAAGTAATCGATGTCCATCAACAATACACTAAGATCCATTCCTGCCGGAAAACACAACTCTGCGGTTACAGGGTCACAGATTTCCTTTAATCGGTTACGATTACTAACCCCCGTAAGCTGGTCGAGCACAACCATATCTTGCAGTTTGTGTTTTGTGATATACTGCTCAAGATAAACATTCTGCATCATGTAATGCATCACACATACAGCACACACACAGGGAAGATTAAACATATACATCATCTGCAGATTATCATAATGAATGAACAAATTTGCAATCGTGATATCGAATATAAGCAATACATGTGCAGTCAGACTATAATGGAACGGCGCGGCAAATCCCGCGCATACAAAAATCAGATTCATGATGATCATACCGGGTATCGCAAACTGCCGGTCCGGCAACAGATAGGTGGCCCAGTCTGTACACCAAATAATCAAATGTATTATCAGATAATATGCCAAAACCATAATCCGGTAATCCCTGATTTTTTTTTCCATCACCAGAAATACAATGAATGGAATGAGAATGATACTGCGCGGCAAAACAGTTTCATAAGCAAATCTGCCAAATATCTCACAATCCGTAAAAAAGAAAGAAAGATATGCAATTACGGAAACGATAATTAATCCTGTATTAAATGTTCGATAATAATCATACTTTGATTGATAAAACTTTTTTCTTTCCTCTTTTGAGAGGGCTTTTAAAGTTATTTTTTCCATACGTTTTTCCACTTCTATCGACTGTATTTACATCTGTTGCTGATGTGGCTTTTACACACAATCAGTTAATTTATTATAACACATTTCATCTTACCGGTTAACACAATTCTTTCTTTTCTTTCATAATCTTGGTTTCCCGGTCGCTACCCTGACTGTTTCTAATCATTGTCGAACCTTTGGCGTACTTGACGCCATGATTAATTCACCACTTTCTTTATCGTATTTGCCGTTCGAATGGTAAGCTTCTCTGCAATACCGGCACCGGCTGTCTTTTTCCACCAGTTACATTTCTGATATGATTTTCTGTCAAAAGTCCAAAAAATCACATTTTTATAAATCTCAATCGTTTCAAGGCCTTGTGAAGGAGCACCAACCAAATCACATATCTTTTCAGGATTATCACCGGATAGAATAAAAATCAGATTGTCATATATTAATCCCTCTTAGTAAGGCAATATATTGATTCATTTGCTTCTCCTATGCATGTTATTTGTTCGACTGCCCTAAATACTGTCCATCTAATATATACTAATGTTGATATTCAATTTCTTTTTTGAACCATGTATAATATTCTTCAAACGCTTTTTTTGCTTCCTCCGGTGCATCTTCTTTCAATTTCATTCCGTCTAAATATGGTTCAAATAGTCTTTCAAGTCTTCTTTTATCTTCCGGAATAATCAATTTCATATTATCACCTTCTCTTTTATAAAAACTAAACCTTCATATTGTACCTCACCACTCTCATAAACTTATACAAGCTTGCAGACATCAACCCATTTTTCATATCCGGAATACTGTTCCAACTCCGAAATGGTAAGTTCAATTGCACTATTAGAACTCCCACAGGCAGGAAAGATTGTTTGAAATCTCTTCATGCTTTCATCCAGATACACTTTAACCCCATCGTTTATCCCAAAGGGGCACACTCCTCCTACACCATGTCCGATTAACGGCTCTACTTCTTCAAATGAAAGCATTTTAGCTTTGGTGCCAAAGGTTGCCTTATATTTTGCATTATCGATTTTAGTATCACCGGCTGTTACTATCAGAATTACCTGCTCACCCACATGAAAGGATAAAGTTTTTGCAATGCGGGCACCTTCACAGTGAAGTGCTGCTGCCGCAAGCTCAACCGTTGCACTGGATACATTAAATTCCATAATACGATCTTCCATATTCCACTTTTTAAAATACTCTCTAACTCTATCTATTGCCATAGCTTTTTCTCCTGAAATATCATCTCATATCATCTACACACAAGCAAAAATCAATTGTTTTGCCTTCCTGTTCATGTTCTAACATCATATGTTTGAAGAGCACCGGATTTTTCCGATGCCCTGTTACTAAACTGTATTTCTTCTACTGGACATCCACATATATTCCTCTATCAACGATCCCGTCAATCAATATCTCCACAGTATTTTGATCAAACTGAAATTTAGGTCGTGCTAAATCCTCCCAGTATTCTGCTATTATTTCATCACTTAATAAAGGAATCAGATCACCCAAAAGTACCTCATTGGCAATCTGTGCTGGAACAGACTGAAAAATTAACATTGCGGAATAATCAGTCTTTGATAACGTCATATTAAAAGAACATCATTTACCATGACCTAGATAAAATCAGAAGATGTAAACAAATGTAAATATTCCCCGCTATTTGTTGAAATAACAGCTGCATAAACAGATTCACCAATCGCAGCTTTGCAGTAAAAGTCTGAATCTATCCTAAAATACACATCTCCTGCATGTATGTAAAATTCATAAAATCTGCCTTCTTCCGCAGAAAAACTAACAGACCATTTCTTTTCATCAACAACATGCATATACATTTTATAATGTCCATTTTCTACTGCCTCTGACAAAGCATTCTCTCTTTTTTTCCATGCCAAATAAAGTACAATAATAATGGCGATAAACAAAACAGATATTAATATTGCTGTTTTATTCCGATTAAAAAATAAATCCAATGAAAATAAAAAAAGAAAAAAAATAGCTAAAAGAGCCATATTTGACTTCGATTTCCCATTTTTTAATGTAAATAAATCAGCAAAGATCTTCTTTTGCTCTGTCGTAAATTGACATTCTTCTCCATTCTTAACATAGGTGGAAAAACGAGACTGTAATTTACCATTATTTGGCTGTGCATTCAAAACTGTTTTAGGACTAATTTTTTCCCCATCATATTCTTTTTCAAAAAAACTCATAGTATAGACATCCTCTAGAAACTTTATAACGCATATTGGTCAGCGGTATCAAAATAATTTAAGAAATAAAATGACACAATACTATAATACATAGCACGCCTATAACTATAATCCCCAATATTCTCACTATATTCTTTTTATCAAACTGTATCTTAGCACTCATTAATCTATCCAGATCTATTTCATCTGTCTTGGAAACCAGATTTTGATTCTCTTCCTCATCTTTTCCCTCTTTTAAATACGTAATCATATCATGTATTGCAACTATTTCCCATAATGAAAACAGAAATGCTAATATATAATATCTGCCCCACACAAAACACATTATTGACATTATTCCCAAGGGTATTCCTATGGCAGTTTTATCATTTTGCTTTGCCCATTCCCAAATTCTTCTCATATAAATTTATATCTCTCACTCTCGTATGGTGTTTATCCGCATATACCAATTCGTCATAGCCCGGTGAATTGTGTAAAAATTATAAAAACTGTTACACATTATCACCGGATATCTTTTCCTGCATAATATTATACGTTCTTGTCTCTACAGCTTCAATAGCAGTTTCCTGTGATTTTTCCCAATCATCCTTGGAATAAATGCAGCCATTAGCAAAAGGCTTTATTGTTCCTTTATTCTATTATTAATTTTTTCAGCTTCATTCAAAACTCGAAGCTGATATTCTGCAATTTTCTTTAAAGTCATAAATCTATCCTTTTTTTCTTTCCCCTCACGAATCATCTGTGCATTATGAGATTCAAGGTTTGATAAAACAGTCAATTCATTTATAGTTGCATAATCTCTAACATTGCTTTTCCTAGCGAGCTCCGGATTAGCATCTCTCCATGCTTTTGCAGTGAAACCAAACAATGCTACATTTAGTAAATCTGCCTCTTCTGCATAAGGAATCCATTGTAAATCTTCTCGGTAATTGCACACCGGAATTAAATAATTTTTTACAGCGTCTGTCTGTATCAAATAATTATTCTTGGAAAGAAATCTCTTCGCATCCCATTCCAATTTCTGTAGTTCATTTTCTTTCTCTTTTAATCTTTGAAACTCTTTAATAAGATACAGTTTAAATACGGGACTAATTGCAGATGCAAATTCAAAAGCAATATCTTTATGCGCATATGTTCCGCCATATTTTCCACGCTTAACATAAAGACCTACTGCATTTGTCTTTTCTACCCATTCTGACACACTTGGAGTAAATGTAACTAGACCTGCTTCTTTTTTAAAGTGTTCAGATTCGAACACTTTAAAATCGGGGTTATATATTTCTCATCAACCGCAAAAGATACTGTGGAACCCTTCTATTTCCTAATTCCCAGTCTGTTTCCGTCATATAAGGGATTTCAAAGTACTCACAAAATTCTTTTCTATTCATGCCAGTACTTTCTCTTAGTTTTCTCAATTCTTCTCT
>JAFOEY010000034.1 GCA_017387565.1 Lachnospiraceae bacterium | reverse complement strand
CTTTTTTTCTGTCGTTTCTTATGCTCAACCATTTATCTCCAATCATTCTTATTCCTCCATCAAACTGATATTAGTTTATTGGAGGTTGATTGTACATTTTTTGAACGTGTTTTTTGTACATTTTATCACCGTGATTAACATGAGGAATTAAAGTCTAAATATCAAAATATGGATTTTATTCTGGTAAGCAATGACATGAAGGAAATGGCAAAAGCGAATGCCGGAAGTTTTGCGAACCCTCACAAAATGGTTGTTTTGATTGATGAAGAAAAGATTGAGCGTATGGCAACGGATGAGCAATATCGTAAACAGTACGAAGGCGTGATTGCTTCTGCACAGAATAAATTGCCGGAGTTAAAGCAGTCATTGGGCAATTCTGCAAATATCAAAGGATTTGGTATGCAGGTAAACGATAACGGTGCATCTTCATTCTTTGCAGTTATGGATAAGTCTTTTAAAGATCAGGCGAATAGATTGGAAAAGCAAAGAGCCGAGAAAAAAGAAGAAAAGAAAGCGGCTCAGAAAAAAGCTGAGAAAAAGGAACGGGAAGAACAGCTTGAAGAGAAAAGGCTTAAGAAGAAGGAATCACAGGAAGTAGTAATTACAGCAAATTCTATTGAGGAATTGAAGAAAAAGATAGATGACTATAACTATTTACAGATGGCAGATACTGTAAAGACGGATGCTGAAAAGTATCTTGGAACAACGATTGATTTCAAGGGATAGGAGGCAGACAATGATTACAGGAACCATTTACAATGCAGGAAAAATGCTGGAAATGACTCAGAAATGGGAGCAAAAGAAATCGTCCGGCAATATCCTGAAAAAAGAAGAATTATCACCAGAAGAACAGCAACTCAAAATGTATCAGGAGCAGCTTGAAAGAGAGCGTGAAGGAAATGAGTATAGTTCCATTTATGCTAAGATTCAAAGTGGTCAGGAATTAAGTCCGGCAGAAGAAGATAAGCTTCGTGCAAAAGACCCTAAGATGTATATGGAGTATAAGGCTGACAGAATGGAACAGGAAGCCTATGAGAAAAAGCTGAAAAACTGTAAAACGAAGGAAGAAGCGGAAAGACTTCATGTAAACAGGATGAATGGTAAATTGTCCGAACTAAAGTCGATTGTTAATAATCCTAATATTCCCAAGAGCGAAAAATTAAAAGAAGCACAAAGAATATTGGGTGATACCACTAAAACAGCACAGATTTTTCATACATTTACAAAGAGTGCTGAGTTTAAGGAACTGCCTACGGAAGAAGAAGTAATGGAAGCGAAACAGGCAGAAGCCCAGTTGCGTGAAGAACAGCTTGTAGGTGGAGCTGATGAAAATTCAGAAGTAAATGCAGAGAGCGATAATGAGACTCAAGTTGTGCCTAATATATCGGAAGATGATAACATCGTAGATAATGCCGGAAATACCATAAAAGACACTCAGCATAGTGTGGCATTAGAAACCGAAAAAAAGGTATTAGAAGAAATGTTTGAGTTAGAAAAGAAACATTTTGGAGAATCAAAAAAGGCAGTAAAGATTGATGTATCACTCTGATTTCAGTCTTCTGTTAGTCTGAAAACATGCAAAGCTTTGAATTTTACGCACTATAAACTTTTGGGTATAAAGTTCCGATATTGTAAATATAGAAACGGAATTCTGCAAATTATTTTCAAGGAGGATGATACTATGTTGATGATAAGAGATTTTAGTACAATGTTTCAGCAGATGTCAGGGATGCCGATTGGTAGCAAAGGTGGACAAAGTATGTTGAAACAGCATGGAATTGATACAAGTAGCAAACAGTATAAGGCTGCTATGAGTTTAATGAATTCATCATGCGGAGCGGCAGTAGGATATACAAATCCACAAGCGATAAAGAATTTAATGAGAAATTTTGATGCTAATGGTGACTACATTGACCCTGTAAGTGGTCTTACAGGATTAGATGCAACAGGAATTCCAATGTCGCAGAGACATAAGATTATTAATATTTCCGAAGAATCAAAACAGGAAATTTTTGAAGCAACAAAGCGTGCGTTTATAAATGATTATGGTACAGGAAGTGGAGATAGAGGATATCGTTCCGAAATTTATCAGAAATGCCAACGAAACACACCAAAGGAAGATAGATTAAAAGCATCATGGACATTAGGCAGATACGAAGAAGCTTATGAGAAAGCATTTACAGAAGCCTGTTTAAAGGCTGACCCAAGTTGGCAACCTGGAAAGAGCATTCCAGCAGGGGCGTTAAATAATGTTACAAGAGAATCTATTGATAACAGCTTAGTTAAAGTTCAAGGTGAGTATGGAGAAACTCTTGTTAGAAGAGGATTTGACATACAGGTATAGTATCAATAAAATTTCAGGTTTCGTTCCTTTTCGGATAGTGTTTCGTTCCATAAGGTTAAGAAAAATAAATATTTGCCGATAACTATTATAAGCTAAGGATGGCGTCTGTTTTCAAGGGATTGAATGTGAAAATAGACGCTGTTTTTATAATAAAATATAAACCACTTGGACCTTTCGGGAAGTGGTGCAACTCTGACTGACAGATGGGTTGCAGAAAGGAGTAATATGGGTATCAACGGTGTAGGTTCGTTTTATGCACAAAATTATGATGTACCAAACAGAGGACGAGCCACCAGAGGGAAAACTTCAGTTGATGATTTTGCGAGTATGGGTAGTGCAACATCACTTTCTGAATCCTCTGATAATGGGAAAAGAATAGGTCTTACTGCTGTTGGCAATGTGGGGTATATTGCTATGTATGCAGATTCTTCTACGGAACAAGATCCGATTGTTAAGGTAGGAGATTATGAGGTGCGTGTGAAAGATGTTGATCCTAATAATGCAACGAAAATGGAAATGTTTGCGTTGATGTCTTATATGGATGACAAAGGACTTACCAATAATACGGGTATGAAGTCTTTTAACAAGATGACAGCGTATTCGTCACAGGCAGAATACAATGGCTATTGTAGCGGTATTTATGATGAAAATGCTGCATGGACGGTGGAGCGTGATTGGATTGGCATACTTGGCAATGCAAAAGAAACATTTTTTAGTATCCCACAAACATATAATCAGGGATTAGAATGTGAAAAAATAATTGAAAACTTGAAAAAGTGGAGTGATACATCTTCTGATGATGAAAATACAGATTATCAGAAGATACTTAGTGAGAGAAAAAATGAAATCTATGAAAAAGTGAAAAATGGCGATACAGAGGAGTCTTTTCAGATAGGTGGAAGTTCTTTCACAGAAAAAGAATGGGATAAGCTGCTTTCTGAAGTGGACGATATTACAGAAGAAATGCGGGAGGCAATGCGTGAAGAACATCAGAAGCGTTTTGCAGAAACTGTGGAAGAGAAATCCGTAAATCGGACGGAGAATGTGGACAGCACGGATGCCATATCTAAACTTTTTGATACGGGAAATTCAGAAATAAAAGTATCTAATTTCAAGGAGCATGAGACTCCAAATTATAAGTTTGTTCCTGAACCGGAAATTGGTGGAATGAGAATATTGGTTAATGGACAAAGTGCAGGAGTTTTCTCTGTTGATGATTTAAAAATCAAGGTAGACGAACAGACAGGAACGAGAGTGCTAATCAGTGAAATGGGAGGTTATGGTGGTGCATGGTATGATGCTATTCCTGTGGACGCAGAACTGGAGAACGGATTGGCGGAAGCCATAGGCGTTGAGGATATTTCGGAGGTTGAGTTAGAAGGTTATTATATCGGAACTCATGCAGGAACCGGAATTCAGTATGTGATGAGACCGGGCGATGAAGGCAGAGGCGGTAAGGTACTCCTTAGAGATGCAGCAGATGTGGCAAAATACAATGCTTTGGCAGAAGAATACTATAATCGTTATCCGAACTTAGTAACAAGTCAGGAATCTGGCAGGATTTATGCTTCTTTTGAAATTTGTGGAATGATAGAGCGAACAGAAACAGGCTTTGTACGGATTGGATTCGATAATATTTCTTATAACGATAATTTTGATTATAAGAAAAATTGGAGTGCTAAGTTGACTGGAGATACATGGGAAATGTTATGGAAATGGCTGGAAGAAAACAGAAACCGTATGGAAAAAGTTGGTGAGTTTAGTACTTGGGGAAATATTATTGATGAACTTGGCGGTTCGTATGAGAGAGTGTGGTCTGATGAAGAAATATTACAAGGATACTTGAACAATTAGATGAAGTGAAAATTTCAGTTATACAAATGAATAATGAAGAGTTATGGGCCGATTGGTGTAAAAACCAGTCGGCTTCTTTCTATTATATAGGGGGTGTTCAAATAAGGGGTTCATCGTTTAATTGTATCAAAGTCGTAGTCCTTTAGAATCTATATAAGCATCAGGATGTGGAAACGGAGATTGCATATTTGGAGAATGCCCTGTTACTTCCAATCCGGAAAGCTTTTTTGAACTATTGAAAGGAACATTGCTACAGGACTATTTATGATCATCGAAATAAAACACTATCATGGGAAATGTGGAATATTGCTATAGAGAACAACTATAACAAGTGATAGTATTTAAGGATAGCAAAAGGGATGTCTTTGTATTGACATCCTTTTTTTTCTGTTCTAAAATCTAATTACAATAAATCCTATTTGATAAGTAGGAAAAAGGAGTGGCTTATGCAGAATAAGAAAATGACGATGCGATGTTGTTGCCGATGTTGCAGTACATACGAGAAACATGATTGAAAGATGAATTTTTATAAAGGAAATAAAAACTTTATTATTTTGAGTATTAGAATTTTAGGAGGAAACAAAAATGAGTCAGATTAAAAAGAGCGCAGCAGAATTAATTGGAAACACACCGATTTTAGAGGTAAGTAATTACAGTAGCAATGCAGGAGTGACAGATGCAACGATTCTTGCCAAGTTAGAGTACTTAAATCCCGCAGGTTCCGTAAAGGATCGTATTGCACTGGCCATGATTGAAGATGCAGAACAACAGGGAATATTGAAACCCGGCGCAACGATTATTGAGCCTACCAGCGGTAATACCGGAATTGGTCTTGCGGCAGTTGCAGCAGCAAAAGGCTACAAAGCAATTCTGACCCTGCCGGATACCATGTCAGTAGAAAGAAGAAATCTTCTTGCAGCCTATGGCGCAGAACTGGTATTAACAGAAGGTGCCAAGGGAATGAAGGGAGCCATTGCAAAAGCAGAGGAATTAAAGGAGAGTATCGAGGGCTCTGTTATTCTCGGACAGTTTGTTAATCCGGCCAATCCGGCTGCACATAAGAAAACAACAGGCCCGGAAATCTGGGAGCAGACAGACGGAAAAGTAGACATTTTTGTAGCCGGTGTCGGTACCGGCGGAACGGTAACCGGTGTTGGTGAATACTTAAAATCACAAAATCCGGATGTAAAAGTGGTTGCAGTAGAACCCGCAACAAGCCCTGTATTATCTAAAGGCACTCCCGGAGCTCACAAGATTCAGGGAATTGGAGCCGGTTTTGTTCCGGATGTGTTAAATACAAAGATTTATGATGAAGTCATTGCCATTGAAAATGAAGATGCTTTTGCAGAAGGAAAGAGATTTGCTGTAACAGAAGGTATTCTGGTGGGAATTTCATCCGGTGCAGCATTAAAAGCAGCTTCCATTCTGGCAGCAAGACCGGAAAACAAAGGTAAGAACATTGTGGTACTGCTTCCCGACTCCGGTGACAGATATTTATCCACTCCTTTGTTTAGCAATAATTGATGGAGCATAATACCTTTTGACCCCGACATCAAAATGTTAAAATATTTTTCATTCTTGTTTTTATAAGTTTTTTTAATGACAGTCTTTTTTAAGACTGTCATTTTTGCTATAATTATGAATGTAAATGTCAATGTAGCATAATTTGCGATGCAATTATTATAAAAACAGGAAATACATATGAATCAAAAGTACGAAAAGATAAATTCTATAATAAAATGGTGTACCGTGTTGGCAATGGTCAGTATTTTGCTATATGCCATTTTGGGTGAAATTTTTCTGCCGTCGGAGCGTGAAGATGAATCGTTTTTCTGCGAGATATATGAAAGCGCATGGACCATGATTCTTTCGGACGGTAGTACAGAGCAGATTCAGCTTCCGGGGAAAATAAAAACAGATTATAAAAACGAAAACAGCATAGAAATCAGGAATATTCTTCCTACGGAAATAGAAGAGGGAACCTATCTGATTTTTAGAACTGCCAAGCAGGATTTTACGATTTATGTAGATGGTGAACTTCGTAAAGAGTATTCAACGAAAAACAGCCGTTTTATGGGAAACGTGAGCCCTACCTATTATTTGTTTGTGGATATCGGACCGGATGATGCCGGAAAGACAATCAGGGTTATTGCCGAAAGTCCGGAGAGGCATTTGGGTGATTTTCATTTTATCTATCTGGCCAATTACGGTGGATTTTGGCTGCATATGATACAGGAACAGGGCCGGATTCTGGTGATTGGTGTGATTATGCTCACGTTAGCGTTTCTTTCTCTGATCTTAAGTCTTGGTTTTCGGATTGCCTATCACAAAGAACAAAAACTGGTGAGTTTAAGTCTTGGCGTCATTGCCGTTTCGGTATGGATTTTTGCCAACTCTGCTTTCCGCCAGTTGATTTTTGATAATGTCTCTGTCATCGGTGACATTGCTTTTTTCATGGTCATGATTATGCCAATTCCCTATGCCGATTATATGAATCAGCTGCAGGGAAAACGATACCAAAAATTCTATCATGCGGCTGAGATTATGGCGTTATTGGATCTTGTGGTCTGTACCATTATATATGCATGTGGACTATCAGACTTTGCTGAACTCTTTATCATTATGGCGCTGGTTCTGTTTTTCACTTTATCTATCATTGTTGTATCCATGATAAGGGATATCTTTACTGGGAGAATCAAAGACTACTGGGTTTCGGCGGCTGCGTTTGCACTGGCTACAGTGGTAGCGGTAATTCAGGTATTAAATTATATGAACAACGACAAGGCGTTTGATATCTCAATTGCGACTTTAGGTCTGGGCCTGATGCTATTAGTTACCATTGCTGATACCCTCTCTGAGATGATGAAGATACAGTGGGAGCGAAACCGTGCCGTAGTGGCGAACGAAACTAAAAGCCAATTCCTTGCCAATATGTCCCATGAAATTCGTACACCAATTAATGCGGTGCTTGGAATGAATGAGATGATTATGAGAGAGACTTCGGAAGAAAACATCTTATCCTATGCAAGAGATATAGACAGTTCAGGCCATACACTTCTTTCGCTCGTTAATGATATTCTGGATTTTTCCAAGGTTGAATCCGGGAAGATGGAACTTATAGAAAATGATTATGACTTAAAATCGATGATTGACAACATCCTGCTTTTAGTAAAAAAACGTGCGGATGAGAAAGCATTGGATTTACGGGTGATAATCAATCCTTTGATTCCCAGGTTTCTATTCGGCGACATAAACCGTTTACAACAGGCCGTTACCAATTTGATGACCAATGCCATCAAGTATACAGATACCGGTTATGTAGAGTTAAAGATTGATTTTGAAAAAGAACAGGATAATAAAATAAAATTGTATATCTTTGTTTCAGACAGTGGGCGTGGAATCAAGGAAGAAGATGCAGAAAAACTGTTTGATGCATTCCAGCGTATGGATGAAATTAATAATCGAAATATTGAGGGTACCGGTTTGGGACTTGCCATCACAAAGCGTTTGGTAGAGTTGATGGGCGGTGCAATCGGTGTGGAAAGCAAATACGGAAAAGGAAGTTGTTTCTGGATACATCTGGAACAGACAATCCGATTTGATGAACCGATTTCAGAATATCATATGGAAGAAAAGGCTTCCGTTTCTGATAAAAAAACCTATAGCTGGATTGTAGCCAGAGGAATGAAACTTTTGGCGGTTGATGACGTTGCGATGAATTTAAAGGTGCTGTCCGGATTTTTAAAGAAATCGGAAATGATTATAGATATGTGTACCAGTGGTGCGGAGGCTATTGAAGCATGGAAGAAAAATAAATATGATCTGGTTATTTTAGATCATATGATGCCGCTTATGGATGGCATTGAATGTGCTAAAATTATGTGGAGTGAGCCCGGACCGAATGAGGGAGTTCCCATTGTTATGCTGACGGCCAATGCTATTCATGGCATGAAAGAACAATATATGGATTTGGGTTTTGCAGATTATTTATCAAAGCCTTATACGCAGGAGCAGTTAAATGATGTGCTTTGCAGGAACCTTCCCAAAGGAAGCTTTCGTCTGTGTCAGAATTCTATCAATTCCATTGAAGCAGGAACAACCGATACAAAAGAGCAGGATAAACAAAATGCATCATCTGAAATAAAAGAACAGGATGAACAAAATGCATCATCCGATACAAAAGATTCAGAAGCATATCCGGTTCAGATTAATGAAAAGATCGGCTTGGAGTTTTGCGGCGGTAACCGGGATTTTTATCTGGAAATGATTCGAGAGTTTGCACAGGATAACCAATTAGACAAGCTGGAAACTTATTTTTCTGAAAAAGACTGGA
Source organism: Lachnospiraceae bacterium (assembly GCA_017387565.1). GTDB lineage: Bacteria > Bacillota > Clostridia > Lachnospirales > Lachnospiraceae > UBA2882. The sequence goes on along the minus strand of JAFOEY010000034.1, from coordinate 89,801 downwards.
AACAGTATCGGATTACGGTTCACGCATTAAAGGGAACATCGTTAACATTCGGTTTTGAAAACTTTTCGCAAGAAGCAAAGGATATGGAGATGGCTGTAAAGAGTGAAGATTATGCATATGTAGAATCAAATCATGAAAAATTGGTTACACATTATAAACAGGTCATTTCTTTTATCAGGGAGAATTATGGGGTGGAGAAAAAATGAAGATTTTAGTATATGGGGCAGGTGTAATCGGTAGTTTTTTGTGTCATGTATTGTGTGATAACGGTCATGATGTAACCCTTCTTGCAAGAGGAAAACGAAAAGAATTGTTAGACAAGGAAGGTCTGGTTTTGCATCACTATTTTGGTGGTGAAGTGACAACGGATCATCCGGTTATAACCGATACGATTGGCGATGAGCATTATGATGTGATTTTTGCGGTTATGCAGTATAAGCAATTACAGGCTGTTTTGGGAGAACTGATTGAAGCTGATGCGGATACAATTGTCTGTGTCGGAAATAATATGCATGCAAAATATATGGCAAAAACCATACGGGAACAATCAGCAAGACCCAAAGAAGTGTTGTTTGGATTTCAGGGTACCGGAGGAGAACGTACGGACAGATACATGGTCAGCGTTTGTTTTGGAAATGGTTCTATGACCATTGGACCGGCGCCCGATGGAGAAAAAAGAGATAGAGCGGATGCCGATGATTTGACCAAACAGGATGAAAATGCCAATTTTGCACAGTTGAAAGAAAAGATGGAAGGAATTTTTGCAAAGACGGAGTATACCTTAAATTGGGTGCCGGATATGGATTCGTGGTACAAATGTCATCTGGCTTTTGTGTTACCGGGTGCTTACTTATCCTATATTCTGGAATGCAATCTGTATCAGTGCAAAATGAAGCAGATCACGTTATTGTTGGATGCGGTATGGGAAGCCCATAAAGCATTGAAAGAAATGGGATATATGATTTTACCGGAAGGTAATGATACATATTTTAAAAGAGGACCCAAACGTTTTTTTACACTGGCACCGAAATTGTTTGTCATGACAAGAACAAAAATGGGAGAACTTGCTATGAGTAACCACTGCAAAAATGCAGTAGGCGAAATGGAAGATTTAAGTGATGATTTTTCCAAGATGCTGGGAAACAGGGAAGAAGATATGAAAGCGTGGAAGAAGCTAAAAGAGCAGATGCCTTCCTGGAAGAAGCTTCATAAAATTTATGACTGATATGGGATGAAAGCCGTCCTTACAGAAACTATATATCTTTGCAACCTCGTAGTTCGATTTTTAGACTTTCTAAGTGGCATGTTCACGAAATATTTATTAAATGTATTAAATGCCCGTTTTTGCAGAAGAGTCGTCTCTACTGCAAAAATGGGCATTATTTTTGTTCGCTATGCTGCTAAGAAAGCTTATTGTTTTATTTCAAAAATCCTTCAATGATTTTTTGTTCTGCTTCTTCTTCGGTAAGACCAAGTGTACAGAGTTTGATAATTTGTTCACCGGCAATTTTTCCGATGGCAGCCTCATGAATTAAGGAGGCATCAATATTGCCCGCATGAAGCTCCGGTGCTGCATTGACAACACCGTTTCCGGAAAGAATACCGTCGCATTCGGAATGACCGCTGCAACGGCAGTTGCCGCGAATCACGGAATGATATTCCTGATAGGAGTTACCTTTGGCTACCGAACGGGATACTAAATCGACAGCACTGTCATCTCCGTTCATGGACACATCAAAATCAGAACTGACTTTTTCTTCGTGATCCGTAAGCAGACGCTCACGGATAATCAGTTTGGCACCTGCAGCCAGATTAGCCTTGGTGATTCGATGGGAATGGCTGACGCCGCTGATTTGCATCGTATCCATTTCCAGATAGGAATCTTCAGCCATTTCCACTTCTGTAACGGGATCAATATTTCGCTCGCCGGTACCACTTCCCGTACCGATATGTTTTTCTTTATAAAGGACTTTAGCGCCTTTTCCAATGATGAAACGATGGATACCATTGTGACGGGCTTCTTCCTTTCCGTCGGAATGAACACCACATCCGGCTACAATGATAACATCGGCACCGTCTTCTACAATAAAGTCGTTATAAACCGTATCACTGATTCCGCTGTGTGTGATGCAGGCGGGAATATAAACGGTTTCCTGTTCTTCTTTACAACTTATATGAATCTCAATACCGGGTTTGTCTTTTTTTGCTGTGATTTTAATGTGTTTGGATGACTGTCTGGCGACACAGCCGCTGTCTTCACGTATGTTATAGGCACCTTTAAATTCACCTTTATAGTCGGAAATCTCAGTTAAGAGTTTTTCTGTTATCTCGTTCATCATAACCCCTCCTTTGTAGTAGAATGCATGGGGCAGGAGCATTGTTTGTTCCCGGATAAAATTGTGGGCAGAATTTCTTCTTTTGGACCGAAGGTGTTGATTTTTCCATCGGTAACCACTGCAATATAGTCCGCAATTTCCATGATACGTTCCTGGTGGGATATGATAACCAAAGAACGGTTGCTGTTTTTCTTAATTCCTTCAAAAGCAGAAATAAGATTGGTAAAACTCCAAAGATCAATACCTGCTTCCGGTTCATCAAAAACCAAGAGTTCGGCACCTTTTCGATTTAAGACAGTAGCAATTTCAATTCGTTTGCTTTCGCCGCCGGATAAGGATGCATCAACTTCTCGGTCTATATATTCCTGCGCACATAAGCCGACTGTTGCAAGCATACCGCATAGTTTATCCTCGGATAATTTTTCTTCATTGGCAAGCTCTAACAAATCACGTACCGAAAGACCTTTAAAGCGGACTGGCTGCTGAAATGCATAGGCAATCCCTTTTTTTGCTCTGTCTGTAATCGACATATGCGTGATATCTTCCCCATTATAGATAATGCTTCCTTCGCTTGCTTCATAAAGACCTGCTATGATTTTGGCAAGTGATGTTTTACCACCGCCATTCGGACCGGTGATCACAGTGAGTTTACCTTCGGGAACCGTTAAATCAATCCCTTTGAGTATTTCTTCGCCTTCTGGGGTTTTCCAGTGTATATTCTTTAATTCGAGCATGTTTCGCTCCTTCCAATTTTTAATAGCTTTTGCTCCCATGATACCAACGGATTGCTACGCACTTTGTGCTCCTGCAATCCTAAAACATTCGAAATCCGCCCTATTCGGACTACTTTCTCATGTTTTGTGGGTCCTAAAGTTATACTTTTTCATGCGAGCATGAAAAGTATGACCTTTTGCCCCTAGTATCATCAAATAACTACTATATCATAAAATATCCGGAATGCCTATCATTTTCGTTTGTTGACGGTTTAATGTGTTTTTATTTGAAAAAAAGAAGTAATTATGATAGATTATGATTGAGTTAGCTAAAACAAACTGGAGTGATAGAAATGAACTGGATGATAGCACAAGGATTATTATTGCCGTTTTTGGGAACTTCACTGGGTTCTGCATTGGTTTTATTTATGAAGAACGAAATGAAAGAAGAAGTACAAAAGTCTTTAACCGGATTTGCGGCAGGAGTTATGGTTGCGGCTTCGGTGTGGAGTTTGTTGATACCGGCCATGGATCAGGCACAAGAAAATATGGGGAGACTGGCTTTTGTACCTGCAGTAGTCGGATTTTGTCTTGGGATGCTCTTTTTACTGGTACTTGATCAGGTGACACCGCATATGCATCTGGATGAATCGGTGGAAGGACCGGAGTGTTCGATGAAAAAGACAACGATGCTGGTTTTAGCGGTTGTATTACATAATATTCCGGAAGGAATGGCTGTTGGTGTTGTCTATGCCGGCTGGCTGACCGGTAATGTATCGATATCGGCATCGGCTGCACTTGCTCTGGCATTGGGAATTGCCATTCAGAACTTTCCGGAGGGTGCGATTATTTCTATGCCGCTTCGTGCAAACGGAATGTCAAAGTTTAAGGCTTGTTTACAGGGGATTTTATCCGGTGTTGTAGAACCGGTAGCAGGATTGCTTACCATTTTACTGGCCTCCTTTATCATTCCTTTTTTACCATATCTATTAAGTTTTGCTGCAGGAGCCATGTTATATGTTGTTGTGGAAGAACTGATTCCGGAAATGTCCGAAGGGCGGCACTCCAATCTTGGAACCATTACATTTATGCTTGGTTTTTCCCTGATGATGATTTTGGATGTTGCATTGGGATAACTGAAAACGGGATTTGGATTAGGAACTAAAAAGCATAGATTTGTAATAGAAAATTCGAAGTGGGTTGACTATAGTCAGATGCTATGGACAACCTGCTTTTTTATGTGTTTTGCTAATTAAGGAAAAGAAGAAAAAATGTATTGACATATAATTAAACATATGATTATATGTTCATATAATAATATTGCGAGAGATGTTATTATTGATGTTTTAAGGACAGATATTGGAATTGCAATTAATTGAGAGTGGGGAAAGAAAAATGAATCAATTCGAGGAAAAATCAAAGAAGAGCTATGATAGCAAAGCGGATAAATATGAGAATACTTTTGATGGGAAATTTACAGTAAAATTCAAAAAAGAGTTAGTGAAAAAAGTTAATATTCAGGATGGAAATAACGTTTTAGATGTTGCCTGCGGAAATGGAAGATTATTACAAATGTTTTCTAAAACAGCAGACTTTCATGGTTTTGGTATTGATATTTCAGAAAATATGATCAGATGTGCAAGAGAAATGAATCCGGTCATGAATTTTGAGGTGGCGGGATGCGATAAAGCACCGTTTGAAAAAGAAAAAATGGATATTGTGACGGTGTGTGCAGCATTCCATCATTTCCCGAACATTAACAGTTTTGCCAAGGAAATGTATCGGATAATGAAGCATGATGGAATCATCTATATTGCAGAAGTATATTTGCCGCAACCTTTACGAACGATTTGCAATCCCTTTGTCAAATTTTCTAAAGCGGGTGATGTCAAATTTTATGCACCAAACGAAATCATTGATTGTTTTTCAAGGGTTGGTTTTGAAATAGATGATGTCAGTATCGAGGGAATGGTGCAGATTGTGTCAATGCGGAAAAAATAAGTATATTCAGATAAATTGACATTTTGGGAGGATGATTTTTTGTTGCCGTAGTTACCGGAAATACATCACTTCCACGATGGACTTGCATATTTTATACCCTTCCATTATTTATTGCGCTGGCGCCGACTAAGCTACCGGCAAAAGGCAATATAGCGGGAGCAATCATGTTTTTTGGTTTATTGTTCATGATATAAGGCATTGAAACTTGGGTGGCATAGAAGAGATAATACCTTTTGGTTATAGAGCAATTAAAACGATTTATGGAGCACATAGTATGGATAAATATTTAAAAGAAACAAAGATGTTAGATTATTCAAATAAAAACATACAGCAGTTGATTCAAGAAAGAGGATGGTATAGTATAGAAAAATTCGAATGTTTAAAATCTATTTATAATTTTGTTAGGGACGAGATATTGTTTGGATATAGTATTGATGATAATATTCCGGCATCTAAGGTCTTGGCTAATGGATATGGACAATGTAATACAAAAGGAACATTGTTTATGGCATTGCTAAGGGCTTGCAATATCCCTTGTAGAGTACATGGATTTACCATTGACAAAAGATTACAAAAGGGTGCAATGACAGGGTTGGTTTATAAAAATGCACCCCCAAATGTATTTCATAGTTGGGTTGAAGTTTATTTCGAAGATAAATGGTATGAATTAGAGGCGTTTATTCTTGATAGGGCGTATTTGAGGAAATTACAAGAAAAAAAGAGCGACTGTACGGGCGCATTTTGTGGCTACGGCGTAGCTGTAAAAGACTTTAAAAATCCAATTATAGATTTTGATAGAAATAATACATATATTCAAAGTGAAGGAATAAACCAAGACTTTGGAGTTTATGATTCGCCTGATGATTTACTAAGAGAACACCATCAGGAAATGTCTGCAATAAAGGCATTTTTATATAAAAATTGGGGCAGACATTTAATGAATCGAAATGTCAAAAAAATAAGAAATTACTAAAAAGCTTTTCTGGTAATCTGAAAAATCTTCTAACGAAAGTTGTTAATATGCTATCATGGATATCAGAATAGTTTCACAAATGCTATATGAAAGAAGCACTAGAAGATAATGATATAAAATTGCCTAAAAATTTAAGACGAATAAAAAGAATAAGAGAGATCAGCCAATTTTATCAAACGAAAGATTCTTGGAGATAATGGCTAAAATTAGAGAAGATGAAAGAAAACAGGCGGAAATGAATGGGCAGGATTTCTAAGAATTATAATGAACACAAACGCAGGCGTAAAGTCTGCGTTCTTTTTTATGTCTAATTATATTGCAATGATATGATACCAGGGTCAAAAGGTCATACTTTTCATACTCGCATGAAAAAGTATGACTTTAGGATTGCGAGAGCACAAAGTGCGTAGTAATCCGTTGGTATTGTGCTATAGAAACGGACTATAACCAGATATCAAATTAGAGTATTATACAAAAGCAGACGGAGATGCTATGATAACACTATCAACAGAAAACAACCAATAAATGGAAATGATTATTGGGTGCAAAAGTAAAAGAAAGGAAGCGGCACCGTCGCAATCAGGTATAAGAAAATGGCAAAGAAAACAAGAGCAGAAAGAGAATTGAAATTTGAAACAAAGCAGTTACATGTAGGTCAGGAAAGTTCCGATCCGGTTACGGATGCAAGAGCAGTTCCGATTTATTTAACCTCATCTTATGTGTTCCATAACAGTGAACATGCAGCAGACCGTTTTGGCCTTCGGGATGCAGGTAATATTTACGGTCGTCTGACCAATCCGACACAGAGTGTTTTTGAAAGCAGAATTGCAGCTTTGGAAGGTGGTGTAGCCGCAATTGCGGTAAGTTCAGGTGCAGCAGCTTTAACTTATGCATTACAGACGGTTGCTCATGCGGGAGACCACATTGTAGCTGCAAAAAATATCTATGGAGGTACCTATAACTTACTGGCACACACCTTGCCGGATTATGGAATCGAATCAACATTTGTAGACCCGTTTGATTATGATGCCATTGAAGCAGCTATCAAAGAAAATACAAAAGCAATCGAAATAGAAACTTTGGGAAATCCCAATTCGGAAGTGGTAGATATTGAAAAAATCGCCGGTATTGCGCATGCTCATAAAATTCCGTTGATCGTTGATAATACATTTGCAACACCTTATCTGGTTCGACCGATTGAATATGGCGCGGATATTGTAGTACATTCTGCAACCAAATTCATCGGCGGACACGGAACAACCATTGGTGGTGTTGTTGTAGACTCCGGAAAATTTGACTGGATTGCAAGCGGAAAGTTCCCTTGGTTAACAGAGCCTAACGTTTCTTATCATGGAGTAAGTTTTGCAAGGGATGCAGCACCCGCAGCTTTTGCAACATACATTAGGGCTATCTTACTTAGAGATACCGGTTCAACATTATCTCCTGTTCATGCATTTATTTTCCTTCAGGGATTGGAAACCTTATCATTAAGAGTGGAAAGACATGTGGAAAATGCATTAAAGGTTGCAAAGTTTTTAAGCGAGCAGCCACAGGTTGAAAAAGTAAATCATCCGTCTTTATCAACAGATCCCGAACAGCAGAGACTGTACAAGAAGTACTTCCCTAACGGTGGTGGTTCTATCTTTACATTTGAAATCAAAGGAGATGCTAAGAAAGCACAGGCGTTTATTGATAATCTGGAGTTGTTCTCATTACTCGCCAATGTCGCAGATGTGAAATCTCTGGCCATCCATCCGGCATCTACTACACATTCCGAATGCAATGAGGCAGAACTATTAGATCAGGGTATTAAACCCAATACCATCCGTCTTTCTATCGGTACAGAGCATATTGATGATATCATTGAAGATTTGGCTGAGGCTTTTAAAGCACTTGAAGCGTAGACAGAATAGAAAATAATGCGATTTTTCTTTTGGAGAAATATTAAAAACGTTTCCGTTTTGGAATGCTTGCGAAAATAACAGACTGCTTTTATAATAAGAGCAGTCTGTTTTATTGCGGTTAAGGCGGATAAAATGCGCAGAGCGTTTTATTTTGCTTTGCATAAACTATCAATATAAAAAGAAATGTAGAAAGAGGACAGTTATGATTTACGACAATGTCTTAGAGGCAATCGGTCACACGCCGATGCTTCGCCTGAATAAATTGAATAAGCCGGGAAATGCGGAAATTCTGGTAAAGTTTGAAGGCTTGAACGTTGGTGGCTCTATTAAGACAAGGACAGCCTATAATATGATACGAAAAGCTGAAAAGGAAGGAAAAATCAATCAGGATACGATTATTGTGGAGCCTACAAGCGGTAACCAGGGTATCGGATTGGCGTTAGTAGGTGCAGTCAGAGGATATAAGACCATTATCATCATGCCGGATTCGGTCAGTGAGGAACGTCGGAAGTTGGTAAAACATTATGGAGCAGATGTGATTCTAATTCATGATGCGGGTGATATCGGAGCTTGTATTGATGAGTGTCTTCAGACCGCACTTAAGATGGCAGAAGAAAATTCCAATGTTTTTGTGCCACAGCAGTTTGCAAATCCTAATAATGTTCTGGCACACAAGAACCATACAGCATTGGAAATCATGGAACAGGTTGCAGGACCGATTCACGGTTTCTGTTCCGGAATTGGAACCGGAGGAACCATTACCGGTATCGGTGAAACATTAAAGGCGCAGAACCCCGATATTGAAATCTGGGCAGTTGAACCGGAAAATGCAGCAATTTTAGCAGGCGGTAATATCGGAACGCATCTGCAGATGGGAATTGGAGACGGCATTATTCCCGACATTCTGAATCAGAATATCTATTCGGATATTTATATCGTAACAGATGAGGAAGCCTTACAGACAGCTAAGGATTTAGCCAGAGTAGAAGGGATTATGTGCGGAATATCCAGCGGAACCAATGTGGCAGCAGCATTAAAGCTTGCCGAAAAGTTAGGAGAGGGCAAGACGGTTGTTACGATTTTGCCGGATACGGCAGAACGCTATTTTTCTACTCCCTTATTTGAAGAATAGAAGAATATTCTGAGTTTGCTGCTTGTTGTCAGCCAACGGCCGAATAGAAGAATAACACAAATGGATGCAGTGTTGATGAAACAGTCTGAATGAATGGGATATAAAGAATGATAGAAAATGAAAGAGCACGTGAGATTGAACGTAGTATCGTAAAAAAGTTTCGGAAAGAAATTTGGCGCCCGTTTACGAGGGCGATTAATGAATATGAGCTGATTCAGGATGGGGATAAGATTGCGGTCTGTATTTCCGGCGGAAAAGATTCCATGCTTTTGGCAAAGTTGTTTCAGGAGTTGGAACGGCATGGAAAAAAGAATTTTGAAGTCGTGTTTTTGGTTATGGACCCCGGTTATAATCCGGAAAACCGGAAAAGAATTTGTGATAATGCACAGATTTTAAATGTTCCGATTACAATTTTTGAAACGGAAATCTTTGAAACCGTGGTGGACATTATTGATTCCCCTTGTTATCTTTGTGCCCGCATGCGCCGCGGTTACTTATATAGTAAAGCAAAAGAGCTCGGTTGCAACAAAATTGCATTGGGTCACCATTTTGATGATGTGATTGAGACTATTCTGATGGGGATGCTGTATGGCGGACAGATTCAGACGATGATGCCCAAACTTCACAGTACAAATTTTGAAGGGATGGAATTGATCCGGCCAATGTATCTGATCCGGGAAGCAGATATTATTCACTGGTGTGTGTACAATGATCTACATTTTATTCAGTGTGCCTGCCGTTTTACGGAGATGACGGCTAAAGATGCACCGGATGAGCAGCATTCCAAGCGTGCCGAAATCAAAGCATTGATTAAAGAACTGAGTAAAAAAAGTTCTTTTATTGAAAAAAACATTTTCCGGAGTGTGGAGAATGTGAATTTAAATACAGTGATAGCGTATAAACAGGATGGGATTAAGCATCATTTTCTGGAACATTATGATGAAACATCCTTGGATGAATCATAAAATAAGGTATATTTTTTCTGTTTTTTGTAATGCTAATGATATCATGAAATTATTAAGTAAAGAAAAGCAGGAAAAATATGGAAGAAATCATTTATATTATTGCACTGTCACTTGGATCTTTTTTGGTCATTTTTATATTGGCAAAAATGATGGGATATAGGCAGATGTCCCAAATGAGCATGTTTGATTATATCAGCAGTATCACAATCGGTTCAATTGCGGCAGAAATGGCAACAGCTTTGGATAAAAATTTCATGCAGCCACTGACGGCAATGATTGTCTACGGACTGGCAACTCTGGCTTTTTCCTGGATGGGCTCCAAATCTATGAAAATACGTAGATTGATTGAAGGGAAACCCCTTGTTTTGTTTCACAACGGAGAGTTGTACAAAAATCACTTAAAAAAGGCAAAAATAGATGTTACGGAATTTTTGGAGCAATGCAGGATATCCGGATATTTTGATTTAAGCAAGATACAGACTGCGGTGCTCGAAGGAAACGGCAAAATCAGTTTTTTGGAAAAGGCTTCTGACAGACCTCTGACCCCTTCTGATATTAACTTATCTCCCGCCCAGGATTTTATGGTGGCCAATGTGATCATCGATGGAAAAATCATGTGGGATAATCTCAAGTATACCGGCAACAATGAGACATGGCTTAAAAATCAGATGAAAGGACAGGGTGCAGATAAGATTGAAGATGTGCTTTTAGCAACCTGTGATATCTCCAACAAACTGGTGGTTTATACAAAACAAACGAAAAAAGAAGCCAAGGATGTTTTGATGTAGATTAACATTCTTGGTGGGGGCTAGTCGTCCTTGCAGAAAATGATATATCGTTGTCGCCTCGTACTCCGGTTTTTAGCTTTTCTAAGCGGCATGCTCACAAAAATTTATTAAATGCCCGGTTTCAAAACTCAGACTTCGTCTTCAGACAGTTGAAACCGGGCATTATTTTTGTGAGCATGCCACTAAGAAAAGCACAAGACCTCGTAAAAGCCGGCGAGCAACGATATATCATTTTCTGCAAGGACGACTTGCTGTATTCCCCAAGCTGCGAATTTAAAAGTGAAAAAATCGTATTTTTATTTTGGTAAATATCGGGAACAGAAATCTTGCATTCCCAATGTAAAAGAGTTAAACTACATATAGATTTTAGCAGAGAAAACAAATACTATATTTTGGGGATTTTGTTTATCATTCTGTCTGCAACACTGTGTTGCAGTTATAAAAATAAAAAGGAGATGGTTTCTTGGAAGATCTGGCTTCTAAACTGATGACCGAACTGGAATGTGAAACTGTCTTTACAATTCCGGTTTTCGGTGGAATCGGGGTGTCGGAATCGGTTGTGGTGACCTGGATTATCATGGCTGTTCTGATTGGCGGTGCCGTGATTATGACCTGGGATTTAAAGATTGATCATATCAGTAAAAGGCAGGCGGTTGCCGAACTCATTTATACCAAATTGACCGGTCTGGTGGAAGGAATGATCGGGCCGAAGGGAAAGGGATTTGTTCCCTATCTGATTACGGTTTTGCTTTACATAGGGCTATCCAATATGATTGGATTATTTGGAATGAAATCGCCCACCAAGGATTTGAATGTTACCATTGCGCTTTCTGTTATGAGTATCGTGCTTGTGGAAGCAGCAGGAATTTACCATAAAGGTGTCAGAAAATGGCTGCATCATTTTACGGAACCGGTGGCGATTGTTACTCCCATCAACATTTTGGAAGTGTTTACAAGACCGCTATCTTTGTGCATGCGTCTTTTCGGTAATGTTCTGGGAGCATTTGTCATCATGGAACTGATCAAGATTGTTGTACCTGTATTTTTACCGGCGGTTTTCAGTTTGTATTTTGATTTATTTGACGGATTGCTGCAGGCATATGTATTTGTGTTTCTGACGTCCATGTATATATCCGAGGCTATTGAGTAAGCAAGAGCTGACTAAAACAAAATGAATTATTACGGCAAAATAAAGTGGGAGTTTCAGAATTTAGTGCTGATACAAACAAAGTAAAAAATAATTCAAAAAAAGAATATTGAAACAAAGATAAGAAACAGAATAATACACAATAAAATAATAAGATATAACAGAAAAATTAAAAACAAAACAGAAAAATCAAAAATAGAAAAATCAAAAACAGAAAAATCAAACAGAGAAAAAGGAGATATGATTATGAATTCATTAATTGCTATTGGAGCAGGTATTGCAGTATTTTGTGCATTGGGAGCAGGTATTGGTATCGGTATTGCAACCGGTAAGGCATCGGAAGCGATTGCGAGACAGCCGGAGGCTGCCGGAAAGATTAATTCGACATTGATTTTGGGTTGTGCATTGGCAGAGGCAACTGCTATTTACGGTTTTGTAATTGCCCTTATGATTATTGTTATGCTCAAGTAGCCGGCAATCGGTGTAATGGTCAGTAACAACTGTAATACTTAGTAACAGTTGCACTATAAGCAATGACTATAATAGTCAGCAATAGTAGTGATATAAGAAATGACTGTAATCGTAAGCAATAGTTACGAAATGAGTAATAGCTGACATTAGTTAGCAATGGATAACTTCGCGCTGTATAAGCGGGCGCGGAATACGAGGAAAGGCAGGGCAGAAAATGCTCAAGGTTGATATAAATTTAGTATTTACAATTATAAATCTTTTGCTGCTTTTCGTTGCAATGCGTATTTTTTTCTTTAAACCGATTAAAAAGATTATCGAAGATAGACAGGCTGAGGCAGACAGACAGTTTGAAGAGGTGAAAGAAAAACAGGAACAGGCAGAAGACTTAAAGAACCGGTATGAGGCGTCTTTAGCGGAAGCGGAAGCGGAAAAGAAAAAGATTTTGGCTAAGGCCAGAAAAGATGCCGATGCAGAATACCAGAAAATCCTGAAAGATGCACAAGATGCCGCTGATGATGTTGTTTCATCCGCAGTATCAAAAGCGGAAAGCCAAAAAGAACAGATTTTAAAGAGTGCAAAATCGGAAATTGCTTCCATGGTTGTGGATGCTGCTTCCAAAGTGGTCTGCACAGCGGGAAACGCAGATGCAGACAGTGCACTATATGACAAATTTTTAAATAAAGCAGGTGAAAAAGAGTGACTTTAACAGCACAAAATTATGCAACAGACCTGATAAATGGCAAAATCGGCAACGATATTTTAAAAGAAGTATCCGGCATCATGGAGGCTGTGCCTCAGATTCGGATGGATTTTGAAGATCCGACCGTTTCTTTGGAAAAAAAGCACATCATCATTGACCGTGTATTTCCAAAAGAAATCCGGAACTTTTTAAAGTTACTCTGTGATAACGGGGATTTTGCTTTATGGGATGATATCTGTAAATACAGGAAACTGGCCGGTGAGAATAAAAAGGAACGGCAAGAAACGGCTACGTTAGTCTATGTTACCAAGCCGTCTGATGAACAGTTAGCCGGCATTCGTCGTTTTTTGGAAAAAGAGTTTGAAAAGCCGGATATGGATCTTTTGATGGAAGAAGATAAGTCCTTAAAAAGCGGTTTTATTCTGCGAATCGGTAGCAAAGAATATGACTGGAGCGAAAAAGGACGATTAGAGCAGCTTAAGGCAAAAGTCTCTGTTCTGGCAGAAGATACATCCGTCAGCACAGAAGGAATTATTTCTATTTTGAAAGCCGGTATCGAAGATTTTGAACTGGAAGCCAAAAACAAAGAAATCGGTGTTGTAAACTGGGTTGGCGACGGAATTGCCAATGTAGATGGAATTGATCATGCTTTTTATGGAGAAATTGTATTGTTTGATTGTGGCGTAAAAGGTATGGTTCAGGATGTTCGCCGCGATGAAATCGGTGTCATTTTGTTTGGCAGGGATACGGAAATCAAGGAAGGCAGTCGCGTGGTGCGAACCGGAAAAATGGCGGGCATTTCCGTGGGAGATGCTTTAATGGGAAGAGTCATTGATGCACTTGGAAATCCCATCGACGGAAAAGGCGAGATCAAAACCGAGAGCTTTCGCCCGATGGAAACTCCCGCACCGGGAATTGTGGACCGTAAATCCGTATCGGAACCGTTAGAGACAGGTATTCTTGCAATTGATTCTATGTTTCCAATCGGAAGAGGACAAAGAGAGCTGATTATCGGTGACAGGCAGACGGGAAAGACCAGTATTGCGACCGATACCATTATCAATCAAAAAGGGAAAGATGTTATTTGTGTATACGTAGCCATCGGACAAAAGGCTTCGACGGTTGCAAAACTGGTAAATAATTTAAAAGTAAATCATGCTATGGATTATACCATCGTAGTTTCATCCACGGCATCTGATCCGGCACCACTTCAGTACATTGCACCTTATGCCGGCACGGCGATTGCAGAGTATTTTATGTATCAGGGAAAGGATGTCCTCATCGTTTATGATGATTTGTCCAAACACGCTGTGGCCTATCGTGCCATTTCTCTGTTGTTAGAGCGTTCACCGGGTCGTGAAGCTTATCCGGGAGATGTCTTTTATTTGCATTCCCGCTTGTTGGAGCGTTCGGCTCGTCTGACACCGGAAGCAGGAGGCGGTTCTATTACGGCACTTCCGATTATTGAGACGCAGGCAGGCGATGTTTCGGCATATATTCCGACGAATGTTATTTCTATTACGGACGGTCAGATTTATTTAGAAAGCCAGTTGTTCTTTGCCGGTCAACGCCCTGCGGTAAATGTTGGGTTATCGGTTTCACGTGTGGGTGGTGCGGCACAGACAAAGGCGATGAAAAAAGCAGCAGGAAGCATCCGTATTGATTTGGCACAGTATCGTGAGATGCAGGTGTTTACACAGTTTTCATCGGATCTGGATGAGAGTACCAAAAAGCAGTTAGCACACGGTCATGCACTGATGGAGCTGTTAAAACAGCCGCTTAATCGTCCGTTTAGCATGGCAGAACAGGTTATTACGTTAGTATGTGCTAACGGCAAGGTGTTCAGCGATTTGAAAGAGAATGATATCAAACCATTCCAGATGGATTTACTTGCGTATTTTGAGGAGAACTGTAAAGAGATTATCAGTAAACTCAATACGACAAAGATGCTGGAAGACGATACCAAAGAGGCTATCTTAGAAGCTGCATTGGAATTTAAGAATCGAGAGTGATAGGTATGGCGAATGCCAGAGAAATACAAAACAGAATAGACAGTATCCGGGATACCATGAAAATCACCAGGGCGATGTATATGATGTCATCCATGAAGCTTCGGAAAGCAAAGAATAAGCTGGAAAATACGGAGCCTTATTTTACCAGCCTTAAGGAGCAGATTAAAGATATTTTGTATCATTATCCGGATATGCAGCATCTGTATTTTGACAACCGCAATAAAGATATGATGGAAACCGTCAAAAAGAAAGGTTTTGTGATTATTACAGGAGATAAGGGAATGGCAGGTGCCTACAATCTCAATGTATTAAAAAAGGCCCGGGAACTGATTGATCAGGCTGAGGATTACCGTTTGTTTGTGGTAGGTGAATTGGGAAGACAGTTTTTTAGGTCCCAGGGTTATCCTGTGGAAGAAAAATTCGTTTACTCGGCGAATAATCCTTCGATTCACCGGGCACGTATGATGACGGAATACATCATTGATTTGTATCAGAAAGAAGAACTGGATGAGGTTTATATCATTTTAACGCGCATGGTCAACAGCCTGAGCGAAGAAGCAGAAATACATAGATTGCTTCCTTTGCAGACACATAAGTTTCTGGAAGAGGAAATGTTAGAAAAAATCCGCAACGAAGAAGGTGTGATTGATCAAAATGAGGCAAGAAAGCTTCACGATGACTGGTATCTGATTTATCCGTCACCGACTGAGGTTTTGGAAAAGCTGGTTTATAACTATGTCACAGGATTTTTTTACGGTGCTTTGGTAGAAGCATCTGCCTGTGAGGAAAATGCCAGAATGTTAGCCATGCAGTCTGCGACAAACAATGCAGAAACAATGCTTCATGATTTGTCGATTGAATATAACCGTGTCAGACAGGCTGCCATTACACAGGAAATCACAGAAGTCATCGGTGGTGCAAAGGCATTAAAAAAGAAAAAGCAAAAGCAGGAGAGGTGAAATTTCACAGAATGGAACATACAGGAAAAATCGTACAGGTCTCAGGACCGGTTGTAGATGTGGAATTTGAAGATGGAAACCTTCCTTCCATCAAAGAGGCTTTATATGTTATCAATAATCAGAAAAAGTGCGTGATGGAGGTGTCCCAGCATATCGGACACAATGTAGTGCGCTGTATTATGCTGGCTGCGTCCGAAGGACTGTGCCGGGATATGGAAGTGGTTGCAACCGGCAGAGGAATTGCGGTTCCGGTCGGAGAAAAAACATTGGGAAGATTGTTTAACGTACTCGGCGAAACGCTCGACGGAGGAGAAAGTCTGGAAGGTGATGAGCACTGGGTTATTCACAGGGAAGCGCCTTCTTTTGAAGACCAAAGTCCGGTAGCAGAGATATTGGTAACCGGTATCAAAGTCATCGATTTATTGGCACCCTATGCCAAAGGCGGAAAAATCGGATTGTTTGGAGGAGCCGGCGTAGGAAAAACCGTTTTAATACAGGAACTGATTCGCAATATTGCAACGGAGAGCGGAGGCTATTCCATTTTTACGGGTGTTGGAGAGCGTTCCAGAGAAGGCAATGATTTGTGGATGGAAATGAAAGAATCCGGTGTCATTGAAAAGACTGCGTTAGTATTCGGTCAGATGAATGAGCCTCCGGGAGCCCGTATGCGTGTGGCGGAGACGGGACTTACCATGGCAGAATATTTCCGTGATGTAAAACATAAAGATGTTTTGTTGTTTATTGATAATATCTTCCGTTTCGTTCAGGCAGGTTCTGAAGTTTCGGCACTCTTGGGCCGTATGCCTTCCGCTGTGGGTTATCAGCCCACGCTGGCCAATGATCTGGGTGAATTGCAGGAAAGAATTGCGTCGACAAAAGACGGTTCTGTCACATCTGTCCAGGCTGTTTATGTGCCGGCAGACGATTTGACCGATCCGGCTCCTGCGACGACATTCTCACATCTGGATGCAACGACTGTTTTGTCCAGAAAGATTGTAGAACAGGGTATTTATCCGGCAGTAGATCCTTTGGAATCTTCTTCTCGTATTTTAGAGGCCGATGTCGTTGGAAAAGAGCATTATGAGACTGCCAGGAGAGTTCAGGAGATCTTACAGAAATACAAAGAACTTCAGGATATTATTGCAATCCTTGGAATGGAAGAATTGTCCGATGAAGATAAGCAGACTGTATATCGTGCCCGCAAAGTGCAGCGTTTTCTTTCACAGCCTTTCCATGTGGCCGAAAACTTTACCGGTGTACCGGGTGTATTTGTGCCGATTGAAGAGACCATCAGAGGATTTCAGGCAATTTTAAACGGAGAGATGGATTCCTATCCGGAAGCTGCTTTTTTCAATGTCGGAACCATAGAAGATGTAAAGAAAAAAGCAGAAACGTTGTAACCGTTTTGCAATTGTGTTTCCTAAGAAAGTTTGCGTATTCTACTCACAGACTGTATGTGGGCGTCAGCACTTAATGAGCAATTTATTGCGAATTTAGTACTGTTACGTTGTCATCCAAGTGAGAACGCGTCTGTGATAGAATATGCAAATTTCGTGGAAACACAATTGCAAAACGAGAAATTAGAAATCAGGGAATAATATGAATGGTTTTTTGTTAAAAATTATAGCGTGTGATAAAGTGTTTTACGATGGAGAATGCGAAAGCTTTGTCTTTCCCGGATATGATGGAGAAATGGCAATTTTAGCAAATCATGAGCCCATGACCACAACCATCGAAGTCGGAGAAATCCGTTTTCGAAAGCCCGGAGAAACAAAATGGCAAAGAGCGATTGTGTCCGATGGTCTGATTAAGGTCGAGCATAATCTGGTCAATGTTTTGGTTTATTCGGCGGAAAAACCGGAAGAAATTGACAAATTCCGTGCTCAGGCAGCTTTAGAGCGTGCAAAAGAACAACTGCAGCAAAAACAGAGCCTGATGGAATATCATGTTTCGCAGGCATCCATGGCAAGGGCTATGGCGCGCCTTCGTGGTGTGGAGCAGTTGAAAAATTTAAATTTGTGAGGAGTAAAAATGGAAGAAAATAAGATGGGAGTAATGCCGGTTAACCGGTTGTTAATGAGTATGTCGCTCCCCATGATGATATCTATGTTAGTGCAGGCACTTTACAATATTGTTGACAGTATTTTTGTATCCAGAATCAATGAAAATGCTTTGACCGCGGTTTCGCTGGCATTTCCGATGCAGGCATTGTTAATTGCACTTAGTACGGGAACCGGTGTCGGTGTAAATGCCGTTTTATCCAAAGCCTTGGGAGAAAAAGATAGTAAAAAAGCGAGTAAGGCAGCAGTAAACGGTTTGTTTTTAGCAGTTATGACCTATCTGATTGCTTTGGCAATCGGTATTTTTTTTGTCGGCCCATTTTATCATAGTCAGACAGATGATACGGAAATTGTTACTTATGGAATTCAGTATTTGTCCATTGTCTGTATTTTTTCAATCGGTATGTTGATGCAGATGATGCTGGAAAAACTATTGCAGTCGACCGGGAAAACATTTTATTCCATGATTACCCAGTCGGTTGGTGCGATTATTAACATTGTTATGGATCCGATTTTGATTTTTGGGCTGTTTGGTATGCCAAAGTTAGGCGTGGCAGGAGCTGCAGTTGCAACGATTTTCGGACAATGTGTGGGCAGCGGACTGGCTTTATTTTTCAATCTGAAATATAATAAAGAAATTTCGCTTGGTCTGAAAGGTTTTAAACCGGATCTTCCGGTAATCGGGAAAATTTATTCAGTCGGAATTCCGTCTATTATCATGCAGGCAATCGGTTCTGTGATGACATATGGCATGAACCGGATTTTGATATCCTTTTCTTCGACGGCAGCGGCTGTATTTGGGGTTTATTTCAAAATTCAGAGTTTTATCTTTATGCCGGTGTTTGGATTAAACAACGGTATGGTGCCTATTATTGCATATAATTATGGTGCCGGAAAACGGGAACGTGTGGTTAAGACTTTAAAGCTTGCTGTTACTTATGCCATGGGAATCATGTTAGTCGGATTACTTTTGTTCCATGCAGTTCCAAAACTGTTTTTACAAATGTTTGCAGCATCGGATCATATGATGGAGATTGGTGTTCCGGCTCTGCGCATTATCAGCCTTCATTTCCCGCTTGCGGCTATCGGAATTGTTTTCAGTAGTTTTTATCAGGCACTCGGTAACGGAATCTACAGTATGTGGGTATCTTTAATCAGACAATTGATTGTCCTATTGCCGGCGGCATGGTTGTTAGCAAAACTCGGCAATGTCATTTATGTCTGGTGGGCATTCCCGATTGCGGAAGTTTTTGCTCTTTGCGTGAGCATATGTATGATGATTATCATATTCAAAAGAGTTGTAAATCACATAGGAGAAAACCGGTCAGAATCGATTTCATAGTATCATTTTGAGGATAAAGCTATACTATGATATAGAATTCGGATATCGTTTATGGAGTAATCAGTATGAAGAAAAATTACTTTGGTTATCTGGTTGTAATACTTATTATCGTTAGTTTTTTTATATCTACTGCAGTTTCCATTGATTCTTTGCAGACGGTTATGAATAGTCATGAAGAATCCTATGCAAAAGTGATTGCGGGCAGTATCTATGACAGCTTAAACAAAGATCTTCAGCGACCACTTAATATAGGACAGACCATGGCTCACGATTCTTTTTTGATTTCTTTGTTGAAACAGGAAGCTGAACTGTCAGATACGGAAATGGAAGAAACTATGCAGGAATATCTTTGTTCATTGACTGATGGAATGGGTATTACTTCTGCTTTCGTTGTTTCAGCTGATAGTCTGAAATACTATACACAGGCAGGACTGAATAAAGTTGTGGATCCGCAAAATGACGAGTATGATATTTGGTATTCCTTATTTTTGGAGCAAAATATTGATTATGATTTTGATATAGATGTTGATGAAAACCATCAAGGTGAATGGAGGGTCTTTGTAGATAACCGGATTGAGGATGAAAACGGGAATTTACTTGGAGTCTGTGGTGTCAGCGTGGTTGTGGATGAATTGCAAAAAGAGCTGGTAGAAGCACAGGATGAGTATCAGGTGCGGATTACACTGATAGATGATGATGGTCAGGTTCAGATTGATGTGGACAATATCAATATTCAAAATACGGTATTGAAAGATATGGATTTAGACAAATCACAGCTGGATTATGAGTATCAGAAAGTAAACGAGGGGTATGTCATTACAAAGTATATGGAAGGTCTCGGGTTGTATCTGGTGGTTGGGTCAGATAATCCCAGTCTGTCAATAAGCTTTAAAGATATGATTTCTGATACTGTTGTTACCATGTTTGCAATCCTGACCCTTCTTGTGCTTGTGGTCATTCTGGTATTAAAGAGAGGCAACCATGCCACGGTGATTCAAGCCAAAACAAGCGGATTAATCAGTCTTGCCAATATCTATGTATCTATGCATCTGATTGATATCGAAAATGACCGGATTGTAGAAATCAAGAGTAATGAAATTATAAACAGCTTTGTTGATAAAAAGACCCAGACAGCTTCACAACAATTGCGCAATGCGATGGCAGGAATGACTTCCGATCCATTTAAAGAAGGAATTGTTCAATTCGTTGATTTAAGTACGCTGCCAAAACGGTTGAAGGGTAACCGTACTTTGTCTTATGAATTCGTGGGAAAAAGAAGTGGATGGTGTCGTGCCCGTTTTATTGTCGAAGGGAATGATTTAGAACACGTTAATCATGTCATATATGCAGTGGAAGTCATTGATAAAGAAAAAAGAAGAGAAAAGGAACTGTTAAAGCTTTCCCAGACTGATCAACTGACCGGCATATATAACCGTGGTTACGGGGAAAAGGAAATTGCGGAATGTTTGTTGAAAAAGCAAAAAGGTATGATGCTTTTACTGGATGTTGACAGCTTTAAGGCAGTTAATGACACCTATGGACATGATGTCGGTGATAAAGTACTGATAGCCATTGCAAGAGCTTTAGAGGATGTGTTTGGTGAAGATGATATCGTTATGCGTCTGGGCGGTGATGAATTTTCGGTTTACGCTTCTGGAATTGACAGTGAGAAAGATGGGAATGAACGGATAGAAGCACTGTTTCGGAGTGTGGAAACCATCGATTTGCCGGAACTGAAAGGTGAAAAACTTTGCATCAGTGTGGGTGCTTCACTGTATGATGGAAATGAACGGATTTCCTTCGGAGAAATCTATAAACAGGTTGATATGATGCTTTATGAAAGCAAAAAGATAAAAGGATGCAGATGTACTTTTTATCATGAAGAACAGGAAGTGTGAATAAGGAGAAAACAGTGGAACAAAGATATGAGCTGGCGACGGCAGCGGATAAAAAAGAAATATTAAATCTATACCGCTCACAGCTTGGGCGTGAATTTTGTCCATGGACGGAACAATATCCGACAGAACGGGAGATTGATTTTGATCTGGCCCAGGATGCTCTGTTGATTAAAAGAGATGCAAACGGTGAAATCATTGCTGCCATTTCGCTTGATATGGATGAAGAAGTGGAGAGGCTGGAATGCTGGTCCAAAGAGCTTGCCCCGGGAAAAGAAGTGGCAAGATTGGCGGTTAAGGTGGAATATCAGAATCAGGGTCTGGCGCAGGAAATGCTAAAATGTGCCATGCATGAGATTAAAAAGAGAGGTTATAAAAGTATTCATTTTCTTGTAAATAAATATAACGAAAAGGCTTTGCGCTCGTACCGTCATTTACACTTTTCAAAGGTTGGAGAAGTTTTTTTATATGAGCAGCCATTTTATTGTTATGAGAAAGAGATATGAATTGCAATTGTGTAGCTGAGTAAATTTGCCATTCTACTCACAGACTGTATGACAACGTCAGCACTTAATGAGCAATTTATTGCGAATTTAGTACTGTTACGTTGTCATCCAAGTGAGAACGCGTCTGTGATAGAATAGCAAATTTACTCAGCTACACAATTACAAAATAATAGTTAAATAAAAGGAAGCATTTGAACCATATGGAAACGGAGCAGGAAAAACAAAATAAACAGTTTCTACAAATGACGACAGAGCCGGTAGAACATTTACTGTTGCGATTATCGGTTCCTACGATTATCAGTATGATGATTACCAATATTTATAATCTGGTGGATACTGCTTTTGTGGGAACGCTTGGAACCAGTCAGAGTGGTGCAACCGGAGTTGTGTTTGGATTTATGGCAATTTTGCAGGCGGTTGCCTTTATGTGTGGACAGGGTGCAGGAAGTATCATGTCCAGAATGCTGGGACAAAAAGATATCCGCGAGGCAACAAAATACACTTCAACAGGATTTTTTCTATCCTTTTTTATGGGACTGTTGATGATGGCTGCTACTTTTTTGTTTATGGATCCGATTCTCAGAGTTTTGGGAAGTACAAGTACGATTGCTCCTTATGCAAAAACCTATATTTCTTATATTGCGCTTGCAGCACCGTTTTTTACGTCCTGTCTGACCATGAACAATTTACTTCGATATGAAGGAAAGGCAAAGCTTGGAACAGTCGGTATGATGACCGGTGCTTTGTTAAATATCGGGTTAGATGCCCTTCTCATTTTTGGATTCAAACTTGGGATTGCCGGAGCGGGAATTGCAACGGCGGTTTCACAGGTGTTTAGTTTTATGATACTGCTTGGAATGTTTTTGACGAAAAGGACGCAGACAAGAATTTCCATCCGCTTTGTGGCAAGAGAAATCGGTCCGATTGCGAATGTGATGGCAACAGGATTTCCAAGCCTTTTAAGGCAGGGACTTAACAGTGTTGCAACCATGTTGTTAAACAATGCGGCCGGCGTATATCATGATGAAGCAGTGGCGGCCATGAGTATTGTCTCACGAATCAGCTTTTTCCCGATGGCGATTGCCATTGGGATTGGACAGGGCTTTCAGCCAATCAGCAGCTTTAATTTTGGTGCAGGCAAAAAAGATCGTGTCAAAAAGGCATTCTTTCGTGCTTTGTTGGGAGAAGAACTGGTATTGTTCATCTTAGCAATTCCAATGTATGTGTTTGCTCCATTTTTGATTCGGCTTTTAAGGGATGATGTAGAGGTCATTTCGCTTGGAGTCAGAGCTTTACATCTGATGTGTCTTGGACAGTTGTTTATCCCGCTTACGATGATGGTGGAAATGGGATTTCAGAGTACGGGAGCAAAATTGCTTGCCAGCTTCGGCTCCAGTCTGCGGAGTGGACTTGTTTTTATTCCGACCCTGTTAGTGCTTGCTAATTTGCGTGGGATGGCAGGTATTCAGGAGGCCCAGCCAATTTCAATCATTATTTCATTTACGATTTGCCTGTTTTTGTGTAAAATATATTTGAAGCGTCTGGATTAACCTCAAATACGGACATGAAAATATGTGTATCCGTAAAGAGAAGCAGACGAGCGGAGAAATGGAAGATGTATACTGATTGAGATAAAAGATATATACAGATTGAGATAAAAGAGATGAATACAGATTAAGACAAAAGAGTAACAGATAATGAATAGAGACTGCGTAAGAATAGGAGGATGATACCATGGATGAACATGGAAAGAAAATGATTGCGCCGATTGTGATTACGATTCTGATGATTGCATATTATGTTTTCTATTTTGGCGTGCTGATTGCTGTTATAGATCAAATGGCTATCAAGTTATTGTTTGGGATTATTCCGGTTTTACTGACCGGTGTAATGATATATGTTTGTGTACAAAGAATTCATGAAATAAGAAAGGGAGAAGAAGATGATCTTAGTCAATACTGATTACATCAGCAAAAAAGAATTGGAAATGTTAGGGCTGGTAAAGGGTAGTACCATTCAGTCCAAAAATGTTGGTAAGGATATTACCACGGGTTTTAAAACCTTAGTCGGCGGTGAGTTGACGGCTTATAATGAAATGATGAACGAGGCAAGAGCGCTTGCTACAAAGAGAATGGTAGTAGAAGCAGAAGCACTCGGTGCAGATGCTATTGTTAATGTCCGTTATGCCTCTTCTGCAATTATGCAGGGTGCTGCGGAAGTTATTGCATATGGTACGGCTGTAAAATTTGTTAATGAGTGATTATGTGATACCAGGGGTTAAAGCGCTGTTCATAATCTTACTGTTTTTAGAGTGAAAAGAGGATAAAATGAAGAAAAATGCAATGGTAATCGTTTATTATGCTGCCGCTTTTTTGTTTGTGATAGATGCCTGTATGGAATTTTTTGGCGGTGGAAAAGTTGGTAATGGAGTCGTTTGGCTGTTTTTGTGTTTGGTAACTCTGGCTCTTGGATTTTACACTTCTAAAAAAGATGATGACATTGATATGAAGGCGTTACAAAAGGATGCTTTTAAAGAAGGCAATCAGGTTGAATTAAAAGCGGACCTGTCTCAGGAATTTATTGAAGATTATGTAGAGGATGAGAAACACTGAAAAATCGAAGTACTAAGGGTTTAAAGGATAGAAGAGGGAATTATGTCTGATATCAAACTTCAGCTGGGATGTTTACTGGTGGTTTTATATTTTACTGCCGAATATATGAAAGAAACGATTCAAAAAAAGATGCCTTGTAATGGTTATTTTGATGCCGTTCTTATTATTGCGCCATGGGCAATTGCGTTTGATGGAATTACGGCGTGGACGGTCAATCGTATGGACAAAGTTCCTGACTGGTTTAATTTGATCTGTCACGCTTTGTTTTTCATTTTGATGGATATGCTGACAATTGCCATTTTTTTATATATTATCCAGATGACAATTGGTATCAATTCTGCCACGACACGGTTTATGTTGATGTTGCCGGGGTTTGGTTCCATTGCATTGATTATTCTGTTTATGGATAAGTTGTATTATGTAAAAGGAAGTACAACCAACTATTCCATGGGAATTCCTGTTTATATTTGCTTTGCATCCCTGTTTTTACATTTTATCATTATTTTTGGTGTGATACTGATTCATCGCAAAACGATTGAGAAAAAGAATTTATTTGGAATTATTGTATTAATGGTGTTAGCACTGGGTGTTTTGATTGCCCAGCTTATTTTTCCGGAAATACTGATGACATCTGTTGTACCTGCATTTACGGTACTCAGCCTCTATGTGAATTTTGAAGATCCGGCTCTTCGCCGCCTGCAGGATTACAATGCCAATATGGTAACCGGATTTGCGACACTGGTTGAAAATCGGGATAATAATACCGGCGGACATATCAACCGGACCAGAGAGTATGTCCGGATAATACTGGATTCGCTTTGGCTTCATCCTAAATTCCGTCCGGTTCTTTCCAGAGACTATGCGATGCATGTTTTAGATGCCGCACCCATGCATGATATCGGTAAAATTGCGACACCTGATCACATTTTGCAAAAACCCGGCAAACTGACTGCTGAAGAATATGAAATCATGAAAGACCATGCCAAAATCGGTGGGGAGATTATCGAAAAAACTTTTTCTAACCTGGATGATCCCGATTATGAGAAAGTCGCATATGAGGTTGCGCGTTATCATCATGAAAAATGGAATGGGACAGGTTACCCGGATGGATTAAGCAAAGAAGAAATTCCTCTGCATGCGCGTATTATGGCAATTGCTGATGTATTTGATGCCGTATCTGCAAAAAGATGTTATCGCGATGCCATGCCGCTTGAGAAGTGTTTTCGGATTATTGAGGATGGTGCCGGAACGGATTTTGATCCGGATCTGGTGGATTTATTTCTGGATAAAAAGAAGGAAATCGTCACTTATTACAATGAAAGTAAGAAAACAGACAGTGATTTATAGAAAGAAGAAGGAATACTATCGGTTATCGTAAAATAAGGAATTGCAAGAACAATTATTAAGTGTTATACTTTTTTCGCACTATATTTGATTTATTCAAAACAGTAGCAGGAGGAACTTAATATGAAGTTTGAAACAAAGAAACTCGTTGGATTAAGCGTGTTGACAGCAATCATCATCGTCTTACAGGCATTGGCTATTTCAATCAGATTCGGGATTTTCAACATTACACTTGTACTGATTCCAATAGTAGTAGGTGCTGCACTATATGGATATAAGGCAGGTGCATGGCTTGGATTTGTGTTTAGCGTTGTCGTTCTTTTTACGGATGCAGGAGCTTTCCTTGCAATCAGTGTTCCGGGTACCATTATTACGGTCATTTTGAAAGGAACACTTGCGGGTCTGGCAGCAGGTATAGTTTATCTTGCATTGGAAAAAGTAAATAAATACTTGGCGTGTGTTGTTGCAGCAATATGTGCTCCGATTGTCAATACCGGCATCTTTTTAATCGGTTGCAGACTTTTCTTTTATGAGACAATCGAAGGATGGGCTGAAGGTGCAGGTTTTGCAAGTGCGGGAGCTTTTATGATTGTTGGGCTTGTAGGTACCAATTTCTTAGTAGAAATGGCAATCAACATTATTCTTTCACCTACGATTTTGAGATTGGTTAATCTCGGAAAAAAATCAGTTAATCGATAACGATAAGTATATATAGTGCAAATAGCCCGGGGTGTGCCTCCGGGCTATAAATAAATGAAGACTTTTTTGAATGTTTTAAGTTTACATAACAAACGATAGGAGAAATACTATGATTTTTGCAGTAGATACCGGAAACACCCATACCGTTTTGGGATTTGTGGATGATGATATGAAGATTGTTAAAAGTTATCGTCTTGCTACAGATATTAAGGAGACGGATAGCGGATATGCGATTAAAATTGATCAGATTTTTAAATTAAGCGGAATTACGATAGATGAAATAGAGGGCATGATTATTTCTTCGGTAGCTCCAGCTGTTACAAAATCATTGAAAAAAGCATTAAAGATTTTGAGTGGAAAAGATCCCTTGGTAGTCGGTAACTTTTCTTCCGGTCTGGATATGAGCGCCATTCCCGGAGGCATGATTGCACCGGATCTGGAAGTGGCAGCAGTGGCTGCAAAGTCATTATATCCATTACCTTGTATTATTGTTGATATGGGTACTGCTACGACAATTACAGTGGTGGATAAAAGCGGTGCTTATATTGGCGGAGCAATTCTTCCGGGCGCAGGAACGGCACTAAATGCCCTTGTTTCCGGAACATCTTTATTGCCGGATATTGATATTGTTGCACCCCAAAAAGCAATTGCTGTAGAAACAACTACAAGTATGCAATCCGGTCTGGTTTACGGCTCGGCAGGAGCCATTGACGGGATTATAGATCATTTTATCGAGGAAATGGAAGAACCTCCGGCCAGTATTGTTTGCACAGGTGGTCTGGGTAAGCTGATTGGAAGGCATTGTCGTCATGATATGATTTTGGATGATGATCTGTTGTTAAAAGGGTTGTTTTTGCTTTTTAAAAGTTTTTAGAAAAAAATATTCCGATTCGCAGGAAATAATTGATGCGGAAGCATTTTACCGTGATTAGTGGGGACACTCTTTATGACAAATGAACCGTCCCCACTGAGAATTTGTGTAAACTGCTAGTACAAATTGGTAAAACAAATGGTAATTTACTAAAAAATGCATATTGATTTTTTGGATTTATCAAGGTATCCTCAAGGTATCCTACTACAAAGGGAATTAAATGGGGAAATGAATATGGAAGAAAATAGAACTATGAAAAAACATCTCATTGTGGGGACGCCTTTTTGGTGTGCCCTTTTTTTAATCATTTTCATATGTCTTTTGGGTTCGGCACCGGTTTATGCAAAGAAAATTATAGAAAAGCCGGACATTCTGATGGATGAACCGATTACGCTAATTGTAGATTTGGAAAACGAATCTCGTTTTTTAGGAATTGATGTTTATCAGATTGCTGAATATAAAGATGGTACATTTTCCTATATAGAACCATATAGTAAATTAGATATTACTCCCTATCGAAAGCTTTCGCGTGGCACGGATATTGATGAAGTGGCACATGTCATTGAGGAGTACATAATAGAAAATCAGATTGAACCAACTGCCAAAATATCCTGTAAAAAGGGTGTGGGGAAAGCAAATGGTCTGAAAGTGGGGGTATATCTCTTAATACAGAATGATTCAGATCATAATGCTTCACTAAATAAGTCTGATGTGGTAGAAGCTCCTTTGTGGTCGGAAGAAACAGAAGAATATTTATATGAAATACATTTGATTCCGAAATGGAAGCAGGTGGTATGGTTTTCTTTTCGGCCTGAAGTTGTATTCCCATTGATGAAGGTTTTTACACTAATGATTTGCCTGGCGCTGTGTATATGGGGAGCAAGAATCATCCGGAATGCTTTTTTAAGTGTAATTGCAATGCTTTCAGGACTTTTGGGAATGAAAATGGGAATGGCAATAAATGGTTCTTTTCTTGCACTCATGCTCTTTTTTGTTCTGTTTGCATTCATCGGATTAGGCCTCATGTTGTTTATTTTGATGCTTTTTGAAAGCATAATTAAAAAAGCTATGTTATATGATTATTTACAAAGGAAACAGTTTTGGGTAGTTCCTTTGATAGGAGCGGTCTTGTTTTCCTATTTTACGTATTGGTGGTTCATAGAAAATATATGGATTGTCACATTGGTATTTGTTGCACTTTCCATACTTGGAATCGTGCTTCAATATCTGAAAAAGGATGAACAAATCATTTTTCATACATATGATGACTTGCTTTTATTGAAGAGGGAGGAGGAGACGAATGATCCTTGATGTAAACCGCGTTGAAAAAAAGTATCTGATAGACCCGGTTGAAATGCAGTTTCTAAAAAGCAGAATAAGCACCTATATGCAGGAGGATGCACATAATGGAAGCAGTGGATATATTGTGCGGTCAGTCTATTTTGATTCCCTGTATGACAGTGATTTCTTTGATAAAGAAGATGGTGTTGATGACAGAAAAAAAATAAGGCTGCGTATATATAACACAAATTCGGACGTTGCAAAATTGGAACTAAAGGAAAAAAAAGGTGGGGTACAAAGAAAACGTTCTCTCTTAATAAAAAGAGAGGAAGCAGAGGCTCTCATACAAGGGGATTTTCATTATTTAAAAGAAAAGAAGGAACCATTAGCACAGAATATCTATCTGATTATGCAGATGGGATTATATCGGCCCAAATGTATGGTGGAATATGACAGATTTGCCTATCTGATTACTGAAAATGATACACGGATTACCTTTGATACAAATTTGCGGGGAAGTGAGAGCAATTTTAATCTGTTTACGGAAGATGCCATTATGTATCCGCTTATATCTCCAACGGAAATCACACTTGAGGTTAAATATAACGGATTTCTGATGAGCAATATCAAAAAAGCATTAAGTTATAAAATGTACACTCAGATTTCAAATAGTAAATATGTTAAATCAAGAATGTTATTGAGACAAAGAGGAGGAAAATAAGTTGAAGGAAACATTATACAATCTGATTCAAAGCCAGGGCGAAGGAGCGGTCACATTTGGTGATGTAGCAATCAATTTAATTGCAGCTTTATTAATCGGAGTACTTATCTATACGGCATATCGTGCTACCCATAGTGGAACGATTTACAGCGAACGTTTTAATATTTCACTGGTAATGGTTACGCTTGTTACAACGATGGTTATGTGTGTCATCGGAAATAACATCTCACTTTCATTAGGTATGGTCGGTGCGCTTTCCATTGTACGTTTCCGTACAGCGATTAAAGATCCCAGAGATACCATTTACATTTTCTGGGCTGTTGCGGTAGGTATATGTTGCGGTGTTTCTGATTATCTGATTGCATTACTTGGTTCCATTGTTATCTTTATGTTTTTAGTTCTTTTTGGATTTGTGAGAAATACAGATCGTACATTAATTATTATCCGTGGAAGTGTAAATGCAATAACAGAGGCTGAAAAGATAGTTGATTTAGTTTTAGATAAAAAGGCAGTCAGAAGAGTACACAATGTTGATATTGGTGTTGATGGAGAAAGCATTTTTGAAACGTCATCGGCCTTTATGAAGAAGTGCGAAAAGAAAAATGGTTCTTTAGAAGAAAAACTGAGTGAAATTGAAGGACTTAACAGTATTAGTGTTGTTTGTCAGGATGATGAAATATCTGGCTAATGAGAGGTAAATATGACTGCAAATATAAAGCGACTGGTTCTTTTTATTGTGTCTGTTTGTATATTGATTTTTGGGATTTCTTATATAAAGTATACTAAAGACATTAAAAATAAAAAGGATACATCATCTTATCTATATTATGAAACATTACCGGAAGATAAATCAAAAGGAGATCCTTTGGAATTTCTTGATGAGAATTATCAGATGCTTCCGGGATTTGTTTCCAATCTTCCATTGGTAGTTCTGGAAATAGATGGAGATTTACCGATTTATAAGAAATTTACAGAGACAGGTGAAATAGTCTTTGAAGATGTGAATCCTTGGGTTAATGGAAAGATAACGCTTTTTGATAATGCTGATATGGAGAATTCTGTTGATGATGAACCAATTTTGGTGGAGAATATGAAAATCAAGAAAAGAGGACATACATCTCTTTCTTTTGATAAACCACAGTATTATATTAGTCTAACAGATGAAAACGGCAATGATATGAAAGCAAATATCTTTGGAATGGGAGAAGATGATGCGTGGATATTAAACGGTAGCATGGCTGATAAGAGCATGATTCGAAATTACATTGCCTATAGGACTGCATCACAAATTATGGAATATGCACCCAGATGTCGTTTTTGTGAAGTATTGATTAAAAAGAATGATACCTATGAATATCAAGGTGTGTATCTTATGATGGAGAAGATTAAACAGTCAGATGTACGTGTAAATATCGATAAATGTAATACGAAAAACTCGTATACATCCTATCTGGTTAGACGAGACCGATTTACAAATTTTGATACAATGCTTGAAACATACGGAAGGCTTAATGAATTCGATCCGGGATGGATTGGTGTTAAATATCCATCGCTCAGTAAACAGACTGAGAAAAACATAAAATATATTGAGCAGGACTTTTCAAAGATTGAGCAGGTTTTATATTCAGAGGATGAAAAAGTTTTCAAGCAATATGAGAAATACATTGATATCAGTTCTTTTGTGGATTATTTTTTGATAAATGAGTTTTTTGGAAATTATGATGCCGGAGAACATTCTACCTATATGTACAAAAATCAAGGAGAAGCGTTAAAAATAGGTCCGGTATGGGACTTTGATCAGGCAATGAATAACTCGGTTATGGATGAGACGGATCCATTAACCTTGGCAATGCAGGAAAAAACTTTTTTTAAACAACTCTGTCAGGATAAAAAATTTGTAAATTTACTGAAATCGAGATATGCATCACTTAGAAGGAGATATCTCAACGATGAGTACATTTTCTCTATGATAGATGAAACTACAAAATATTTGAATTCTGCAAGAGAAAGAGAATGGTATCGTTGGGCAGCAGATTATTATGATTCGACGTATGAGAATCCGGGGAATTATTACTTGAGTGATTATGAGTTTAATGGTGAAACAGTTAGTCGTTTCAATGATGATTATGATCAGGAGATATATAACATTAAAGTCTATTTGAGTAAGCATGGAAAAAATATGCAGATTCTACTGACACAGTTAAATGACCAGACAACAATAGTAACAGGTTTGAAGGGAAATACAACATTCTTCTTATTTGTTATTATTGCGTTGTTTCTCATTCCTTCGATACTGATCAACCGAAAATAGAAGTTAAGGAGAAAATCTATGGTATTTTCCAGTATCACTTTTTTATTTTATTTTCTACCGATAACGTTAATTCTGTATTTTATTTGCTCGTTTTCACGAATTTTACAAAACATAGTTTTATTAGTTGTCAGTCTTTTGTTTTATGCGTGGGGGGAGCCGAGAAATGTTTGGATATTAGTATTTTCCATTTTATTCAATAGTTTAATGGGATATCAATTATCACGCGGAAAGAAAATAAAACGAAAGTGTTTTTTGATTTTTACAATAGCAGTAAATCTTGGAATTCTATTTATATATAAGTATTTAGGATTTGTTGTTGGATTGTTGCCTGAGAATTTACAATGTGATTCGATGAAGATTGCATTACCAATCGGAATATCATTTTTTACTTTTCAGGCCATATCCTATGTGGTTGACGTATATAAAGGAATTGTTCCTGCTGAAAATCCATTTTATGTTGGACTATATCTTTCTTTTTTTCCACAGCTAATAGCCGGACCAATTATTCAGTATAAAACAATTGCAGGTTCTATTCAGAAAAGAACTGTAACATTTAATAAGCTATCACTTGGTATAAGCAGATTTGTGGTAGGAGTAATAAAAAAGGTTTTGCTTGCAAATTGTTTTGCTGCAATTGCAGATAATGTGTTTGGATGGTCTTCTATTGGTAATGATAAATATGTGGTTCCTGCAATGCTTGCATGGCTTGGAAGTATCGCATATACATTACAGATTTACTATGACTTTTCCGCATATTCGGATATGGCAATTGGATTGGCTCTTTGTTTCGGCTTTAAATTTGGAGAAAACTTTAATTATCCTTATATTGCAACTTCTATCCAGGATTTTTGGAAGAGATGGCATATATCATTAACCGATTGGTTTAGGGAATATGTCTATTTTCCACTAGGTGGAAGCCGTACTGATAATAAAGATACAATGGTAAGAAATTTATTTATTGTGTGGTTGCTTACGGGTATTTGGCATGGTGCCAATTGGACATTTGTCTTGTGGGGGATGTTGTATTTTGTTATTCAGCTTTCAGAACGATTTTTTGGATATGTTGATAAAATGAAATATAATTGGATGAAACATTTATATACGCTGTTTATTGTAAATTTTGCATGGGTATTGTTCCGCTCTGATAATCTCTATCAGGCGGGAAGATTTATTCTAAACATGTTTGGGCTAAATAGAAATGGCTTTTATAGCGGACTTGCAATTATTCTTTTAAAAG
Organism: Lachnospiraceae bacterium; assembly: GCA_017387565.1. GTDB lineage: Bacteria > Bacillota > Clostridia > Lachnospirales > Lachnospiraceae > UBA2882. The sequence goes on along the minus strand of JAFOEY010000034.1, from coordinate 56,821 downwards.
AAAACTGGATTTTTCTTTTAGCCGGTATTATTTTTGCAACGCCTGTAGCGCGTAAAATGAATGAATGCTTGTATCATCAAAGAATTTCGTTAAAAAATGGTGTCATATCAGTTATTTATCCCGTTGCAATTATGTTGTTATTTATATTATCTTTGGGATATTTAGCAGCCGGAAACTATAATCCGTTTATTTATTTCAATTTCTAATTTAAGGAATAATATGAGACAATTATTAAAAAAGATGAAAAACAATTTTATAGAGAATGCATATTTTATCCGAAAACGATTAGTTTGTGTTATCTTTATATGCTTTATCATTATTTTTTCTGCTTACAATATGTATATAAACGCGGATGAGATAAAAGAGGCTTTTTTTGAATGTGTTAATGATGTTCGTAAAGATCCGGAAGAATTGCAGGAACATATTTCTTCTTTTGAACAGGAATTAGAAGAAAATTTTGCATATAAAATGCAATTTATTGAATGCTTTGGATTTGTTCAAAAGACTTTGAATAAGAAAGAAATCAGTAATTTTACATACATCAAGGATAATACCGGGAGTTTGCATTATGCGTCATTTTATCGTGATGATGATAATAATTGTTTTGAATATGCAATGCGAGTAAAGAGACTTAAGGATTACGTGTCAAAATATGATACGGAAGTAGTATTTGTCGTTGCTCCATCAAAATATGTAGCAAGTGACAGTCGATTTTCAAAGGATATGCCGGTAAATGACCCTCAGGTTTTGGTTGATGAAACATTATTTTATATGAACCGATTAGGGGTGGATACAATTGATTTGAACTTATATTTTCCAAATGAGGAAATACCCTATGAAGAAGCTTTCTTTAAAACAGATCATCATTGGACTGCACCGGCTGCATTTTATGCAACAGAGATTTTGACGGATTTTTTGAATGAAAAATATGAGTATAATTTGGATTGTGATAAATACCTGACAAAGGAAAATTATAGGAAAGAGGTTTATAAACAAGGCATGTTGGGATCCATGGGGCGTGCAACCGGATTTCAGTATTCAGGATTAGAGGATATGACTGTGTTATATCCAAAATTTCAGATGGAAATCGAAAGAACCTTTATCGAAAGAAAGGAAAAGAGTATCACAACGAAGGGTGATATTATTGGAACCATTATTTTACCTGAGAAATTGATACAAGAGGATATATATTCAGATTCTCAATATTCTGTTTATTTGAATTCAATTTATGCATATGAACAGATAAAGAATCTTTCCAATCCCAATGGTAAAAAAATATTAATGATTCGAGATTCGTATTTTTCTCCGGTTATTACATTTATGACACCAATGTGCGGTCAGATTGATGCTATATGGAATTTAACAGAAAATCATGAAATTGATATTGAGCAGTACATTAGAGAAAATCAGTTTGATTGTATCATTATTGAAGTATATCCCTATAACATAGGCGATTCGGCGTTTCAATTTTTTATGGATGATTTGGTAGGCGGAGAAGAATAGTATATGAAAAAAAATCAAGTATTTAAAAATTTCATACACGACTTGAAAAGTAAGGGATGGTTTGTTCTAAATATTTATTTTACGATAGTATATTTGACATGGCGTATCTTTTTTACGATTCCGTTTGGATATGGTTTTATTTCTATTTTTGTAGGTATTGCCTTATTAATTGTAGAGACACTTGGTATGGTCGAGGCACTGGTTCATTATGCAAATATGTATAATACAAGGGATTATGAAAAACCGAATGTGCCATTAGAATTGTATCCGGATGTAGATGTTTTTATTTCGACATATAATGAAGATTATGTTTTATTAGCAAAAACAATTTGTGCTTGCAAAAGGTTAGATTATCCTGATAAAAATAAGGTACATATTTATTTGTGTGATGATGGACATCGAGATACTATGAAACTTTTAGCATCCAAATTGCATGTGAATTATTTGGATCGAGATACTCATGAAGGTCAAAAAGCAGGAAATTTGAATCATGCACTGGCACATTCCAATTCTCCATATATCTTGACATTGGATGCAGACATGATTCCTCAGAGCTGCTTTTTAATGGAAACAATTCCCTATTTTGTGGATGCTGAAATACGAAACAAAGGCAAAAAACCGGAAGACCAGATTAAACTTGGTTTTGTTCAAACACCACAGGCATTTTATGATTTGGATTTGTTTCAGTTCAATTTGTACGCAGAGCAGAAAATACCAAATGAACAGGATTACTTCTATCGAGATATTGAGGTGGCAAGAACAAGGACAAATAGTTGCATTTATGGCGGTTCAAACACAATCCTTAGTAGAGAAGCTTTAAATGATATTGGGGGCTTTTATACAGATGCAATTACAGAGGACTTTGCAACAGGTATATTAATTCAGAAAAAAGGTTATGTTACATTAGGGATCAGTAAAGTTTTAGCATCCGGAATGAGTGCTAATGAGATTCAAAGCTTAATTCAGCAGAGAGTTAGGTGGGCCAGAGGTGTTATTGCAACTGGAAGAAAACTGCATATTTTTACGTCTAAGGATTTGTCTTTTGAACAGAAAATGAATTATTGGGCATCAATTTGGTACTGGTATGCTCCGATAAAGAGATTTTTTTACATCATGTCACCAATTTTATATGCTGTGTTTGGATATTGTATTTTTAGGTGCTCCCTTTGGGAAGTCCTTATTTTTTGGCTTCCTATGTATGTTTCCAGTAATATTTGTTTGCGTCGATTAAGTAATAATATTCGAAATACGAAATGGACTTCTATTTATGAGTATGCGCTATTTCCGTATATGTTAATTCCGATTATTTTGGAGACATTTGGTTTTTCACTAAAAAAGTTTAAGGTAACAAAAAAAGAAACCTTGTCTGACGAAGGAAAGAGTGGATGGGAAAAAATGATTGTATATCAAATTCCTGTTTTTATATTCATCATTCTTTCCATAATCGGTATTATTAACTGTATACGTAATATGTTTGATAGTGGATCCATGGGACCGGTTGTTGTATTGTTTTGGCTGATTTTAAATTTATATAATATGGTTATGAGTTCATTTTTTATCAGTGGAAGAGAGACTTATCGAAATGCCGAACGTGTTCAAGTTCAAATTCCAGCGGTTTTGCATGTGAATGGTGTTGATTATAAGTGTGAAACAAAGGATGTTTCCGAAACCGGTGCGGCTGTATATCTTGAGAAACCACATCTTTTGAATGAGTATAAAGAATCTGGTGTCAGTTTGGAAATCACAGACCGGAATTATCATGTGGAAATGATGTGTGAAGTTAAATTTACAAAGAAAGAGGAAAAACAAGATAATCTTTGGCTTTATACTATGGAATTTATAGGATTCAAAAGTGAGCAAGGATATGATAATTTGTTGGCAATCTGTTATGATAGAATTCCAACCAAGCCACAAGAGTTGCAGAAAAAAAACAGTGTATATGATGATTTGAGTACCAATATCGGGCGACGAAGTGTTCCGGTATTTCTTTTAAAACGTCATTTTCCAAGAATTGAGGTCAACAGTTTTATTGCATATAGTTCTTCTGGTGGAAACGGAATGGCAAAAGTGATTGACTTCAATTATCAATTTGTTTCGATTGAAGGAAAGCCTTTGGATAAGGAAATTATACTTCATTTTGGAAATCATGATATAAAAGCTGTCGAAAGCCGCAAGATAAATGATATGTATTTATATGAGATTGAGGATTTTAATCAGGTCTATAGCGAGCAAAACAAATGCGATGAGATTATGGAATTTGTTCTTCGGATTGCAAAGGAAAAACAACCTGTTCTGACACAGGAAAAAAAGAAAGCGGAAATGATAGAATTTAATGAGATGAGTTTGGTGTAGTTGAAGTGGGGACGATTGTTCGTGAAAAAAGAATCGTTCCCGAAAATTTTGCTTGTATCCGGATGGAAATGTACGCAGTTCGCATAATTATTATGAAATGCTTTTAAAGAAGCTGGATCTTTTAGATGCAGAGTTAGAAGCTGCGAGGAAAGAAACAGAATTTAACAGGAAATCTTTGCGGGATCTTAGGACAGCACTTAACAGTGCGGTCGGATATGCGGAGCTTGGTCGTAACAATGATAAGCAGGCTGTTGACTATCTGGATAAGATTCAGGCGGTTTTACAGGATATGGAAACTGCAATTACCTATACGTTGGGAGAAAATACGTATGAAGAATTGCAACCGGAAGAAATGGTCAATATCGAAAGACTGCCCGGGCATCGCGTATTATTGGTGGATGATAATGAGACAAACCGTGTGATTTTAAAAGAAATCCTTCTGGAGCATGGTCTTTTGGTTGAGGAAGTCGGAAATGGAGTTGAATCACTCGAACTTTTGAAGGCACAGGATGCCGGTATGAACGGTTTTATTTCAAAGCCGGTCATCATTGAGGATTTAATTAAGGAACTGCGAAGAATTTTGGAAACTGAATTATAGGAACGCAGATACTGAAAAGAGAGTAAAAGATATTCGAAAGAGGTACTGCAAATGCTCAAAAAACGTTTTTTCAATTTCATCCTTTTTATGATTTTTCTGGTAATCGAAGTTTTGATTGCCTTATATGTGCATGATGATTTTGTGCGTCCTTACTTGGGCGATGTATTGGTTGTAGTTGTACTCTACTTTTTTGTCAGGATCTGGATACCGGAAAAATACAGATGGCTACCCGGGGCAATTTTTGTCTTTGCTGCTGCGGTGGAAGTATTGCAGTATTTTCGACTGGTGGAAATTCTGGGTGTGGAAAACAATGTATTTTTAAGAACGATACTGGGATCAACTTTTGATTTCAAAGATATTGTCTGCTATGGTGTGGGATGCCTGCTACTAGGATTTTGTGAGTGGATTGGGTATAAGAGAAAAGAGCAATAGATAAAATGATAAAAAAACAGGGGCGTCCAAAAGCTACGTCCCTGTTTTTCCATTTTCCAACATAGTAAGCACTTTGACAATCGGTATAATCAGAAATCCGCAAAAGAAATTGCTGATACCGTGTACCATATCCCATGGTAATCCTGCGATAATCCATGCAATCATTGCCTTAAAATTCAATCCGTATAAAAGTGCTTGTGCCGGTGCATACAGTGTTCCGAATAGGAAACCGTGCAAAGAGCAACACACCATGTATACAATCGGTCTGACTGTTTTTTTCATATTGCGCGGAAGGAGCATAATGACGCCCCAAAGAACCGTCCATATATACAGATAAGGTATCCACCAGGTTGCAAATCCACAAAAAATTCCATTTAACAAAACATAGGTATAAATGGGGTATAACGCTTTTTTTCGGTATACAACGGTAAAAGCAACGGTAAATACACTTAAAAGATGGACGTTCGGTGCCACTTCCATGATGACCTTTGAGGCATACATGAGCGCACCGAGCATCGCAAAAACAGTCAGCTCTCTAGTCGAAAGCTTCATTATTTTTCAACCTTAAAGGAGTATGTGTCTCCTGCAGTAACGTTTGTGGAATCAACACCTGTCTGAGCATATTCGCCATTTACGTAAAAAGCCCAGTAAGTCTGGTCTTTGTCGTAATCAGCAGTAATGCCGTTTACGGTTTTGACATAAAGACCGTATTCGCTGTCTTCGCCGGCAATCAAGTTAAGCTCTAAAAGAGCATCACCGACCGTTTCTTTATCAGTGTGGATTTCAAAATTAGTTTCATTTCCATCCGCATCTGTAACATTAAATGTGAAAACTGTCTGTCCTTCACCAAGTACGGTTGCATCCGTCTGTGCGTCGGGCTGTTCTGTTGCCTGTTCTTCGGCCTGCGCACCTTCTGCCTCGGCTATCTGTTCAGCATCCTGCGCATCTTCCTGCACATCAGATTCTTCTGCTGTCTGTGCATCAGCCTCTACCTGCGTTTCGGTTTGGGCTTCGCTTTCTTTATTGTTTCCACTACAACCTGTTGTACTAAATGCCATTGCCACAGTTAACATCATACAAAGGAGTAAGGAAAAGAATTTTTTGTTTCTTACTTTCATTTTCGTGTTTTCTCCTTATTTTGTTATTTTTTTCTTTTTTCTGCTTTTAAAAAGTTTGCTGTGATAGAATAGCAAATTTATTAGTTTACAATTGAAAAAAGAAAAATGATATTTCTCCATCTACCGGCACTCGCGGTTTATCTTTGGAGATATCCGGATATTTCGACTTGGCACCTTACCGTTCAACCTTCTCAGGATGACCCAATGGTTTGTCTCAAAACTGTGGCTTTTGATAAGAACGGCAGTATTGATGTGCCTTACGGCGACGGGCTCGTACAGGATTTTCACCTGTTTCCCCGGACATAAATGTTTTATCATTATTTCTGCGTAAATGCAAGTGAAATCACAAAGTATGAATTTAGTACAATTTTTTCATTATTCGTGATATGGTTATAGTAAGGGATAAAAAGGCAGGTGAGCGATGTGGCTTATGAAAAAATGCTAAATGAAATATATGCGGCGGTTTCCTTAAAGTATTTGTGGAAGGAGTATAAGCCATACTTTATCAAGAGTGAGGCGCCGGACTGGATTAATGAGACGATGGATTTTGGACTGGAAGTCAGTCAGGCACTTCTGCCACATGATGGACAGGAAGAGGATTTTATTGAAAAATATCTCGGATGTCTGAAAGAAGAACTTCCGCCCATCGCATTTGAAAAATATGGAGAACGATTGCATTTTTATAACGGACGTTTCTGGGCAATTTTGCCGGATCGTGCTGTGCAGCAGGATTATCTTTCCAAAGCAAAATTCCGGTTTGACAGAAAATTGGAAAAGCTGAACACAAATTATGTGCATAAAAAATATAACGGTTTATATCTGTTTTTGCATCCGACGGATGAAAACGACATTGATGCAGGGGCGTTGTTTGAATATATGCGTTATACGCAGGAAAAAGTAAAGATACGATTTGACTGGGTGTTTTTAAATTGCGGAAAAACGATTTATGTTTGCGATTATAATAAAGAGACCATCGAGCCCATTGTTCTGCCAAAGAATGCGGAAAACTTTTTGAATACGGAGGCGGAATATCTGCGATATTGCCATGAATGGGTGGATGGAATGGCGTTGGATACATGAGAATAAGAGTTAGTTTTTTTCGTCTTTTTCATTTGGTGAAACCATTACGTCTTTCCGGTATGCACCGGGGGTCATGTGCATATATTTGCGGAAGGTCCGATTATAATAACTGATATTGTTGAAACCGGTTTGCCCGGCTATTGTACTGATTGAAAGATTTGTATCATGCAATAGCCGGGTACTTTTGGTTATACGAAAATAATTCAGATAATCGAAAGGTGACATGTTTGTCATTTCTTTGAAAAAACGGCATAAATGTCCTTTACTAATATGAAAATGTGTTGCCATTTCGGAAAGGGTTATTTTTTCATCATAATGTTGCTGAAGATAAAGCATCATTTTTTTTGCCAGTTCAGTCTGATAATCATTGCATTTGGGCTTATGAATTTGAAATGGCTCTGCATAATGATAAAAAAGGGCACAGATTTCCAACAGGTTCATTTTTATGAAGAGTTCATAACCTGATTTTTTTTCCTGATAGAGTGAAGCGATATGAAGAATGAGTTTTTGACAGGCAGGGGAGTTTTGTAAAACATACGGACATGCAAACTGCCATTTGAACAGAGGATTCAAATATTTTTCCATAACGGCATCATTTCCAAAGCTTTTAATAAAATCCGGATGAAAGACAACAGCCGTAAAACGAAATACAGAATTTGATTCTCCAATTACCATATGAACGGCATTGGAAGGAATAAAGGCAACATCTCCGGTAGAAATAGAATGAATTTGATTATCTATATGAAGAAAAGAGGTCCCTTCATGTATCAGTAACAGTTCCAATTCATGATGCCAGTGGCAATATATTTTCTCGGTATGTTCCGGTATGGAATCAATCTGATAGACGGCACAGGGAAAAATTGCATGACCATGAGCAGTCTGTTCTTCAAAAATAGTGGGATATTGTTGCATTATAACCTCTATGTTGTGAATATTGTGTTAGTTTATATAAAAATATTTCAAGAAAAAGAGCTTTGATAGCATTATAATGCAATTGTAACATAATAACAAGATAGTAAAGTGCGAAGTTCGAGGCGGAAAAGATATATATTGAGAACGCGAATTCGAAAAGGAAAAAGAAAAAATGTAACGAACAGATAAAACCCAAAGACAGAAAAAGATAAAAGGCAAAATCATAGAATCAATCAGAAACAATCAGAAAGATAAAAAGGAAAAATCAAAGAATTGATAAGAAAGATAAAAGGAGAAGAGATATGCAGTTTCGAAGAATGAATCATGGATTGGAAATGAGACATCAGGGTGAAAGGCTTTTGATTGAGCCATGGGGGAAAATGCCCTGCGTGTGCGTGCAACACGGTATCCGGACTTTACCGGACAAAATTGGGCACTGGATGAGGAAATCTCTGAAAATGAAAGCCGGGCAGAGGTGGAAATATCAGAGGAAGAGAATTGTGCACAAATTACCAATGGAAGATTAAAAATCAGCATCAACGCAAATGGTGTTTTACGCTTTTATAAGGATGGAAGGCAGTTTTTAAAGGAATATCACCGCAATTATGATAATACGGTTTCTAAGGAGAGCATTTGTTTAAAATTTGTTGGCAGACATTATCAGCCGATTGTCGGTGGACATTATGCGTTGACCGTAAGATTCGAAAGTCATGATGGAGAACAGTTCTTTGGGATGGGACAATATCAACAGCCTTATCTTGACTTAAAGGGATGCAGTCTGGAGTTAGCTCAACGCAACTCGCAGGTTTCCATTCCTTTTGCAGTATCCAGTTTGGGGTATGGTTTTTTATGGAATCATCCTGGTGTGGGAAGAGCTGTTTTTGGGAAAAATTATACAGAATGGACAGCAGATGCCACAAAGGAGATGGATTATTGGATTACGGTAGGAGACAAACCGGCAGAAATCGTAGAGAATTATACAAAGGTTGTTGGTAGAGCCCCCATGTTACCTGACGGATTGCTTGGTTTGTGGCAGTGCAAATTAAGATATCGTACGCAGGAGGAAGTTTTGCGTGTCGCCGGGGAATATCAGAGACTTGGCATTAAGCTCGATGTAATTATTATTGATTTTTTTCATTGGACGAGACAGGGAGACTGGCGTTTTGATCCCATATACTGGCCGGATCCGAAAGCGATGTGTGATGAACTTCATGCAATGGGAACGAAAGTTGTGGTATCCGTATGGCCAAATGTGGACAGAAAGAGTGAAAATTTTCAGGAATTATTGGACCGAGGACTGCTGATTAAGACGGAGCATGGCAGTATGCAGACTTATGATTACGAGGGAGACTGCATTTCCATTGATATTACGAATCCGGAAGCACAGAAGTTTCTATGGGAAATCTGTAAGAAAAACTATGCTGATTTGGGAATTGATATGTTCTGGCTGGATAACTGTGAACCGGATTTTGGTGTGTATGACTATAGTAATTACCGATACTATCTTGGAACAGGACTGGAGGTTAGCAATCTTTATCCAAAGCAGCTTGCAAAAGCCTTTTACGACGGAATGAAAGAAGCGGGAAAAGAAAAGGATATTTGTCATCTGATTCGCTGTGGATGGGCAGGAAGTCAGAAATACGGTACATTGTTTTGGTCAGGTGATATCAATAGTACGTTTGAATCATTGCGTGATCAGGTTTGTGCCGGATTAAATATGGGATTAGCCGGAATTCCCTGGTGGAATACAGATATTGGCGGATTAATGACAGAGGATGTGAATGATCCGTATTTTCATGAACTTTTAATCCGCTGGTTTGAATATGCTGTATTTACCCCAATTTTAAGAATGCATGGTAACCGCGGACCGCATAATATTGAGCCGTTGTCTGATTTGGAATGGGGAGGCGGATATCTTTTTACAGGTCAGGACAACGAGCTTTGGAGTTATGGAAAAGAAGTATATGAAATTTTGAAAAAGAATCTTGAAAAAAGATGGGAGATGAAACCATATCTGGAAACTCTGATGAAGGAAGCTTCCGAGACAGGCGCTCCTCTTTTAAGAACTATGTTTTATGAGTTTCCGGAAGATGATATTTGCTGGCAGCTTGATGATCAGTATATGTTTGGCTCTCGTTATCTAGTTGCTCCGATTCTTGAGATGGGTCAGAGAGAACGAAAGGTTTATCTGCCGAAAGGAATCTGGCAGGATACAAATGATTGCCATCAGATTTTATCCGACGGACAGTGGATTGAGGCAAAAGCGCCATTAGAATATATACCGGTATTTGAACGTATTTGATAAATGTAAATATTGTGGCTGAATTTTCTGATTTATGCTATGATTTTTATGAAAAAGCAAAAATCATAGCATGAATGTAGAGAGGGGAAAAGATGCGTACAATATTAAAAAAAGGAATTTGTATTTTAATTATGCTTTTTTCACTGTTTGGGATTGTGAATGCTGTTTATGAGTATAGTGGTGGATTTGAAGAGATACCTGCAACTGTAACCAATGTATATGTGGCTAGATCCAGCCACAAAGGGCGAGTCAGCGAAAAATATGTTTTGGAATGGAATTCCAAGGATGGAGAGACAATTCAGGAGGGAAATCTTTTTAACAAATATGGTTATTCTGTAGGCGATGAGATTACGATTCGGGTAGATGCACGAACTCATCAAACAATATATGGAAACTATATCCCTTATATTATTGTATTTCTGGTTTTGTTTATTGTTAGTGGTTTTATTGGTTTTAAACCGGGAAAAAGGGAGAAGTAAGATGAAGAAAAAAATTTTAATATATGCTGTTCTTTTAATCGTGATGCTTTCCGGTTGTCAAAAGAAGCAATATGAAGAAATACTTGGTAAATATTCCAATGTAAAGATTGAATATACGCAGCCTCATATTCTGGAGAGATACCCGAGATATGAAGTAGGATATAGAGATGTTACTATGCAGTTTAATGGAATTCATTGGTGGCGTCTTACGGTAATTGACGATGAAATGCTGGATGAAATAAAAAGTAACGGTAAGTTGTGTGCAACGAGCAGCAATGTCGATGTATATAAGGTGGATAATCCGGACTATGAATATGCTTATATCCTGTATCCGGATAACTGTGAGGACACGTATTTAAGATTTGAATCCATTTCCGGTCCAGAGCATGGAAGCACGGGAAATGACTTCACGGAATCGATGCGTTATTCTATTGATGGAAATTATATTTATCCTGATGAAAATTACGAAATAATCGAGTCTTTGGAAGAAAACAGTTTGTCTGAGAAAGAAGAAAATGCAACGGGAAGTTTTTCTTCTATGAGCACAACATTTAAGGATAAATATAAGATTACTGTGTATACGAAAGAATCGGGACATCCGTCGGGTGATGCGTTTTTTGAAACCTCTTTTCATTGGAAAAATGAAGATAATTCGGGTGCTTGAATCATCAGTTATTATGCATTTGATGCTTCTCAAATAGAAGATGATTATGAGGATTATGAAAATCTGGATCAGATTACGATAGCGGATAAAACCTATAAAGTTATGTCAAAAGATGATACGGCAGCATTGCTATATAAAGTGGATGATTGGTTTTATATTCGCATTGATCTGTGGAATGCCGTACAGTTCGATGAGAACGGGGATCGAACAACGTTGACTTTCACACCTGCATATTTATTGGAAAATGGATATTTGGATGATGAACTAATTGTGGATATTGAAGAGGAATAAGCGGTTTATAAAAAGTTTAGAATAATTGTTAGCACTCTCTCTTGACGAGTGCTAATTTTTGCGTTATAACAAAGCCAGAGCATGAGAAATGCAAAAAAAAGCATACTATTTTGAAAGGGGTGCTGTATATGAATTTTCAAAAATTTACACAAAAATCTGTTGAAGCCATCAATGGTTGTGAAAAATTAGCCTATGAGTATGGAAATCAGGAGATTGATGAAGAGCATTTATTATTGTCCCTTCTTTCAATAGAAGATAGTCTGATTTTAAAACTCATTGAAAAGATGGAGATACAGAAAGAATATTATGTAAACTATGCAAGATCTTTGGTAGAGAAGAGAGTAAAAGTACAGGGTGGTCAGGTCTATATCGGTCAGGCCCTGAATCAGGTTTTGATTTCCGCTGAGGATGAGGCAAAAGCCATGGGAGACGAATATGTATCCGTTGAGCATCTGTTTTTATCCATGTTGAAGCATCCAAACAAAGCAATCAAGGACATGATGCAGGAGTTTGGTATTACAAGAGAACGCTTTTTACAGGCGTTATCGACGGTAAGAGGTAATCAGCGTGTGACCAGTGACAATCCGGAAGCAACCTATGATACGCTTGCCAAATATGGTGAAGATCTGGTGGAAAAGGCAAAACGCCAGAAATTAGATCCTGTTATCGGACGTGATGCCGAGATTCGGAATGTAATCCGTATTTTGTCCAGAAAGACCAAAAACAATCCGGTTTTAATCGGTGAGCCCGGTGTTGGTAAAACGGCAGTCGTAGAAGGACTGGCGCAGCGTATTGTAAGAGGAGATGTACCGGCAAGTCTGCAGGACAAAAAGATTTTCTCACTGGATATGGGCGCGCTTGTAGCCGGCGCAAAATATCGTGGTGAATTTGAGGAACGTCTGAAAGCGGTGTTGGAGGATGTCAAAAACAGCGACGGACAGATTATTTTATTTATTGACGAACTTCATACCATTGTCGGTGCGGGTAAAACCGATGGTGCGTTGGATGCCGGCAATATGTTAAAACCCATGTTAGCGCGTGGAGAGCTGCATTGTATCGGTGCAACTACTTTGGATGAATATCGTCAGTATATTGAAAAAGACCAGGCATTGGAGCGTCGTTTCCAACCGGTTACGGTGGATGAACCGACCGTAGAAGATACGATATCCATCCTGCGTGGATTGAAAGACCGTTATGAAGTCTTTCATGGCGTTAAGATCTTGGATAACGCGCTGGTTAGTGCGGCAGTCTTATCCAACCGTTATATCACCGACCGGTTTTTACCGGATAAAGCCATCGACTTGGTGGATGAGGCATGTGCGCTGATTAAGACCGAGTTAGATTCGATGCCCACAGAGCTTGATGAGTTAAACCGCCGTATCATGCAGATGGAAATTGAAGAGACGGCATTGAAAAAGGAAGATGATAAACTTTCTGTTGAAAGACTGGCAGATTTACAAAAAGAACTGGCCGAATTAAAAGAAAACTTTGCTTCCCAGAAAGCTACCTGGGAAAATGAAAAAGCCAGTGTTGAAAAGCTTCAGAAACTGCGTGAGGATATTGAAGCTGTCAATAATGAAATTCAGATTGCCACAAGAGAAGGAAAACTGGAAAAAGCAGCGGAATTAAGCTATGGGAAGCTGCCGGCAATGAAAAAAGAATTAGAGGCTGAGGAAGCAAAGGTTGGCAAACAGGATCGCAGTCTGTTACATGAAAGCGTGGATGATGATGAGATTGCCAAGATTATTTCCCGCTGGACGGGTATCCCGGTTTCTAAGTTGACCGAGAGTGAGCGTAATAAAACCCTGCATCTGGATGATGAGCTGCATAAGAGAGTCATCGGTCAGGATGAAGGGGTAACCAAAGTTTCCGAAGCAATTATCCGTTCTAAGGCCGGTATCAAGGACCCGAGTAAACCAATTGGTTCTTTCTTGTTCCTTGGACCTACCGGTGTCGGCAAGACGGAGCTTGCAAAGGCGCTTGCACAAAGCCTGTTTGACGATGAAAGTAATATCGTCAGACTGGATATGAGTGAGTATATGGAGAAATATTCTGTATCGCGTCTGATCGGAGCGCCTCCCGGATATGTCGGATATGAAGAGGGCGGACAGCTGACAGAAGCGGTACGAAGAAAACCTTATTCTGTTGTCTTATTTGATGAGATTGAAAAAGCACATCCGGATGTCTTTAATGTCCTTTTGCAGGTCTTAGATGACGGACGTATTACCGATTCACTTGGACGTACGGTGGATTTTAAAAATACCATTTTAATTATGACATCCAATATCGGTGCGCAGTATCTGCTTGATGGCATCGATGAAAACGGTGAAATCTCAGAGCAGGCAGAAGAAATGGTCATGAATGATCTTCGCGCGCATTTCAGACCGGAGTTTTTGAACCGTCTGGATGAAACGATTTTGTTTAAACCGCTTACAAAGAGTAATATCAGCGGTATTATTGACCTGATTATAGAGGATTTAAATAAACGTTTAAGTGACAGAGATTTGCATTTATCCTGCACGGATACAGCAAAACAGTTTATTGTTGAAAACGGCTATGATCCGGTTTATGGTGCAAGACCGTTGAAACGGTATATCCAGAAATATGTTGAGACCGCTGTCGCAAAACTGATTTTGGCAGATGAAATTGGGCAGGGAGATCATATCCTGATTGATGTGGAAAATGATAAGCTGGTAGCAAAGAAAGTGTAAGTCTGTGATAGAATATGCAAATTTCGTAGGAGCACAATTGTAAAATAGCATAGTGAAGACATTTCACAAAATAAACACAGTTTTGTCATATTTTTATAACAAAGCTTCTGTATCTTATTTACTATCAAATACAGGGATTGCAAAGAGCGATGCGCAAACCGGTTGGAAATTGTATATTGCAGTTTCTTAACCGGTTGCAAAATCCTAATTTGCAGTCCCTTGAATAGGAAAACAAAAATGGAAAAGAGGTTGTTGTTATGTACGAAAACAATAATTACTATGAATACAACAGTACGGAAGGAAATTACGGCGCCGCGCCCAATACCAATGGAGAGCCATCTTCAAGTAAGCAGGAAAAGCATCATAAAAAGATGCCACGTGTTGTCAGAAAATTCGGTATGATGATAGTAAGCGGTGTCGCTTTTGGATTGGCTGCATCCCTTGTTTTTATCGGTGTTTTGAAAGCGAGTGGAATTGAGGATAAACTGGCTGCTTTGGATAGTGCACAGACAATTGGCGAGACGGTTATGGCAGCGGATGAGGCGGCAATCGGCACGGTGGAAGTGGGAGCGGATGCTTCCAACCAGACATCCCAGTCGGCATCGGCAGAGCAGGTGACAAACAAAGACCGGTCCGAATATTCGGTTGCTGAAATTGCAAAAAGCTGCATGCCTTCCATTGTATCCATTACCAATAAAGGTGTGGAGGAAGTCCGTAGCATGTTTGGAACCAGACAGTATGAATCAACAAGTGCAGGTTCCGGTATTATTATCGGACAAAATGAAGAGGAATTATTAATTGCAACTAATAATCATGTGGTTGCCAATGCTACGGAAATTTCTGTATGCTTCGGTGATGATGAAGATAAAGTGGTTGAGGCAAAAGTAAAAGGAACTGATGCGGATAATGATCTTGGTATCATTGCAGTTGATTTGGACGATTTAACAGATGAAATCAAATCTTCCATCAGCATTGCCAAAATTGGTAATTCTTCTGATGTAAAAGTCGGAGATCAGGTGGTTGCCATCGGTAATGCCTTAGGTTATGGTCAAAGTGTTACAACTGGTATTGTCAGTGCCATGGATCGAGAAGTTACCATTGAAGGTATGACAGCAAAACTGATTCAGACGGATGCTGCCATCAACCCCGGTAACAGTGGTGGTGCTCTTTTAAATATGAAAGGTGAATTAATCGGTATCAATTCATCCAAATTTGCATCTTCTGTTGTAGAAGGCATGGGCTATGCAATTCCAATTGATACGGCAGAGCCAATCTTGGAGGAGCTCATGAATCGCGAAACCAGAGATCTGGTTGCCACAGAAGAACAGGGATATCTTGGTATTACTTGCCAGAATGTATCTTCCGATATTTCCGAGATGTATAACATTCCCCAGGGTGTTTATGTATTGGAACTGCAAAAGGATGGTGCAGCAGAAAAAGCAGGCCTTGTCAAAGGCGATATTATTACAAAATTTGACGGAATGAGCATTTCGGATTATGATGATTTAAAATCATCTTTACAATATTATAAAGCTGGAGAGACCGTTGAACTTGTAATCCAGAGGGCCAAAGAAGCCGGTGGTTATGAAGAAAAGATACTGCAGGTAACTTTAATCGGAGATGACGGACGCAGCATTTCTTCCCAGAATCAGGATAGCACCAACTCAAATGGTGGTAATGATAATTCCGGACAAAATGGAGGAAGTAGCGCAGAAGACTTTTTCCGTGAATTCTTTGATTACTACAACAATAATGGTAACAACGGTATGAGTTCCGGCAGATAAGGTAGGAAACTTTTTATGATGCCAAATGATCCGGTGATGCTTCTTAGTTATGTTAACTTAAAACTGAGAGATTTTTATTCTTCGCTCGACGATTTATGCGACGACGAGGATGTTGATAAGCAGACAGTACTTGATAAACTTTCCGCAATCGGTTATGTTTATAACAAAGATAGAAATCAATTTGTATAATCGATTTTTGTTGAACACAAGAGTATGAAAATGCATCTGTGATAGAATTTGTAAATTCATCATGAAACATTTTTAGAATCAGAAAATCAAAGATGTGTGGAAATCTATGTCAGACTTGCAGCTTATTATAAAATACGAAAATGATAATACAGAAAGTAAGCTTTTTTTCCAAGCGGGAGAAAGCTTACTTTTGTTATGTCAAAAAGCGGATATTCCCATTTCTTTAAATTGTGGTGGAAAAGGCATCTGTGGGAAATGTAAGGTTCGCTTTTTAAAAGGGGCACCGATGCCGGGCGCAACAGAAAGAAGATGGCTTTCGCCGGATGAACTGCGCATGGGATACCGGCTTGCCTGTTTAGTGAAATTAAACGCAGATTGTGAAATTCTCCTGCCAAGGCAAAAAGAGATGGATGCCGTGGGAGAAACATGGAATATTTATTGGAAGGCGGAAAGCCAAACAGAGCGCAGTTGTTTTGTGACTACGGATATTGGTACAACGACGGTAGTCATGGAAAAAAGAAGGATTTCCGATGGAAGCGTTATAGATGTATATAAGGCGGTTAATGCACAAAAATGCTATGGTGCAGATGTCATTTCCCGCATGGAAGCTTCCATGAATGGTAACAGGGAAGACTTGAGTTATCTGATCAAAGAGCAGATACAAGAAGGATTTGCCACGTTGGGAACAGATGATATTTCCTTTATGGTCGTTGCGGCGAATACAACCATGGTTCATTTGTTGATGGGTTATGATGTTTCTTCTCTAAGTAAAGCACCCTTTATTCCCAAGACATTGGATGAAATTAAGACCGATATAGCGGGAATTCCCACTTATATTATGCCGGGATTTAGCGCCTTTGTCGGGGGCGATATATTTAGCGGGCTGTTAGCTCTTGGAATGAAGGATGCAGATTTGACATCAGACAGACCGTTTGAGCGTTCGCGTGATAAACTGATTTTACTTTTGGATTTGGGTACCAATGCGGAAATGGCATTAATCCGGGATAACCGCTTGGTTGCAACTTCAGCGGCAGCAGGTTCAGCATTTGATTCCATTGCTGATGTGGGAATTTACGGTGCGGATATCATTTCGTTTTTGTATCGCCTGTTGCAGGAAAAGAAAATTGATGATCACGGAACCCTGCAGGGCGAATGGTTTGAACAGGGAGTTCCTTATGTTGTGGATGCTGATAAGATTCTGAATTCGGATATGAATTCGGATTCAAATCCGGGAAATGAACGGGATGCGGCTGTGAAATCGGATGTAAATCCGGGAAATGAACGGGATGCGGCCGTGAAATCGGATGTAAATTTGGGAAATGAACGGGATGTGGCTGTAAAACCGGATGTTGAAAATGGTCGGGATATGGATATGGTTTACATAACACAAGATCGTATCCGTCAGATGCAATTGGCAAAGGCTGCAGTTCGGTGTGGCATCGATTATCTGGTTGAAAAATTCGGTTGTTCAATGCAGGAAATTGATCATGTATATGTAGCTGGTGGATTTGGTTATTATCTGGATGTTGAAGCTGCTTTTGGCGTGGGATTGTTACCGGATGCTTTTAAGGGAAAGACAACAGCTTGTGGAAATACGGCATTGTCAGGAGCCGCTTTGTATGGATATAGCAAGATCAAGAGGAACTCGGGTAACGAGACAGATGACATGATAGATGAAAGAATTAATTGTCAAATGGAAAGTATAATAGATGCAGATAATCAAACAAATAAGAAAGAAGAGGAGAAGACAGATAAGGAAATAGATGATGCGTCAGGTAAGAGGATCGTTGATGAGAAAGAGAAAAAAATGAATGACATAATTAAAAGTTATGTTAACCTAGATAAAACTTTGATTAATCTTGCCAATGAACCTGATTTTTCAGAAAGATATATTTCCTATCTGGATTTTGAAACTTGATATACTTCTGATGAATTTGCGGATTTTTATACAGTATATTGAAATTGCTAAGTGAAAACATATCATGATTGAATATCGTGATTGATTTTGAAATGAAAACCGAGGATAACATATGAATGAATTACTACAGCTTTATTTTGCTTTTTTCCGGATTGGCGGATTGACTTTCGGCGGCGGCCTTACCATGCTTCCGATGTTAAAATACGAATTGGTTGAAAAAAAGAACTGGGTGACAGAGGATGATTTATTAAATTACTATGCAGTCGGACAGTGTACGCCGGGAATTATTGCCGTCAATGTGTCAACCTTTGTAGGCTATAAGAGAAAAGGAATTCCGGGAGCTATTATTTCGACGCTGGGCATGATCAGCCCTTCGCTTATTATTGTTTCCATTCTTGCCATGTTTGTGCAACAGTTTATTGAAAATCCTTATGTGGCACATGCAGTCGGTGGCATTAAGGTGGTTGTCTGTGCATTGATGCTCAATACTGTGATTACGATGGGAAAGAAAAGCATGGTGAGTAAAATTACCATTGTCATGGCATTGATAGGTTTTGCTCTGGCAATGTTTACCCCCATCCCCACGGTTTTGCTGGTAATTTTTGCCGGTATTATTGGAATTGTATTATACAAGATGGGGAGGCTTAAGGTATGAACTCTGTTTTCTTACAACTATTTATTGAATTCTTCCAGATTGGATTATTTGCAGTCGGTGGTGGTCCGGCAACAATTCCTTTTTTGATGGATATTCCGTCCAGACATGACTGGTATGCCAAATCCGACGTGGTAAATATGCTTGCTATCAGCGAAAGCACACCGGGACCGATTGGTATCAATATGGCAACCTATGCAGGATTCCATGCAGCAGGGTTAGCCGGTGGTATCGCTGCAACGCTTTCTCTGGTCTTACCCAGTCTGATTGTGATTGTCATCATTGCAAAAATCTTGGATAAATTTAATGAAAATCCGTATGTGAAATCGTCCTTTGCCATGATCCGGCCGGTTGTGACAGGCCTTATTGCAACGGCGGTATGCGGTATCTTTGAGACTGCTTTGTTTACGGCATCGGATGGCAGTTTTCAGTTTCCGGTCTTTTCTCTGATTCTATGTGCATTGTTTTTCATTGCCATGAATCTGAAGAAGCTGAACAAGATTCATCCCTTTTTCTGGATGGTTGCCGGAGCAGTGGTCGGACTGGTATTTCAGATGTAAAGGATGCGAATATGAGGAGGTAACTGAAGTGAATACATTAAAGAACAATGGATTAAATAGCAATCAAATTAAATTGATTGCTATTATTGCAATGACAATTGATCATTTAACATGGCTTTTCTTTCCCGGTTGTCAAAAGATATGGTGGGTCATGGGATTGCATGTGATAGGAAGATTAACTGCTCCGATTATGTGGTTTTTTATTGCAGAAGGATTTCATTATACGCGAAGTGTAAAAAAGTATATTTTTAGACTATTTGTCTTTGCAATCATATCTCACTTTGCGTATAACTTTGCAGGAGGAATTCCTTTTGTCCCGAATGGCTTTTTCAATATGACAAGTGTCATGTGGCCACTTGCATGGGCAGTCGTTTTGATGGTTATATTTACAACGGATCGTTTGCCGCAATGGCTTAAAATTGTACTTACCATTTTGATTTGTTTTATTACATTTCCTGCGGACTGGTCGACAATTGCAGCTATTTGCCCGGTATATTTGTATTTGCATCGCGGCGATTTCAAAAAGCAGGCTTTTACAATGTTCATATGGACAGCTTTTTATGCCATTGTGTATTTTATTTTTATGGATAAAGTGTATGGAATCATTCAAATGTTTACCCTGCTATCGTTGTTCATCTTAAAACAGTATAATGGCGAAAGAGGAAAGTGGAAGGGAATGAAGTGGTTTTTCTATCTGTATTATCCGGCTCATTTATTTGTGATTGGTATCATTCGGGTGATGATGGGGAATGGAAGTATTTTTCCGTAAATTGTATTAGTTAGTTTAGTAGTAATGTCTGGGCTTGCATTTTAAATAGTAATTTTTAAGATGGAGCCGGTAGGTTCATATTTTATGAGCTAAGGTGGAGATGAAAAAATAATATGAGTAGACCTTTATTTATTAGTTGTGAGATTTGGCGAGAAGCAAATAATGTTCACATTATTCTTCAAGATATAAGCCAAAGAATAGATGAGAAAAATTATAGTATTTTACAATATGCGGATAATATTGAAAGCATAGCGATAGTAGTAAATTGTCACCCGAACAAGCATCTTATTGATGGTTGGGGTAAACCGAGAAAATACATAAATTATAAAAAGCAGTATGCAGATGTTCGTTTGCCTATTCCTTATAATGATTTTATTAATGCAGACTATGATACGCAATATCTTATGGTAGTCGATAATATTATTCAATCGTTAAGAGTTATTGATGATAAATGCAAAAGAAGTAAAAAAGCTAAATTTGATAGTGAAAGCATTATAGAAGATTTACTTAAAAAACTAGAAATTTCATATGATAGTCTTGAAAATATAGTCGGAGTATTATCTGATGAAGATTATAAGAAAATTGTTAATGGATGATTTGGGATTTTATCATAAGAATCCATTGAGTAAAGAGGAAAGGAACTCGCTTAAAGAAATAAATCGGGATTTTACGATTAGAAATATATCATAAAAAGGAAAACCATTATGAAGAAAAAGATATTGTATGCAATATTTGTCATTTGTATAGTTTTTATTGCCGGATGTGGAACGAAAGAAAATGCTGATTTTGTTTGTGCATCAGGTAACGTAGATGTAGATAAAAGAGTAGAAGAAATAGTAGAATTGGTTGATGATAATGAAAAAATAGAATCTATGGAATGGGTTGAAGAGAATCGTTGCTATAGAGTTAGAATACAGTACATTGATACTCCAAAGGGAGAGTATGAGCACAAAAGAGATTATTTCTTTTATGTAGATGATGAAATAGGAGCAATTGTAGTAACTTATCCATCAAGTGACGAAATTGGCGCTGGTAGATATGTATATGACGCTTGTGATTTTGAAGCAAAGCTGGAAGATGTAAATTTTGATGGACTTGATGATTTAGTCATATTCCTTGGTCATTCAGGTGCTCAGGGAGCTTTGGTTCATTGTGTGTATTTAAATTATGGTGGAGTATTTGCTTATAACGCATCTTTCGAACAGATACCGAATTATCAGATTGATAAAGATAAAAATTTGATAATTGGAAGTTATAGAAGAGATACGAATACACATGTGGAGTGTAGTTATAAGTATGATTACGATACAAATGCTTTTGTGATTTGTGAGGAGCATATTATTGAATGAAAGCAAAGCAAAAGAATATAGGATTGAAGTATTTTTTATTGGTATTATATGTTGAAATATTGACTGCCTTTAGAATAGGATTCGATGTTAATTATAAGATAAATGTGTCTTATGGGTGGGCTGGGTATAGACGATATCTAACCGGTATTGGATATATTGTCAGCATAGGAGTGACTATAGTAATCATAGCATTTATTCTTGTTCCAACCATTTACCTTACAATCAAGATAATCAATAGTAAACAATGTAAAGGTCAAATTTTTATTATCTGGGCATGTGTAATATTGGGGGTTATTATAGCTGTTCTATTGAATTTAGCGGGTGTTAGTATAATAGGAAGGATGGCCTGCACTTTGTTTGAATTTATGAATAGTGGAATAGAGCTATATTATATGGATTGGTTGATGTGAGATAAATTGATTTTTCGGATCACAGAGTATGATACTTCGCTTTTAGTAAAAATGAACAAACGAATTTGAGAAACTAGTTGTAATATTTCTGTTTTTTGCTATAATGTAAATAGAAAAGGCAATCGCCACAGAGTGGTTGGCCTTATAAAAGATTTAATGCAAAACCTTCTCGCACTAGCCAAAGTACAGGGAAGGTTTTGTTTTATATTACTGACAAATCAAATAAATGAATGTCAGCAATGCTAAGAGAAACATTCCGAAAGACATTAAGTCTTTAAAGTCAAATTTCTTCATCAGCATCACCTCCATTCTATGTAGAATAGAGGTCAACCACCCTGTAACACGATTGCCCGTAGCAAATTGCTACTAAATTCATTATAACATAACCTAAAACAGAACACAAGTTCGATTAACAAAATTGAATATGATTATTGTTGTATTTTGGAAAAAAGGTTGTAATATGAACTTAGCTAAGAAAAGTTAGTTTGATTCCAAGTGCGTCGAAAGAAGTCTAGAGTGCCAGCTCTAGATTTTTTTGCTGATTAAGAAATTGATTGCTTGTTATAGTATTTCCCTATGACTAATTATAAATTTTGCGTATTAACACATTTCTTTGCATGATGCTATACTAAACACATCGAAAGGAACAAAAAGCAAAAGAGGAAAGGAGAGAACGATATTATGCAAAAAACAGTAAATACTATGATGATGAATATGCAAACACGCTGCTGTATGATGACAAGACATGATATGGTTTATTTTCCTGCACCCCGAAAGCGATAAAATACAATGAAGATTTTTAGCAAACGCAGGTGCAATGGTGCGCCTGCGTTTTTTTCATAACAGGCATTAAAAAGTCTGATTTCAAAATATAGGAATTGTGAAAAATTGATTTCAGAAAAACAGGAATTGAGAAAACTCGATTTCAGAATAAGAATAACAGTATAAAGAAAATCAAAGAAAGGAAAAGACATGATACGACTGGAACAGGTAAGCAAAACTTTTGTTCAGAAGAATAAAGAGACCGAAGCCGTAAAAAACATAAATCTTACCATCGAAGATGGAAGTATTTTTGGTATCATTGGTTCTTCCGGTGCCGGAAAATCAACATTGGTACGATGTGTGAACCTGTTGGAACGACCAACAGGAGGAAAAGTTTTTATAGATGATACAGAACTGACGACACTTGGAAATGCGGCACTTAGAGAAGAGCGAAGAAAAATCGGAATGGTTTTTCAACAGTTCAATTTATTGTCACAAAGAAACGCTTTGAAAAATGTCTGTTATCCTTTAGAGATTGCAGGCACAAATAAAAAAGAAGCAAAGGAGCGGGCAATTGAACTCTTAAAACTGGTAGGACTGGAAGACCGAATGTATCACTATCCTGCACAGCTATCAGGAGGACAGAAACAGAGAGTGGCAATTGCAAGGGCATTGGCTACACAGCCGAAATACCTCTTGTGTGATGAGGCAACCAGTGCTTTGGACCCCAATACGACCAATTCCATCTTGGAGCTTTTAAAAGAAATCAATGAAAAGCTGGGCGTTACAATTATCGTCATTACGCATGAAATGCGTGTGGTGGAAAAAATATGTACCCATGTGGCTGTGTTAAATGAGGGAGAAATCGTTGAGCAGGGAAGTGTACAGGAGGTATTTTTATCACCCAAAACTAAAGTAGCCCAGGAAATGATTTATCCCAAACAAAAATTTGACAACCGGACCTATCAGGGAAAGGTATTCCGACTTGTTTTTGGTGGGCAGGCATCTTCCGAACCGGTTGTGGCCAATCTGGTTTTAAAATGTCATATCCCGGTCAATATTTTGGGAGCCGGAACAGAAGATATCGGAGGAAAAGCATATGGCCAGATGCTTTTGGAATTTCCGCAGGATGAAGCGGTAATTGCTTTAGCAAAAGAATATCTGGATTCGATAGGAGTTCATTACGAGGAGGAAGATGTGGATGGAATTTAATCAGTTAGTTACACTGCTTTACAAAGGTGCATTGGAAACCTTATATATGGTAATCCTTTCTACAGCCTGTTCGTATCTGGCGGGAATTCCTTTGGGAGTACTGCTTTTTATAACAGATAAAAACGGAATTTGCCGATGTCGGATCGTCAATACGGTATTGGGCGTGATTGTGAATTTAACCCGGTCCATACCCTTTATTATTTTGTTAATTGCCATTCTGCCTTTTACAAGGCTTGTGGCAGGAACGACGATCGGAACAAATGCAACGGTAGTTCCGCTGATTGTAGCAGCCATTCCGTTTATTGCACGAATGGTGGAATCATCTTTAAAGGAGGTGGATCAGGGCGTAATTGAAGCGGCACAGGCCATGGGATCAAGCAACTTCCAGATCATCTGGAAAGTGTTACTGCCGGAGGCAAAACCATCCTTGTTTGTCGGATGTACCATAGCATTTGCAACTCTGCTTGGCTATTCCGCAATGGCAGGATTTACCGGTGGCGGCGGACTTGGAGCAATCGCTATCAATTACGGTTATTATCGCTATCAGGCCAATATCATGTGGGCAACGGTATTTGTACTGGTCATTATTGTACAGGTATTCCAGGAGCTTGGCATGTTTATTGCAAATAAAACGGATAAACGTATCCGAAACTAAAAAAAAGAAAGAAGAGGAGAAAAAATTATGAAAAAGAAAATCGCAACATTATTAATCGCAACATTGGCATTCGGAGTTGTAGGACTGACAGGATGTGGAGCAAACGATGGTGAAACAAATGAAACTACAGAAAATGCGGCAACAGAGGAATCAACACAGGAAACAGAAGATGCTGACACAGCTGATGCAACAACTGAAGAAACGACAGATACCGCAACAGAGGAATTAGAAGTTTTAAAGGTCGGAGCCAGCATTACACCCCATGCTGAAATATTAGCACAGGTAAAAG
This sequence comes from Lachnospiraceae bacterium, assembly GCA_017387565.1. Lineage (GTDB taxonomy): Bacteria > Bacillota > Clostridia > Lachnospirales > Lachnospiraceae > UBA2882. The sequence continues at coordinate 31,830 of JAFOEY010000034.1, read as the reverse complement.
ACACACTGGCAGCAGAAGGTTATGACTTACAGGTTGTAGAATACAATGATTATGTATTACCCAACACAGCATTGGAAGATGGTGAACTGGATGCAAACTTCTTCCAGCATCAGCCGTATCTGGATGATTTCAATGCTGAAAATGGAACTCATCTGGTTTCTGTAGCAGCTGTACATTTTGAGCCATTTGGACTTTATGCCGGCAAAACAGATAGCATTGCTAACTTAAAAGATGGTGCTGTTGTAGCCGTGCCGAATGATACAACCAATGAAGCAAGAGCACTTTTATTACTGGAAGCACAGGGCTTAATCAAGTTAAAAGAGGGCGCAGGCTTAACAGCAACTGTACTGGACATCGAAGAAAATCCTTTGAACCTGGAAATCAAGGAAATTGAAGCAGCACAACTGGTACGTTCTTTACCCGATGTTGATATTGCAGCAATTAATGGTAACTATGCAGCAGAAGGCGGCTTAAATGTAGCAGATGCTATCGCAGTAGAAGCTTCCGATTCGTTAGCAGCAGATACTTATGCAAATGTGATTGTTGTAAAAGAAGGCAATGAAAACTCTGAAAAAACACAGGCATTGGTAGACGCCGTATTGAGTGACGGTGTAAAAAGCTATATCGAGGAAACATATGGTAATGCAGTAATCCCGGTATTCTAAAATCTGCATTGTCAATATGGGTACTGATTTACAGAACCATGATATCTGTGGATTGCGAGTATAAAAAGTATCTATTCGTGATATCGTAAAATAAAGGTAACTGTTTAGATTCAACCTCGAAAACTGGCGTTTTCTCGGTGTGGCATATTCGCCAAATATATTTTTACAGTTAGAAATAAAAAAAAGATGTAGATAAAGGAAAGCCTCCACAAGCAAACGTGGAGGCTTTCCTATTGTTAACATATGCTAACTATATAAATTCATAGGATGATTAAAAAATGCATCCTTTCGGATTTAGGTTTCTGGATTTCTGGAAATAGTACGTAAATGGCAAGTCATCCAAACCGAAAATCATATATAAAAATTCTATTCTTCCGTAGAATTCTTATCTACAACCTTGATGACACCTTTTTTCCACATAATGCGGGAAGAAATCAGGGCCACTGGAAGCATAAATAAAATCAGGAATCCGACCATGCCAAACAGGGAACCGCCGCTTGTCACACGTACCAGGATAGAAAGAATGGATACGATGATAAGAACCGGTACAACGCCCATGATACCATTTTTAACCACTTTATTTCCTGCATTAGTACTTGAAAACAGTCCGAGCGTTAAAGAGCCGAACAATGCAGGAATAATATAGTTGGAAGCTGTTTTTACAGCCGGAAGCTCGAATACCGGGCTGATCCAGGTACTAAACAGTGCAGCAAGAGCTAAAATACAAACGGTCATAATGGAGCTGACTGCAACTGCTACGGAAGCAATTGCATCACCTTCCGGTGTATTTGCTTCTTTTTTCGTGATTTTCAAAGCATTTACTGCACAGGGAAGTTTTAAGTTCATAATATTTCCTGTGATAAAAGTAAGGTAGGAAGAGGAGCCAAGGATTGGAGTATAGCTGAGAGCTTCTGAGATACCTACCGGAATATAAATCATCAAAATACTGATGGTTGAGATATTGATAACTTCTCCAAAAGAGGGAATGGCATCATAGTATGTGAGCACAACAAAAGGAAGTGCAATCATGTAAATCAAAGCAATGACTGTGCCAAAACGTCCCCATTTATGAGACCATGCCTGAAACGGATCTAATGTCTGTGTGGTTTTATTTTCTTTTTTCATATGTAGTTCCTCCTTTTGCTATTAAAATATACTGGTCCATAAAATAGATGAAATCATACCACCAATCATGGAGAAGGCCATGATAAAATCACCTAACCAACGTAATTTCGGGCTCTTTTGGGCAAGAATACCAAGACCAACTGCAATCACTAAGCCGGTTAACATAACTGCGGCTTGGATAGTATCACCAAACAATAATACGGGAACATAAACGGCAAAGAGACAAAGCATGAAAGTGCCGCTCAAAACATATTTCCATGTGCTGGAATTTTCGGTTTTATTTACACTCATAGAGAGTTTTTTACCAAAAGGTATCAGGATAAAGAAACCGCTTAACATACCAATACTCATCAAAATCATAACGACACCGAATTCTCTTCCGGTAGCATTTGCTAACATTTCCGCATTGGAGGAAAAGCCGAGTGCGGTCGAAACGCTGCTTGAAATCAGCGATTCATAGGAGAGAGAGCCGATAACGGAAAGTCTCCACCAGGACCATACAACACCTAATACTGAGATTAAGGCGAATAGACCGACAACGATGGATAAACTCGGAACAATCGAAAATACGACGCTGGATTTAATGACTTTTTTCAGTTCTTCTTTTGTGATTCCCATTTCCAGACAACGGCTGTAGGCTTTTTTCAAATAAACGAGTGAAAAACCTAAGATGTAGATCAGACCGATAGTGACCAGAGTAAGTAACAGGGGGCTTTGGATGATTTCTTTCATGACAAATACCTCACTTTCATATTTTTAATTTTTGTGCTTTTTCATTTTTTCTTTAGGTCTGTTACAGATTGGCAAACAGATTGACAATCCGAAAACCAAATGCATATTCAAAGAAGATTATTCATGTTCTTCAAGCCAGCGCATGGCTGTGTATGCATAAACGGCGCTTCCGCTTGCTAAAGCTGCTTCGTCAAATTTTGCCTTCGGATGATGCTGCGGATAGCAGTATCCGTCATTTGGACTTCCGGCAGCCAAGGCTAACATAACGGAAGGAACTTCCTGGCTTACATAAGCAAAATCTTCAGAACCGGCAGATTTTGGTGGCTTTTTGTCGCCGGATAAGGCATTTAACTGAGCTGCGGTAAAAATTTTGCCCGGAGGTAACAGTTCTTTGAGATATTTTGCCGCACAGGCTGATAAATCCGGATTATTGTTTAAAGTCGGACAGCCGGAACCAAAGGATACTTCGGCTGTAGCGCGGAAAGCTGTGGCAATACTTTGGGAGATTTCCGTCATTCTTGTTTTCATAAAACTTCGGATTTCTTCATCGTATGTCCGGATGGTACCGCCAAGCTCTACTGTATCCGGGATAACATTAGCTGCGGCACCGCCGTGGATGGAACCGATAGTTAAGACGGCTTCATCGGTGAGTGCAAGCTCTCTTGCATGAAGCTCTTGAAGGGCAGTGATAATGTGGGCAGCGACATTGACGGGATCGACACCGTTATTCGGCATGGAACCGTGGCAGCCTTTTCCCTGAATTTTTATGGTGAAATAATCAGCAGCAGGAGCACTGACGCCACCATCGCTGACGATGACGGTTCCTGCCTGCATTGGCATTGATGCCATGACATGAATCATAAGGGCCGCATCTACGTCCGGATTTTTCAAAAGGCCTGCTTCAATCATATCATGGGAACCCTCGAAGATTTCTTCGGCAGGCTGAAACATGAGTTTCACGGTTCCGTTAATTTCATCTTCATAATCCTTTAAAAGTTTTGCTGCACCGAGTAACATCGTGGTGTGCATATCGTGACCACAGGCATGCATCTTTCCGTTTGCCGATGCAAACTCAACGTCCGCTTCTTCGGACATCGGAAGCGCATCCATATCCGCACGAAGAAGAAAAGTTTTACCGTTTTCCTTTTTTCCTGCAAGAGCAATAAGACCGGCTTTTCCACAGGGCTTAGGTTCATAACCCATAGCAATCAGTTCCTGTTTGACATAGGCGACGGTATCTTCAATATCAAAACCTGTGCCGGGATGCGTGTGTAAATAACGTCTGGTGGTAATCAGTTTTTCTTCGTAGCCTGCAGCTTCCTGTAGTAATTCCTCTGCTGTCATAGCATTTTCCTCCCAATCCAATATAATTATAATGATGTTGGGGGCAAAGGTATTTTGCCCCATGATACCAACGGATTGCTACGCATTTTGTGGTATCATATAATGATGATAAAAAATCAAAGGGCGCTCAGATTTACGAGCACCCTTGCATGGGGCATGATAACATTTTTGCTATGTTTTTGTCAAGGATAAGCACTCATGGGGACACTTCTCATGACAGAAGAACCGTCCCCCCCCCCCAAAAAAATAATACTGTCTTAGTGGCAGTGAGATTTAATACTTGACCAATCAGATTGGGAATTGTATAATTGAGAAAAAGTTTTTTAGGAGACATTTGTTTGTTAAGTGTGATTGTAATGGAGAAAGTTGCAAAATAAATATTGCAAGGGTGATTTTAGTTTATGCTAGGATTTTGCCCTTTTGTTGACGTATGCGCTGTCAACGGTTTCGCTTTACGATTGCTTAATATTGTGGTATATCTGTTGTATTGTTTTTATGGAAGATTAAGCATGGCTATATGGTCATGCTTTTTTATTACTTTTGATATATTGAAAATGATAACGACCATAGTATCTTAATGTGATGATACCAGGAGCAAAAGGGCATACTCTTCATGCGTAGCGATCTCATGGTATCATGGGGCAAAATACCTTTTGACCCAACATCATATGATTAAGGTAACTGTGGTCATTTTTTATGGCGAGTAACTGTACAAATTTGTAATACGTTGCTCATTAAGAGCTGACAGCCACATACAGTCTGTAGAATAGCAAACTTTCTCAGGACATAATCGAAAAAGAGAGTAAGTTTTATTTGAAAGGGAAAGAAAATGAATATAGAAAAACAAATTGAATTTGATAAGGTAAAAGAAATATGGTCTGAGTTAGCAATTACTGACTGGGCAAAAGAAAAAATCAGGGAAACCGATTTGTTCTTTTCTGAAAATGAGTTAAAGAAACAATTGAAAGATACAACCGATGCACGATTTCTCATCGAAAAACTGGGAGCGCCTCCATTTCAGAATATAACAGAAATAAAAGAAGTATTGCTGATAGCTAAAAAGGGGGACTGTTTGACTCCATACCAATTAGAGAGAGTAGAAAGAGTACTGGTTGTAATAAAAAGATTGAAAGACTATCTGGCGAGAGGCAAAGTGTATCAGAATTCGCTGGCCTATTATGATGAAAATCTGGATGTTATTGCAGACTTGGGACAGGAAATCAGTCAAAAAATCCGGAATGATGAAGTGGATGATTATGCATCAAAAGAACTGGAACAGATTCGGAAACAGATTGTAAAGTGTGAAGAACAGATGAAACAGAAGGCAGAGCAAATATTGCGTTCAAATAAGGAATGTATGGCAGATAATTATTGTACATTCCGAAATGGACGAATCTGTCTTCCTGTAAAAAAAGATTATAAGCTTAAGATATCCGGAAGCGTGATTGATAAGTCTTCAACCGGAAGTACTCTTTTTATAGAACCCGCGAGTGTCGCAAAATACTATGAAGAACTACAGTTATTAAAAATTAATGAAGAAAATGAAGTTTACAACATCCTGTATACCTTGTCAGCCATGGTTATGGCATCAGCACCGGTGCTGCATGAAGATTTAAAAATGATTGAAAAACTCGATTTTATTTTTTCAAAAGGCAAACTAAGTCTTAATATGGATGCGAGCGAACCGGTTATTAATACGGAACGGAGGATCCATTTGATTGATGCAAGGCATCCTCTAATGGATAAAACGATTGCGGTGCCATTGCAGTTTGAAGTGGGAGAAAACGTGAGAGGAATTGTGATTACAGGTCCCAATACAGGAGGAAAAACAGTATCGATTAAAACTGTTATGCTTAATTGCATCATGGCGCAATGCGGATTGCATGTCGCATGTAAAAAGGCGGATATCTGTATGAATAGTTCTTATCTGTGCGATATTGGTGATGGACAAAATCTGTCAGAAAATCTGTCTACTTTTTCAGCTCATATTACGAATGTGCTGGAAGTATTAAGGGAAGTAAATAAGGACAGTTTTGTGATTATGGATGAATTGGGTTCCGGTACAGATCCAACGGAAGGTATGGGGATTGCCATTGCGATACTGGAAGAACTTCGGAAAAGCGGCGCCATTTTTTTAGTTACAACGCATTATCCGGAAGTAAAGGAATATGCAGATAAGGCTTTGGATATTGTAAATGCAAGAATGTCATTTGATAAAGAAACCTTGCGTCCTACCTATCAAATGGTAATCGGTGAGGCCGGCGAAAGCTGTGCATTTTATATTGCGGACAGATTGGGAATGCCGGGCGAAATGCTGAAAGTAGCAATTCGTGCTGCATACGGCGAGAAAGCAATCGATAACTACACGTTTGATAATCCGGAAAATAACATTGCAAAGAAGAGCGCAACGAAAATTGTAAAAGCAAAAACAGTAAAGAAGCATACGGATCTTAGTGAGAAGTTTCATATCGGTGACAGTGTTATGGTTTTCCCGGAGAAAAAGATCGGAATTGTTTGTGAACCTATAAATGAAAAGGGCGTATTGAGAGTACAGCTTCCGAATAAAAAAATATGGATCAATCATAAGAGAGTGAAATTACATGTGGCAGCCACCGAATTATATCCGGAAGATTATGACTTTTCCATTATTTTTGACTCGGTTGAAAATCGAAAAAAAAGGCATGATATGCAAAGAAAGTATACCGATTCTGTAATTGAGTCGGAGGAGTAGGCTGCACATACCTACTGCATAATGATAAGAATACATTCATATATTATACAAATTCATTTTTGAGGTATCCATGAATCGCAGTTTGAAGAATGTTAAGACACTGATTGGTCTGTTTTTTACCGTTTCTTTTGTTTTATTTGGATATTTTGGAAAAAATGAAATGATGAATGAGACAGACAGCAGAAATGCAACCATGGTTTCTGATACTCAAAAAGAAGTTATGTCAACCAAAAAGATTGCTATAACATTTGATGATGGTCCGCATCCGGTTTATACACCTATGTTATTGGATGGATTAAAAGAACGCGGAATTCATGCTACATTTTTTTTACTTGGAGAATCCGCGCAAAACTATCCGGATTTAGTCAAGCGTATTCAGGAAGAAGGGCATCTGATTGGCAATCACACTTTTCATCATACAGATTTAAAAAATGCCGATACGGTTTTGCTACATCAGGAAGTTGTAAAAACCAATGAGGTTATAGAAAAGATTACGGGACAGACACCGCAGTATATTCGTCCGCCATTTGGAAGTCATAAAGATAGTCTTGAGGAGCAGACAGGCATGTTAGTTGTTCTTTGGAATATTGATCCTTTGGACTGGTGCAGTGAGGATGCCGCAGGAATTGTAAGACAGATTGAAAAGAATGCAAAAGATAATGGGATTATTCTGATGCATGATTCCTATAAGACGAGTGTCATGGCGGCACTTACTGCAATCGATGATTTGCAAAAAGAAGGTTATGAATTTGTCACAGTAGATGAGATTTTGTTTGAATGAAATAGCTTTTTAAACCGTTCCGAAGAGAAGTAAAGAATAGAGGGTTCAGGAATTTGATGATGAATAGATATTGTGCTACAATCGTATACGTAGAGGGAACATTCCCGAATCAGATACAGTTTGATATATGTGATGGAAAGAATGACCCTTGGGATACATGGGAACAAGAGGTTTTACAGTCAGATAGAAGATGAGAATAATGTTAACGAAACAGATGAGATATATAGGAATATAAGTCTATGGATGGAATGAATTTATTTGACTATATGCGTCAAAACAACCAGGAAAAGGAAGCACCATTAGCTGCACGTATGCGTCCTACAACGCTTGAAGAAGTGGTTGGGCAGCAGCATATCATAGGAAAAGACAAGTTATTGTACCGCGCAATCATGGCGGACAAGCTGGGAAGTGTGATTTTTTACGGACCTCCGGGAACCGGAAAAACAACACTTGCAAAAGTCATTGCCAATACGACCAGTGCTGAATTCACACAGATTAATGCAACTGTGGCAGGCAAAAAGGATATGGAAGAGGTCGTTGCCAAGGCAAAAGATACCTATGGAATGTATGGGAAAAAGACGATTTTGTTTGTGGATGAAATTCACCGGTTTAACAAGGGGCAGCAGGATTATTTGCTTCCTTTTGTGGAAGACGGAACCATTGTTTTAATCGGTGCCACAACAGAAAATCCGTATTTTGAAGTAAATGGGGCGTTGATTTCCCGTTCCATTGTTTTTGAATTAAAACCTTTATCAAAAGATGATATCTATCAATTGATTCAAAGAGCTGTCTATGATGAAAAAAAGGGAATGGGTGCTTACGGCGCTGTCATTGATGAGGATGCGGCACAATTTTTAGCAGACATCTCAGGCGGAGATGCAAGGCATGCATTAAATGCTATTGAGCTGGGCATATTGACGACGCAACCTAGCGAAGACGGTAAAATACACATTACGCTTGAGGTGGCGGGTGAATGCATTCAAAAGCGGATTATGCGGTATGATAAAAACGGAGATAACCATTATGATACCGTTTCGGCCTTTATCAAAAGTATGAGAGGCTCCGATCCGGATGCGGCCGTCTATTATCTGGCTCGTATGCTGTATGCAGGCGAAAGTGTGACATTTATTGCACGGCGCATTATGATTTGTGCTGCGGAGGATGTCGGAATGGCAGATCCGAATGCTTTAAATGTTGCCGTCAGCGCATCGCTTGCCGTAGAACGGGTTGGAATGCCGGAGGCACAGATTATTTTGGCGGAGGCGGTAACCTATATTGCAACTGCCCCTAAGAGTAACTGCAGTTGCGAGGCTGTCTTTGCCGCGGCGAATGAAGTTCAAAAGAGTGGCAACCTGCCGATACCGACACATTTGCAGGATGCACATTATAAAGGAGCAGCTAAGCTTGGGCATGGTGTTGGTTATTTATATGCCCATGACTACGATAAACATTACGTGGAACAGCAGTATTTACCATATGAATTAAACGGAAAAGAATTCTATCAGCCTTCTGATAACGGCTATGAAAAAAAGGTGAAAGAACATATGAAGTGGCTGAAAGAGAAAAATGAGGATAGTAGTGGAAAAAATGATGGAAAGAAATGCGATAAATGATCTTTTCTCATTGCATATCACAACATTACCTTTTGTTCGCTAATAACACAAATCCGAAAAGGAAAATAATAAAAAAGGTTCAAAGTTCGAATGAAACGAAATTTGAACCTTTTATTGTTTGTATGAAATCGTTTGGGATTAAAACAATTCCTTCATAATCAATGCATAGATATCTTCATTTTTTTTCTGCCATTGTTCGCATACCGCTGTGGCTGTTTTTTCGTCCGGAACAAGGATTTTTAATTCCATTAAAAGTTCTCCACGCTCGGTGGCACGTAAAACGGTTTCATATGCTTTGGAAGAAACCTTTTGATACTGTCCGGTAACGGAAACTTCATTTCTCAACTCTATGGCATGCTCCCGTAAGTAATCGCTAACTTCCTGCTTGATTGCATCCGAAATTTGTTTATGAAAAAGTGCAATGGTAGATTTGCCTTCTTCGGTTAACATAAGTTGCGTGCGATTGTGGAAGGTTTCAGTGGAAATTAACTGAATTTCGCATAATTCCGCAATGGCCTGCTGGAGTGTCAGATAATTGGTGTATTCTTTTTCCAAGATAAAATCATCAATCTGAGCTTTTGTCAGAGGCTGTGTTGCACGATCCAACATATACAGGATAATCAGCTTGTATAATGTCATGGGTTCTTGTGTCATAATTATGTAAACCTATTGTTGATATTTGTTCTCGCTTTTATCTCTATGTGGCAAATTTTGCAGCCACATAATGATAAAATGGAGCTTATTATTGGATATGAGCTTTAACTGCAGCTGCAACGGTTTCGGCAACAACCGGATTGAAAGCTTCCGGCATAATGTTGTCTTCATTTAATTCATCTTCCGGAACTAAATCTGCCAGTGCGAAAGCAGCAGCTAACTTCATTTCTTCGGTAATCTGTGGAGCACGACCTTCCAAAGCACCTTTGAAAATGCCGGGGAATGCAACCACGTTGTTAATCTGATTCGGAAAATCACTACGTCCGGTTCCCACGATTCTGGCACCTGCGGCTTTGGCAACGTCAGGCATGATTTCCGGAACCGGGTTAGCCATAGCAAAGATAATCGGATCTTTTGCCATTGTCTTAACCATTTCAGGTGTTAACGTATTCGGAGCAGAAACGCCGACAAAGATATCAGCACCGACAACTGCATCTGCCAGTGTACCGGTTTTGTTTTCAAGATTTGTAACTTCAAGCATTTTTTCCTGCATCCAGTTTAATCTGGCAGCACCTTTGGCAACAATTCCCTTGCTGTTACACATGATTACATCTTTAATACCATAATTTAATAATAATTTTGTGATTGCAACACCTGCCGCACCGGCACCGTTAACAACTACACGGACATCTTCTTTATTTTTCTTAACAATCTTTAATGCATTAATAGTAGCGGCCAAAACAACAATAGCGGTTCCGTGCTGATCATCATGGAATACCGGAATGTCTAAGGTTTCTTTTAATCTTTCTTCAATTTCAAAACAACGGGGAGCGGAAATGTCTTCTAGGTTGATACCGCCAAAACCGGGTGCCAGATAGGTAACGGTTTTGATGATTTCTTCGGTATCCTGTGTATCTAAACAAATCGGAACGGCATTAACGCCACCAAATTCTTTAAATAAAACAGCCTTTCCTTCCATAACCGGCATAGCGGCTTTGGCACCGATATTTCCAAGACCTAATACGGCACTTCCGTCAGAAACAACGGCAACTGTGTTTGCCTTCATGGTATATTTATAAACATCATCGGGATTTTCTGCGATTACCTTACAAGGTTCAGCAACACCGGGCGTGTAAGCAAGTGCTAAATCTTCTCTGGAATTAACAGATGCCTTTGCGGTTGTTTCGAGTTTTCCCTGCCATTCTTCATGGAGTTTTAAAGCTTTTTCATTCACTGTCATTGTGTAGTCCTTCTTTCTTATTTGTATGATATCAGGGATTGCGGGAGCACAAAGTGCGTAGCAACCCGTTGTTACGATTGGGTAAATACACCTTTTTCCCAACATCATTTGTATTATATTATGATACATATGTTTTTTTCAAGTCGATAAAGGTGGAAATGTTTTTTACTACACTGCCATGCGTTTACATCGACGAAATGTGTGTAAGAAATTATCACAGGCTTTTTATTTTATGCAATTTATTATGTCTTGTGGTATAATACACCAAAAAGGTGAAAGGTTATAATGCAGGCACGAAAAGAGTGCTCTTTTGACATGGGCGTTATGTTATAAAATAAAAACTGATTTTTGAGTTATTATAAATTAAGAGAGGACACTATGGAACTTGAAATAAGCGTTGAAGATTTATTAAACAAAAAGAAAATAGAATCAGACCGCATAGAGTTTAAGGCGGGATGGAATCCTGATGATATCTATCATAGTGTCTGTGCATTTGCAAATGATTACAACAACGATGGTGGTGGCTATATTGTTGTAGGTGTTGAAGAAGAAAATGGCATTGCAAAGCGTCCGGTAAAAGGATTGCCAGAGTATATGCTGGATACAATTCAGAAGGAGATGGTAGGATATAATAATACAATATCCCCACCATATTTTCCACAAGGTATACCAGTAGATGTAGATGGAAAATGGATTTATGTCATTGTTGCCAGGACGGGACAACAGCGCCCATATAAATCACCGGAGTATGTGACTAGTAAGAAAGACAAAAAATATAATTATTATATTCGATATCTGACAAGTTCTGTTAAGGCAAATCCAGAGCAGGAACGTGAATTGATTAATATGTCCGACAAAACACCATTTGATTGCAGGGCAAATCACAAGGCAACATTCGAAGATATTTCACCTGTGTTGTTGGAAGATCACCTGCGTAAGACTGGTAGTAAACTTGCAAAACAGGTAAGAGAGCGTGGCGTTGAGGAAATTCTCAAGGATATGCAGCTTTTAGTAGGACCACCAGAACTAAGATATATTCAGAATGTGGCTCTTATGATGTTTTGTGAGCATCTGGAGAAATTTTTTGGATATACTTATGTTCAAATGACATCATTTCCAAAGGGAAGTATAGAGAATCCAAGTATCAGCGAGGATTTCCCCAATATTACAGGTTCAGTCCCACAAATGATTCAGGCAACAATGGAACGTTTTCGTAATCTATTTATACGTGAAAAGGTTATTAAAGTTCCGAATCAGATGGAAGCTTTGAGAATCTTTAACTATCCTTATCAGGCAATCGAGGAGGCTGTGGTAAATGCATTTTATCACAGAGATTATATGTCGTATGAGCCGGTTACGATTGAGATAGAGCCGGATTGTATAAATATTATGAATTTCCCTGGTATAGACAGGTCGATTTCTGAAAAAACGATAGCAGAAGGAAAAAGATTTGTCTCAAGATATTATCGCAATAGGAGACTTGGTGAATTTTTAAAAGAGCTTGATTTATCAGAAGGTCATTCTTCCGGTATTCCAACTATACAGGAAGAACTTGAAAAGAATGGTTCCCCTAGAGCGGAATTCTTTACCGATGAAGATAGACGAGCTATGAGAATAAGGATTCCGATTCATCCAGCGTTTTTAGAAAATAGTGATGAAGTTTCAGCATCGGATGGTTATGAAAAAGCGACGAATAAATTGTCTAAGAAAAAGATGGAGCAGTATGACAAAATTCTAAAGTTGATGGATGATGGTGAATGGCATAAGACTGCGGAAATTGCAGAGAATCTAGGACTCAAGGATACCAGAACAAAAGAATTATTAAAGGAATTGGTTGGACTTGAGAAGCTTGTTGATAATGGTAAAACAAAAGGAAAAATGTACAAATTAAAATAATTCGTCGCTAAAAAAGCGACGAAAAAAGCGACGAAAAAAGGAGAATATAATAAATGAAAAAAGCACGAAATGAATTATTACAGTTTTTAGCCGGTCTTGCCATGTTGGTTGGAGGTTTATTCTTATTTTCCCAGAAGGTAATGGTTTCTTCCGGTTTCGGAATGGGCTTTATGCTCGGAGGAATGCATGTTACTTCCGGTTTGCTGATTGTGCCGTTAATTATTGGTATTGTATGGCTTTTTGCATCAGGTGGTTCCTGGGGCTCCAAAATTATGATAGCCGTTGGTGTACTGATAATTGTAGCAGGCGTAATTGCATCCACAACCATCCGTCTGCAGACAATCACACTATATGAGTGGGTACTGATGCTTGTGCTGATTTTCGGTGGTGCCGGTCTGCTTGCAAAAATTTTGTTTGCCAATCCGGAAGAAGACTATGGATATCATTCCAGAAAAAGAAATCGGAAAGATTCTTATTCGGATGATATTGACAGACAACTTGAAGATATGAGACGCGGAAAGAAATAGTTTGTGTACATAAGTAAAGTGAGTGTTAAAATATAATTTTGGCACTCACTTTTTTAGGATTGCGAGAGCGTAAAGTGCGAAATTGTCATTTGGTATCATGGAATTTCATATATTTCGCACTTAACAATAATAAAAAATACATATGAAAAATTAATTGATTTTTTCTTTACGAAGTCAAGTTCTTGTTGTATACTAACTTTATCAAATCAGAAAATTTTTTCTTAATAGAAATCCCAAAAATACAATGTAATATCTGATAAACCCCGTATATGGGTAATTCTGCGATTAATAATGGAGGCATTTTATAATATGAGAGAAAAGTATGAAACAATTGCCCTTGCCGATTTAAGGGAAATTGCAAAATCACGCGGTATTAAAGGGGTATCAGCCATGAAAAAGGCCGATATCATCGAGGCTATGCTTGCAGAAGATGAGAAAGCAAAAATCAGTCCGGAGAAACTAAGCGATGAACTGGACAGCGGAGAAACAGCCAGCGGTATTTTAGAGGTTATGCCGGATGGATTTGGTTTTATCCGATGTGAAAACTATCTACCGGGTGAAAATGATGTCTATGTGGCACCGAGCCAAATCCGCAAATTTAATTTAAAGACCGGAGATATCATTGAAGGAAATACCAGAGTTAAAACACAAAATGAAAAGTTTTCCGCTCTTTTATATCTGAAAAAAATCAATGGTTATCATCCTTCCGAAGCAGTGAAGAGAATGAATTTTGAAAATATGACACCCATTTTTCCGGATGAGAGACTGCGTTTAGAGACTCCGGGTGCATCGGTTGCCATGCGTATCATGGATTTGATGAGTCCGGTCGGAAAAGGACAGCGTGGTATGATTGTTTCACCGCCGAAGGCCGGTAAAACCACTTTATTAAAAGAAGTGGCTAAATCAATAAAACAGAACAATCCGGATATGCATCTGATTATTTTGTTGATCGATGAAAGACCGGAAGAAGTTACCGATATTCGAGAGGCCATTGAAGGACCCAATGTAGAGGTTATTTACTCGACCTTTGATGAGCTTCCGGAGCATCATAAGAGAGTTTCCGAAATGGTAATTGAAAGAGCAAAACGTTTAGTTGAACACAAAAAAGACGTTATGATCTTATTGGATAGTATTACGAGACTTACCAGAGCGTATAACTTGACGGTTCCACCGAGTGGACGTACCCTTTCCGGTGGTCTTGATCCGGCTGCGCTTCATATGCCCAAGCGTTTTTTTGGTGCCGCACGTAATATGCGTGAAGGTGGCAGTTTGACTATTCTGGCAACGGCACTGGTCGATACCGGAAGTAAGATGGATGATGTTGTTTACGAAGAATTTAAAGGAACCGGTAATATGGAAATGGTTTTAGACAGAAAGCTGTCTGAAAAGAGAGTATTCCCTGCCATTGATATTCCCAAATCCGGTACCCGCCGGGAAGACTTATTGCTCACTCCGGAAGAAATGCAGAGTATCAATGTGATGCGCAAAGCCTTGAACGGATTAAAGCCCGAAGAGGCCGTGGAGAAAATTCTGGACATGTTTGTGCATACCAAAAACAACAAAGAATTTATCGATACTGTTCAGAAAATAAAGTTTTTCTAGAAAAGACTTGCTTTCGATTTGAAACTGTGGTATGCTTATAAAGCTGTTTGTGAAAAAAACTAGAGATATTAATATAGAGAGGTGAAAATTATGAAAGAAGGAATCCATCCTAACTATTATCAGGCAACTGTAACCTGCAACTGTGGTAACACATTTGTAACCGGTTCAACAAAAGAAGATATCCACGTTGAAATCTGTTCCAAATGCCATTCATTCTATACAGGTCAGCAGAAATCAGCTCAGGCTCGTGGACGTGTTGATAAATTCAACAAGAAATATGGCATGTAATTATAAAAAAGAAGTAAAAGGTTGGGATTTCATTATCTCAGCCTTTATTTTTTTCTGTATATTTTTTATAATGATGATATTAGTCGAAAGGTCATACGTTTCATGCTTGCTGAAAAGGCCATACGTTTCATACTTGCTCAAAAGGTAATACGTTTCATACTTGCATGAAAAAGGATGACTTTGATATGACTTTGGGGGCGCAAAGCATGAGAAAGCAGCTTGATTATATTTCGAATGTTTTTAGGATTGTGAGAGTATAAAATGCGTAGCAATCCGTTGGTATCATGGGGCAAATTTTTTTGACTCCAATTTCATAATTGATATAAATGCTATAAATAAGATATAAATGCTATTAATAAGTAAGATATAAATGCTATAAATAAAAAGAGGGAAAAATATGGCTAAAAATACATCTAAGCATTACTGTGGAATCGGCGGACAGGCTGTTTTAGAAGGTGTCATGATGAAAAATAAGGACGCCTATGCAGTCGCTGTGCGAAAACCGGACGGCAAGATTGAAGTCAAGACCGACGAATATAAGTCCAGTACCGGAGATAACCGATTTTTTAAACTGCCTTTTATCAGAGGTGTGTTTAACTTTGTTGATTCGCTGATTTTAGGAACCCGTTCCCTGAATTATTCGGCTTCTTTTTATGAAGATGAAGCGGCAGAGGAAACGGCTGTTGATAAGGCCGTTAATAAAGTTTCGGATTCGCATGCGGAGGCTGTTTTCAGTACCATTACCGTAATTATTTCTTTTGTGATTGCGATTGGATTGTTTATGGTACTTCCGTATTTTCTGGCATCCTTATTGCAGAAGGTGGTTCGCAATGAATCTCTGCTTGCTTTGTTTGAAGCATTGATTCGTGTGGCTATTTTTCTGATTTATGTGGTATCCATTTCTCTGATGAAAGATATTCGAAGAGTATATATGTATCATGGTGCGGAACATAAATGTATTAACTGTATTGAAAGAGGAAGAATTCTCAATGTGGAGAATGTCCGCAAATGTTCCCGTCTGCACAAAAGATGCGGAACCAGCTTTTTATTGTTTGTTGTGTTTGTAAGTGCGGTTGTTTTTTTCTTTATCCGTGTGGACAATACGTTTTTGAAAGTTGCATTGAGAATTTTGTTAATTCCGGTGATTGCGGGAATTGCATATGAAATTATCCGGCTGGCAGGAAAATCCAATAATCTCTTTGTCCGTATTTTGTCTGCTCCGGGCATGATGCTTCAAAAGCTGACCACAAGAGAGCCGGACGATGATATGATTGAAGTTGCCATTGCTTCCATTGAGGCTGTTTTTGACTGGAAGGCATATTTTAAAGAAACCTTCCATTATGATGTGGATGAAATGCATGGCGGTGAAGTGCAGGACGAATCACAGGAAAATGAAAGCAATGAAGTATAAAGAATTATATTTATATGGTGCAGAAAAGTTAAAAAATGTGGGTGTGCCGGAGGCAGAACTCGATGCCAGACTTCTTTTGGAAGCGGTGTGTCATACAACACGTAATGATATGCTCCTATATCCTGATAAAGAAGTGAACGAAAATCAAAAAGAAAATTATGTAAACTATATAGAAAAACGTGAAAAACGCATTCCTTTACAGCATATTCTTGGCAAACAAGAGTTTATGGGAATGGAGTTTTATGTAAACAAAGATGTACTCATTCCCCGTCAGGATACAGAGATTTTGGTCGAAGAAGCCATGAAACATTTACATGACGGAATGCATATTTTGGATGTATGTACCGGTTCGGGATGTATTTTAATCAGCTTATTGCATTATTCCAATGATTGTCAGGGGATCGGGATTGATATTTCCGAAGCGGCTTTATCGGTTGCTAAAGAAAATGCTGCCCGTTTGTTGGAAGATAACAAGGAAGAACATTCAGGAAATCAGCTAAAGATTTCCTTTTGGAAAGGCGATTTATTTGACGCGCTTCCGGAAATGGATAAATTTGATATGATTATCAGCAATCCGCCTTATATCGAAACGAAAGTGCTCGAGACATTAGAGCCGGAGGTTTCTCATCATGAGCCGTTGATTGCGTTAGATGGAAAAGAAGACGGTTTGTATTTTTATCGCCGGATTGTAGAAAATGCTGATAAGTATCTGCATCGCGATGGGATGCTGTTTTTTGAGATTGGATATAATCAGGCTGAGCCTGTTACACAACTTATGAAAGATAAGGGGTTTATAGAAGTGAATGTAAAAAAGGATTATGCGGGACTTGACCGTGTCGTATATGGAACCTATCTCCCCATGGATAGTTTGTAGCTGCTAACTGCTGAGAGTTAGCATATGCAGATTTTCCGGTCACATAAAAAAGGGGAAAACTCTAATGTGTTTGGGAAAATGTGTGTAATATAAGAATTACGAAACAATGCAATGTTTCGGATTTGACAGTGAGTGACAAAAACTGCTTTTGTGACTCATAGTAGAAAGAACAAAATGGGAGAGAAAAAAATGTTTGATAAATTAGAAGATTTAATCGGAAGATATGAAGAATTAATGGGACTATTAAATGAGCCCAATGTAGCCAATGACCAGAAACGTTTTCGCGCCTTGATGAAGGAACAGAGTGATCTGGCTCCAATCGTTGAAGCGTACAAAGAGTATAAAAAGAGTAAGCAGGATATCGAAGATTCCCTTGCCATGCTCGAAGAAGAAACCGATGATGACATGCGTGAAATGATCAAAGAGGAACTAAACGATGCAAAGAAATCGGTTGAAGAACTGGAAGAAAAGTTGAAAATCTTATTACTGCCCAAAGATCCGAATGATGATAGAAACGTTATTGTTGAAATCCGTGCCGGTGCCGGTGGAGATGAGGCTGCTTTGTTTGCGGCTGAAATCTATCGTATGTTTGTTCATTATGCAGAAGGCCGTGGCTGGAAATGCGAATTGGTTGAATGCGAAGAAATCGGGATTGGCGGTATGAAAAATGTGACCTTTACCGTAACGGGACAGGGAGCATATTCCGTTTTAAAATACGAAAGCGGTGTTCACCGTGTACAGCGAGTGCCGGAAACCGAGTCCGGCGGACGTATTCATACGTCAACCATTTCGGTAGCCGTTATGCCGGAAGCCGATGAAGTCGAAGTAGAAATTGATGAAAAAGATATCCGTATTGACGTAATGCGTGCATCCGGAAATGGTGGTCAGTGTGTCAATACAACGGACTCAGCGGTTCGATTAACACATTTTCCTACCGGAATTGTTGTTTATTCACAGACTGAAAAATCGCAGTTACAAAATAAAGCGAAGGCATTTGCTCTTTTACGTGCAAAATTGTATGACATTGAATGCCAGAAAGCGCATGACGCAGAGGCAGAGCTTCGTAGAAGCCAGATTGGTACGGGTGACCGTTCAGAGAAAATCAGAACATACAATTTCCCACAGGGACGTGTGACAGACCACCGCATCAATCTGACCCTGTATAAACTGGATAAAATCATGGATGGAGACATACAGGAAATTCTGGATGCGTTGATTGCAGCGGACCAGGCGGCCAAGTTAAGCCGCATGCAAAATGAAGACTAAACCCCTTGATTTTACTGGGTTTCTTCGAATTATACAGTTGACAAAAAAACAATAATTTTATGAAAAAGACGGACTTTGACACATGTCATTGCCCGTCTTTTCTTATTTTGTGTTTCTTTGATGCACTGTACACCCCTATTTGGGTGGCTTTGATGCATGTATAGCCCTTTTCAGATATTTGAGAGTATAATATGAAATTGGGGTATGTTTACTTGAATATTTGAGAAAAAAGTGATATATTTTTTTTGGAGGAAGTTCATAAAATGTCATACGAATACGAACACTCAGTTACATATGATTTCAAGAAATATAAAGAAAACAAACAGATAGAATTTTCAGTTAATACGAAAACTCAGTTAGACAACTATTATTGCTTAATAAGAGATATGGATAAAGCTACAATATTAAGTAATCAAGGAAAACTGGATGAAGATAAGCTTTCCTCTTTGATTGCTGAATTATCTCAACAATATGCTTCAATACGTAGTGAATATATCAAACCCGAAGTGATTACCAAGTACAAATATAAACAAGTCGCCTATACGCAGGAAGAGATTGACTTTATCTTTGCATGTAGTTATTTGCTTATTGACAAATATAATTTATCACAAGAACAGCTGGCGAAGGTATTTGGATTTAGAAGTAATAAATTTGCTAAACTAGGGATTTTCCCT
Organism: Lachnospiraceae bacterium; assembly: GCA_017387565.1. Classification (GTDB taxonomy): domain Bacteria; phylum Bacillota; class Clostridia; order Lachnospirales; family Lachnospiraceae; genus UBA2882. The sequence goes on along the minus strand of JAFOEY010000034.1, from coordinate 12,407 downwards.
ATAAGATGCCATGAAGCATACACAAAGTTAGAGGATTTATCAAATAGGAAATCTCTTGTACCTAATAATCCTGAGTCAGAGGGGATTATGATTGCAAGGTGTATTAATCGAGAAGTTCAGGCAGTATATGGATGCTCTGCCTTTGTTGGAATATCTAATATGCTTGATGTGTTTGCAAATATTTCATCTACAGATACAAAGGCTTATGTTCTTACAAGACCAAGTGTGGAAACAGAGGATAATTTGATTGAACGCTGGATTGCATATCCAAGATTTCTGTTTGCAACTGCTAACAATTTAGAAAATGTCACAAATTACAAATCAAGACGATATTTTGCTGGAAAGATTAAAGAAGAAGTGATAAGTCTGTTACGAATGAAGGATAATAAGATTCTGAAATATAGTAGATTATGTAATGACCTTATCGAAGCTGGAGAGATTAATGGCGATTTCATTTCTACAGGAAATACAAAAGCATTTCATCGAGAGTTAATCACATACCGTAATCAGGTAGTACTTTTGGCGGATATACAGGAAGGTTATTATAGTAGTGATTATTTTGAGGACACTTCTTGTGATGAATATGGTCTGGATGTAGATGATATTAATTTTGATATAGCTGATGAGGACGTGTTGGTTGAATATTTGCAGGAGAGTATTCAAGAATTAAGAGAAAAATTGATTAGTAAGATGTCATTTGCGAAAGTGAAATACGATACATCAGCTTTTCATGATTATAAGATGTCAATGCTTGCAATGTTACAGGAAAAATATAATCTATATTCCAATTACCAAAGTGGTATGTGTAATTATCTTGATGATGACGAAAAAGTTAGGCTTGCATCCATATTCTGGATTCTTGAGGTACTTGGACTTGATGAGACAACTGAAGAAAAAAGAGAGAGTTTGTTAAATTATTTGAAAACCAAGCAACTATTGGGGTATGTAGACTCGCTTAATAAAGAAACAAAAAAGGGTGGAGAAACGCACATCTATTATGAAGAAGATACTTTTGATGTTCAGTCTATAGTATCAAGATGTACTTCAAAGGATACGATACATCCAGTTCTTTTATATATTGATGGTGAAGCATATAAGGTAACGGAAGATGTTCTAAATACACAATTGCTAAATGATAATCTGGTATTGGTTATCAGAGATAGGTCTGATTTAGCAAAAAAGCAAGGATTAAAGGTTCTTAGTGAAGAACTTGATTTATATATGTGGGAGACAAATGATGGAGAAAATTAAGAAATACAAAGGAAAAATATTTGACCCATATCCGCATCAGGTAAAGATTGCAGATATTTTGGAACAGATGAATGATAAGGGTAATTTCAGTACGATAGTAACTGTTCCTACTGGTGGGGGTAAGACAAGAAGTGCAACAGATTTCTGCTTGAAAGCTCTTGAAAATAGCAATAATAAAGTTTTATGGATATCAGACACAGTTGATTTATTGGGTCAGGCAATTGGTAGTTTCGAAGAAAATAATAAACTACGTGAACTAAATTATCAGTTGGTTTGTGGTACTGTCATTACTAGGGAAAAAGATGGAAGTTTTGGAAGAGGCGGAAAAGGAGCTATTAGTGTATCCGCAGATAAAATTAGTTCAGAAGCTGATATTGTTTTTGCAAGTGTAGAGACAGTAGTTCAGGAAAAGAATTATGAGTCTATAGCTAATTGGTTAAGCAAGGTGCAGGAAAATGGAAGAATATATTGCATCTACGATGAGGTGCACCATATTGGAGCTGAGAAAACTGAAAATTTTTTAAGTAAGCTATTCGGGGTAGCAGATGGAAAAGCAGTGCTTACTAATTTTGCTCTTGTAGGATTAACGGCTACTGTTTATAGGCACGATTCCCCTATTAAGAGTTTTAATAGGTGGTTCAAAGATGGGTATGTTAATGGTGGTGTTTGCAACGATAAAACAATTTATGGAGTAGGTGCTGATACCTATATTAACAATCGTATTGAGATTACTTCGATAAAGGAATTGATGAGTGAGGGCTTGTTGATAGAGCCACAAATCATTCGAGTAGATGATTTCAAGTCAGGTATTCCTTATTGTAAAGAAAAAATAATAAAGAAAAATGGGGAAGAAAAGAGCAGAAATTCAGCAGGTATGCAATATCTTGCCGAAAAGATTAAAAAAAACTATATGAGTAAGAGTTGGAACAAAACCATTATATTTGTTGATGGAATTGAAAATGCTACTTTATTAAAAGAGAAGCTAGGAGATAAAACTCCAAGTTTTGTATATACTTCTGAAACATTGTCTGAGGTAGAGGATGATTTGAATGATTTCAAAAAGACTGATGGCACTCCATGCAAGATTATGATTGCTGTAGATATGGTTTCGGAAGGATTCGATGTAAAGGATATTGAGACCATCTATTTGTTTTCAAGAGTAAGCTCACAGATTTTGATTCGTCAGAGAGTTGGACGAGTTCTCCGTATTGCAAAAAACAAAAAGAAGGCTACAGTTTATTGGCAAAACTATTTTGATTACGAGAAGCCTAAAACAATTCCTGAATATACTGGAGATTACAGAAAAAATGATGTTGAAGAAAAAGATATTGATATTCAGAGAGATATTGGAAAGTGGAAAAAAGGATATCAGTTGCCAGCAGGAATGTATCTGGAGGAGTTGCCAAGGGATATAGAGGCTGAAAAAGAGTTTGCTAAAAGATATGAATACTTACATGCATTGGATTTATTTGGCTTGGATGCGGTATTACATGGCATTGGATATTTTAAGTTTGATAAGAATAAGATTTACGTTGGAGTTAAAGAAAAGAAGGGATACGAGCAGTTCTATCGGGTTATTGTGTCAGATTATTACAGTCTGCTAATGTTGCAGGATAAATATGCAAAGTTTTCCGATTATGCAAAAGCTCTTGGGGTATCGACAGAAGAACTTTTAGAAGATATTAAGCTGAATTGTTTCTATATGAGTAATTCCTCGTTGAAAGATACAAAGGGTAAAATAGCAAATAAAGTATTTAGTGTGTCTGATGACCAGATTAAGAAATTTTATGAATGGGTAATTGCAAATGACTTGGCAATGCCGAAATATGAACATATTTCAGATAATCCATCTGGCGTTGAAGATGAGAAAAAAGAAACACCAGAAATACCGAACAATTCAGGCGATGATTCATGTATTCTTGCAAGCTTCGAAAAATATATTGATGAGAATAAAAAGAAGCCTGCGAGTGATATTTTAGGTGGAATTTGTTTGTTTCAAGAATTTGTTAATCATTCAAAGTGCGAAGGAACAAAGAAAACAAAAGTATATCCTGATATTCTTACATACGGTAAAAAATCTGATGTTCTATATTATGAGATGATGTCAGCACAGGCAATAATGAAAGTTGGTGCTGTAGCAGAACAACGAGAGCAAGGAACACTTCGTGGTGTTACAGGAAGTATAGCGTTAGTATCTAAAGACAAATCAGGTAAATATGAGGCAACAAGGATGCTTGCAAGAACTACAAAAGATTTGACTGATGATGATTTGTTACTTGCCCAGGCTCTGATAACTGTACCTAATCATATTTGTGTAAAGATTGACGAAGTAAAGAGTGACGAAGAAAAGAGAGACGATATAAAGGAATACAGAGACATTGTTATTAATTCATTACAAATTGAAGGTATAGATGTTACTGATGAGAAAAAGATTGCGAGAGAATTTCTGATGGCTCTAGGACATTCACAGAATGATGGATTTATTCGAATGCAGGTCGAGTTATTCGGGGAGAAGTTGCCACGTATATTGCAGTATGTCATTTATTGTAAGGCATACGATTTGTTGAGTAATTTAGTTTCATATTATAAAAATGAGATACCACAACCAGAGGCAATAAATGTTCCAGAACTAGAGGATGCGTACAAAATGTTGTTGCAAGATTATGGGGTAAAACAGTTAGATGAAGATTTATGTCCTGTTAAGGATGTACTGACAGATTACAGACCATATATTAAAGCTGTTAAGTATTATCAGGGAATTAAGCCAGAGTTCTTATGCAGGATGCTTAACGAAATGCTTCGTTTTGGGAAAAAGGAGAGTTTTGTATTTACAGATGGATTCGGTGGTTCTGGAACTATTAGTCTGAATATAGACTCTAATCTGAAAATGAAACAGGAATATAATGATTTAGGAATTCTGAATGAAGCTCTGTTCATGACATTAAAAAATAATGGAGGAGAGGCATTAAAGAATAGAGTCGCAAATTTTATTGATTTGATATTGAATCATACGGGAGATGAGATAGCTGCTCGTAATTTTTTGAATCCATATTCTGATATAATTAGGAAACTTAAGGATAAGATGAACATATTTGAATCAGGAACACTGGTTCAAATTGAGTCTAACTATCAGAGTCAATTTGCAATAGATGTCAAAAATCATAATAAAAATGTGAAAGATGCTACGAAAAAATGGCTTTCATTGGATGAGAGACTAGTAAATGCAGAACAAAAGTACGCATCGATTCTTCGATTAAGCTATAAAGAAGTGGAAACGCAGGAACTACGTGCAATAGAAGAGTTTCTTCATGCAATAATGCTTATTGTGGGTGCAATATACAATAAGCTTAATAAAACAAAGGAAAATGAGATAGTTGATATTTCAAGAGAAGATTTGGCGTTTATTTTTTTCGTCTATTACTTTACATCAACTAGAAGTTTTTATTGTGATGCCACAATTGACAAGTTTGCAGATTTTGTTGGAAGTTATGAACAGTATATTGATAATGCATCTGCGATAGTATCGCAGATTAAAATTCATAGAGAAGATGCTAATAAATTGACTGCTAAATTGCAAGAAGATGCAGATAGAATCTGGTACTATGATATACCTTATTCTGAAACTGATGTTTCCAATTATTCTTCAGATTGGTTTGACGAGATTGAATTTGTAGATGCTTTAGGAAATAGCAAAGGTGATTATATTGTTGCTTCACGCTACAATATTTGTGATGGAAGAAAAGGGGGCTTAGATGCAATTAAAAAGGATGGAAAAGTTCAAAAACTTTCGAATAAGCATAAAAATATAATAAAGTTCTTTCTTAGATTTGTATCCGAGGAATTTGCGTCGCAATATGAGCAGGATGTTAAGGATAATTCGACAGAGGAAGAAAATGAGAAGCCAGATTATACTGGAAAAGATGCTAATCCATGGAGTCATATATCGGGCAGTAGGACTGCTAAGTATATAGTATTTGCTTTTTCTAATACAGAACAGATATTGGGAGATAATGGAAATACCCAATATGTAAAAAATCATTTAACTGTTTCCAAAGACTCTATTAGAAGGATGCTAAAAAATACACAAATCAGCAATATTGAAGTGGAAATAATGCTTACAAATATGAATTTGGATATGAATATGTTGCCTGTAAAATCTGTAGAAAAGGGAATATGGTATGTTCCGTCATTTAAGACGCAAAGCAGTTATAAGGTTGAGCCAGTTACCATCATTATGGATTATGAGTTGTTTATTAAAGAAATGGTTCTGTTTACCATTTCAGAAAACCTATATAAGAGTTCAGAAGCAAAAAATATAGCTGCTTATTTCAGAGGAAAGTATCAATAATAGGGTATGCTTCCTAGAGATTAACAAAGAAAAAGTAGTTGATAGATTAAACTATCGACTACTTTTTTTAATTCAGAAAGTGATTATATCAGAAATTTTTTTGACTCCTTAATATAAACACAAATAATAAGGGAAATGAGAAAAGGAATTCTTCAATCTTTTGTTGTTGATAAGGCAAATCCTAGAAAGCTCTCAGCAGTAAAAGATTGTGAGGGTAATTTCACATATACCCACAAACACAAGACAATTTTCCAGTATTCCTGCCCTTGGCTATGATATTGGAAAATACAAGCTGATTTATAAGGAGGACTTACAATATGGTTTCAGAAGAATTAACCAGAAAATTAAGAGAGATTATTACAGAGCAGAGTTCAGTTGCAATATCAAATTATTTCGCTGATAACGCCATGCTGGCGTATGAAGATGATGCACCTGTGCCTACTTTGGACAACAGAGCGATTGAGGCATATAAAGGTTGTAAGCAGGAACTCTGCAGATTCATGTCAAATATCCTGATGGCTGATATGATGGCTAATAATTTAGACAGTGCTGAGTGTGTCTTATTCCTGCCAGATGGAGGAATAACCATCAGGGTTGGTGTGAAATGTGATGTGAAGAGTGGCAATTATGCAGACGAGGAAGCAATTAAAACAAAAATTGGTGTTTTTAGACCATTTACATGGCAGATGCTCTGTGACATTAAGAAGGAGCATAACCCTGTGAAGATTTGCTTCGGACATATAGAGGAATATTTGCATTTTATGCTTTGTAAGTTAGGCTGGACAGATGAGGATTTGGCAAAGAATACAATAACCTCTGAAGTGTTAGATGCGTATCATATTCAAGAACCAGTATCTATTCATGATTCGATTATGATGTACATGGGTATCGGCAGATTCTGTAATGATGGAAAGGAGTTGTAATTATGGTATATAAGGTTATTGATGCTTCATTCCATACCAATGCGAATGGAGATATGTTAATCAAAGGTTTACGGGATAGTGGTTATCCTTTCGAGGTTGTAATCAATTCTAAAAACCCCCTCGTAATGATTGATGTCCATAACGAGTATTTCAATTTCAAAGTGAAGAATAAGAATGCAATCTATTGTATCTATTATCGTGATGTAAATATGAGAAGCATCGGTGCACCTATGCGAAAGCTCAATTGGGCTGGAACAGATAAGCCTGCTCCTACAGGTATGTTGTACTTTATTCATGATATGATTCAGGAAGTACAGTATTATTGTTATTCCAGATTCTATTTGAAGGAAAGTGATGCTGAGTTGGAGGTAGAGTATTTGAGAGAGCGTTACAAAGAGTCGGAGAAATATATTTCTGACCTTGACTTCAACGTGATTGTAAATGAGCTGATTCGCAGATACGCTGATGTTCATGGGGTATCCAAGCAGTAAGTCCTCTGCTTTTAATATAGATTGTGGGAGTTTGGATACAGCTCCTACGCCATAATTGTTTGTGTGTGATGCCTGAAGAAGCCAGCTTAAAATAGCTGGCTTTCTTCAGGTCAGTAGAGATTACATATAGATATTTTTTATAAACGATTGAATATGAAAATATTATTTTTAATATCACATAACCAAGGAGGCAAATTATGGTTTTAAAAGAATTAGAAAAGTATGAGGCAGTAGGATTAAGTTTGACTGAAAAAATACAGCTGATAGAAGTGGATTTATTGGAAAATGGGTTTTCCTTAGTCAGTATGAAAGGTAGCAATAAGAATTTGAATTATGCATATCTCAGTGAAGATTCAGATTATGCAGTTATAATCATTGAGCCTGTATGCACTAATGGAAGAAAATATCTCTGCATTTTAACCAGAGAGGTATATGAACAAAATAAAGAATTAGCCTTTAGTGTTGAGTCAAATCGGCATAAAATTTCAGATGACATGCCAGATACTAGCGAATTTAGAATTATGGTGTATAGGAAAGGCATTGTGGATGTACATACAGCTATATGGGAGAGAATTGTAGAAAAAGGAGAGTTGCCTGAGATTGACCATCAATATCACAGCCACATTATCAATTTAGAAGAGATTTTACGACCATGTACTAGAGAACAGAATCGAGCTAATATTAAAGGTGTAAAATCTGATGACCTAGTTTTCAAGTATAAATCAGAAGAGGATTTTAGCTTCACATGGTATGCATTTGTATATTGGAAGTTATTTGGAAAGATAACAAAGGAAGAAGCATTTGCATACAATCTTGAGAAGAACAGCTAAAAATGTATATGGTAACTAATTCGGAAGAAGGCTTGCTGGTTCTGGCAAGTCTTTTCTTCTGTCAAAATTTACTCTGGAAAACTGCAAGATAAAATATGCGTTATGGATATTTGCTTGAGGATGCAATGCTAATTGTTGTTTTGCAAAGCCCATGTCTTAAGCGAGTGGTACTTTTGGGTACAGTTGGCAAAAATGGTATCTGTTGATAATGTTTTTTCTTGTGAAGCTATTGCAAATACAAGTAACAGTTTTTGCTGTGATATTTTATTGATTTTTTCAAGGGCTGGGGTTGAGGCGGATTTGCAAACGCTTTTTAGGAGTAAAGGTTACAAATAGTTGGTGACTTGACAATGTGGAAATGAGAGGTATCATACACCTATTTAGAAGAGAGGTGTATGGAATTATGCAGGAAACAATAATAAAAATAAAGACAGCCACAGCAATAATACAAAATATGGTCAGCACAGATGATGATGTGAAATATAATGATTTAGCATTATTTTTTGTTGCCAAGATGTTATATGAAAGTATAGATGAGCTTGAAGATTACATAGGTAATGCAAGTCAAAAGTAATTGTATCTGGGAATAGTCATTTGATATAATAAAAATATTAATTAAGTCGGTGATTGAAAGGATGAGGTGGGACATCATGTTGAAAAATTTGTATATAGTTGCGATAGTGCTATTAATGGGATTGATTTACTACAAACTATCAATAGCAAAGAATGACTTTTTGAAAAACTATGCTTTCTTTATGAAAATATTTCTTTTAATATTGTCTTTCATATTGGCATTTGTAAAGCAGGATTATATTGCTGTAGGAGGATTAGTTTTTGGTGGGAGAACTTCTGTTATGATGCTTGTGCTCATTGAAATTGTTGATGCTTTTGTTGATAAGAAAGATAAAAAGTAGTTCTTAGGGAGAAAACATTCCAGTATGTAAGATTATTGATAATATGCAGTGGTACAGGAAACAGGCATTTACTTTTATCGGAGTAGATGCCTGTTTTTCTGTGCAGTTTTGTGTGGAAAATCTTGATATGCGAAACTTTCTCAGTTTTTTTATTAAGACAACTTGAACTGAAATTAATATAGAGTTTTACTTTTTTTTGCAAAAAACTATGGAAGGGAGGTCAACTGTTTATGGACTATCGCACTATTGTGGAGAAACACCCAGACAGATATGTTATCGCAGCTGTTGCGGAACGTGGAGAAAACAATTTTGTTTCCAGCTGGGAAGTTCTTTCAGCCGATAGCAAAAACTTCAATGAGGCAAAAGAAAAATTGAAGTTCTTTGAGTCTGAGGGTGTGAAGTGTTGTTGCATCATTAACACCTATGCAGATGCTTCGGACGAAACTGAAGCTGGAGCTGTTGCTCGTATGTTTAGGCTTATGTATGGTATGGATATGGTCTAACGATTCCCGGAGCAGGAATTTCCAAGTTCCTGCTCCACATTTGAGGAGGTGGTATAACGTCAATCAAAACAAAGCGGTTTCAGCAGGAATGTGAAGCACTAATCGAGAAGCTTCGTGAAAACAGTAATGAATTAGTTGATGAAATTGGTGATAAGGTCAGGGATAGTTTTTACGAGACTATGGAACTGAACAGAAAAGAAGCTTTTACACAATTATTCATTCTGATTTATCAGCATGATACAAAAGCTCTGGAGCGTGATTTGCTCAAATGCATAGTCTTACAAACTGAAGATTTTCAGCCATCTCCAAAAGAAAGAGTTAATCTGATGCGGTGGCTGTGGTCATCTGTTCAGTATATATATAAAGACTTTGACTATTCAGAGTTGTTGGACAAAGTTAGAGAATTAAATGAATTACACGATACAATGGCATCCTATGGAGAGGATTTGCCATTCGTATGAGAAGGAGGAAAAATGGTTGTTAAGACAAATCGTGGTATCTATGAGGTCACATCTGTAGATATCATTTGTGAGAAAAGAGTGCCATTCAATGGTCAAGTTGTTCGCTTGGTGCAAAAGGCAAACAATATAGCAGATGCATCTGCGTTGAAATTCAATTTGAGTGTGTCGGTACTTGATTTACCTTATGCGGAAGATTCTATTTTTGTTGGTAATTTAGGTAATGCAGTTCTTCAGGAAACTGTCAATTCTATAGCACAAACGGGGTATACAGACCTTACAAAATGGGCATTTCAGAAGGAACAGACATATCCCAATAAATGTGTATTAGATGATGGAGCTTCAGCTCCATATATTTGCGGAGGCACTATAGGAATGCTTAATCCATTTATATCAGAGGTACAATCTGATGAATATTATGACGTAGAGGAGGGTGAGGAGTAATGCAGAAAAGTACATTACCTCAGGGAGTAAAAACGCTGATGTCTTGGGCAGATAAGGAGACACTTACATTTGATAATCCAGTCCAGCGAGCTGGAAGTCAGTGGAATTTGTTACAAAAGAGTTTGCTGATTCATTCTATGTTAGCGAACTATCCTGTGCCAGCAGTTTATCTTTTGAAATATAAGGATGAGGAAAAAGGTACAATCTACGATTGCCTTGATGCAAAGCAGAGGCTGACATCTGTTTTTGACTTTATTCGTGGCGAATATGAACTTAGCTCTGCGACACCAGAGGTTGAAGTTGATGGCACAGTCTATGATTTGGCAAATATGAAATTCGATGATTTGTCGGATGAGTGTAAGGATGCTATCACTGGTTACAGATTCTCTGTATATTGTCTTGAAGATGCAACCGATGAAGAGGTGGAAGAAGTATTCCGCAGATTGAATAATTCTACGCCATTAAGTCCAATTCAGAAGTGCAGGTCTATCATGGGAACTGACCTTGCTCGTTGGACGAAAGAAATATGTCAGTCTGAATTTTTACAGCACAGCGTATCCCTTACATTGGCACAGCTCAGGCGTGAGGCTGATTTGGAAGTTTTGTTACAATCTATGCTCCTGCTGGATGCAAGACATGAAGGTTATGATGATTGGAAGGCTATCTCAACAGCAGAGGTTACAAAGTATTGCAGTCATATTCGAGGGACTTATAACGATGACAAGAGATTGATGGTTATGGAAATTGTTGACTATCTCTATAAGGCATTCCCAGAGAAGCATAAGTTCCTGAAAAAGTCTAATATCCCGATGGTTATGGTTTTGAGTAAGCTGGCTCTGGAAAATAATATTTCTCCAGAAGATTTCAAGAAATTCGTTGACTATTTCAGTGAAGAACTTAGTGAGGAATATATGGCTGGCATGGGTTCAGGTAATGTTAAACGTTTTAAAACAGAAATGCGTCTTGCTGCAATTGCTAATGCTTTTGCAGATTACTTCAATCTCAATGATGTAAGGGGACTGTCAGTTGATGAGACAATGAGTGCCAGAGCAGACAACTCCGAAAATTCAGATGCATTTGACGAGTCTGACGAAAACCTTGAGCTTATTACAGAAACATCAAGTGTCGAAGAACAGGATGAGTCTGGGGCAGATTTGGCTGATGCTGAGCAGGAGTCGGTTGTTGCAAGTTCTGAGGAGGATTCTGATGGAGAAGACGATTAAAGCCTATATGCTTCGGGTGGTGGATGGAGTTCCTTGTAAGGGTTACATAGGAGAAATTGAAAATACCCTCAAAAGCAAACAAAAATATGTAGACGGCATCATTCAAGTGGTGTCACTCGATTCTTCCATCGATATTATATGTAATGACGAGGGCAAGTTACAAGGCTTAAGTCCTAATCGTGCATTCATGGATGGAGAGGACATTCTGGATGTGTTTGTAGGAAATCTATTAGTTTGTCGCCATGATAACGAAGGCAACTTTACCAGCATTAAGGAAGAGGATATTCCTGTGATTGAGGAATGCTTAAAACCAATAGGAGGTATTCTGGGTGAGTTTGTATTTCTTAGGACTACAGATGATTTGCCAGAGTTTCAAGCAGCAGAGGGGGTAAATGATGGCACAGAAGATTGATAAGAAAGCAGTCTATTCTGCAAGATATCCTCATGGCACTATTGTGGAGCTTACTGCTCCGATAGAAGACCCTTATGGCAGTAGTAAGCCAATAGGTGCAAAGTTTGAAGTAGATTTCGTGGATGATGCACTCCAACTCCAAGGTCGTTGGATACCGCCAGAGCATGGCTCAATAGCAATTCTGATTGAGGAGGATAGTTTCAAGATAGTAAAGTGAATATTTGTACGTGTGAAGACCATTCTGAGGGATATGATTCAGGGTGGTCTTTTTCAATGTAAGAGTAAGCGTTGACTAACTAAAATGCCGGGTTTGTCAAGTAAAGTGTGTAAGTTCTTTTTTACACCTCTTTCCGCAGCTTAGTGCGGTATAGGGTGCTGACCGAAATTCCAGTCATGGTGGAGACCTGTTTGTAGGAATTGGTCTCTAAGAGGTGCATTGCATGCTCCAGTTGTTCCCGCTTGTATTTTCTTGGACGGCCACCATAGTGACCAGAGAGGCGTCGCCCCTCCTGTGTGCGTTCCACGATCATGTCTCGTTCGAATTCTGCAAATGCAAGGAGAATACTGCGAATCAGCTTGCCGGTTGGAGTGTTATCCATAAGCCCCATGT
>JAFOEY010000058.1 GCA_017387565.1 Lachnospiraceae bacterium | reverse complement strand
CGTGAGGCTGAGCAGATACGCCCTCCCCTTCCAGCCGCTGCCGCAGGGCATCGGCGGTAATTTTCAAGGTGTTGACCTGGACGGTGGTACTGGGGGCTTCGTTGTTGGCCTTTGTACCAAATCTGCCCTATTGCCAAATAGTATTAAAACTTAAATAAAACAAATCTAAAAATAGGCAAAAAGTAATCCCAAATCCGACGATGGTCAGATTTGGGACTATATTATTATAAATATCTTGTTAATGGACAAACCTGAAAGTTTTCTACGCATCGCTTTTCTATTTTGGGTGGAATTTGTTAACGAAAAATGAACGAAACGGGGAACTATTTCAGTCAATGTCATTAAGTTAAAGGGAAAGAAAAAAGAAACCTTTCCACAATTTAAAGGAACCGTTGAAAAGTCAACAGCTCTTTAAAGTACATCCTAATAACTAATGCGTCTTCTGCATTCATTGTTCTCTGTCCTTTTCTGTCACTTCACAGATCCAGCTTTGATTCGTCGTACGAATGCTTTTTCCCGAAGTGATTGCCTCTTCACGCATAAGATCCAGATATGCATCCTGAAGACCATTTTGTAAAGAATAGATATCTTCACCTGTTTCTAAATAATGCTTCATTCCAACAAGCAAATCCGTCACAGCAATCTCATCATCATTGATTCGAAGTCCCGGAAATGGATTTTCATAAATTCGTTCTCCCCGAAAACTAATAAATCTATGACTCCATCCATCGATATTGTTGATACCATCATCTTCACGGTACATTCTCTCTGTAATCGGCTGGTTCCTTTCGTTCAGATAACATACCATATCGTTTTGAATTTCTCCTCGTATCCCCTGTACATTCCATCGTCTGCTTCGAATTGGTGAAAAATAATGTTGTTTATCAAAATCAAAAAAAGCAATTTTCCCATTATCAAACACTATGTCCGCACGATCACGTATCGTAGGAATCACTTCACCAGTTTCATGCCAGCCCGCACGATTTCTTGTAATTGTAACCGGAAGTTCATAACGGTTGCCGGTAATTGTGCAATTTTCAAAACCGATTCCAAGAAGTTTACGGAAAATACTCATGGCATGATATCCATGAATTGCAGACATATTTACAGTCAGAATTTCCCCTAAAATTCCCGAATGAACAATATTTTGTAAGGCGCGATAATACGGCTGCAGGAAATACTGCTCTGCAATCTGCACTTTTCCCTTCAAACGTATATTTTCTTTCCATATTTCATTCAGCTCTTCCACGGAACCGGCTGGTGGCGTTTCACAAAGAACCGGGATCTGATGTTTCATAAAACGAATCAGCCATTCTTTTGTAGCTGCTTTGGATACGCAAAGAATCACAAAATCCGGATCCCAGCTCAGTGCTGTATCAAAATCATCTGTTGCACGAATTCCAATTTCCTTTTCTATTTCCAGTGCTCTCTGTTCAGAACGCATCAGAACGCCGCAGAGTTCAAATTCATTTGAAAGATTTGCTATCGCACGGCGATAAATCTGAGAACGCCATCCATAACCAACTAATAAAATTTTACATTTCATAACCCCTCTCCTTCCACCTTTGTCTATGTATTACCTTCTTCTCTATCATACCACAACATCATTAAAAAAAAGTGGGCAGGTTTCTTTTTTGTATCATACTGTCAATTAGACAAACCTGCTAATAAAAAGCAAGTACTTTTTTCAAATTTTTTTCTCCTAAAAAAGAGTATAACAAATAAACCAGCATTTTTCATCTGGTTTGCCAAAAGTCTTTTTGCATCTATTTATTGATACACTTCCATTACTCTTGCATAATAAATTCTCAAAAACTTATTGAATCCTGCAATCTTTGCGACTTTACATGCTTTTCCTTCATTCTGTTTCTTTTTAATAAAATCATATACAGGATCTCCATGTTTTTTCTGCATAACTAAGCAAGTCATTGTTTCGAATCCTACTTTTCGAAGTGTAGATGATCCTCTTTTTGATATATGCCTATCTGTTCCTGTAAACTTTCCAGATTGATACGGTGGAGCATCTATACCTGCATACGCTATAAGTGACTTCGCATTATGAAATCGTCGTACATCTCCAATTTCACCAATTAATCTTGCTGCTAAAACATCGCCTACGCCACCCATATCATGCACCACTTGATATTCAGGTAACATCTTGGCTATTTCGCTCATTCGTGTTAAAATCTTCGTGAGAGTGTCATCCACTTCTCGAACTATTTTTACCGATTCCTGTACTAACATTTTGGTCGATGGGGTACTGGATGGTAAAGTTGGGATACCTTCTTTTGCCAGAGCATATATCTGTTTAGCTTTGCTCTCATCCTGACGGTATCCTTTCTTTTTTGCCCATTTTGAATAACTCTCTAAAAATTGTTTTTCACTTTTCTTTGTAATGTTATCAAAATGCCAGTAGTCATAAGCAAAATCGGCTAATTTATCCTTTCCTGTGTACTTATTCCAATCACATAACAAAGTCTTTATACCAGGCATTGTCTGATCCAGCATATTTGCTAATGCCAATACATTCTCAACTCTAAACTTCATGTATTGACGATACTGGCGTCCTAATAACCTCAGTTCTAAGTAGTGTTCCTCACTCCCCTTAAAATCTGAAAGATGATACCAAAAATCAATTCCATAATTAGCAATTATCTTTGAATCGATT
>JAFOEY010000033.1 GCA_017387565.1 Lachnospiraceae bacterium | reverse complement strand
AGTTAAGAACTTATACGGCGTAGAGATTACCCCTGCGCAAGTGCAATTCCAGAAGACTCGCGCAGAGTTTGAAGGCGATATCACACTCGTCGTTTTCCCATTCGTCAAAGCAGCTCGCAAAGCACCTTCGTGTCACTGGTTCGATTCCGGTTCTGGGCACTATTATTATGGGCCACTAGCTCAGGTGGTAGAGCACTTGACTTTTAATCAAGTTGTCCGGGGTTCGAGTCCCCGGTGGCTCATTATTAAAGCATTAATTTGAGAAAATCTCATTTTTAATGCTTTTTTTATTTTCCTTTTTTAAAAAAAGTAATATACTCTTATATATGATGTGAGTGATAAAATGCATTTTATGGAAATTACTTGTCTAAAGGTATTTTAGCACCCATATCAATACATTATAAACCTGATACATAATATTTTTATTTAAGGAAGTGGTCTGAATGAAAAAATCAAAAAAAGTGGTTGTATCATTAATTATGGTATTTTTAGTTATGATATTGCAGGGGTGTTCACCCTCGGATTTTTCCTTTTCAAAATTGACAACGCCAACAACAACCCATGAAGTGACTATGGATAAGTACAGTAGTTACAAATTTGAAGTAGCCTTAACTGCAGATATGACACAAAAATACGAGTGGTATATATACACAAATGGAGATATTGATGAAACCGGTGTAAAATTGAGAAAAGGTCTTTTTAATAAAACATATTATTGGAATTACGGATATAATGTTAGTGGAGAGAATGATTTTTATGTTTATCTGCTTTTGGTGAAAGATGGAGATTTGGAAAACTGCAGAGCATTTCCATATCTGGTTCGATTTACCGATCCCGGAATTAGTTTAAATGAAGAAGATGCATTCACATTATCGGGTAATCCTGATTTATATAAGGAAGTAACCGAAAATATAAGTTTGACAACCAGTTATTAAAGTGCAAGCCTCATGGGATTTAAAATCTTATGAGGCTTTTTTTGAAAAGACTTTGGTATCGTATATAATTGTGGTATAATAAATTGGATTATGCACTGTTATAATACTACAATGCAGGGGTAAAATGTTGTTTTCTTATTTATAATTAAGATATTTTTCTTTAGATACGATTTGCATGCATCACATAATATCGTATGGTTTGTTATTTGAGAATGAAGACTTTTGAAGAAAAATTAGATCAAATTGAGAATAGTAATTTATATCCGTTTCATATGCCCGGACATAAAAGACGGCCTATTAATTCACAGTTAGCATCTGCTTACGTCCGTGATATTACCGAAATAGACGGATTTGATAATTTGCATCATCCGACGGATTTCATACGTCTTGAAGAAGAATTTGCCGCCAAGCTTTTTGGTGCAGATGAAAGTTTTTATTTAATAAACGGAAGCAGTTGCGGTATTCTGGCAGCAATTCAGAGTATATCCAACGCTCCGGGCAGACTTCTGGTGGCAAGAAATTGTCATAAATCGGTTTTTAATGCCCTTTATCTGACCGGAAAAGAGGCGGACTATGTCTATCCGGAATGGAATGAAACTTATCCGTTTAATGGTTCTGCTTGTGTTGATCAGATAGAAAAAATGATAAGGCAAGGATCATATGCAGGTGTCGTTCTTACTTCACCCACATATGAAGGGATTGTAAGTGATATTGAAAAAATATGTACGCTCGCTCATTCCTATGACATACCGGTCATTGTAGATGAGGCACATGGCGCTCATTTGGGGATTTGGGGTGGAGACGGATTTTTCCCCAAAAGTGCAATACAGTGTGGTGCCGATATTGTTATTCAGAGTACGCACAAAACATTGCCTGCAATGACGCAGACGGCATTATTACATGTGCAGGGAGATTTGGTTGACCGGAAAGTATTAAAACATCATTTGACCATATTTCAATCCAGCAGCCCCTCATATATTTTGATGGAAAGTATTTCAGATGCGCTGCATTTTTGTGCAGAAAAGAAGCATGAACTTGCAGAAGCGTACAAAAAACAATTGGGAGATTTTTATAACAAAACCATTTCTTTAAAAAATTTATATCTGTTTTCGAATCAAAACATGCAGGGTTCTTTCGCTTATGATTTTGACCCGGGAAAACTGGTGATTTGCATCAGGGACAATATCGATATGACCGGAAAGCAGTTAGGCTGTCTTTTTCGGGAAAAATATCAATTGCAGATGGAAATGGAAGAAGAGCATTATGTCATTGCCATGACAAGTGTTATGGATACAAAAGAAGGTTTTCAGAGGCTGCTAACGGCATTATGGGAGACAGATCGGGAATTGTCTGATAAATTATCCGATAAATCGTCCGATAGAAAAAGGGAAAACGGATATATTACAAAGAAAAGACCTTTTCCTTATTCCGGGACAAGGCTTACTATCCGGGATGCCATGGATAGCCAAAGCAGAGAATATAACTTAAAAGATGCGAAGGATAAAATCAGTGCGGAATTTATCTATTTATATCCGCCCGGGATACCTTTGATTGCTCCAGGAGAGCAGATTACACAAGAAGTGTTGGATTACTTAACAGAAAAAGACGATGCAGGATTATCAATACAGGGACCTGCAAAAATCGATCAGGGAATCATAGCCTGTGTATCAGATGAATAGAAAGACGAGGATATTAAGATGAGAAAAACAAAAATTATTTGTACGATAGGTCCGGCTTCGGAAAGTGAAGATAAATTAAAGGAATTAATGTTAGCAGGCATGAATGTTGCCAGATTTAATTTTTCACATGGCACGCATGAGGAGCAGAAAAGGAAGTTAACAAGTGTCATAAAGGTAAGTAATGAACTGGGGCTTCCGGTGGCAACATTACTGGATACAAAAGGACCCGAAATCCGTTTAAGGGATTTTGAAAACGGGAAAACACAGCTTGAAGCGGGACAAGAATTTATTCTGACGACAGAAGACATTTTGGGAACTGAAAAAAGGGCATCCATCACATATAAAAATCTAAAGAATGATGTAAAAGAAGGGATGACCATTCTGATTGATGACGGAAAAATTGAAATGGTCATTGAAAAGATTACGGATACAGATATTGTCTGTCGGGTTATCAATGGAGGAACCGTATCAAATCACAAAGGAATTAACGTACCCGGAGCAATTTTATCCATGCCGTATATCAGTGAAGTAGATTATCAGGATATTATCTTTTGTGCTGAAATGGGATATGATTTTCTGGCAGCATCTTTTGTACGTTGTAAAGAGGATATTTTAGAGGTCCGCAAAATTTTGCAGGAGCATAACAGTTATGCAAAAATAATTGCGAAAATCGAAAATATGCAGGGAATTGATAATATTGATGAAATTCTGGAAGTAGCGGATGGTATTATGGTTGCCCGAGGTGATATGGGTGTTGAAATCCCGCTGGAAGAAGTTCCGGTTATCCAAAAAAGCATGATCAAAAAAGCCGTTGCCAAAGGAAAACATGTCATTACGGCAACACAGATGTTAGAATCGATGATTGGAAATCCAAGACCGACCAGAGCGGAAACAGCCGATGTTGCCAATGCAATTTATGATGGAACCACTGCCATTATGCTTTCCGGTGAGACCGCAGCCGGAAAATATCCGGTTGAAGCAGTTAAAACTATGGCGAGAATTGCGGAAAGAACCGAAAAAGATATTGATTACAGCGGAAGAATGAAAAAGGCAAATCAGGATATCCAGACAGATATTACTACGGCAATTTCACATGCTACCTGTACAACAGCAGCCGACTTAAAAGCAGCTGTCATCATTACGGTAACGATGTCCGGATTTACAGCCGGCATGATTTCCCGTTTTAAACCGGAATGTCCGGTTATCGGATGCAGTGTCAATCCAAGAGTATGCCGCCAGCTCAATCTCGCATGGGGAGTACAGCCTTTACTTATTGAAAAAGAAGAAACAGCAGATGATTTGTTTGAAGAGGCAACGCAGCAGGCAAAAAAAGCGGGGCTAATCAAAGATGGAGATATTGTGGTACTGACTGCAGGCGTGCCGCTTGGAAAGGCCGGAACCACCAATATGTTACGGGTGATAGAGGTATAGTCTTAGTTAACAGGGGAAACAAATGGGAAAAATATTTTACCTTATGGGGAAAAGTTCATCAGGTAAGGATACAATCTACAACAAACTATTACAAAATGAAAAATTGAAACTACAGAAAATTGTGCTTTATACAACCAGACCCATCCGGGCAGGAGAAGAAAACGGAATCCATTATTATTATGTGGATGAAAAGAAAGCGGATGAATTGGTAGAGGCGGGCAAGGTTATAGAACTGAGAGCCTATGATACATTTTATGGTGTCTGGAAGTATTTTACGGTTCATGATGATCAGATTGATTTGGAAAAGTCAGATTATCTGATGATTGGGACCATCGAATCTTTTCAAAAGACAAAGGCATATTTTGGAAGTGAACGAGTCGTACCGATTATGATAGAGTTAGATGACGGAGTTCGTTTGCAAAGGGCCCTGGATCGTGAACGAAAAGAAGAGCATCCGCGTTACGAGGAGATGTGCCGCAGATTTTTGGCAGATTCGATTGATTTTTCGCCGGAAAAGAAAAAAGAAGCAGGAATAGAAAAGGAATTTTATAATCAAAATCTGGAAGAATGTCTGTGTGAGATAGAGGAATATATTTGGTCAAAAAAATAAAATGATGTATGTGTCAAAACCGGACACCGAATCCGGAATTTTTATGACAGTATGAGGTGTTCATGGATTGCGAGTATTGGATGACAATGCAACAATCCATATACAACAGTGAGTGAAAAATCATTTTTTATATTTACAAAGCATTTATGAACAAAGGATGGTGAGTAAATGGACATAAAAGTAAATCAGGTTGCGCCCATGCCACAGGTTACCCAGACGGAAAATGTGCAGGCCGGAGACGGAACGTTTAAATTTATTCTGGCAAGTAATATTGAAGAACAGGATTTGCAGGTTCGTTTAAGCACCATGATGCAGGAAATCACACAGCAGGGTGACAGGATTTCCAAGAAAATGGATGTCCGGGATATGAAAAAGTACCGGGCATTGATTAAAGACTTTATGAATGAGATTGTAAATCGCAGTCATAAGTTCTCCAGAGAGAATTTTTTAGATAAAAAGGGTCGTCATCGCGTTTACGGCATTATTCGTCAAGTGGATGATACCCTCGATGAACTGGCAAGAGAGCTTGTCAAGGATGAAAAAGACCATATAGCAATTTTAAGTCGAATAGACGAAATCAGGGGATTGCTTTTAGATATTTTTACGTAGAAGAGAAGGTGAAAAGATGGCAACATTTCAAGATATTATAGGACAGGAACAGATTGTTGAGCATTTAAAGACCGCTGTGAAAGCGGATCAGGTAAATCATGCATATATTATTCAGGGAGAACGAAGCAGCGGTAAGGAATTTATTGCCAAAGTTTTTGCAGAGGCATTGCAGTGTGAAAAAAACGAGGACGGAGATGCCTGTGGCGAATGTCATTCCTGTAAGCAGGCAGAAGGCGGAAACCAGCCTGATATTATTAAGGTAACACATGAAAAGCCCAATACTATTGGTGTGGAAGACATCCGTAAGATTACCGGGGATGTGGTCATTAAGCCTTACAGCAGTAAAAGAAAAATTTATATTATCAACGAAGCGGAAAAGATGACAGTTCAGGCGCAGAATGCATTGTTAAAAACCTTAGAGGAGCCTCCGTCATATGCCGTGATTATTTTATTAACAACTAATGTGGATGCATTGCTGCAGACCATTCAGAGCCGGTGTATTCTGCTTACCATGAAACCGGTAAAGGATGAACTGGTAAAAAAATATCTGATGCAGGAGGTAAAGGTTCCCGATTATAAGGCGGACGTCTGTGTTGCATTCGCAAGGGGAAATGTCGGACGTGCAAAGGCACTGGCATCCAGTGAGGAATTTGACAATATCAAGCATGATGCGGTAGCGTTGTTAAAGTATATTCGTGATATGGAAATCTCAGATATTCTGACAGCAATTAAAAAGATTTCCGAATACAAACTCGAAATTGATGATTATCTGGATATTATGGCAGTCTGGTACCGCGATGTGCTTTTATTTAAAGCAACCAACGATATCAATCATCTGATTTTCAGAGATGAATTGCCATATATCAAGAAAACGGCTGATCAAAGTACGTATGAGGGTATTGAGATTATCATCGATGCTTTGGAAACAGCCAAATCAAGATTGAAAGCAAATGTTAATTTTGATCTTACGATGGAATTATTGCTCTTAACGATGAAGGAGAATTGATATGCAAAAAATTATTGGAGTGCGTTTTCGTACTGCGGGAAAAGTTTACTTTTTTAATCCCAAGGAATTATTTATAAAAAAAGGTGACCATGTCATTGTTGAAACTGCGCGGGGATTGGAATACGGAACGGTAGTCAGTGGAATTCAGGAGATGGAGGATGAAAAGATTGCTCAGCCTTTAAAAGCGGTTTTACGTGTAGCAACAGCTTATGATGAAAGGCAGCAGGCAGACAATGTTGAAAAGGAAAAAGAGGCTTTTCAAATTTGTCTGGAGAAAATCCGGAAGCATGGATTAAAAATGAAGCTGATTGATACGGAATATACATTTGACAATAATAAAATCTTATTTTATTTCACAGCCGATGGAAGAATTGATTTCAGAGAGCTGGTAAAAGACCTGGCTGCTGTTTTTAAAACAAGAATTGAATTGCGTCAGATTGGTGTCCGGGATGAGACAAAGATTTTGGGAGGCATCGGCATTTGCGGAAGGCCGCTGTGCTGTCATACATTTTTATCGGAATTTGCTCCTGTTTCCATCAAGATGGCTAAGGAACAGAATTTATCCCTAAATCCCACGAAGATTTCCGGGGTATGCGGAAGACTGATGTGTTGTCTGAAAAATGAAGAAGAAACCTACGAAGAATTAAACAGAAAACTTCCGAATGTCGGAGACCATGTGACAACACCGGACGGAAAACGCGGGGATGTGCATAGTGTAAATGTTCTTCGACAACTGGTAAAAGTTATTGTTGATAATGGTGATGAGAAAGACATTATGGAATATCATGTGGACGATTTGCGTTTCAAACGTCATCATAAGAAAGAAAAAATCGATGTAAATGATGCAGAATTAAAAGAATTGGAGAATCTGGAACGTCAGGAAGGAAAATCAAAATTAGATGACAACTAGGTTAAACGAAGGCGAAAGACTGGATGACCTGGGACGAAAAGGATATCAGATTATTCAAAACCCCAAATTATTCTGTTTTGGTATCGATGCTGTTCTTTTGACCGGTTTTGCAAAAATAAAGCCGGGAGCTACGGTTTTGGATCTGGGAACAGGCACCGGCATTATTCCGATTTTATTAGAAGCTAAGACAGAGGCTTTGCATCTGACCGGCCTTGAGATACAAAAAGAAAGTGCCAACATGGCTTATCGAAGTGTTCTACACAATAAGCTGGAGCATAAAATTGATATTGTACAAGGAGATATCAAAGAGGCTTCTTCCATTTTCCCTAAGGGCAGCTTTGATGTTGTCACTTGCAATCCGCCTTATATGATTGGAACTCATGGATTAACCGGAGAAAATGAGCAAAAGACGATTGCCAGGCATGAGGTTTTGTGTACCTTTGAAGATGTAGCCAGAGAATCCTCTGCCTTGTTGAAACCGGGCGGGACCTTTTATCTGGTTCACAGACCGTTCCGGCTGGTAGAGTTGTTTGGTACCATGACCAGATATCAGTTAGAGCCCAAACGGATGAAAATGGTTCATCCCTATGTGGATAAAGAACCGAATATGGTTTTAATAGAAGCAAAAAAGGGAGGAAAATCCCGGATAGAAATAGAAGCACCTTTGATTGTGTATCAGAGTCCCGGCGTTTATACAGATGAAATATATGATATATATAAACCGTCGGAATATGATGACCGCATAAAAGCAGATTAGGAAATAAGATGAGTGGAATTTTATATTTATGTGCGACTCCCATCGGAAATCTGAGTGATATGACACCCCGGGTAAGGGAGACGTTAGAGCAGGTGGATTTAATTGCGGCTGAGGATACCAGAAACAGTATTAAACTGTTGAATCATTTTGGTATCCGGACTCCCATGACCAGTTATCATGAGTATAATAAAGTAGATAAAGCAAAAACTTTGATTGCGAAGCTGCATCAGGGGCAGAATATTGCGCTTATTACAGATGCCGGTACTCCGGCTATCTCCGACCCTGGTGAAGTTCTGGTGGCAATGTGTATGGAAGAGGGAATAAAAATAACCAGTCTGCCGGGACCAGCCGCCTGCATTACGGCACTGACCCTTTCCGGATTGTCGACCAGAAGATTTTGTTTTGAAGGATTTTTGCCTTCTGAGAAAAAAGAGCGAAGCATGATTTTAGAAGAGCTTAATCAGGAATCCCGGACCATGATTTTGTATGAAGCTCCGCATCATTTAAAGAAGACCTTAAAAGAACTTCTGGATGTGCTTGGAGATCGAAGGATAACATTATGCCGGGAGTTAACGAAAAAGTTTGAAGAGGTCATGCCGATGTCGTTAGCCGAGGCTGTTTCTTATTATGAGAAGGAAGACCCCAGAGGAGAATATGTTCTTGTGCTGGAAGGGAAAACTCTCAATGATAAGAAAAAGGAAAAACAGACAGACTGGCAGTCGGTTTCCATCGAAGAACATATGGCCATATATGAACGTGATGGAGTTGAACGAAAAGAGGCAATGAAGGCCGTTGCCAAAGACAGGGGCATTTCTAAGCGTGAAGTTTATAAATATCTTCTAAAAGATATTGACAAGGAAGATAGTTGATAATATACTTTCGATAGTCAAAACAAAATTTTTGATCATAATAATAAAGGAGAAGTGAACATGTTAGAAAGAGTTATTGAAATCATTGTTGAACAGCTTAATGTTGAAGGATCTTCTATTACAGAAGATACTTCCTTTAAAGATGATCTGGGAGCAGATTCTTTAGACTTATATGAATTGGTTATGGCTTTTGAAGAAGAATACGGAGTAGAGATTCCTCCGGAAGATTTAGATGGATTGACAACTGTTGGAGCTGTAATCGAATATATGAAGAGTAAAGGTGTAGAGGCATAAGATGTCAGTATTAACAACCAAAGAAATTTTAGAAATTATACCACACAGACATCCATTTATGCTGATTGATACCATTGAAGAATTAGAGCCAGGTGTGAAAGCGGTCGGCAAAAAATGCGTATCCTTTAATGAACCATTTTTTGCAGGTCATTTTCCTACAGAGCCTGTTATGCCCGGGGTATTGATTATTGAAGCATTGGCACAGGTTGGTGCCGTAGCAATTTTGAGCATGCCTGAAAATAAGGGAAAAATTGCTTATTTTGGAGGAATTAAAGAAGCTCGTTTCAAAGGAATGGTAAAACCCGGAGATGTCCTGATGTTGGAGACGGAAATTATTCGTGTCAAAGGGCCTGTCGGTGTTGGAAAAGCAAATGCTTATGTTGACGGAAAGCTTGTCTGCAAAGCTGAACTGACATTTGCATTGGGCAATTGATAAAATTCCTAACATGTATAAAAAACCGGATGTGATTTCACATCCGGTTTTGTTGTATTTAAGCATTAGCCAAAGCACAAAGTTCATCTAACATTTTGGGCAATTCTGTTTCCATATTCTCATCTGAGAACTGACAGGTACCGACTTTTTTGTGACCGCCGCCGCCGTATTTGAGCATCAGACTTCCGACGTTGACGTTGCTGGTTTTATTTAGGATGCTGTAACCTACAGCAGCAGAACATCCTACGCCACCTTTGCCGCTGACAATCCATGCGGATATATTCTGATTGGGATACATACTGTAAATCATAAAACGGTTACCGGTATAAATCGGATCAATACCTCTTAAGTCTGTGACGATAACATTTCCTTTTGTCCAGCTGTATGTATGAACCATTTCTTTAAATTTTTCTGTCTGCTCATTGTAAATTTCAATTCGTTCCTGAATATCGGGTAGAGCCAAAATCTCATCAGTAGACATGGTACGACAGGCATCAATCAGTTTTTCCATCAGTTGGTAGTTGGAAATGGTAAAGTTACGGAAACGACCAAGGCCGGTACGAGGATCCATTAAGAAACCGATTAAGATCCATCCCTGAGGATTCTGAATCTCATCAATGGTCAAATTGCCGGAATCAACCTTATCAACAGCCTCCATCATATCATCAAACTGCGGAAAACGCTCACGCCCTCCGTAATATTCATAAATAATTCTTGCACAAGAAGGAGTAATACGGCTTTCTCCTTTGTATTTTCCTTCTAAAGCAAGTCTTTCGTGTTCGCTGGAATGATGATCAAACCAAAGTCCACAGCCTTCTACATAAGGTACATTAGCAAGACAATCGTCTTCTGTCACTTCTATCAGTCCATCCTGCAAATCCTTTGGATGTGCAAATTTCCAGCAGTCAATAATGCCGGCTTCTTTTAACAGAGCACCGCATGCAAGTCCGTCAAAATCTGAACGTGTAATTAACCTCATAAATGAAACTCCTTCTCTTTTATACAAATCTGTTACGTGAGCCCATGACCCCGGGCTCATAATTAATACTATTATAGACAATTATATCTGTTTTTTCAATATTCTGTTTTCTCAAAAGCATGCAGTTTTCTGATTTTTTTCGAATTAAAATGAAAATCCGTAAACATATACGAAAGGAAAATCCTGTTTAAGGAAAAAAGTAATAAATCAAGGTTCTTTATCATAGTTTATTGATAAACAAAATACTCAGAAACGGATGTAAAATATGCTGAATTATATCTGGGCATTTATGATTTTAATTGGAATTGGATATGGCGCATTTTGCGGAAATATGGCGGAGATATCGGGAGGTGTCATTGATTCGGCAAAGGAAGCTGTGGAATTATGTATTACCATGCTGGGAATTGTGGGCTTTTGGACCGGACTCATGGAAGTGGGAAAAGAATCGGGGCTGGTAGATGGCCTGACTAAACTTTTAACACCGGTTTTAAAGTTTTTATTTCCGAGAATTCCTAAAGAACATAAGGCCTTCCAATATATTTCCGTAAATTTTATTGCCAATATTCTGGGACTGGGATGGGCAGCCACACCTGCCGGACTAAAGGCTATGGAGGAGCTGGCGGTCTTGGAAAGGGAAAGGAAAAAAAACAAAAATGAACCATTGCAGGGTGAGATATATATAAATGGTCACGGCATCAGGCAAAAAAGCATTGAACAAAAAGAAACACATCCGGGTATCGCCAGTAATGAAATGTGTATTTTTTTGATTATGAATATTTCTTCTCTTCAGTTAATTCCGGTTAATATCATTGCCTATCGAAGTCAGTATGGCAGCAGAAATCCTGCGGTGATCATTGTGCCGGCGATAATTGCAACCTTAATCAGTACATTAACGGCAGTCATTTTTTGTAAAATCATGGATATGGGAAAAAAAGAATGAGAGTATTGGCAAATTTATCAAATTTAATGATTCCGGTTTTTATTTTTTATATTGTAGCTTATGGTTTTGCAGCTAAGATTCCGGTCTATGATGTTTTCATCAAAGGGGTAAAAGAAGGATTAAAAACGGTTGTAGGCATCGTGCCGACCTTGATCGGATTGATGATTGCGGTGGGAATTTTACGCGCTTCCGGTATTTTGGAATTTTTGGGCAGACTTTTGGGAACGATTACCGATCCGATTGGATTTCCGGGCGATCTGGTTCCGCTGACATTTGTAAAAATGTTTTCTTCTTCTGCCGCAACCGGCCTGGTTTTAGATATCTTTAAACAATATGGTCCGGATTCAAAAATCGGTTTAATGACATCCCTGATGATGAGTTCGACGGAAACGATTTTTTATACCATGTCGGTTTATTTCATGGCTGCAAAAGTACAAAAGGTACGTTTTACATTAAGCGGAGCTTTGCTGGCAACATTAGCCGGAACAATAGCCAGCGTGATTTTGGCACAGAGTACTTATTCTTTACTTTTTTGAATTTGAAACATATAATAATTTTGTTATGGAGAATTTACTTTTTTCGCTGAATGCAACCATTCCGGTCTTTTTAACCATGCTGATAGGCTATCTGTTGAAACAGGCCGGGCTTTTGGACGAGCCTTTTGTAAAGACATTAAACAAATTTAATTTCCGCGTTACCTTACCGGCTATGCTTTTTGAAGATCTGCTTCATTCCGATTTTTCATCGGTATGGGATAGCAGATATGTACTCTTCTGTTTTCTTGTAACGGGAGTCAGTATTCTTTCGGTATGGATGGTAAGTAGTATCTTTTTAAAGAATAAAGATTTAGTCGGTGAGTTTACGCAGGCCTGCTATCGAAGCAGCGCGGCGGTTTTAGGCCTTGCTTTTATTCAGAATATTTACGGAACATCCCAGATGGCACCGCTTATGATTATCGGAACGGTACCTCTTTACAATGTCATGGCTGTCGTAATTTTATCTTTTACGGGGCCGGGCGAGCATCATCTGTCAAAAGAAAGTCTTAAAAAGTCATTGGCAGATATTGCAAAGAACCCGATTATCATCAGCATTTTTATAGGAATGTTTGCATCCATTCTGCATGTAAAACTGCCTTTTGTTCTGGATAAAACGCTTCACAATTTTTCCGTTTTGGCATCACCACTTGCTTTAATCGGCCTGGGAGCGGGATTTGAAGGAAGAAAAGCAATCAAAAAAATCAAGCCGACCATGATCTGCACGGTGACAAAATTATTTGTCTGGCCGGCAATTTTTCTTCCAATCGCATTTTGTATGGGATTTGGAGGAGAAAAAATGGTTGCGATATTGATTATGCTTGGATCGGCAACCACACCAAGCTGTTATATTATGGCAAAAAATATGGGACATGAAGGTGTACTGACATCGAGTACCGTGGTTTGTACTACATTGTTTAGTGCGGTTAGTCTGACTTTGTGGTTGTTTTTGTTAAAGAGTTTCGGTGCTATATAGAAAAGAAAATACATTTTACAATTTGTGGTTTTACAAAATTTGCATATTACCATAGATTCGTTTTCATTTGTATGTCAACGTAACAGTGCTAAGCCTGTGAGAAAAATAGCAATTTTTAGAGCAACATATTTGTAAAAAAAGGACAGAGAAATATAAGTTTGAAAAACCAAGGAAAAAGAGGGTGAATGAAATTATGTTAAAAGATGATATTCGAATTAAAAGAGTAATTGTACATATTTTGGATTCTTCTGTCGGTATGCCGGTACTATCGGACAGCGAATTGGAATTTGGATCGGATCTGGCTGATTTTTTGAGAGAGCATATTTATAAAATCATATCCGGGGATGACTGTAAGAGCTGCCAGTTTTACAAAGAAGAATCGGAAGTATATAAAATGCTGATCCAATATGATGAAGAATATTTTATTGATATCAGTAAAGACATGGCAAATTATTTATATCAGATTATGAACAGCAATATTGACATTCCGCCTGCTGATTTAATGGTAGTGCGCTTTGATGCAAAAGAGGAACCGTATCTTGCGTTACTTAAGATGAATTATAAAGAGTTTTATACACATAGAACACAGTCGGTGGAAGAAAAAAATGAAAATCAGATCATTAAGTATAAATCCATTCTTCCTACGGAAAGCCAGCGCCTTCAGGAAGCTGCAATTATTCAGCTTAAAGACCTGAATGTCTATGCTATCGAGAAAAAATATGATGTGAACGGAGAAAAGACCAATTACTTCACCTATCTGTTTTTGAAATGCTCCGGAAAGCTGTCACCTAAATCCAAGCTTTCCATTGTAAGCCGTGCCGTAGAGAGCGTGCAGAACGGCTATTATGATGAAAGCTGTCAGTTTGAGGCTAATATGAAAGCCAAAAATATCATTCATGAGGAGTTAGAGGAAAACGGAGGATTTACCGTAGAACATATTGCAGAAAAGATTTTTGAAGAAAAACCGGATCTGAAACACGAGTTTCAGGAAAAAATGGAAAAATACGATATGGTTCACGAGGAGATTAAGCCGCAAAGTGAAAAAACGGTCCGTAAATATGAGACGCAGGTTTTAAAAACCGATTCCGGTATTGAAATAAAAATTCCCATGAAGGAGTATAACGATCCTTCCAGTGTGGAATTCATTACCGAAAGCGACGGAAGTGTTTCGGTATTGATCAAAAATATCGGATGCCTGAAGGCAAAAATCTGATATATAAATTTCCCCTTCTTGGATTTGTGTTCCCAATATATATCTTTGCCGCCTCGTACTTCGGTTTTTAGCCTTTCTAAGCGGCATGCTCACAAAAGTATTATTAATGCCCGGTTTCAAAACTCAGACTTCGTCTTCAGACAGTTGAAACCGGGCATCTCCTTTTGTTCGCCATGCCGCTAAGAATGGCACAAAACCTCGTAAAAGCCGGCGGCAAAGATATATATTGGGAACACAAATCCAAATAAGAAAGTATTTAAGGAATTTCTGCCTTGATTGCGTTTTTTAAGGAGAAAAAGTCGACCGGACCGTATTTTAGCAGGGTTGCATGAAAATCCTGATCGTTGTAGCGTTCTCCCCAGACATCTTTGGCAAGGTTTTTGCATTCCAGAATTTTGAGATATCCACCAAAATATTTGACGTAAGTTGCCGGCTCGGTGGCAATATAATGATAGATGTTGGCAATATTCTGTTCGTCCGTGATACCGATACGACGTAAAAATGGTGCGATATCATCACATCCGGCGCCTTCATAATGGATCATAATATCCAGAATGGAAAAGAGGTTTATGCAAATTCGTCTCTGATACATCAAATAGTCGTAGTAATAAGAGGACTGATCGTTTAAAGCCAGTCTGGCAGCAGCCTGCTTGGCATAATCATAGGAAAGAAATTCTATATAGGTTGCATAGCCTTCCAGGTATCCGCCGTAATATGTAATGCCGGATAGGGAGGGGAGACTGAAGGAAGACAATGTGTGGGCACAAGTAACCGATTGATACAGGTGCCCCGGAAAACCTTCGTGAGCCAGTGTTGTAAATAAGGATAATCCTTCCGGTGTTTGTGCATGATTTATGTATATCACATTATGAGCAGTATCATCGGCAGGCGGAGTAAAATAGTAGGCGGGATTGGTATAGCTTTCCATCACGGATTCGACGCTTTTAATTTCATAAGGATAATCATCCGTATTCAAAGTGCCGAAGTCCTCTCCCATGAGCTGTTGTAACATACGGACACATTCTTCGGGGCTTAAGGAAAGCAGTGGATCGTACTGATCCTCTTTTCCCATGATGTCGATAAAATAGTCGGTATGACTTTGCAATAACGCATTCAGTTCTACATAATCTGCCTGTAATTGTCTGCAAAAAGCATTTTTTAATGCTGTTATGGGAAGGTCTTCTCCCAAAACGGAGCAGACCAAAGTCTCATAATACTGTTTTCCGTCCGGATAGTAACAAAGCCCCTTTGGGGTCGATTTATCTCCTGCTTTCAGCAAAGTCAGAGAATCTCCGGTTTTCTGATATGCCGGAAAAAGTACGGTTTTAATCAGGCGTTCGTTTTCGTTTAAATAATAGGCATACTCTTTTTTGGATATTTTTCGTTTTTTATATAATTCTTTCAGCCTGCTCTCAAAGGTTGTCAGATAGATGTTTTCGGAATCCGGCATGTTGCAGAAATCATCCAATGTGTTGATAACACAGTCTGCTGCAAAATCACTCATAAACAATCCGGCAGCCGCTTTTTCCGTTTCATATTGGCACAAGCCTTCCAGGTATTCGGGGAGCAGAGCAAGGATTTGCAGATAGTTTTTGACATCTTCTTCTTTTTCAAACGAATATTCTGTCAATAAAATTGGTAATTCATTCTGAACTCCGCTATATGGGGTAAAAGGCTCTTCAAAATAAGGAAAAGAGGATAATTGAATACTGTGTTTTAAAGAAAACATCAATGAATGACATATTGTTGTTTTGGACAGACTATGAGTACTATGAGAAAAATCCAGATGATTCAATGTATCCAGATCTTCTTTGTCTTTCTCTATACAAAGAGCTGTCTGTGCTTTATCATATACAGGCATGCGAATTTCTTTGGAAAGACCGGCTTTATCCGGATAGCGATAGGTAAAATGGGCGAGAAGAGAATTTTCTTCAGACTGGGAAAGCAGGCGGTTTTGTGCAATTTGGCGGAGTGTTCTTCCGGGATACTCCACTTTATAAAGTATGATACAGGAGAAACTGCAAACAATTGCCAGAATAATAACCCAAATAAGGGTAGCCTTTTTTTTCATAGGAATCACCGGAGATATTGATACATAGTATGTTTATGTCAGACCAATGAAAAAAATGCCCAATGTGATAAAAACATGTGATGAAAAACATGAAAAACATATCCTTCAAAGCCTGTGTTTATTTGACACAAAAAGCATGATGTGATAGTCTGAAACGTGAGAAAATATTCATTTTCTTCCCATTTCAAAGAAGGAAACAAAAGTGTTGGAATCTTGTAAAGCTTCCGATGAATCCGGAAGATAAATACAGGGGATAAATCTGGGAGAAAATGTTACTATAGGAGGAGTAAAACCGATGAATAAAGGAAAGTATTATATTACGACGGCGATTGCCTATACATCCGGTAAACCGCATATCGGAAACAGTTATGAAATTGTATTGGCAGACAGTATTGCCCGTTTTAAAAGAAAAGACGGATATGATGTGTTTTTCCAGACCGGAACGGATGAGCATGGTCAGAAAATCGAATTAAAAGCCGAAGAAGCAGGCATTACACCCAAGGAATTTGTCGATCATGTTGCGGGTCAGATTCGTGATATCTGCGATATGTTAAATACTTCTTATGATAAATTTATCCGTACCACGGATGTGCCTCATGAAAAGCAGGTACAAAAGATTTTTAAAAGATTGTATGATCAGGGTGATATATATAAAGGAGCTTATGAAGGTCTGTACTGTACACCCTGTGAATCATTTTGGACCGAGTCACAGTTAGTAGACGGAAAATGTCCCGACTGCGGACGTGAAGTAAAGCCTGCAAAAGAGGAAGCTTACTTCTTTAAAATGAGTAAGTATGCAGATCGCTTGATTGAGCATATCAATACACACCCGGAATTTATCCAGCCGGTAAGTCGTAAAAATGAAATGATGAACAATTTCCTTTTGCCGGGTCTGCAGGATTTATGTGTTTCCAGAACCTCTTTCAAATGGGGCATTCCGGTAGATTTCGATGATAAACATGTCGTTTACGTATGGCTGGATGCTTTGACAAACTATATTACCGGTATCGGTTATGATGCAGACGGTAACAGTTCAGAGCAGTATCAGAAATTATGGCCTGCCGATCTTCACTTAATCGGAAAGGATATTATTCGTTTCCATACCATTTATTGGCCGATTTTCTTAATGGCTTTGGGTGAGCCGCTTCCGAAACAGGTATTCGGACATCCCTGGTTATT
This sequence comes from Lachnospiraceae bacterium, assembly GCA_017387565.1. GTDB lineage: Bacteria > Bacillota > Clostridia > Lachnospirales > Lachnospiraceae > UBA2882. The sequence goes on along the minus strand of JAFOEY010000033.1, from coordinate 71,783 downwards.
GCAGGGCGACGGAAAAATGAGTAAATCCAAAGGAAATGTTATTTATGCAGAGGATTTAGTTGATTTCTTCGGTGTGGATGCTGTCAGATATTTTGTCCTCCATGAGATGCCTTTTGAAAATGATGGTGTCATTACCTGGGAACTGATGGTGGAAAGATTAAATTCCGATCTGGCAAATACATTGGGCAATCTGGTAAACCGTACCATTTCCATGAGCAATAAATATTTTGGCGGTGTGATTTCCAACAAAGGTGAAAGTGCCGATGCAGAGCAGAAAGCTTTTGATGATGATTTAAAAGCTGTTGTCACAGACACTTACAAGAGAGTCTTACGTAAGATGGATGATCTGCGGGTTGCAGATGCAATTTCAGAAATTTTTACAACCTTCAAACGCTGCAACAAGTATATTGATGAGACGACACCTTGGGTACTTGCCAAGGATGAGGCAAAAAAAGACAGACTTTCTACTGTTTTATATAATCTGGTGGAAAGCATTGTCATTGGCGCTTCTTTATTGGAGCCCTTTATGCCCGATACCGCAGCTAAGATTGCAGCACAGTTAAATACTAAGCTTCGAAGCTTTGATGATATTGAGAAATTCGGTTTATATCCGGATGGAAATAAAGTGACCGATGCTCCCGAAATTCTGTTTGCAAGACTGGATGTCAATGAAGTATTGGAAAAAGCGGAAGCTATGTTTGCGGAAAGAAAAGCCGCAGCAGGAATTGTGGATGAACCGGAAGAAAAAGCGGAAGACGTGATTGATATTGAAGCGAAACCGGAAATTACATTTGACGATTTTGGAAAGATGCAGTTCCAGGTAGGAAAAATCATTTCCTGTGAGGCGGTTCCAAAGAGCAAAAAGCTGTTGTGCTCCCAGGTACAGGTGGGAAGCCAGGTTAAACAGATCGTTTCCGGAATTAAGGCTTATTATACTCCCGAGGAAATGGTGGGAAAACAGGTTATGGTATTAGTCAATTTAAAACCTGCCAAGCTTGCGGGCGTATTATCGGAAGGAATGCTTTTGTGTGCGGAAGATGCAGATGGTAATCTTGCATTGGTAACGCCTGAAAAGCCCATGCCTGCAGGAGCCGAAATCTGCTGACACAAAGATCTTGCGAAAGGATTATTATGGTAAATAAGACCACATTTTCTTTTCCGTCAAAAGACGGGATTCATACTATTTATGCAACAAAATGGCAGTCGGATGAAGTTTCTCCGATTGCCATATTACAGCTTATCCACGGAATGGCCGAGCATATCGAAAGATATGATGAATTTGCATGCCATATGGCACAAAAAGGTTATATCGTAGTGGGAGATGATCATCTCGGACACGGGAGAAGTGCAAAAGAATATGGAGATTACGGCTATTTTTGTGAAAAAAATGCGGCTGCTGTTTTAGTTTCGGATGAGCACAGGCTAAAGGAAAACATGCAGAAAAAAGAAAAAAATCTGCCCTATTTTATGCTTGGACACAGTATGGGATCCTTGATTTTGCGTAATTATCTGATTCATTTCGGACAAGGAATTGACGGAGTTATTCTCTGTGGAACCGCCAATAACGGTCCTGTTATGGTGAATATGGCAAGACTGGTTTCCGGATTGTTTAAATTATGTGGAAAAAGCCGGGAAAAAAGTGCTTTTATTGACCGGCTGGTTTTTGGTTCCTATAATAAGCGCACGGAAAAAAGAACCTGCTTTGACTGGATTAACATCGATGAAAAAGTAGTTGATGAATATATGAATGATCCACAGTGCGGATTTTTATTTACCGTGAATGGTTTTGATACGATATTTCAATTGTCAGCCAATCTAAATAAAATGTCTTTTTTGAAACGTGTTCCCAAGGACTTGCCAATCTTACTGATGGCCGGAAAGGAAGATCCGGTGGGCAATTATGGCAAAGGAGTTATGCAGGTATACAGACAGTTTCAACAGTTGGGAATTGCAAATACAGAATTAAAATTATATGACAATGCGCGTCATGAAATTCTGTTTGAGCCGGAAAAAGACCTTGTTTTTGCAGAAATTTGTAATTGGCTGCAGAAATATATATAATGATGTGAGTGACAAAAGTTATTTTCGTCACTTGCTGATGGAATTCGTTTATGAGGGATATCTTTTACAATATTCTTTAGGAGGAATGACTTATGAAAAAATGGTTTCGTTACTTATTGGGTACATTGCTTTGTACGTTTTTATGGGGTATGACTGTATGTGCCGAAGGAGCAGATAAGGGTGTTATTGCTTTGGGAGCAGATCTTTCGGCAGAACAGAAGGCAAGCGTTTTATCCATGATGGGTGTTTCTGAGGAAGAGCTTTCTAACTACACGGTTATTACAATAACTAATCAGGATGAGCACAAATATCTGGATTCCTATGTAGATCCTTCCGTGATTGGTACGAGAGCATTATCCAGTGTTATGGTAACACCGGCAGAAGAAGGACACGGAGTTGTGGTAACCACACAGAATATCAATTACTGCACGACCGGTATGTATCGCAATGCCCTTTTGACCGCAGGTGTGGAAAATGCGGATATTATGGTAGTTGGTCCCACACAGATTTCCGGAACAGCCGGATTGATTGGTGCCATAAAAGCATATGAGCAGGTATCGGGAGAGCCTGTTTCGGATGAAATTTTGGATACGGCCATGAATGAGCTGATTACAACCGGAGAGCTGGTAACAAAAAGCGCCAGTGATGAGGAAGTGGAAGCTTTGATTGCGTATATCAAAGCAAAACTTGCAGCCGGAGAACTGGAAACAGAGGATGATATCCGTAAAGCCATTAAAGAAGGTGAAGAAAAATTCGGTGTATCTTTGGAAGATGGTGAAGAGCAGCAAATAGTTGATTTTATGTTGAAAATCAAAAAACTTGGACTAGACCCTAATATGCTGTTAGATCAGGCAGCAGATTTATATGACAAGTTTGGGGATGAGCTATTAAATAAAGCGACGGATGAAAGCTTTTTGACAGGACTTGGGCAGGTAATGAATTCGATTGTGGAATTCTTTAAGGGCTTTTTTCAATAGCCCGGTAAAATAACTATTTTATTTTGCCCTCCATGATACTAAAAACAGAATATTTAAAGTAAAATGTGAGAATAATCATAGTTAGTATATTGATTCCGTGTTTTGACAGATGTGCACCAGACAATGATGGGAAATGCAAAATACGGCACTTGTTTATGAAAGAGAGGATATTAGCTATGAAAATTGCATTTTACGGAACAAAACCATACGACCGTGCCAAATTCGAACCTATGGCAAAGGAGTATGGTTTTTTGATTCATTTTATTGATGTGCCCTGTAATCCGGAAACTGTATTCCTGGCAAAAGGATATGATGCGATATGTATTTTTGTAAATGATCATGTGGATGCAGCTATGATCGACCAATTGTATGAGATGAAAATAAAAGCAATCTTATTGCGCAGTGCCGGATTTAATCATGTTGACATCAAAGCTGCAAAGGATAAAATTCCGGTGTTACGTGTACCCGGATATTCTCCGGAAGCGGTGGCTGAATATGCGACCGGTCTTTTGCTGTCCGTAAACCGCTGTATTCACAAGGCTTTTTACAGAACAAGGGATTTTAATATGAATATCAACGGGTTTATGGGTACTGATTTGTTTCATAAAACGGCCGGAGTCATCGGAACAGGAAAAATCGGACAGGCAATGATTCGCATATTGAAAGGATTTGGAATGGATGTCTTGGCATATGATCCTTATCCAAATGAAAAACTGCCTGTTGAATATGTACCATTGGATGAGTTGTTTGCTCAATCCGATGTGATTTCCCTGCACTGTCCCCTGACAAAAGAAACAAAACATCTGATTAATAAACGCAGCATCGAAAAGATGAAAGACGGGGTTTATTTGGTGAATACTTCCAGAGGTTCACTGATTGATTCGGAAGCTTTGATTGAAGGACTGATAGCAGGAAAATTCGGTGGTGTCGGTCTGGATGTCTATGAAGAGGAAGAGGGCATTTTTTATGAGGACTGCTCGACAAATATTGTAATGGATGAAGTTTTGGCAAGACTGATGACGTTTCCCAATGTATTAATTACTTCTCATATGGGATTTTTTACAAAGGAAGCTATGGATGCAATTGCTTTGCAGACATTGGAAAATGCTTATGCTATAGAAAACAATTTGCCGTTGACAAATAAAGTGGTATAATGAAAAAACAACTCCCTTAAAACACAATTGTAAATAGGGAGAAAAAGATTGGCAAATTTTTCTTACAGAGGATAACATGGATATCGGAAGTCAAAGTGTGGAAATAAGACCGATTGAAAATAATGAATGGGAAGATGCGATGGGGCTGGCATGGAGGACGTTCCTGAAGTTTGAAGGAAATGTGTATTCTGCCGAGGGAATTCAAAATTTCAGGGATTTCATTACGGATCAGACCCTTCGCCGTATGTTTTTGGCTGGAGAATATAAAGTATACGGAGCATTTTACAGAGGACAGTTAATTGGTGTCGCCTCCCTGCGCGACAAAGAACATGTGTCTTTGCTGTTTGTCGATGAAAACTATCACAAAAACGGAATTGGCCGGAAACTTATAGAGGCGCTGAAAGATTTTGAAAAAAGTATTGGCGGATATCGGCTGACTGTTCATTCTTCCCCTTATGCTGTAGGATTTTATCATAAAGTCGGTTTTGTAGATACAAATATTCAACAGTTAAAAGATGGGATCAGTTTTACCCCTATGTCCTGGATTTTTTAACCGGAGGAAAAGGTATGGATTTTATCAGTAGTAAAAATATATTTCTTTTAACGAGAGATACACTCAAACTCATTGATAGAGAAATCATGAAACACGGTTCCAGGACCGGATACATATTTTATAAGCTGTTATTAGAAAGTGGCGGCTATGAAAAATTTGAACTGGCAGAATGGGCTATGCTCGGTACGCTGCATGATATTGGTGCGTATAAAACCAATCTTTCAGATGAATTTATTCATTATGAATTAAAAAATGTCATGCCGCATTCGGTATACGGATATCTGTTTTTTAAGTATTTATCGCCGATCTCGGAACGGTCCAAAGTACTGCTGTATCATCATCTGGATGCTTCCAAATTGAAGAAGATGCCGTTTGCGTATGCCAAAGAAACCGAGCTGCTTTCACTGGCAGAGAAAGTAGATATTTACCGGAAGACTTTGGGAGAAAAATTTGAACTTTCCCTGTTTGAAAAGTTCCGTGATATCAAATTCTCTTCTTCTTCGTTGGAACTGCTTCAAAGAGCTGAGGAAAAACATCATATTTTTGAAAAGATCGACAGTGAGGAATTTGAGAAAGAACTCGATCATCTGATGGATTACATCATGTTTACCAATGAGGAGAAAAAGAAATACATGGAAATGCTCATGTATTGTCTGGGATTTCGCTCTCAAAATCAGGTGGTGGACAGTGTTACATGCGTATGCATATGTGAAGAACTTGCAAAGCGGTTGTTTCTGGATGAAAAGACCACTGAAAAATTATATTACGGCGCGCTGCTACATGATTTGGGAATGCTTGCAATCCCGAGTGAGATAATCGATGCCAGACGTTCTTTGACAGAGGAAGAGACTGTTCTTATGAGAACACATGTTGATATTTCCGAAAAAATTTTAAAAAACAAACTGGATGAAGAAGTTTTAGGGATTGCGCTTGCGCATCATGAAAGGATGGATGGAAGCGGATATCCAAGGGGCTTAAAAGAAAATGATATGACACTTCCCATGAAGATTTTACAGGTGGCAGATACTGTGACTGCGCTTATAAATGAGCGTGCCTATAAGCAGATTTCGGAAAAAGATGATGCGATTTCCACACTTCGGAAAGAAGTATCTTTAAATCACTTTACCAAACAGATTGTGGAGCCTATGATTGTGTCATATGATGATATTTTGCAGAAAGTAAATTATGAATCAGATGAAATATTGAAGATGAATCATAAGATGGAAAAGCAGTTTCATCAGGTGTGTGAAAAATACGGGATTCTAAGCTGAGATTTTAAGCTGATAGAAATAGTCGATGTTATGAGATGAAACTGAAATTTGACAGAACCAAAGTGATTGGGCAAAATGTATAAATTAAAAAAAATTCTTTGTATAATAGTGTCATAGGAAAAAAATAAGGCATCCTTTATACTAGAAACATAGGCCGTGGGCCGCGTGATGAAACAATATTAGGAGGAAAAATAAATGGCAAACTTATCATTGAAAAATATCTGCAAAGTATATCCTAACGGATTTGAAGCAGTTAAAGATTTCAATCTTGAAATCGATGACCAGGAGTTTATTATCTTCGTAGGACCTTCAGGTTGTGGTAAATCTACTACCCTTCGTATGATCGCTGGTCTGGAAGATATTTCATCCGGTGAATTATGGATCGGTGACAAAATGGTCAACGATGTAGAACCTAAGGACAGAGATATCGCAATGGTATTCCAGAGTTATGCGTTATACCCTCATATGACCGTTCGCGATAACATGGCATTTGGTCTTAAGTTAAGAAAGGTTCCGAAAGAAGAAATCGATAAAATGGTTAACGAGGCAGCTAGAATTCTTGATTTAACTCCCCTTCTTGACCGTAAACCGAAAGCTTTGTCAGGTGGTCAGAGACAGCGTGTTGCTATGGGTCGTGCTATCGTGCGTAATCCTAAAGTATTCCTGATGGATGAGCCTTTGTCAAACCTGGATGCTAAATTACGTGTACAGATGCGTATCGAGATTGCTAAATTACATCAGAGATTAGGTACAACCATCATCTACGTTACACATGATCAGACAGAAGCTATGACACTTGGTACCAGAATCGTAGTTATGAAAGATGGTATTATCCAGCAGGTTGATACACCTCAGAACTTATATGATAAACCCGCAAACTTATTCGTAGCCGGTTTCATGGGATCACCTCAGATGAACTTCTTAGATGCAGTTGTAGAAGTTGTTGATGATACAGCAGTATTAAAAGTAGCTGGTCACTTCATTCCGTTACCTCCTGCTAAATCTAAAAAATTAATTGAAGGCGGTTACAATGGAAGAACTGTTACATTTGGTATCCGTCCTGAAGATGTATATGATTCAGAAATGATGGTTGAGGCTTCTCCTCAGAGCACTTTCGAAGCAACAGTAAGAGTATACGAGTTACTTGGTGCAGAAGTTTACTTATACTTCGATCTTGAAGAGTTCCCTATGACCGCAAGAGTTGATCCTCGTACAACAGCAAGACCCGGCGATGTTGTTAAATTCGCTATTGATGTTGAGAAGATTCACATCTTCGATAAAGAAACAGAAATGGTTATCACAAACTAGTTTCTTATTCCTGAAACAATTAAGGGAGATACGTTTATGTATCTCCCTTTTCTAGTATAATGGTATTAGGTGTTTGGTGTGTCAATTAATATCATGGGGTCAAAATACCTTTTGCCCCCAACATCATATTATATTAAGAAGATAAAGGACGTGAGTATTTGTTATCAACACAAGTAATACAGACCTGTATTGAAGATTTAAAAGAAATTACAAAAATTGATCTGACGGTGATAGATAGTGCAGGATTGCTAATTGCATCTACGGGTGATAAAAAGGATTTCTCACTGAATGCAATTAATGAATTTGTGGATTCTGAAGCAGAATCTCAGACCATTGGTGGTTATCATTATATGAAAGTGATTCATGAGGATGAAGTTACCTATGTGGTTATCTGCAAGGATTTGGCAGATCATATTGTAATTGCCAGAATTGCCGTAAAACAATTACAAAGTCTATTGGTTGCATACCGGGAAAAAATTGACAAGAACAATTTTTTTCAAAATCTTCTTCTGGACAACTTGTTGCTGGTCGATGTTTATAATCGGGCCAAGAAGCTTCATCTGGATATTTCTGTCAGACGTGCAGTTATCTTAGTGGAGGTCCAAAAAGAGAGTGACAGTATTATACAGGAAATGCTAAAAAATATGTTTTCCCAGCAGTGTGGAGACTTTGTTACATCTGTTGACGAACATAATCTGATTGTGATTAAACAGTTAAAGCCGGATGAAGGCTATGATACTCTGATGGATATATCGTTGACTATCAGAGGAATGCTCAATACAGAGATCATGATTAATGGAAAGATTGCGTATGGTACAATTGTTTCAGAATTAAAAGATTTGTCAAAAAGTTATAAAGAGGCGAAAATGGCTTTAGATGTCGGTAAAATTTTTTATGCAGATAAGGACGTGGTTGCATATAATACCTTGGGTATTGGACGTCTGATTTATCAGCTTCCCATAAATTTGTGCCAGATGTTTATTGAAGAAATTTTTGGTGAAAATATGCAGAAAGAATTAGATGAAGAGACATTGAATACAATCGATATATTTTTGGAAAACAGCTTAAATGTATCGGAAACAGCACGTCAGCTTTATGTTCACAGAAACACTTTATTATATCGCTTAGAAAAGCTTCAGAAAGCAACCGGGCTGGATATTCGTGTGTTTGATGATGCATTGACATTAAAAATAGCACTTATGGTTGTGAATTATATGAAATATTTAAAAAATCTGAAATACTAAGAAACATAATTTGTCCCACCTCTTCATAGAATGAAATGAGTAAAATGACTCATGAAAACTTTGAGAGGTGGGATATTTTTGAAAAAGGTCTGGTATCTGGATGGAAAAGAAAATAAGAAGAAAAAGACAGTGAAACTGTTTGTGTATGAAAAAGAAAAAGTTCCCACGGCCCATCTGGATTTGAGTGCATTTGCAGAGTTTGCACAATATGATGATTGGATCATCCGTTTTTTTCATAAAGATGCGTGTGTTTTAAAAGAAATGATATACAAAAATGATTCTGCGTTTTTAAAAGAGGCATTGGCTGGTAAGGGAATTATGGATGCTGAAACAGCCGCCTTATTGCAACGAAACAGGAAAGATCTGGAGATGTGTATACGAGTGGGCAATTTCTGTTTTCTATCCGGCGGCATAGAATGTCCTTTGCATGAATTTGACCAAAGGGAAGAAAAGAGGGAGAATTCGGATACAGATAAGAATTCGGAGCAGACGAAAGAACAAAAAGCATATATCAAACCAAAGGAACCGAAAGAAGGGCAGAGCATAAAAGAATCCGTCGAACAGATAGCACTGCAAAATCGCAGAGAACCGGGACGACAGGCAGAGCAGCAAAATAGTAGAGAGGCGGAAGAACAGGCAGAACGACAGAATAGTAAAGAATCAGAGAGACTATCAGAGTTACAGCACACGAATGAATCGAGAAAACCGATAGAACAGAGATTAGATAATATGAGGAAGAGGGTAACCGAATCGGAATGTGATTCGTTTGATGAAACGGATGCTGGCGACGAACCGGAAGAATTACAATCCGGATTTCGTAAAATAATAGAACTGGGTGTTTTAGAAGAAGAAATGCTGTTTCGCTCTTATCTTCATAACAGTTTTCTCCTTCACGGATACTATAATTACGGACATTTGGTTCTGGATGAAAGAAACGGTGAAAGCCGGCTGGGTGTACCGGGAAATTATTATGAAAGAGAACAAATGGTAGCTACGATGTTTGGATTTCCTGATTTTGAGCCTGCTGGAAAAGAAGAAATACAAACAGGAACGTTTGGTTACTATTTCACGAAAGGATAATGCAGAAGATGTCAGAAAAAAACAAGATATTTCCCAAAAGTATGATACTGAACAATGATCTGTTGTCAGAAATGGAGACGATATCAAAACAAATTCTGGAGTTGCAGGAAAAGTCTGAGCTGACAAAATCAGAAAGAAGGAGATTGTCCCGCTTACAGAAAAAAGCGGAATTATTAGAAGTACAACAGGAAGAAGAAAAAGCTCAGTATAATAGGGATATCTATTATATGAAAGAGGCCATCAGACAGGCAAAGAAAGCGGCTGTGTTAAATGAGGTTCCCATCGGGTGTGTGATTGTAAAGGATGATGTGATAATATCCAGAGGATACAACCGGAGAAATACAGATCATAGTACATTGTCTCATGCAGAAATTTCCGCAATCCGCAAGGCAAGCCGGAAATTGAATGACTGGAGATTAGAAGATTGTACACTTTATGTCACATTGGAGCCCTGCCAGATGTGTGCAGGTGCCATCGTTCAGGCAAGGATAAAAAGGGTTGTGGTAGGGAGTATGAATCCGAAAGCCGGTTGTGCAGGATCGGTTTTAAATATTTTACAAATGAAAGAGTTTAATCATCAGGTGGAATTGTCGACAGGCATCATGAGGGAAGAATGCTCGGAATTACTGAAAGCTTTTTTTAGAAAATTGCGATAAGCTATAGAATGCATTCATTGACTTTTGTGTAAAAACAAAGTATACTAAGACTTACCGTGCAGCCGGGGCAGTAGCGGTGCCTTGTACCTGCAATCCGCTTTAGCAGGGGTGATGTCCGGCCGAGGGTTTAGCGTTTTTATGGCTGCCCTCTATAAGTGGCGTTGATATCTGGGTCTTACGCAATGGAAATCTTCGAACCGTGTCAGGGTAGGAATACAGCAGCACTAAGGGGAATCTTCCATGTGCCGTGAGGGTGCCTGGGTTGAGTTAACTGTAGAGGTAACGCATAGGGATGCGATTCGAAGCCGGACGCACGGTTTTAAATTTTATTTTATTTCGGATTTGTGTTCCCAACATATATCTTTGCCGCCTCGTACTTCGGTTTTTAGACTTTCTAAGCGTCATGCTCACAAAAGTATAATTAAATGCCCGGTTTCAAAACTCAGACTTCGTCTTCGGACAGTTGAAACCGGGCATTATTTTTGCTCGCCATGCCGCTAAGAAAGTCACAAAACCTCGTAAAAGCCGGCGGGCAAAGATATATGTTGGGAACACAAATCCGGAGATATTTCTTAAATATTTTCTTTAATCCGGATTTCTGCTTCCATATAATGGAATTCTTTTTTTGGACTTTCCCCTGTTGTCAGATATTCAAATAATAATTCGAGGGGTAAAGAACCCTGAATGCGCGGTTTTTGGCATATAGATGCAGCAATAACACCATTTTGAATCATTTCGACTGTTTTTTCAATTTTATCAAAAGCGACTATTTTGATCTGATCTTGTCTGTTAGCTGCAAGAACAGCTTTGCAACCGCCATAAGCACCGCTTGCCGCAAAGAAAATGGCATTCATTTCCGGATGTTCTTTCAGCATTTTTGCAGTCTTATCATAGCTGACAAAGTCGTCATCATCATTTTCAAAAAAAGCTACTTCGTGAATGTTTGTATATTCTTTTAAAGAGGAACGGAAGCCTGCAATTCGTTCGGTATGACATAATACATTGGAATTACCGCTTACAATACCGACATAGACATCGCCACTGGTTATCAGATGCATTAGTCCGGCTGCTGTCTGGCCACAACGATAATAATTGCTGCCAACATAGGCAATGCGTTTCGAACCGGCAATATCTGTATTAAAAGTAACAGTTGGAATGCCTAAATCATATAATTCATTTATTTTAGCAGCAATCAGGGGGTCGTTTTGAGGGGAAATGGCTAAGCCGTTTATCTCTTCGGAAAGCAATTCGTCAATGGCATCAAGTTGATCTTTAATGCCAAAAGCAGAAATTCGTTTGATGATCACCGAGCAATTATAGCTAAGAAGCTCTTCTTCTTTTTCACGAATACCCAAAATCACATCATCAAAAAAGGGATTTTCTACACCAAACATTACCACACCGAGCTTGATTTTCTTTTTCTGTGCGGCTAAAACGATGCCGGCTTTATTTGGTTTATAATCCAAAGCTTTGGCAATTTCAAGTATTTTTGCTTCTGTTTTGGGATTTACCGCTCCGCGCTTATTCAACACACGGTCAACGGTTCCTCTGGAAACACCGGCTAATTCTGCAATTTCTTTTATGGTTGCCATATACGAATCTCCCTCCTGCAAAAAACTAACTATATTTTATTCCCATTTTTTCAAAAAAACAACAAAAATATATATCGTGCACATATATTGTTAATATGCACAATAAAAAATAAAAAAAACAGTAAAAGTGCTGAAATGATAAGAAAAACAGATGTTTTAAAAAATAAATATTGATTTTTCAAAAAAAAGAATATATGATAAAAATGTGCACGGGCACAGAGAAGGTTTAAATGTTATAATAAAGGATAAGAATGATATCAAAAAGGAGGAGCAAAATGTTATATATTGGAGTTGATCTGGGTACTTCTGCAGTAAAATTACTGCTCATGGATGGAAGCGGAAAGATTATGAACATCGTTTCCAAAGAATATCCGTTGTATTTTCCACATCCCGGCTGGTCTGAGCAGAAGCCGGAAGACTGGTATACGCAGGTAATGGCCGGAATTAAAGAATTAATTCAAGATGCAGACAAAAGTCAGGTTGCAGGCATCAGCTTTGGCGGACAGATGCACGGACTGGTTATTCTGGATGAAAACGACGAGGTTATACGTCCTGCCATTCTCTGGAATGATGGTCGTACAACAGAGGAATGTGATTATTTAAATAATGTAATCGGAAAAGATAAATTATCCGAGTATACAGCTAATATTTCTTTTACCGGATTTACAGCTCCCAAAATTTTGTGGGTCAGGAATAAAGAGCCTGAAAATTTTGCGAGAATTAAAAAAATCATGCTCCCCAAAGACTACATTGCTTATAAATTATCCGGTGTGCACTGCACCGATGTTTCCGATGCTTCCGGCATGTTAGTGTTTGACGTAAAGAACAGATGCTGGTCAAAGGAAATGTGTGAGATTTGCGGCATCAAAGAAGAACAGTTAGCAAAGGTTTACGAAAGTTATGAGACAGTAGGATGTGTACTTCCCGAAATTGCTGCTGAACTTGGAATTCCGGAAAGCTGCAAAGTTGTTGCGGGTGCCGGTGACAATGCAGCGGCGGCTGTTGGTACAGGTACCGTTGGAGACGGTAATTGTAATATATCACTCGGTACGAGCGGAACCATTTTTATATCTTCGGAAAAATTCGGGGTGGATAAATTTAATGCTTTGCATGCCTTTGCACATGCAGATGGTCATTATCACCTGATGGGATGCATGTTATCTGCAGCAAGCTGCAATAAGTGGTGGATGGATGAAATCATCGGAACCAAGGATTATGCGGCTGAACAAAAAGCGATTGAAAAGCTTGGTGAAAATCATGTTTATTTCCTGCCTTATTTAATGGGTGAACGCTCACCGATTAATGATCCACAGGCAAGAGGTACTTTTATCGGTTTGACCATGGATTCGACAAGAGCTGATATGACACAGGCGGTTTTAGAAGGTGTTGCTTTTGCACTTCGTGATTCTTTTGAAGTAGCAAAAGCACTTGGTATTAAGATTGAGAGAACCAAGATCTGTGGCGGTGGTGCAAAGAGCCCGCTGTGGAAAAAGATGATTGCCAATATTTTAAATGTAAAAGTAGATGTGATTGAAAGTGAAGAAGGTCCGGCATTGGGAGGTGCTATGCTTGCCGCTGTGGCTAACGGAGAGTTTGCAAGCGTAGAAGATGCGGCGGCAAAAATCGTTAAGATTGTGGATACGGTAGAACCGGAACCGGCTCTGGTTGAAAAATACGAAGCAAGATACCGGCAGTTTAAGCAAATCTATCCTGCATGCAAAGAGCTGTTTCAAAAAATTCAGTGAGTTCAGCAAATGCAGTGATTCGGTAAATGCAGTAAAAGAATGGAAAAAGATATTAACATGTATTCACTAACTTGAAACAAACCACATGCTATGTGGAAAACCAAGATGATTTTTATATAACAGAAAGGAGTTATGACATGACAATTTATGACGTGACGGATGAAAGGTTCAGAAAGTATGGCAGAATCGTACAAAACGTTGATTTTTCAGAGCTTGTGGATGCAATCAATGAAAAGACACCGTTGCCGGATGGAGTAGCTTATGAACCCAGCGTTGCTGTTTTGGAGGCACTGCCTGTATATCAGGAACTGACGAAAAAAACATATGGTGAGCTGGAAATCGAAATCGGTTATTGTAACGGACACAATGAACTTCTCAATGCGGTTGAATACCACAGAAGTTCAGAAATCAATGTCGCTGCCACAGATGCTATTTTAATTTTAGGCTGCCAGCAGGATATTACGGATGATTTTACATATGACACATCTTTGATGGAAGCGTTCCTCGTACCGGCAGGAACCGCAGTAGAAGTATATGCAACAACACTTCATTATGCACCCTGCGGGGTAAAAGGAGCCGGATTCAAAGTCGGGGTTGTATTACCCAAAGGTACAAACTATCCGTTGGATGATAACCATGACGAATGGGAAGATAAATTAATTACAGCAAAAAATAAATGGCTGATCGGACATCCGGAAGGCGGCCTTGATGCAAATGCCCATATAGGCTTAATCGGAAAAAACTTAAATGTAAATGAATAAGAGAATTCTCTTATAAATATTTAAAATAGTGACGTATAAAAAGTGTGAAAAATAATAAATAAAGAAAAACATAAGGTAATAAGGAGGACAATGATATGTTTAATGCACCTGAAGTAAAAATAGGTATTGTTGCAGTAAGTCGTGACTGCTTTCCGGAATCTCTTTCCGTAAACAGAAGAAAAGCTTTAGTAGAAGCTTATAAAGCGAAATATAATGCTGCAGACATTTATGAATGCCCCATTTGTATCGTGGAAAGTGAAATCCATATGGTACAGGCATTAGAAGATATTAAAAAAGCCGGATGTAATGCCCTGTGCGTATATCTTGGAAACTTTGGCCCTGAAATTTCTGAGACATTACTTGCGAAACACTTTGATGGACCTAAAATGTTTGTTGCTGCTGCTGAGGAAACACAGGACGACTTGTTGCAGGGTCGTGGTGATGCTTACTGCGGAATGTTAAATGCCAGTTATAATTTAAAACTGCGTAATGTACGTGCATATATTCCTGAATATCCTGTCGGAACTGCAGAAGAATGCGCTGATATGATTCATGAATTTGTTCCGATTGCACGTGCAATTGATGCACTTTCAAATTTAAAAATTATAAGCTTTGGTCCCAGACCGTTAAACTTCTTAGCTTGTAATGCACCAATTAAACAGCTTTATAACCTTGGTGTGGAAATTGAAGAAAATTCAGAACTCGATTTATTTGAATCTTTCAACAAGCATGCAGATGATCCTCGTATCCCTGCAAAAGTAAAAGAAATGGAAGAAGAGCTTGGTGCCGGAAACAACAAACCTACCATTCTTCCTAAGCTGGCTCAGTATGAATTGACCTTATTAGACTGGGTTGAAGAGCACAGAGGATATCGCAAATATGTGGCAATTGCAGGAAAATGCTGGCCGGCATTCCAGACACAGTTTGGATTTGTTCCCTGCTATGTTAACAGCCGTCTGACAGGTATGGGTATTCCGGTATCCTGTGAAGTAGATATTTACGGATGCTTATCAGAGTTTATCGGTTATTGTGTATCCGAGGATATCGTTACCTTGCTGGATATCAACAACTCCGTTCCGGCTGATATGTACAAAGAGTCCATTGAGGGCAAATTCAACTATACACACAAAGATACTTTCATGGGCTTCCACTGTGGAAATACCAACAGCAAGAAACTTACATCTTGCGGAATGCAGTACCAGATGATTATGGCAAGAGCCCTTCCCGAAGAAGTAACCCAGGGTACCTTAGAGGGCGATATTGTTCCCGGTGAAATTACCTTTTTCCGTTTACAGTCTACAGCAGACAATATTCTGCGCGCTTATATTGCAAATGGTGAAGTATTACCTGTAGCAACAAAATCCTTTGGTGGTATCGGTGTATTTGCAATTCCGGAAATGGGACGTTTCTACAGACATGTATTGATTGAGAAAAACTTCCCTCATCATGGCGCGGTTGCTTTTGGTCATCACGGAAAAGCATTATACGAAGTATTCAAATACATCGGTGTTGATGTAGATGAAATTGGATACAACCAGCCTGCCGGCGTTCGTTACCCGACAGAAAATCCTTTTGCATAATTTTAGGATTGTAACGCGGACATATTTTGTATAAAATAAAAGAGGATTTCGGTCGGAGAGCCGACCGAAGTCTTCTTTGTACGTTTGAAAAATTTATTAATAAGGACTAACTTCGCGATGGTTTCCGGAGTCATTATGTATTGTAAGAAAAATCACGAAGTTGCTCCACAACAAGAAAGAGGAGAAACCATGACAAACTTAGAGCTTCAGAAAATGGCAAACGAAGTTCGTAAGGGTATTGTGACCTCAGTTCATAGTGCAAAAGCCGGACATCCCGGTGGATCACTTTCTGCGGCAGATATGTTTACGTATCTTTATTTTGAGGAAATGAATATTGATCCTGCGAATCCAAAATGGGAAGACAGAGACCGTTTTGTGTTATCAAAAGGTCATACTGCTCCCGGTCTTTATTCTGCGTTGGCAAACAGAGGTTATTTCCCTGTTGAGGATTTAACAACTCTTCGAAAAATCGGTTCTTATTTACAGGGACATCCCTGTATGCAGGAAACGCCCGGTGTGGATATGAGCTCCGGTTCTTTAGGCCAGGGTATTTCAGCGGCTGTCGGCATGGCTTTGGCAGCAAAACTGGATAAAAAGGATTTTCGTGTGTATACCCTTTTGGGAGATGGAGAAATTCAGGAAGGTCAGGTCTGGGAAGCATCCATGTTTGCAGGTGCTAATAAATTAGATAATCTGGTAGTAATCGTGGATAATAACGGTCTTCAGATTGATGGAAAAGTAGAGGATGTTTGTTCCGTTTATCCCATTGATGCAAAATTTGAAGCATTTAATTTCCAGGCTATTAATATTGACGGACACAACTTTGATGAAATTCGTGCCGCATTTAAAAAAGCAAGAGAAACAAAAGGAAAACCCACAGCGATTATTATGCATACCGTAAAAGGAAAAGGTGTTTCTTTTATGGAAGATAAAGCCGGATGGCACGGAAAAGCTCCCAACGATGAAGAATATGCAACTGCAATGGCTGATTTGGATAAAATTGCCGCAGAATTAGAGAAAGCAGGTGAAGTATAATGGCAGACGTAAAGAAAATCGCAACAAGAGAAAGTTACGGAAATGCTTTGGTTGACTGTGCAAAAGACTTCCCTGAATTAGTTGTTTTAGATGCCGATTTAGCGGGTGCAACAAAGACAAGTATTTTTCAAAAAGCATATCCTGAACGACATATTGACTGTGGTATCGCAGAATGTAATATGACAGGTATTGCGGCCGGTCTTGCTACATGTGGGAAAATACCTTTTATTTCTTCTTTTGCAATGTTTGCTGCAGGAAGGAACTTTGAGCAGATTCGCAACTCCATCGGCTACCCTCACTTAAATGTAAAAATAGGCGCAACACATGCCGGAATAACCGTTGGTGAAGATGGTGCAACACATCAGTGTAATGAAGATATTGCATTAATGAGAACGATTCCCGGCATGACAGTCATTGTGCCCTCTGATGATATTGAAGCAAGAGCTGCTGTTCGTGCAGCGTTGGAAATGGATGGTCCGGTTTATTTAAGATTTGGTCGTGCTGCAGTTCCGGTCATCAATGACAATGCAGACTACAAGTTTGAAATTGGAAAAGGTGTGGTACTCAAAGAAGGTAGTGATGTATCCATTATTGCAACCGGTATCTGTGTGGAAGGTGCCATGGGGGCAGCGGAAATGTTAAAAGCAGATGGTGTTGATGCAGAGGTCATTAATATCCATACCATTAAACCGTTAGATAAAGATCTGGTAGTAGCTTCTGCAAAGAAAACCGGAAAAGTATTTACGGTTGAAGAACATTCTGTAATTGGTGGTCTGGGAAGCGCAGTTTGTGATGTCCTTTCTGAAAATGCACCTACAAAAGTGACCAAAATCGGTGTTTATGATCGATTTGGCGAATCCGGACCGGCAGCAGACCTTGTTGTAAAATACGGACTGGATGCAAAAGGTATTTATGCAAAAATAAAAGAAAATCTATAATATAATTTTCATACAGCAGATGAATCAAAGTTTTATGAGATCTGTTGTGTAATTTTTATTTGATGTAATCGGGCTGTTACCAAAATTATTTTTGTAACAGCCCGATTTGTGATTTGACAGTAATGGATTTCGAATAAAGAAATTTTTTGGATTAAAAAATATAGACTATTTTGTAGATATAGAAGTATAATAGTTTGTATTAGGATTGTGAGAGCACAAAGTGAATTGCAATCCGTTGTATCATGGGGGCAAAATATCTTTTGACCCCAACAGCATTACACAGACAGATGGTTAAGCATAAGGGGTATTTTACGTGTATTTATGGGATTTATGGTCAAGATTTACAGAGTTCATAGGAAAAGATACGCAGGCTGAAAATGAATCGAAGAAAACGGCAGTTGTTATTCGTATTTTGACATTGTCATTTATTGCATATCTATTGATACCGACCGTTTTTATTAATGTTATATCTGCCAAGGGTGGTTTTGTGTTATATTTGGTGGCATTGCTGGCTTTTGGGGGTATTTTTGCATCCACATACAAATTTCGTACACTTGGGATTTTTACAGCGCTGAGTGTTGCTATGATTATTTGGATTATAAGTTTTATCTATTTGTTCGGATGGGACGTGGGTGTGCAGCACTATTTGATGGTTTTGCTGGTATTGGTCTTTTTTGTTCAATATAACAATCTGCGTTTTAAAGCACTCTTTGCAACAGGGTTATGTATTTTTCGTATTGCGCTATACTATATTTTCTGCAATAGTGAATCGCTTGTTAAAATAAGCAACCGTGAAAATGATTCCCTGCAAATGATTAACACAATTGTAATTTTCTGGTCAATTTCGGTTATTTCTTATATTTATGGCAGAGATAGCCAGGAACTTGAGAGTAAGCTGATTGCTTACAATGAAGAACTTAAGGTTATGGCCAATACCGATAAATTGACATCTTTATATAACCGTAGAAAGGCATTGGAATATATTGAAGAATGTTGTAAAAATAGTAGAGATAAAGGACTGTGTGTGTGTATTTGCGACATTGATTTTTTTAAAAAGGTAAATGATACCTATGGGCATGATGCAGGGGATAAAGTGCTTCAGGCAATCGGAAAAGTATTTCGGCAGGAAATGAAGGAAAAATATATGGCTGCCCGGTGGGGTGGGGAAGAGTTTCTGCTGATATTCCCGGAAACGAATGGTGATTCGGCCTTTATCAAGTTGTGTGAAATACGCCGGAAAATTAAAGATATAGTTGTGACCAAAGATGATGTGGAAATACGTATTACCATGACTTTTGGATTGGCGAAATATGATTATAGCGGCAATTATGAAAGTATGTTAACCAATGCAGATCAAAAACTCTATCGCGGAAAGAAAGACGGAAGAGACCGGATTGTATATTAAATCAAAAAACAGGTTGTATATCTCATTTTCTTTTATCTTTGCGCGATGTATGTTATTATTAAAAAAATGCGATTTTGTTTAATCAGGCAGGAGGTTTCTTATGGCATGTTTTATGGTTCCCATGGCAGAAGCGATGGTGGCAACAGCGGTTTCAAAAGTTTTAAATAGGAAAGAAGAACAAAAAGAAATTCAGAAAATAGAGGGTGGGCTTATTAAGGATACCGGAAGTTGTCATGTTTGGTCCCATCATATAAAAAGATTATCGAATTTTTTGTGGGGAGGCTCTGGCTTACTCGCATTTGAACATTTATGGCATGGAGAAATCGTGCCTTATTTTCCGTTTTTGACAGCGACGAATAATCCGGCAGATTTTGCAAAGATGCTGCATGAAATGTCAACGGTAGGTGTAACCATGGCGGTTGTTGTTACACTCTTCTGGAGTGTTCTTACATTAATCGAGACAAAGGGCATGAATAAAAAAGCGGTTATTCAATAAGGAGAGACCGGGATGACATTATTAATTACAGTTTTTGCAGCCATTTTTTCGACCATATTATGGTATGTGAACGAAAAAGCCCGGTTTTTAAAAATAGGTATCCTGTGTTACGAGTTCTGGGGAGCCTCCCTGATGTGGTTCGTAGATGCTGTTTATGAGTATCTGGAGTTTAGAGAAGCATATTTTTCTCCATCAGGACAGGATATGTTAAATGATACTTTTTTAGGATTATCTGTTATAGCGCTTGGCCTGATCATCTGGCTGATTATTCTTTTGCTCAAAGATCCTAAGCATGTGATAAAAAAGTGATAAAAGGTTCCAGTTATGTATATATATGAGCTTGAAAAAGATGAAATTGTTACATTGACCATTAAAATGAAAGAGCGTGAGAAAATGGAATGGAAATGTCCGGTTCTGGACACTTCCGTAAAAGGGAGATGCATTCTGATTCCTCCGCTGAAATATGAAGATAAGGTATTAACCTTTGGCTCAGAATGCATTATTGCCGAGCTGCTAGTCGTTCGTGACGGAAAACCGATTGTTTTCAAGGGTTGTCATGTTCAATATATTAAATTCAAAGATCAGAAATATCATGCAATTATTGCGAAAGGAAATGGTGTAAATCTAAACCGCAGATCGCATTTCAGAGTACCGATTGATGAATACTGCTATGTAAATCATGGGAAAGCAACCATTGATGCATATATTCTGGATATGAGCTCGGCCGGTTTTTCTTTTATCGTGGGACACTATGATAATAATGATATGGATTACATAAAATTAGTTTATACTGATACCTTAATGGATATGGACATTTCCGTTATGGGACGTGTGGTTCGTAGGGTAGACCGTGAAGACGGAAAGACGCTGTTTGGTTGTTATATGATTCCGCGTCAGGATATTGATAAGTACATTACAGCCAGACAGAGAAAGATCATGAAACCAAAAGACAGAGATGAAAAGTGATTCTGACTTGTGAGGTTTTGTGGATGGAAATGTATAGCAAGCAGGAAGAACAATATTATAGCTGTTGTTTTCTGTGTCCAAGGAAATGTGGCGCAAATCGTCTGAAAGGAGAGGTCGGTTTTTGCAAAATGGAAGCCTTGCCGCATGTTGCAAGAGCTGCACTCCATTTTTGGGAAGAACCCTGTATCAGCCAGAATAACGGTTCCGGTGCGGTCTTCTTTTCAGGGTGCAATCTCCAATGTGTTTTTTGCCAGAATTGGGAAATTTCCAGAGGAAAAGCCGGTTTGGCGATTTCGAAAGTGCGTTTGGCTGAAATATTTATGGAATTACAGGATAAAGGTGCGAATAACATTAATCTGGTAACCGGAGTCATGTTTATTCCCACTATTGTGGAGGCGCTTTTCCTGGCAAAGGAAAAAGGGCTTAACCTTCCGATTATTTATAACTGTGGAGGATATGAATCGGTAGAAGCTCTTCGTTTACTGGATGGTTTTGTGGATGTGTATCTTCCTGATTTTAAATGCATTTCCGACGAGTTGGGAAGGCGTTATTTTGGTGCATCAAATTACTCTAAAGTGGCTAAGGCTGCCATCAAAGAAATGGTCAGACAGACAGGAAGTATTTCTTTTCAAAAAGACGGAAGTATCAAAAAAGGCGTGATTGTCCGTCATCTGGTACTGCCCGGGCAACGGAGAGAAGCAGAAAAGGTTTTAGAGTATCTGTATCACGAATATGGCGAAGATATTTATTTCAGTATTCTGAATCAATATACGCCGATTAGGAATATAGAACTGCAGGATAAACAGTTACAAAGGCATTTAACAACCTATGAATATCAAAAAGTAATCGATTATGCGTTGTCACTCGGAATTACCAAAGCATATATGCAGATTGGAAAGACGGCAAAAGAGAGCTTTATTCCGGCGTTTGATTTGGAAGGTGTCAGAAAAGAAGAAAAACAGCAAGGGATGGACATACATGGATCAGAATAAATTGGTCATTACAAGAGAGCAGGTAAAACAGTTTACATACGAATCATGTCTTTCAAACGATATGCCGGAATCTTTTTTTGAGGGATTTTGGAATCGCCTGATGCAGAGAGATGATATTTATAAGGAATATGTCTATTATCTGGTAAAGCATGATTTTTCCAATGAGGTGAATGTGGAAGGCTATCATGTGATTGACATCTTAATCTGGCAGATGGATCATTTTAAAGCCCGGATGGATATGGATAATGCGAAGTATAAACAAAATGAGGCAGTAATGATTCTTACGGCTTTTGATACCTTTTTAAAAATGGCAGAAAATCCCGAGGAATATACGCTTCGGCTACAGGTTGATACCGGGACGGAATATCCGGATAAGTTTTACGGATTGCATAAATAACAGATGAAGTGTGTTGCGATGAAAAAAGAAACACAGAGCGGTACAAAGCAAAAACAAATATTGACCGGGGACAAAAAAGAAAGCGTCGGAAAAGAGAGAGCCCAACAAGAGAGAATAACATACATTTATATAGTAGAATGTGAAGATCATTCGTTTTATACCGGAATTACGACAGATGTAAAGAGGCGTATGAAAGAGCATTATCAGCAGAAGGGAAAGGGTGCAAAATATACGCATTCTCATAAAATCCGTGAGATCAAGATGGTCTGGGAAGCAGATACTTATGCGTCGGCTGCCCGTTTGGAGTATGCGATTAAGCAATTAAAGCGGGAAGAAAAGCAAAAACTGATTTTGAATCCGGAAGAGGTTACAAAAATCTTTTTTCCGGGATTGAAAGAGAATGAATATCGTGTAAAAAAAGATTATTGCGGACTTGTGTCGGACTTTGGGGATATAGTAAAATAATCATGTAAAAGAATGTCGTAACAGCAAGGCAACAGTTCGTTTTGTGTAGGATGGTTGCTATATTGTTGAACAATGCGAGGGGAAATATGAAGAAGAGCGAAAAGAGAAGAAAAAGCACAGGATTATTTCTGTCGCTGTCAGCTGTTATGGCAGTACCGATTCTGGTATTGGGTATCGTGCTTGTCATTATGGGGACTAAAAGCGTATCGGAAGGAATGGAATTAGAAATCCAAAAGGCACTGGCTTCCACAGCAAGGGAAGCGGTAGCTATTTATTCGTTGTCTTATCCGGGAGAGATTCGAATGGAGGACGAGCGGTTCTTCATGGGGGATACAGACTTGACGAAAGAATATACGCTGATTGACCAGATTAAAGAAAATACCGGTAATGAAATCAGTATTTTTTATGGCGATACGCGTATGCTGACAACGATTACGGATGATACAGGGGAGAGGATTGTTCATACGACTTCTAAAGATCCCAATATTTTTTCTGCAATTCAGATGGGAAATGAGTATTATTCCGACCGTGTTTATATCAATGGAAAATATTATTATGGCTATTATGTGCCGTTAAAAAACAATGGTCAAATCTGCGGTATGATTTTTGCCGGAATGTCCAATGAAAGTGTTCGGGACAGTGTCAGCAGCATTATTACCAAGATTTTGATTGTATTTATTATAGCTTTGCTGGGCGTGGTTTTGATTGCATCGCTTTTTGCAGGCAATATTGTAAAAACATTAAATCAAATCAGAACCTATATCGGAAGTCTGGCAGAAAATAACTTCAATACCAAAATGCCGGTTGCGGTTTTAAAAAGAACGGATGAACTGGGTGATATGGGACGACATGCACAGGAGGTAGGCGAGACCTTGCAGACGCTAATCTATAAGGATCCGCTTACCGGATTGTATAACCGTCGTGCCGGTCGTATTGAGTTGTCCAAATATATCGATCTGGCAGAAGCCAGTAATTTCCGCAAAAAGGTTGTTGTGGCGTTAGGAGATATTGATTTCTTTAAAAGAATCAATGACACTTATGGTCATGATTGTGGAGATCTTGTATTAACGAAGCTGTCTGACATTTTTGTAAAGCATATGGATAAAAACGGGATTCCTATTCGCTGGGGCGGAGAAGAATTTCTGCTGGTTTTTAAAACAGATTATAAAACGGCATATGGACTGGTAGAATCCATGGTGGAGGAAATACGAAAAACGCAGTTTGAATATGAAGGCACAATGTTTCATGTTACCATGACAATGGGAATAACCGAATACAAGAAAAAAGAAAGTATTGAAGAAATTGTAAAGAGAGCAGACGACTTGTTATACAAAGGAAAAACCGGTGGCAGAAACCAAATTGTGGAGGATGCGGATAATTTTTAAGAAAAGGTAAAAAACCGTTGTTTAGCAGTTACAAATGATAAAAACTATGATATAATGTCATGTAGAAAAGGGTTTTTTTTGTGGGGAACATTACAGTAGGTATTAAAGAGAGGTTATAGTATGAAGAAAAACGCTGATGTAAAATTAAACATTCGATGGAAACTGATGATTTATTCATTGCTTCCGCTGATTGCAACATGTATTGAGCTCTGTATTGGAATCAGACTGTTTTTTGGAAAAGATGTTTTATCTACAGTCAAGATGCCAATATTGATTATTTTTATCGTTAATTCTGTTATTATGCTGTTTGTTATGCAGGCATTCGCATGGAGACTGGGAAATTCCATTGACCGTATTATTCAGACACTGGATCGTGCCGGCAGTGGTGATTTGACGGCTGAGCTTGGCAAACTGGATTTGGAACGCAAAGATGAAATTGCTGTTTTGGCGAGCCATGCCAATAATGTTATTGGCCAGTTAAAAGATGTTATTGGACAGGTTGGAAATACTTCCGACGTTATTGAAGATTCGACTGCAAGACTGGATAAGATGGCTGAGCAGACAAGCAATGCATCTGAAGATGTTGCAAGAAGTATGGGCGATATGGCAAACGGAGCAACAGCACAGGCGGCTGAGACACAGGCAGTATCCGATGCGATTAACCGTATTGGAGAAGGAATTGAGGAAACCGGCAATGCCGTTGCTAAACTGATTGCGAATGCCGATCAGATGAAAGCTGCAGGTCAGGAAGGTGTTGATTCTGTTGGCGAATTAAAGACGATTTCCGAAAAAGTTAAAGCGCAGATTGCTGTTATTTATGAGCAGACCAATACTACCAACGAATCCGCACAGGAAATACATAAGGCTACTGAGTTGATTTCATCCATTGCGAACGAGACCAATCTATTGGCTTTAAATGCTTCTATTGAGGCTGCCAGAGCCGGTGAAAGCGGAAGAGGTTTTGCAGTCGTAGCGGAACAGATTAAAAATCTTGCAGAGCAGTCCAATCAGTCGGCTAAGACAATTGAAGCAATTATCAACAATTTGCTTGCAGACACCGAGCAGGCTGTTAAGACCATGAATACGGTTGATGCTATTATCGGTTTCCAGGCTGATAAGGTTGAAATGACCAAGAGAGTATTTGATAAAGTGAATCATGGACTGATTGTTACCATGGAAGGTGTGGAAAGTATTGCCCAGAGCACCAAAAATCTGGATGTTGCAAAAGGTCAGGTTATGGTATCAGTTGAAAGCCTTTCTGCTATTGCTGAACAGAATGCGGCATCTACAGAGGAAACAGCAGCAAGTGCCGAAGAGCTGGCTGCCACCATTGGTGAGATTAAAAATGCTACCAGCAGATTAAATCAGGTTGCCGATGATTTAACAACCCAGACCAACCGTTTCCAGATTTATATTTAGGAAAAGAATTTCAGGCAGTTCATGCGATTTGTGCATGGACTGTCTTTTTTATTTGGCGAATGTCCATCTCTGAGTATGTTTGGATGAGATGTGAGCGGAAAATAAGCCAAATGGATTTATGTATGCGATGTGGACCTGGCAATGATCCGAGTGGATTTATGCATGTGATGCGAGTTGATAAAATATGTATAAGGAGGATATGATATTATGACAGAGTTGGAACAACTGCAAAAAATGATTGATGAAAGTAATTCTATTGTATTTTTTGGTGGGGCAGGAGTATCTACCGAAAGCGGAATTCCGGATTTTCGAAGTGTGGATGGTCTGTATCACCAGAAATACGATTATCCTCCGGAAACGATATTGAGTCATACCTTTTACCGGCAAAAGACGTCGGAGTTTTATCGGTTTTATCGGGACAAAATGCTCTGTCTGTCTGCAAAGCCTAACGCGGCGCATTTAAAACTGGCTGAATTGGAGAAGGCAGGTAAATTAAAAGCCGTCGTGACACAGAATATCGATGGGCTTCATCAGGCAGCCGGCAGTAAAACGGTATATGAACTTCACGGGAGTGTTTTGAGGAATTACTGCGAATCCTGTGGGAAGTTTTATGATGCGCAGTATATTCTTGATTCAGAGGATGTCCCCAGATGTGAGTGCGGAGGATTTATAAAGCCGGATGTTGTGTTATATGAAGAAGGTTTGGATAATACTGTTATGACCAATGCCATCCGTGCCATAGCATCTGCCGATATGTTGGTTATCGGAGGCACTTCTTTAGTTGTTTATCCGGCAGCAGGATTAATTGACTATTACAAAGGAAACAAACTGGTCGTAATCAATAAAGCACCGACTACCAGAGACAGCATGGCAGATTTGGTAATCAGCGGACCGATTGGAGAGATTTTTTCACAGATTACGGTAGGATAAAATGAATTGGTAAAAAAGCGGTTTTTCATTGTTGTTTGAGTTTGAGTTGTACAAAAAGTATCGGAATGGAGATTCCTATGGAATATCAGATTGGAGATATTATTACCTTAAAAAAAGCACATCCATGCGGGAGTAAACAATGGGAAGTATTGCGTGTGGGTGCCGATTTTCGATTAAAATGTGTCGGTTGTGGACATCAGTTGATGATGCCACGAGTGCAGGTCGAAAAAAATACGAAAGAAATTTGTAAAAATACTTGAAATTTGCGCAGATAGATGGTATCATTCATGTTTGTGATATATTATTCCTTGCTCTTTATTAAAAGTTAAAGGGCCAGAGACCAAAAGGAGGTAACAAGCATGAACAAATATGAATTAGCCGTTGTTGTCAGTGCTAAAATCGAAGATGATGAAAGAGCCGCAACGATTGAAAAAGTAAAAGGCTATATCGAGAGATTCGGTGGAACTATCACAAATGTTGATGAATGGGGCAAGAAGAAACTTGCATATGACATTCAGAAGATGAGTGAAGCATTCTATTATTTCATCCAGTTCGATGCTGATGCAACAGTTCCTTATGACGTTGAGAACCATGTACGTCTTATGGAAAATGTCATCAGATTCTTATGCGTAAGACAAGACGAGGCATAATAGAAAGTAGGAAAAAATATGAATAAAGTTATTCTAATGGGACGTTTAACAAGAGATCCTGAAGTGAGATATTCACAGGGTGAGCAGCCGCTGGCAATTGCCAGATATTCCATTGCAGTAGATCGCAGAGGTCGTAACAGTCAGGATGGACAGACCGCAGATTTTATCAACTGTGTTGCTTTTGGAAGACAGGGTGAATTTGCAGAGAAATACCTGCATAAAGGAACCAAAATTGCTCTTACCGGTAGAATTCAGACCGGAAGCTATACCAACAAAGATGGTGTAAAGGTTTATACAACAGATATAATTGTAGAAGAGCAGGAATTTGCTGAAAGCAAAAATGCACAGGGTGGTTCTGATAATGGTGGCTATGTACCCGCTCAGAGCAATGCTGCTCCGGTAGAAGCAGGTGCAGGATTTATCAACATTCCCGAAGGTATCGAGGAATTGCCGTTCAATTAGAGAATTAGAATGGAGGCAAAAACATGGCTTTTAATAAGACAGACAAATCCGATTCTCCCATGAAGAGAAGAGGCGGAATCCGTAGAAGAAAAAAAGTTTGTGTATTCTGCGGAAAAGATAATGTGATCGATTACAAAGATACAGCTAAATTAAGAAAATATATTTCTGAAAGAGGAAAAATTCTTCCTCGTAGAATTACAGGAAACTGTGCTAAGCATCAGAGAGCATTAACAGTAGCTATTAAACGTGCACGTCACGTTGCACTGATGCCCTATGTACAGGACTAATGTGAAATTATAATTTTGAAACACTCTCTAATAATACTTAGGGAGTGTTTTTTTATTGTATAGGTTCAATTCGTTATTATTTCTGGAATTGGACCGACAACTTCTTCCGGCTTGTCATGCCAAAATAACATTATTCCGTGTTTTGGGACTACATCTTGTTTTCGCATGACATGCCAAACCGGTTTCATTTCGTATTTTGGGACTAAATATTTCAATTTACGCAATATAGCAGTATTTCAGCTTTCAAAAATATATAAAGTCATTTTTTCAGCTTTCAATTTTTGCTTGCATGAGATATGTATTAAAACTACCATATATAGTATGTGCAAAATTTTTGGTTTAATGGTATACTAGTTTTGTGAAAAACACCAGTATCAGTATTATGTACCGATTACAAGTATTGTGTACCGATTACAAGTATTATGTACTGATTACATAAGTGTGGTAATTGTGAAAATATATTTGATTGCTGTCTTACATAGTTTTTGAAGACGGAATGAGGCAAAGCTAAATGGACAAAAATCTTAAGTTTAAAGGAAGGTTGCGCTTATATTTCCAGATGCCTCTGGTATTTGGAGTTTTGCTCGCAATAACAGATATTATTACTTATACACTGGATGTTACGGCCGGTATATTGATGTCGGCTTTTACCCTGATTTATCTGATTGTATTTTTGTTAATGGAGCACTTTAACAGACCGATTGTCATGAATGAGTTGGTCAGCTTTGCGACGCAATACGGACAGATTCAGAAACGACTGTTGCGCGATCTGGAAATGCCGAATGCACTACTGGATGAAAGCGGAAAGATCATTTGGGCTAATCGGGCATTTGCCCAGATTATTGAAAAGTCTAAAGTCGAAAATAAGACGATATATTCCTTTTTTCCGACCTTATCGAAAGATAAATTTCCCAACAAGGAAAATGATGAGGCTGAGGTGGATTTTCAATATGAAGATCGGGATTTTCATGCCAAAATGAAAAAGATTCCCTTGGATGAGATGGTACAAAACAGTGATATTTTCACATCCGAAGGAGTATATGAAGGATATCTGATTGCATTGTATCTGTTTGATCAGACTGCACTAAAGTTAGCATTAACAGAAATCGATAATCAGAGTCTTGCTGTCGGACTTTTGTATTTTGATAATTATGAAGAAGCTCTTGACAGTGTGGAAGAGGTGCGCAGATCACTTTTGACAGCATTGATAGAGAGACGTGTAAATAAATATTTTGCATCTTTGGACGGAATTGTACGCAAGATGGAAAAAGACAAATTCTTTTTCATCATTCGCAAGCAGTCGCTTTCGATGTTGCAGGAAAATCGTTTTGATTTACTTGAAGAAGTTAAGACGGTTAATATTGGAAATGAAATGTCGGTTACCTTGAGTATCGGTGTCGGTGTAGGTGGTCTTTCCTATGCACAAAACTACGAATATGCTCGAACGGCCATAGACCTTGCTTTGGGACGTGGCGGTGATCAGGCTGTTATCAAGACGAAAGACGGTGTAAGCTACTATGGTGGAAAGAGTCAGCGTGTCGAAAAGAACACCCGAGTAAAAGCCCGTGTGAAAGCTCATGCATTAAGAGAATTGATTTCAACAAAGGACCGTGTTCTCGTCATGGGGCACCGAATGTCGGATGTGGATAGCTTTGGTGCGGCAGTGGGTATTTACTGTATTGCAAAGAGCCTGGGTAGAAACGTCAATATCGTATTAAATGATGTTGCACCTGCAGTAAAACCGATGGTTGAGCATTTTCTCAGTCATATTGATCCGGAAGAGCAGGTTTTAATTGGTAATGCGCAGGCAATGGAACATGCAGGTTCTAACACCTGTCTGGTGGTTGTGGACGTGAATAAGCCGAGTATTACCGAATGCCCGGAGTTGCTTAAGCAATGTCGCTCCATTGTTGTATTGGATCATCACAGACAGGGAGAAGAATATATTGAAAATGCAACTTTGTCTTATATCGAATCCTATGCTTCGAGTGCCTGTGAAATGGTTGCAGAGATTATTCAGTATATTGACGGTTTACGGCTAAACAGCACGGAAGCAGATTGCTTATATGGTGGAATTGTCATAGACAGCAATAATTTTACGTCAAAGGCCGGTGTCAGAACATTTGAAGCAGCGGCATATTTAAGAAGAAATGGTGCAGATGTGCTTAGGGTCAGAAAGATGTTTCGGGATGATGCCGTTGATTACCGGGTAAAAGCAGAAACCATCAGTAAAGCAGAAATCTTTAAAGATTCCTTTGCGATATCTGTTTGTGATCCCGGCAATTCACAAAGTCCTACGATTGTTGGAGCGCAAGCGGCAAATGAACTCTTAAATATGAATGAAATCAAGGCAAGCTTTGTTTTGACAGAATACAATAATCTGGTATATATCAGTGCGAGAAGTATCGATGAGGTAAATGTTCAGATTATCATGGAAAGATTTGGTGGCGGCGGTCATATAAATGTTGCTGCGGCACAGCTTAAGGATATGTCTGTAGAACAGGCCATTGATACGTTAAAAGAGACCTTGACTTCTATGATGGAAAAAGGAGAGATTTAAATGAAGATCATTTTATTACAAGATGTAAAAAATATCGGAAAAAAAGGCGATATTATTGAAAAGAGTGACGGATATGTCAGAAATTATATCCTTCCCCAGAAATTAGGTGTAGAGGCTACTCCTAAAAACTTAAATGATTTGAAACTGCAAAAAGCCAATGAAGAAAAGATTGCTGCAGAGCAGTTACAAGCTGCAAAGGATTTTGCAAAAGAAATGGAAGAACAGATTGTTGAGGTGAAAATGAAATCCGGAGAGGGTGGAAAAGCCTTTGGTTCTGTTTCATCAAAGGAAATTGCAATTGCCTATAAAGAGCAGTTTGGAAAAGAACTTGATAAGAAAAAACTTGTATTACCTGAAGCGATTAAAAATTTTGGCACTTATGAAGTAAAAGTAAAGCTTCATCCTAAGGTAAGCGGGATGATCCGCGTGAAGGTAGTAGAGCAGTAAGATGATTGGTTAGGAAGATACATTATGCCGGCAGAAGAACAGCAAATTAAAAAAAGAGTGATGCCTTATAGTTTAGAAGCAGAGCAGGCTGTTATCGGAGCTATGATTTCGGATAAAGATGCGATTGTAACGGCAACAGAGTTATTAACAGCAGAGGACTTCTATGGAAAAAAGAATGGCATAATTTTTGATGCGATTGTGGAGTTATATGACAAAGGAAGTGTTCCGGATGTCATTCCGTTACAAAACAAACTGAAAGAAAAAGGAATTCCGGATGAGATTAATAATGTGGAATATTTAGGTGGGCTTGTTGCTGATACCAATTCCAGTCTAATTCGTGATTTTTGTAATATTGTGATTGAAAAATCCACATTGCGGAAATTGATTAAAATCAATGAGGAAATCGCAAATTCCTGTTATGAAGGCAAACAGGATTTCAAAGTTTTGCTCGAGCAGACAGAAAAGAAAGTTTTTGACCTGCTTCAGTCCAGAAAGATGTCTACCCATATGCCTATCGATGAAGTTGTCATGCAGGCTTTGGCAAGGATTGAGGCAGCTTCCCAGTCTTCCGGTAATGTGACAGGAGTTCCCACCGGATTTTTGGATTTAGATTACAAGCTGGCCGGTTTACATGCCTCCAACCTTGTTCTGATTGCAGCGCGTCCGGCTATGGGAAAAACCGCTTTTGTACTTAATATTGCGGAATATGTTGCATTGCGTCAAAATATGGCTGTTGCCATATTCAGTTTGGAAATGGGCGAAGTAGAACTGGTAAACCGTTTATTATCATTAGAATCCAATGTAAATTCCGGAAATATCCGAACCGGTAATCTCTCGGATGATGAATGGGAAAAACTCGTCAGATCGGCAGGAGAGATTGGTGATTCCAATCTGATTATCGATGCACCGCCGAGTCTTACGGTATCGGAGCTTCGGAGTAAATGCCGTAAATATAAAATAGAGAAGGATATTAAACTGATTATTATTGACTATCTGCAGTTGATGAAAGGTTCCAATCGGGCGGCTTCGGAATCCCGTCAGCAGGAGATATCTGAAATATCCCGTTCACTGAAATCCTTGGCCAGGGAATTAGACATTCCTATCATTGCGTTGTCACAGTTAAGCCGTGCGGTTGAGCAGAGACCGGATAAGCGGCCGATGCTGTCTGATTTGCGTGAATCAGGGGCAATCGAGCAGGATGCCGATGTTGTTATGTTTATTTACCGTGATGACTATTATAACAAGGATTCAAAGGAACGCGGAATTGCTGAGATTAACATTGCAAAGCAGAGAAGTGGACCAACCGGTGTTGTTAAGTTAGCATGGCTGCCGGATTACACCAAGTTTGCTAATCTGGAAAAGAAATATTATAACCAGGAAGAGTAAAAATAGTTTTTTGTGTGATAGGGGCTTTAGCATAAGTAGAGAATTTTACAAAACAGAGAATTTTTGCACAAACAGGAAATTTGACGCAAATAAGAGATTTAAGTATAAAAAGAGATATAAGAAATGCATCAAAAAACCTCACCATGCGGTGAGGTTTTTAATTGTGTATTTTAGATTATACACATACAAATCAAAAATGATTATTCAGCTTCGATAGAACCTGTAGGGCACTGACCTGCACATGTACCACAATCTACACATTTAGAAGCGTCGATTTCAAATTTGCCGTCTCCCATGCTGATTGCTCCAACGGGGCAAGCGCCTTCACAAGCACCACAAGCTACACAACCATCGTTAATTACGAATGCCATAATGATATCCTCCTTAAATAGACTTTACTATTTTTATCTCTATCCAATAAGTATTTTAATACATTACCTCTGATAAAACAAGTGTAAAAAAATAGAAAACAGAGGTATTATTTCGAGATTCCCATTTCTTCCCGTCGTTTTTTGATACCATTCAAGATAAATTGTTTTTTCTCTGGTATGAGATTTTTATCCATCGGTTTTACATCTTTTAAGACATAATCAATATTCAGTTCTTTGTATTTCTTTTTTGCCATATCATGGTAAGGCAATACATCCAAAGCCTTTAAGTTGGTAAATTGTCCGATGAAATATCCCAGTTTATAAAGATATTCTTCATCATCGGTGATTCCCGGAACAACAACGTGTCTGATCCACATATCAACCTTTTTTTCGTTTAAGTATGCCGCAAAGGCCAGAATGCCGTCATTGGGCTGCTTTGTCAATTCTTTATGCTTTTCAGGATCAATA
This sequence comes from Lachnospiraceae bacterium, assembly GCA_017387565.1. Classification (GTDB taxonomy): domain Bacteria; phylum Bacillota; class Clostridia; order Lachnospirales; family Lachnospiraceae; genus UBA2882. The sequence continues at coordinate 38,742 of JAFOEY010000033.1, read as the reverse complement.
TGTTTGATATCCAACATAACCAGATCTGTCATGGTCATTAAATGATCCAGCTTTGCATTGTATTCTGTATTGGCAGGCTTATAAGCAATTCCTGAGGTGTCGATGCAGGTATGGATGCCTTTTTCTTTGCAAAGCGTAAAAAGCTCGATTAAAAAGTCAATCTGCATCAGAGGTTCACCACCGGTTACAGTAAGACCTCCTCCATTTTGATAAAATGGCTTATTTCTTTCATATTGCTCAATAATCTCGGAAGCCTCCATTATGGTACCGCCTGTCATGGACCAGGTATCCGGATTGTGGCAATACGCACATCGCATGGGACATCCCTGTACAAAGACTACAAAACGTGTGCCGGGACCGTCTACGGTACCGAAGCTTTCTAATGAATGAATTCTACCGCTCATATTCGTTCCTCTTTTCTTCATTTCTTGTACGAATTGCTTCGTTGCTTACAGCAACTCTCACAATTAAAATAAAAATCGTTTTTCCTGCAAGCAGAAATAATTTCTGATTTATAACCCCTGTTTATCATTATATCACATTCCTATTAAAATAAAACAACCCTTTGGAAAAAACCAAAGGGTTGTCGTCATTCATAAACGTATCAATTAGATTGATTCATGGAATGTTCTGCTGATAACGTCTGCCTGCTGTTCAGGTGTTAATTTGATGAAGTTAACAGCATATCCTGATACACGGATTGTTAACTGAGGATAGTTCTCAGGATTTTTCTGTGCATCTAATAATGTATCTCTGTTTAATACGTTAACATTTAAATGATGTCCGCCTTTTGTTGCATAACCATCTAATAAGTTTACTAAGTTGTCTACTTGAGCTGTACTAGCGTCTGCCATAATTAATTACCTCCTATTAATTCATAATTTGTAATGTTACTTTGTTTGGAAAGTTTGTAACGGCCTATTCTTCGCCATCCAAACCTTCGTGAAGTGTCGGAACGCTGCATGCAAGAGGATTGGAAGAGCAGTCCGCACATCCCATGGTTTCTACATTTTTGCCGGCTGTAAGAGAATTAACATCCACATTTACATGTCCGACTTCTTTTGACATTCCACCGTCAAGCTGACGGATTAAATCATCAATCATTGCATTTTCGTCCATAACAATCACCCTTTTTCATTATTTGTTTAAGTCGATTTCGATATCTCCTGCGAATACCTGATCATCTTTTCCAAGAGCACCGGGGATAATGGTAAATGTATTGGAAATACCATCCTGTGCATCGTTGAAAGGAAGTTTAGATACAGAAGATAAGGAAGCAACTGCACCATGAGTATCACGGCCGTGCATCGGGTTAGCACCGGGAGCGAAAGGCTGTCCTTTTCTACGTCCATCAGGAGTGTTACCTGTAGCTTTACCGTATGTTACGTTAGATGTAATGGTTAAGATAGATGTTGTCGGGAAACCATCTCTGTATACATGATGTCTTCTGATAGCTGTCATGAATTTGTGTACGATTTCCTGTGCGATAGAGTCAACACGGTCATCATCATTACCATATTTGGGGAAGTCACCGGTTGTCTTGAAGTCAACGATGATTCCATCTTCATCACGAACTACTTCAACTTTTGCATATTTGATAGCTGACAAAGAGTCAGCAACGATTGAAAGACCGGCAACACCTGTTGCGAAGTAACGTCTTACATCTCTGTCATGTAATGCCATCTGAGCTCTTTCATAGCAGTATTTATCATGCATGTAGTGGATGATATTCAGAGTATTAACATAAACCTCTGCCTGCCATTCAAGCATGTCAGTGAATTTTTCCATTACGTCATCATAATCAAGAACATCACCGGTAACAGGACGATATTTCGGTCCAACCTGTTTCTTGGTTACTTCGTCGATACCACCGTTTAATGCGTATAACAAACATTTTGCAACGTTAGCACGTGCGCCGAAGAACTGCATTTCTTTACCAATTCTCATGGAAGATACACAGCAAGCGATACCGTAGTCATCACCATGTGTTACTCTCATTAAGTCATCGTTTTCGTACTGGATTGAAGAAGTCTTGATAGACATCTTAGCACAGAATTTCTTCCAGCCTTCCGGTAATCTTGTTGACCAAAGAACTGTTAAGTTCGGTTCAGGAGATGCACCTAAGTTGTTTAATGTATTTAAGTAGCGGAAAGACATCTTTGTTACTAACGGACGTCCGTCGATACCAACACCACCAAGTGATTCTGTTACCCATACAGGGTCACCGGCAAAAATCTGGTTGTATTCAGGTGTACGAGCGAATTTTACGCAACGTAATTTCATGATGAAGTGATCAACGAATTCCTGAATCTGTTCTTCTGTGAATGTACCGTTCTTTAAATCTCTTTCTGCGTAAACATCAAGGAATGTAGATGTACGTCCAAGAGACATAGCTGCACCGTTCTGTTCTTTAACTGCACATAAGTATCCGAAGTATGTCCACTGGATAGCTTCCTGTACGTTAGCAGCAGGTTTAGAGATATCACATCCGTAAGAAGCTGCCATCTGTTTCATCATCTTTAATGCAGTAATCTGCTCTGAAATTTCTTCACGAAGACGGATAACGTCATCTGTCATAACACGTCCTGTAGAAGCTTTCTGATCTTCTTTGTCTTCGATCAGTCTGTCAATACCATATAATGCAACACGTCTGTAGTCGCCGATGATACGTCCACGTCCGTATGCATCCGGAAGACCTGTGATGATATGAGCTGTACGGCAAGCTCTCATTTCGGGAGTATATGCATCAAATACACCTGCGTTGTGTGTTTTTCTGTGTGTAGAGAAAAACTCTGAGATTTCAGGATCTACTGTGTAGCCGTTGTCTGCGCAAGCTTTCTCTGCCATACGGATACCGCCGTAAGGCTGTAAAGAACGTTTGAAAGGTTTGTCAGTCTGGAAACCAACGATTGTTTCTTTGCTCTTATCAAGGTAACCGGGACCATGAGAAGTAATGGTAGAAACAACTTTGGTATCCATATCAAGAACACCGCCAGCTGCACGCTCCTGTTTCTGTAAATCAAGTACCTGATTCCATAAGTCCTTTGTGTTTTGAGTAGGGCCAGCTAAGAATGCTTCGTCACCTTCATAAGGTGTGTAGTTTCTCTGGATGAAGTCACGGACATTGACTTCTTTGTCCCATTTGCCAGTTACAAAATCTGTCCATTCGGGTCTCATTTTTGAAATGCCTCCTATAAATATTATTTTTTTACGGAAAAATCCGTTTAAGTAGCACATGAAATTATGCTAATCCCATGATTCAATTATAGGTTATAAGGTCAAAATACGTCAAGCAAAGTGTTGTACTTTTTTACAAACAAAAAGTGGTATTTTAAGGCTTTTTAGAAATAACACAAGATAGAGTGTAAGGGTAACTAAATGTAGTATGAAAGATAAATAAGAATTATCCTTTTTGTATTTGTGTTAAGTATTATTAAATGACCGGTTTCAAAACTCAGACTTCGTCTTCAGACGGTTGAAACCGAAAAAGACATAAAAAATATGAAATTATTATGAACTGAATCAAAAAACAGTTGCAAATTAAAAAAATTAATTGTATAGTGTATCACATGAAAGACAAAGACGTCTGCTTTAAGAAAAATAGAAGCAGACGCCTTTCTTATTATTCTTTCTTATAATTTATTCAAAAAATTAGTAATCAAATATATCTTTCATTTGATTTGAATACATCTGAATGCATCTTTAGATATCTTTTATTGAAAGAATATTTGCAGGAAGTGATGAAGATGAGACCGGTTATTGGTTTAATTCCACTATATGATGATGAAAAAGAGAGTTATTGGATGCTGCCGGGATATATGAAGGTACTCGAAGAGTGCAATGCACTTCCGATTATGCTTCCTTTGACCACGGATCAGGCAGAACTAAAAGAAGCATATGCATTGTGTGATGGTCTGTTGCTGACAGGAGGGCATGATGTCGGTCCTTATGTATATGGAAGAGAGGCATCCGATAAATGCGGTGTTTCGTGTAAGGACAGAGATGCCATGGAGAGTATTCTTTTGGACATGGCGCTTGCTGATGATAAACCGGTATTTGGTATTTGCCGTGGAATTCAGTTCATGAATGCTTATTTAGGCGGTGATTTATATCAGGATCTCCCTACTGAGTATGAAAGTACGGTGGAACACCACATGGAACCGCCCTATGATGTCGCCGCTCACAAGGTGCGTATTATGGAAAACACACTTCTTTCAAAGATTTTGGGAGAAGGAACCATTGAGGTAAACAGTTATCATCATCAGGCTGTAAAAAGTCCCGCTGAGCGGGCAGAAGTCATGGCTGTTTCGGAAGATGGTCTGGTGGAAGCTATTTCTGTGAAAGGACAGAAATTTGCCGTAGGCGTTCAGTGGCATCCGGAATTTTCCTATCGGGTAAATGAAAACAGTGTAAAACTGGTTCAGGCATTTGTGGATGCATGTCGAATTTAAAATCGAATCTAAATATTGGCAATACGGATAAAGACAGAATAAATACGGGCTTCTGATAATCAGAATGATAATTAGAAAAATATGATAGATTGATTATCACAGCTTAGGCTGTTGATATAAATAAGCGGTTTTGAATATTGTTTCAGGATACAAATCCGGCAATCTTTTAAAACTGACTGAAAAATTTTTAAACTAAGAGAGGAGAATTAGTTATGAAAAAGAAATTATTGGCAGTACTTCTTGCATCAGCCATGGTATTCAGCCTTGCAGGATGCGGTAGTACAGAAGAAGCAAAGACAGAGGAGCCTGCAGTAACAGAAGAAACTACTGAGGAAGCTGCTGAGGAAACAACAGAAGAGGCTGAAACCGAAGAAGCAGCAGAGGAAACAACAGGCAAGAAATGGGTGATTGCAACAGATACATCATTCAAGCCCTTTGAGTATACTGATGATTCCGGAGAATTTGTTGGTATTGACGTAGACATTCTTGCAGCTGTTGCAGAAGATCAGGGATTTGAATATGAACTTCAGTCACTTGGCTGGGACGCTTCTATCGCAGCATGTCAGGCCGGTCAGGCAGATGGTATGATTGCAGGTGCATCTATTACAGATGAACGTAAAGAATCAGGCTGGATTTTCTCAGACGGATACTATGATGCAAATCAGAGTATGGCTGTAGCAGAGTCTTCTGATATTACAGGATTTGATGGTCTTTCCGGAAAATCAGTAGCAGTTAAGACAGGTTCCATGAGTGCTACTTATGCAGAAAGCCTTGTTGATGAATATGGTTTCACCATCACATATTTTGAAGATTCACCGACTATGTATCAGGCAGTTGTCGGTGGTCAGGTTGCAGCTGTATTTGATGATACTCCGATTATGGCAGCAAATATCAAAGACAACAGCGATCTTAAAATGAAACTGGTTGACGGTACGGGAAATGAACCTGCACAGTATGGTTTTGCTATTTTCAATGCTGATAATCAGGAACTTGTTGATATGTTCAACGCAGGTCTTGCAAACATCAAGGCAAACGGAACATATGACGAAATTTTAGCAAAATATCTTGGTGAATAATTCGATAGAAATTCATATGACAGGAAAAAGATCGCCAGACGGGGGGGAAAAAACGCCCGCTCTGGCGTCTTTCATTTTTATAAAATATAGTATACAATAGGTATAAGAGTAAAATACGGAAAGGAAAAGACTATGGTAAAAATTATAACAGTTTATGGCAGTATGCTTTTGGCTGCGATGGGAAGAACGCTGCTTTTGGCGTTGCTTGGTTTATTCTTTGCCTGTATCATCGGATTAATTTTCGGAATGCTTGGTGTTGTGAAAAATAAGGCATGTAATATTTTTTCCCAGATTTTTGTAGACGTTATCAGAGGTGTGCCGATGATTGTACTGGCATTTTTCGTCTATTTTGGTATGCCTTATCTTTTTAACAATGTTATTGGCGGATTTAATGTAACTCTGACTGCACTTCAGGCAGGTACCATTTGTCTGGCGTTAAATTGTGGCGCGTATATGGCTGAGATTATCAGAGCCGGTATTCAGTCTGTAGATATAGGACAAATGGAAGCGGCACGTTCACTGGGACTTTCTTATGGTATGGCAATGAGAAAGGTTGTTCTTCCTCAGGCGATTCGTACTATGATTCCTACTTTTATTAATCAGTTTATTATTACATTAAAGGATACTTCTATTCTATCTGTTATTGGATTTCCGGAACTGGTTAATACGGCAAAAAATGTACAGGCAAATACCTTCATGTCATTCCAGACCTGGGCAATTGTCGGTATCATGTATCTGATTGTGATTACAATCCTTTCAAGAAGTGCAAAGGTTGTGGAAAGGAGATTAAACGTTGGAAGATAGAAACGTAAAAATACATGTTAAAAATCTGAAAAAGAACTTCGGCAGTCTTGAAGTGCTAAAGGATATTTCAACCGATATTTATGAAGGAGAAGTGGTTGTTGTAATCGGCCCCTCCGGATCGGGAAAATCTACCTTTTTAAGATGCTTAAATCGTTTAGAGGAAGCTTCCGGTGGTACGATTATCGTGGATGATATGGATATCACAAGCAAAAAAACCAATATCAATAAAGTACGTGAAAATATTGGAATGGTATTCCAGCATTTCAATCTGTTTAATAATTTGAATATTTTGGACAATCTGGTACTTGCGCCGAATATGTTGAAAAAATGTTCAAAAGGAGAAGCAAAAGAGCGTGCGCTGAAAATGCTGGAAAAAGTAGGACTGGTTGAGAAAAAAGAAAGTTATCCCAGTCAGCTGTCAGGTGGACAAAAACAGCGTATTGCCATAGCAAGGGCACTCTGTATGCAACCTGATATTATGCTTTTTGATGAACCGACATCAGCACTTGATCCGGAAATGGTTGGTGAAGTATTACAGGTTATGAAGGAACTTGCAGCAGACGGCATGACAATGGTGATTGTCACTCATGAGATGGGATTTGCAAGGGAAGTTGCAGACAGAGTCATATTTATGGATGGCGGATATATTGTTGAAGAGGGAACTCCTCAGGAAGTATTACTGAATCCGAAGGAACCCAGAACGATTAATTTCCTGAATAAAGTTTTATAAACGTAGCAATATAGACTTATTTTCCTTGAATAGAAAGGAGTGTGTGCCTATGAAAAAAATCATTACAATCAGCAGGGAATTTGGAGCCGGCGGTGGACAAATCGGAAAGGCAGTAGCGGAAAGACTGGGATATTATTATCTGGATAAAGATATGATTATTCGTTCTGCCATGGAGGCTTCGGATCTGACACCGGAAGATTTCAGAATGTATGACGAAAAGGTTCCCCACAATTTCGGACTGGGGCAAAGTCTGTTTGATTTTTACAACAAACCCTTAAATGAAAAGCTTTTTGCGGCACAGAGAGATGCCATTAAAAAAGTAGGTGAAAAGGGAAAATGTGTCATCGTAGGGCGCAATGCCAATGTGATATTAAAAGAATTTGATTATTCGCTACATGTTTTTATTTCAGCATCTCAGTATTTTCGCCTGAAAAATTTAAAACAGCAGATGCCCGAATATTCTGAAAGCAAAATTTTGGAAGAAATGAAGTCTGTGGACAAGGCAAGAAGAAGATACTGTACTTATTATACCAATACCGAGTTTGGAAATGCAGATTATTATGACTTGACATTGAAAAGCTCTTCTTTAGGCATTGATACCTGTGTGGATATCATTTGCAGACTGGCAGAAGGATAAAACATATTCATGAGCATAAAAACACAAAACATACCCCGGATCGGAATGCGGATTATGAAGTCAGCAGTGGGTGTTTTCCTGTGCTTTCTGATTGATATTTTACGTGGAAATGCAGGAATTGTTTTTTATTCCCAGCTTGCCGTGCTTTGGTGTATGAGAGATTACGTCAGCGAGACACGCCGCTTTGCCATGCAGAGAAGTATAGGGACGGTTATTGGTGCATTATATGGACTTGTGCTGTTACTGATACACAGAAAGCTTCCCGGTGAAGCTTCCTTTTTGGGAATTATTTCCTACCGTCTGATTGTTTCCGCGTTTATCATCATCATTTTGTATACCACGGTGCTAATCCGACAAAAGCAGGCATCTTATTTTTCCTGTGTCGTATTTCTCAGCATTGTAGTCAATCACATTCAGGACAGCAATCCATTTATTTTTGTATGGAACCGCTTTCTGGACACTATGATAGGAATTGTGGTTGCAGTTGCGGTAAACTGTTTCCGGATTCCGGGAAAAAAGCGCAACGAAATTCTGTTTTTGTCAGGATTGGATGACACATTGCTTTCTTTAAATGGAAGTATGTCCGATTATAGTCGTGTGGAATTAAACCGGATGATTGACAGCGGAGCTAATTTTACCGTATCAACGATTCGCACACCGGCATCTTTAATGGAACCGCTGCGCGGTATTCATCTAAAGCTCCCTGTGATTGCCATGGATGGTGCAGCTTTATACAATATTGGGGAAAACAAGTACGAATACGTATACATTGTCAGCTCAGGTCATTGCGAGGCTGTCCGTTCATACTTTGAAAAAAGAGAGATACCCTATTTTGCCAATGTGGTTGTGGATGATGTTCTTTTGATTTATTATCAGGAGTCAGATTGGGAGGATTATAATACCGTTGTTGAAAAAATGCGAAAATCTCCCTACCGGAACTATATCAAAAGACCTCTTCCGGAAAACGAAAATGTTGTTTATTTTATGGTAATTGATAAAACAGAACGCATTGAGATGCTTTATGCAGATATGATGAAGGAAGAATTCTGTCAGACGTTAAAAGTAATCATGCATTTATCTACAGAATGCGAGGGATGTTCTCTTCTGAAAATCTACAATAAAAATGCGTCCAAAGAAAATATGATTGACTACTTGAAAACACAGCTTGGAATAGAGAAAACCGTTACATTTGGAACGATTGAAGGAAAGTATACGTATCTGATTCAGCCCGGAGACTTTAATCGTGTGGTTAAATATATGAAAAAAGTGTATGAATAGGTAAGCAGAATAAAGTAGAAATGATGAAATAAAAATGGCGAAGTGAAAATGATGAAATGGAAATAGGTTGGTATCAGAGTTATTTTCGTTGATAAAAAAATGGGATTAGGTTATACTAAAGCAGAAATAAAGACCAATTTTTAAGGAGGCGTCGATAATGGCAGAAATCACAAAAGACATGACAATTGGTGAAATTCTTATGAAAGACCAAAGTGTTGTTCCGGTTTTGCTGGAAGCAGGAATGCACTGCTTAGGCTGTCCGGCATCCCAAATGGAAACATTGGAAGAAGCCGCAGCGGTTCATGGAATTGATATTGATGAATTGATGGCAAAGATTAATAGTTTATAATCGATGTCAAAATAATAAATCAGGCTGTGCCGGATAACCGGTACAGCCTTTTTGTCGCTTTGTTAGTAACGAACTAAGTGAAAATAATTCAATTATTATACAGTGCCCAGAGATTGCAAAGCATGATTTTCGACAATCGGTTCAAAATGCTCTTTATAATAGGTCTCTGTGTGGGTCATGCTCTTTAAAAGATGACCATACTCTGATGCGGCATTGCTGAGCTGATTGAATTCCCTGACACCGATTTCATGATTGTATATCACTAAATGATATTCATCCTTTGTTTTATCCTTATATAAAGAATTCCTGCAGATGGTAAAATTATTTACGGCATGTGCAAACTGGATGACAAGGGAAAGGCTGTCAAAAGAAAAGATACATGCTTCAACCGTTTTGACTTTTTCTGATTTTTCTTTGGAGTCTTGGGTATCTGCAGGGGTACCGGGAAGAGTGTTGCTTTTGGTAACATCACTCATAAAATCGCGCTCGGATTTCTGAATTTTATGAAATAAATCCATGACTTCTTCGGAAATATCGGAGATATCAGCTTCTTCCCCGGATGAACTGTCTTCATGAACAGAAGGTGCAAATTTGGAAAAACGTGTATCCAGTTCTTCCGGATCTTCCACCTTGGTAATGGTTAAAACAATACATTCTGAGCTGATTGGGACAGCCTCTATCATCAACGGAATATCTTCAGCTTCAAATCCAAATTCGTAAGAAGCCTGTTCCATCATATCTTTAAAAAGAGATTTCGCTTTATCACTGCCATAAGCTAACTCACTGATTTTGAGTTCACGGTTGGCCAAATCATTGTGAGTAAGTGTGCAACGAATTTGATTGTCATTAATTTTTTCGATTTTCATGTTATCACATCCTTACTGTATACGAAAAAATTGTAAATGTATCTTATAATGTATAGTTTATTTAGTCAAGAGAGGCAAGTGCCAGTTTAAAAAAATTTTAGATTTCCATATTTTAACACACTCATTGTTTTGTGCAATATTAACAAAAAAAGAAAAAGTATATTGTCAAAAAGAAACAATGCATATATAATGAACTTACAAGATGCTTCCGGGACAATCCGTAAGGAAAGGAGGCATAAGCGTTTATCTTAAATTTGTTAGTGAATTCTTTAAAGCAAATCAAATTCACATTTTGACCCTTATGGGTTGTCTAAGGCTTCGTGCCTGATCGATGGTTATATCATCGGTATATTTTCACAATCACGTATAATTCAATATTAGAAAATGCTTTTTTTATTTTTTTATTTTACATGTCCCGTAGTATTCTTGTCTTCTTTATTTATTATCGTCATTATCAAAAAAAGTATAATGCCAAATTTTATAATATATCACAAACCTTTTGGAAAACGGTAAATACGGATTTTGATCGCTGACAAAATAAGGAAAATAAAATATCCATGGAGGTGCTGTATTATTTTATGGAAGCAGAAAAGAAAAACACGAAAAAGCAAATGGAACAGGATTTGACTGCTTCTTTAAAAAAGGGAGCTGTGCTGTATCTCGACGGAACATTGTCATCACCGAAAAAGATAAGTTCGGCAGTGTTTCGGGAAGATCATTTTTATATGGCGGATTTCGTAACGGACGAGCGTGGATATATCAGGGAAATCCGCTATGACAGTATCTGTTAATAAGCCATAGATGCTTAACGGGGGTATGATCAAGGTCCTTCTATGCTGATCATAGGTTTGCCTTTGGCAAAGGGATTGGGGAGTTTAAGCATTGTGCTGAAATAAAAGTTTTGTTATAATCGGATTCAAATGATATCCGGGATGATGTTTAAATTGATGTTTAAAATGTATAAGAATCGGAAAATCTGATATCATTTGAATCGGAGGATATACAAATGAAGAAAAATTATATACCCGTCTTGGTTGCGGTTGTACTGATTGTTGTTGTGGCACTGATTGGCGTGTCAACAGGTCTGTTGGAAAAGTACTCTTATTCGCAGGAGAGAGTGGATTTAAACGCATATTTCAATGTGGCCGGCGGTGAGGAAACGGCGATTATTTTTAATGATACGTTGATCGAGACCGATGCTCTTTATCGGGATGGTCATGTCTATTTTCCGCTTGCTTTTGTTGATGAAAATTTAAATAATCATTTTTATTATGATATGTCACAACAGCAGCTTTTATTTACAACCGATACAGCAATTCTTTCAACAGCAATCGGAAGTACGGATTATACTTTCGGTTCGGAATTTGCATCGGAGAGTTACGCTCTGACGGTTGCCATGAACGATACGCTTTATCTGGCTGACGAGTTTGTGAAAAAATTCAGTAATTTTTCTTATCAGTTTTTTGGAGAGCCGAACCGCGTCATCATTGATACAGTTTGGGAAGAAGAACGTCATGCTTTGGTTAAAAAAGATACCCAGGTCAGGGTGCTTGGTGGTGTAAAGAGTGAGGTTTTAGCAGATCTTTCCAAAGGAGACAATGTTCGTTTGGTTGATGAGATGGAGACCTGGAGTCTGGTCACTACGTATGATGGAATCAGCGGATACGTAGAAAACAAGAGACTGGAGGAAACAGCTCCGGTTACGCCTGCGCCTGTGACAGATTATGTAGCACCGGCTTATGCACCCTTGCAAAGGGATGGCAAGGTTTGCCTGGTATGGAATATGGTAACCAACAGGGATGCCAATGCATATGCAGAGGGATTGTTGCAAAATACACAGGGAGTGAATGTTATATCTCCCACATGGTTTTCTCTGATTGATGATAATGGCAATTTTTCTTCATTGGCTGATGCGTCATATGTTAGTGCCATGCATAACAGAGGTATCCAGGTATGGGCTCTTTTGGATAACTTTACCAACAAGGATGTTTCAACAGCTAATGTTGTCAACAATACAGCGAGTCGTCGCAATTTGATTGAACGGTTGATTCAGACGACATTGGAATATCGGATAGATGGGATTAATGTCGATTTTGAAGCAGTTAGCGCAGAAGCGGCTCCCGGTTATATTCAGTTTTTACGGGAACTCTATATTGAATGTCACAAAAACGGTATCATCCTTTCCGCAGATAATGGATATCTGTTAAATTATGACCGTGGAAAACAGGGAGAAGTCGTCGATTATGTGATTATCATGGGATATGATGAACATGTTGCGGCTGCAGACGGTGTGGGCTCCAATGCATCCATTGATTTCGTACAGAGTGGAATTGAAAAGACACTTTCACAGGTTCCGGCTGAAAAAGTCATCAATGCAATCCCGTTTTATACCAGACTGTGGAAAACGACAGGTGATATCGGTCAGGTTGCATACGGAATGAATGAGATTGAGAACTTTTTAAATAACAACGGTGTTACAACCGTCTGGGATGATGGCACCTGCCAGTATACAGCGCAATTTTCCGTAGACGGAACAGATTATGCGGTATGGCTTGAAGAGAGTGAATCCATTGCGGTGAAATTAAACGTTATGGAAAAATACAATCTTGCCGGAGTTGCCGGATGGAGACTGGGCCAGGAGAAAGCTGATATCTGGAATGAAATAGCAGCTTATTTACAGTAGGAATTATTTATTATGATGTTTGGGTCAGAAGGTATTTTGCCCCAACAGAATCCGGTCGTTTGAATATCTGTTTTTGTTTATGCATAAATACTATAAAAAAGGAATTTATGGTTGAAAATGGAACGGAAAGTGATAGCAACGTGTATGACGGTTTTTCTGCTTGCGGCCATGGTTGTTTTATCCAGACAGGCAGCAATCTATACCATGACTGCCCGAGATGAAAAAGAAAAAATCGTTGTGATTGATGTTGGACATGGGGGAAATGATCCCGGAAAAGTGGGGGTCAATCAGATTCTCGAAAAGGATGTCAATCTGGAAATAGCATTAAAGCTTCAGAAAGTATTAAAGCAGTCTGATCTTACCGTTGTCATGACAAGAACAACCGATTGCGGTCTGTATGATGAGAACGCAACCAATAAGAAAGCGCAGGATATGCATCGCAGAATTCAGTTTATGGAAGATCAACATGCAGATTTGGTTGTCAGCATTCACCAGAACAGCTTTCAGGATAGTTCTGTCTGCGGTCCACAATGTTTTTATTATGCCAATTCCGAATCGGGACATCAGGTTGCCTCGATTTTGCAGAATACATTAAATCAGGGACTTGAAATCGAATCGCCGCGGCAGGAAAAGGCAAATGACAGTTATTATATTTTAAAAAAATCAGCCATGCCAACGGTAATCGTTGAGTGTGGCTTTTTGTCAAATCCGGAAGATGCCAAAAAACTTACCGACGAAACTTATCAGGAAAAACTGGCTTTTCAGATTTATATGGGGATTCAAAAGTATTTCAATGAATTATAATTTGTGATATGATGAAAGATAAGATTATGATAGCGGAGCCGGATCTATGAAAACGCGTTTTGAACAAATTGAGCGGGACAATAAAGGACTAAAATTATCAGACAATTCAATTATCCGGGAGGCCGGAGAGATTATAAAAAAAGGCGGACTGGTGGCTTTTCCTACGGAGACGGTTTATGGTCTTGGAGGAGATGCTCTCAATCCGGAATCATCCAAAAAAATATATGCGGCAAAGGGACGCCCTTCTGATAATCCCCTGATTGTCCACATTGCGGATTTGAGGGATTTGGATAAAATCGTATCCTACATACCGGAAAGTGCGAAAATACTGGCAAAGCATTTCTGGCCGGGTCCTTTGACTATGATTTTTCAAAAAAGTGATATTGTACCGTTAGAAACAACGGGAGGATTGAATACCGTTGCGGTTCGCTTTCCTTCCGATGAAATTGCTCAGGCATTTATTCTGCAGGCGGGTGGATATGTTGCCGCACCCAGTGCCAATACATCCGGTAGACCTTCGCCGACAACAGGACAGCATGTCTTTGAAGATATGGATGGCAAAATCGAGATGATTTTAGATGGTGGAAGCTGTGATATCGGATTAGAGTCTACTATCATTGATCTGACAGAAGACATACCGGTCATTTTAAGACCGGGATTTATTACAGAAGAAATGTTGCAGGATGTTTTAAGTCAGGTGGAAATGGACCGGACGATTTTAAGTGCAGCTTCGGGCATTGCTCCGAAAGCTCCCGGTATGAAGTATCGCCATTATGCGCCCAAGGGCGATTTGACCATTGTTGACGGAGATATGAAAAAGGTCATTCCTTTTATCAATGAAAGGTTGAAAAAGTTGCAGTCTTGTGGGGAAAAAGTGGGAATTATTGCAACGGATGAGAGTATTGATTCTTATATCGAATGCTATAAAAAAAGTGTTGGAAAAAGAACCGATGAAGCAACAATTGCCCGCAGATTATATGAGATTTTGCGGGAGTTTGATGAGGAAAAAGTTTCTTATATTTTTGCAGAATCTTTTGACTGCAGTGGTATGGGGCAGGCAATTATGAATCGTTTGTTAAAGGCAGCAGGGCATAAAGTCATAACAATTTAGGAGGATAAAAATGGTAGCAATCGGAAGTGACCATGGCGGATTTGAATTAAAAGAACTGATAATTAAACATTTGGAAAAACAGGGTGTCGATGTCAACGATATGGGATGTTATGACAAATCTTCCTGTGATTATCCTGTTTATGGCCGGGCTGTGGCAAAGGCAGTTGCTGATGGAAGCTGTGAGAAAGGAATTGTGATTTGTACTACCGGTATCGGTATTTCCATTACGGCAAATAAGGTAAAAGGAATTCGGGCAGCTCTTTGTGCAGATACACTTTCTGCCAAGCTTACCCGCCTTCATAATGATGCCAATGTTTTAGCATTGGGAGCCGGAATTGTAGGTGCCAATCTGGCAATGGAAATCGTAGACACCTTTTTAAATACCGATTTTTCGGGTGAGGAACGGCATCAGAGAAGAATCAATGGAATAGAAGAATAAGAAATACAGAATAAGAAATACAGAATAAGAAATACAGAATAAGAAATACAGAATAAGAAAACAGATTTAAGAATGGTAAGACCTTTTTTGATAAAACGGTCTTGATAAAATAAATGAAAGTACGGGAGGACAAAAATATGAGCAAGGTAGTTGTTATGGATCATCCGTTAATCCAACACAAAATCGGATTTATCAGGAGAAAAGATACGGGAACAAAGGATTTCAGACAGACAATCAGTGAAATAGCGATGTTAATCTGCTATGAAGCCACCAGAGATTTGCCGATGGATGAGGTGGAAATCGAAACTCCTATCTGTAAAACAACGGTAAAGGAGCTGAAGGGAAAAAAACTTGCAGTTGTTCCGATTTTAAGAGCGGGACTTGGCATGGTAGATGGAATGTTGCAATTGATTCCTTCTGCAAAGGTTGGTCATATCGGTTTATACAGAGATCCGGTTACGGTAAAACCGGTTGAGTATTATTGCAAACTGCCGGCAGACTGTAGTGAGCGTGAAGTGTTTGTGGTAGATCCGATGTTAGCAACCGGTGGATCAAGTGTGGCTGCTATTCAGATGTTAAAGGATAAAGGTTGTAAAAATATTCATTTTATGTGTATTATTGCTGCACCGGAAGGTGTAAAAGCAATGCAGGAAGCTCATCCGGATGTAGATTTATACATTGGTGCACTGGATGAAAAATTGAATGACCATAGTTATATAGTTCCCGGTTTAGGTGATGCCGGAGATAGAATTTTCGGTACAAAATAACCGGAAACGGAGGATTGATATGGCAGGACAGAGAACGGATTATATTTCCTGGGACGAATATTTTATGGGGGTTTCCATGCTTTCCGGCATGCGCTCAAAGGATCCCAACACACAGGTCGGTGCCTGTATTGTTGGAAAGGATCATCGGATTCTTTCTATGGGATATAATGGATTTCCCAATGGCTGTTCAGATGATTTGTTCCCGTGGGCCAGAGAAGGTTCCGCTTTGGAAACAAAGTATTCTTTTGTGGCACACAGTGAATTAAATGCCATTTTAAATTATCGTGGCGGAAGTTTGGAAGGGGCGACCCTTTATGTTTCATTATTCCCCTGTAATGAATGTGCAAAAGCCATTATTCAGGCGGGAATCAAAAAAGTGGTATACGCTTCCGACAAGTACAAAGACACTCCGGCCAGCATTGCGTCAAGGAAAATGTTTGATGCAGCAGGAGTTGTTTATCAGGAATATCAGCATTCCGGTAAAAAGGTAATGCTAAATCTTTAGAGTGATTAAAGAAGGGTTTTGTTTTGAGAATTAAGATCTTATGTCTGTTATCCGTCATGACAGTTATTTTTCTGTTTGCAGGTGATAAAACAGTATCTGCCACAACATACAGTCAGTTGCAGGAAGCCCAAAAAGATAAAGACAGGGCTGAGAAAAATGCTGACAGGGTACAGGAAGATATCAACGACTTAAACGAAGAACGTGCGGGGTTGCAGACGTATCTGGATCAATTGAATAATGAATTGCTACAAACCACTGGTGAGCTTGCCGGAATTGAAGATTTAATTTCGCAAAAAGAGATTGCCTTAGTAGAGATGCAGGAAGAACTGGAAACGGCAAAAGAAAAAGAAGCCGACCAGTATGTCGCCATGAAAAAGCGGATTAAGTTCATGTATGAAAAGGGCGATTCGGCATATCTGGAGCTGTTTTTTCATGCACAGAGTTTTGCGGATTTTTTAAATAAGACTGAGTATGTTGAAATGATGTCTCAGTATGACCGGGATATGCTTGAAGAATATATGAATATTCAGGAAACTATTCGTGTTAACGAACAGAGTATTGTAGATGAGCGAGTTGCACTGGGAGCTTTGCAGGAACAGGCGTTGGAGAAGCAGAGTGAGGTATCCGGTCTGGTAAAGGAAGCCAGTATGAATGTGGTCCAGTATCAGGATCAGATTTCGGAAAAAGAGGAAGAACTTCTGGCGTATGAAAGAAAGATGGAAGAAAGTGAAAATGATATCGCTACACTGCAGGAAAAGTTAAAACAAGAAAATGCTTTGACAAAGCAGGCAATGGCGGCCGGTTTTTCAGATCTTTCATCCGTTACTTTCGCTTCCGGAGATTTAGATTTGCTTGCGGCCATAATTTATTGTGAAGCCGGTAATCAGCCTTATATCGGACAGGTTGCCGTGGGAAATGTTGTAATGAATCGTGTCAAAAGTTCGGTTTTTCCCAATACCATTTTAGAGGTTATTTATCAGAACCGTCAGTTTTCTCCGGTAGGAAGCGGACGTTTTGCGATTGCGCTTGCCAATCACAAGGCCACGCCGGCCTGTTATGCGGCAGCTCAGGATGCCATGGCCGGTTCAGCACCGGTTGGAAATTGTCTGTTTTTCCGGACACCGATACCGGGATTGACCGGAATTCAGATTGGCGGACATATTTTTTATTAAATGAATTCCCTTTTCGGATTTGTGTTCAACAGTTTTTATAGGGGAGCAGTCGTCATTACAGAAAATGATATATTTTTGCCGCCTCGTACTTCGGTTTTTAGTATTTCTAAGCGGCATGTTCACAAAATATTATAAATGCCCGGTTTCAAAACTCAGACTTTGTCTTCGAACAGTTGAAACCGGGCATTATTTTGTTCACCATGCCGCCAAGAAATACACAAAACCTCGTAAAAGCCGGCGGACAAAGATATATCATTTTCTGTAAGGACGACTTATTATATGCCAAATGTTGTAAATAATAAAAAGTAAGAAACGCGGCAGAACGTCTGCAAGCACAATATATTCGCGTTTTGTATTAATAAAAATCGGGAATACAAATTCGATAAGGGAGTAATAAAAAAGAGCGATCAGTTCGCTCTTTTTATCATAAGTTAAAATTTTTCTATTTTTATTCGAATTTATTAAGATATTCCTGATATGTTTTAAATTCGCCCGAATAAATCAAAGTTAGCAGATGATTCAGCCGATTGATAGATGTTTTCATCATGTCAATTGATAGTATTCCGCTGTCATATGCCTGGGTAATTTCATCCAGATCCACCACTTTTACAAAGCCGTCGGGATAAATCAGAACATCGGCAAGTAAATCTGTCGCAATCAGACGGCCATTCTCTTTATCATAATGGACATCGATGATATCGCAGTACCAATATAATAAATTTCCGGCTTCGGAATAAAACTTACTGACCTTAAATCCCTCATCCCAGAAATAAGCTGAGTAGCCATGGTGTAGATCTTTGCGTGGTTTTATGGCATGCCATTTTGTTACAATCCGTTTGGCCGATTCCGAAAAACAGATAATTTCATCATCTTTTAAGCAGATACATTCGTCCGGAATTAGACGTTTTCTGTATAAAACGGGATAATCCATTCTTCGACTCCTTTCGGCAGAAAATGTTTTGATTTTCTAAATACTAACTGTTTGTAAATAAAAAGTCAATGGAAATATGATGCATTTTATTGGTTTTGTCCTTAATATTTTTAACGGATTGTCCCGGACTTTATGCTCGCGTAATCCTAAATATATCCGAAAACGGATTTTGTCAGATAATTCTTGTAAAAACTTCATAAAATAAAATGATTTAAGTAGACTCTTTTTATAAATATTAGTATAATGATTTTAAGTCTGCGGACATGGCGCAAGGCTCTTTAAATTGTTAAATGACAGGGATTTTGTATTGGTAAGCTACCGGAAAGGACAGGGAGAGCGTGATATGAAATATCATAAAAATGTATACCGTTCTCTTGCGATGATTACCCAGTTTGGTATTAATATGCTTGTTCCGATTTTTGCATGTTCGTTTATGGGCATCTTTCTTGATCGGTATCTTGGCACGTCTTTTTTCATGATTCTGTTTTTCTTTATCGGTGCACTTGCCGGAGGCAGGAATATTTATGTTTTTTCCAAAAAGATATTTCATGCGGCGCCTGACAGGGATATTCGTCCCCGTACAAATTCTCGTGGTGATTTAAATTCTTCCGATACTTCCCGGATTGAGAAGACGGATGATAAAAAGGATAGAGAGCATGAGTAAGTATTTTAAGATTAACGAATCTCTGCCGGATTTGTTAATTGGAATTTTGATTTTCGGATTATTTGCCGAGTTTTTACCGGTTTGGTTTTTAGAGCGTAAGCTATATTATTCGATTGGGCTATTGATCGGTCTTTTTACAGCCGCACTTTCTGCGTGGCATATGGCATACAGTATTGATAGTGCCGTGGACTATGACGAAGGAACGGCGACCAAACAAATGCAAAAGGGAAGCGCTCTTCGTTATGGATTTTGGCTCATTCTTTTGGGAATTTTGATGATTTTTGATTTTGCCAGTCCGATTGCCGCTTTTGTCGGTATGATTTCTTTGAAAGTGTCGGCGTATCTTGCGCCGTTTACACATAAATTATTTAGGAGGTGAATGTATGGGGCAGGGAATTTTGTTATCCGGCGGTGCCGATATTGACTTTATGGTCCATGGTATCTTTTCCTATGAGATTTTTGGACAAACCGTATGGATAACAACCACACATGTCTGTGTTTTAATTGTATTTTTGCTGATTATCGGTTTTTGTATCGCAGCAAACCGTGCAGTTAATAAAGCCGGAGATGTGCCCAAAGGATTTCTCAACGCAGTAGAGCTGATTGTGGAAATGTTAGATGGCATGGTTTCTTCAACCATGGGAAAAAATGCGGCCAAATTTGCAAACTACATTGGCACCATTTTCCTGTTTATCTTAATCAGTAATATTTCCGGATTGTTTGGACTGCGTCCGCCTACAGCTGACTACGGTGTCACGCTTGCACTGGGTATTATGACATTCTGTATTATCCATTTCAACAAGTTTAAACATCAGCATATCAGTGGTGTAATTAAAGGCTTGTGCGATCCGTGGCCGTTTTGGGCGCCGATTAATATCATCGGTGATGTGGCGGTTCCGATTTCATTATCATTACGTTTGTTCGCAAACGTATTGTCCGGTACGGTAATGATGGCTTTGATATACGGATTGTTATCAAAGATTGCAATTATCTGGCCGGCTGCGCTTCATGTGTACTTTGATTTGTTCTCAGGAGCAATTCAGACCTATGTATTCTGTATGCTGACAATGACCTATGTCACAGATGCAATTGGAGAATCATAGAAACACATTTATTGAAAACACGTTGATGAGCGTGTAAGTCATCATAAGATGACAATCATCAAGATTAAATAGAGATATCCAGTTTAAGGAGGAAACAAAACATGGAATTTAATGAAAACTTTATTTTAGGCTGCTCTGCAATTGGTGCCGGACTTGCTGTAATCGCCGGTATCGGACCTGGTATCGGACAGGGTATCGCTGCCGGACATGCAGCTTCTGCAGTAGGTAGAAATCCCGGTGCAAAATCAGATATCACTTCTACCATGTTACTTGGACAGGCCGTTGCAGAAACAACCGGTTTGTATGGTTTGTTAGTTGCTATGTTATTATTATTCGTTAAACCTTTGGTCTAAAAGCCTTTTAAAAATAACAAGAAAGGAGGCTTAAGACTTGAATACGTTAGTAAACACAGGACTCATCCTGTTATCGGAAGAAGCAGGGATGACGAGATTGTTCGATTTGGACTTTCAGTTATTGCATGATGCGGCGCTTATGATTATTGCGGTATTCTTCCTGTTTTTAATTGCATCCAATCTATTATTCAATCCTGTACGTAATTTATTACAGAACCGACAGGAAAAAATCCAGAATGATTTAGATAGTGCAAAAGAAGACAAAGAACAGGCAAATGCATTAAAGCTGGAATACGAAGAGAAATTAAAGAGTGTTGATAAAGAAGCAGAAGCAATTTTGAGTGAAGCAAGAGCAAAAGCTCTTCGCACACAGGATCAGATCGTTGCAAAAGCAAAAGAAGAAGCGGCGTCGATTATTGCAAGAGCAAACCGCGAGGCAGAACTTGAAAAACAGAAAGTTGCCGACGATGTTAAGAAGGAAATAATCAACCTTGCAAGTGTAATGGCAGGAAAGGTTGTAAAGGCTTCGATTGATACAGCGGTTCAGGACAGCTTGATTGATGAAACATTAAAGGAAATGGGTGAGAGCACATGGCTAAGCTGATTTCAAAAACCTATGGAGATGCATTATTTGAAACAGCTTTAGAAAAACAGACCATGGATTCCTTATTTGAGGAAGCACAAGTCGTTTTAGAAGCGTTTTCACAAAATCCCAAGCTTTCCGAACTGATGGTACATCCAAAGATCTTAAAAGAAGAAAAGCTTCAGATTGTGGAAGAAATCTTTAAGGGTCGTGTGAGTGACGATATGACCGGATTTTTGGTAATCATCGTGAAAAAGGACCGTTTTGGTGAGATATGCAATATCTTAGAATATTTCATCTCCAGAGTAAAAGAGTATAAAGGCATTGGTGTTGCAACTGTGACAACCCCGATGGAATTAAATGAAGCACAGAAAAGTGCTGTTTGTGCGAAGTTGTTAGAAACAACATCTTATCGCGAGATGGAAATGCACTATCAGGTTGATGAGGCTTTGATTGGTGGAATGGTAATCCGTATCGGTGACAGAGTTGTGGATAGCAGTGTTGCTACAAAATTAGAAGAGCTGAAACGGCAGCTTTTAAAAATACAGTTGGCATAATTGTAACCGTGAAATAATAAGAAAGGTGCGTAAGATCTATGAATTTAAAACCGGAAGAGATCAGTTCGGTCATTAAAAGTCAGATTGAAAGATATGCTTCTTCATTAGAAGTATCCGATGTCGGAACTGTTATTCAGGTAGCAGATGGTATCGCCCGTGTTCATGGTCTTTCCAATGCAATGCAGGGAGAATTGTTGGAATTCCCCGGTGAAGTATACGGCATGGTATTAAACTTAGAAGAGGATAACGTCGGTGCTGTTTTATTGGGAAGTCATAAAAATATCAACGAGGGTGATATTGTAAAAACCACCGGTCGTGTAGTAGAAGTTCCGGTAGGTGATGAATTACTTGGTCGTGTCGTAAATTCGCTTGGACAGCCTATTGATGGAAAAGGACCGATTCAGACAGATAAATATCGTCAAATTGAAAGAGTTGCATCCGGTGTTATTACCCGTAAGAGTGTTGATACACCTTTACAGACAGGTATTAAAGCCATCGACTCCATGGTTCCGATCGGAAGAGGCCAGCGTGAGTTAATCATCGGTGACAGACAGACAGGTAAAACGGCTATTGCGATTGATACCATCATCAATCAGAAAGGCCAGAATGTAAAATGTATCTACGTTGCAATCGGTCAGAAAGCTTCTACGGTTGCAAGCATCGTAAAGACATTAGAAGAGTTCGGAGCAATGAGTTATACAACTGTTGTTGCCGCAACCGCAAGTGAGCTTGCACCGTTACAGTATATTGCACCATATGCAGGATGTGCGATTGGTGAAGAATGGATGGAGAATGGAGAAGACGTATTAGTTGTATATGATGACTTAAGTAAGCATGCAACTGCATATCGTACACTCTCATTACTTCTTAGAAGACCCCCGGGACGTGAAGCTTACCCCGGTGATGTATTCTATCTCCATTCCAGATTGTTGGAAAGAGCTGCAAGAATGAGCGACGAATACGGCGGAGGTTCTCTTACTGCATTGCCCATTATCGAAACACAGGCAGGAGACGTTTCAGCATATATTCCGACCAATGTTATTTCCATTACAGACGGTCAGATTTATCTGGAAACAGAAATGTTCAATTCAGGTTTCCGTCCCGCAGTAAATGCCGGTCTTAGTGTATCCCGTGTAGGTGGTGCTGCGCAGATTAAGGCTATGAAGAAAATTGCTGCTCCGATCCGTGTAGAGCTTGCTCAGTATCGTGAACTTGCATCTTTTGCACAGTTTGGTTCCGAATTGGATGCTGATACCAAAGAGAAGTTGGCACAGGGTGAAAGAATTAAAGAAATTTTAAAGCAACCCCAGTATAAACCAATGCCTGTACAGTATCAGGTTTTGATTATCTATGCTGCAACCAACAAGTATCTGTTGGATGTTCCGGTAGAAGATATTACAAGATTTGAACAGGAATTCTTTACTTTTATTGATACAAAATATCCTGAAATTCCGGAAAGCATTGCTACAACAAAAGTGATTTCCGAAGAAATGGAAGAAAAATTAGTTAAAGCAATCGGAGACTTTAAGGAAGAATTTAAATAAGCAGATAGAAAGTAAAGGTGACAGATTATGGCTTCTATGAGAAGTATTAAAAGACGTAAGGGTAGTATTCAGAGTACCCAGCAGATCACCAAAGCGATGAAGCTTGTGTCTACCGTAAAGCTCCAGAGAGCAAAAGGCCGTGCAGAAAAATCAAAATCGTATTTTGAATGTATGTATGCAACTGTTAAGAGCGTGCTTGCTAAGAGTGGGAATATCGAGCATCCCTATTTGAAATCCGGCAGCAGCAAAAAAAAGGCAGTGATTGTCATTACCTCTAACAGAGGTTTGGCAGGCGGATACAATTCCAATGTAATCAAATTGATTACAAAGGGAGATTTTCATAAAGAAGATGTCGTTGTATATGCAATCGGTAGCAAAGGAAGAGATTATTTGTCCCGTCACGGTTATCAGATTGGCGGTGACTATTCCGATGTGATTGAAGAGCCGATTTATGCAGATTCAATGCGTATCAGCGATGATTTATTAAAAGCATTCGCTGAGGGTGAAATCGGAGAAATCTATTTAGCCTATACCGCATTCAAAAATACCGTAAGTCATATTCCTACATTGTTAAAACTGTTACCTGTGGATACAGATGGAATAGAAGATGTAGATGGCGATAAGGCACTTATGAATTTTGAACAGGATGAGGAAGAGGCATTAAATATGTTGATTCCAAAATATATCACAAGTTTGATATACGGCGGCATGGTCGAAGCAGTTGCCAGCGAAAACGGAGCCCGTATGCAGGCAATGGATTCGGCAACAAGCAATGCGGAAGAAATGATCGAGAAATTATCCTTACAGTACAATAGAGCCCGTCAGGGATCTATTACACAAGAATTAACCGAGATTATAGCAGGTGCGGAAGCAATCAGCTAAGTAAAGGAGTGAAAGAAAAGAAATGGCAGAAACAGCAATCGGAAAAATCACTCAGATCATCGGTGCGGTACTTGATATTAAGTTCCCGGAAGGTAAACTTCCGGAAATCAACGAAGCTATCGAGATTACTTTAAAAACAGAAGGTAAATTGGTAGTGGAAGTTGCACAGCACCTTGGAGATGATACAGTGAGATGTATCGCCATGGGTTCAACTGACGGTCTGGTAAGAGGAATGGATGCAATTGCAACCGGAGCTCCTATTACCGTACCTGTTGGTGAGAATACATTAGGACGTATTTTCAACGTTCTTGGCGAACCAATTGATAATAAACCGGCTCCGACAGATGTGTCATATGAGCCCATTCACAGAGCTGCTCCGGAATTTGCAGAGCAGTCTACAGAAACAGAATTATTAGAAACCGGTATCAAGGTCGTTGACTTACTTTGCCCTTACCAGAAGGGTGGTAAGATTGGTCTTTTCGGTGGTGCCGGCGTAGGTAAAACCGTTCTTATCCAGGAGTTAATCCGTAACATTGCTACTGAGCACGGCGGATACTCTGTATTTACAGGCGTAGGTGAAAGAACCAGAGAGGGAAATGACCTTTACCATGAAATGACAGAATCAGGCGTTATTGATAAAACCACCATGGTATTCGGTCAGATGAATGAGCCTCCGGGAGCCAGAATGAGAGTTGGTCTTACAGGTCTTACAATGGCAGAATATTTCCGTGACAAAGGCGGAAAGGACGTATTGTTATTCATCGATAACATCTTCCGTTTCACACAGGCCGGTTCCGAAGTATCAGCACTTCTTGGACGTATGCCTTCAGCCGTAGGTTATCAGCCTACTCTGCAGACAGAAATGGGTGCTCTTCAGGAACGTATCACCTCAACAAAGAACGGTTCTATTACATCCGTTCAGGCAGTATATGTGCCCGCCGATGACTTAACTGACCCGGCGCCCGCAACAACATTTGCTCATCTGGATGCGACAACTGTACTTTCTCGTTCAATTGCAGAGCTTGGTATTTATCCTGCAGTGGATCCGCTTGAGTCGACATCACGTATTCTGGATCCTCGTATCGTAGGTGAAGAGCATTATCAGGTTGCACGTGGTGTACAGGAAATCTTACAGAAATACAAAGAATTACAGGATATCATTGCTATTCTTGGTATGGACGAACTGTCCGAAGAAGATAAGCTTGTTGTTAATAGAGCCAGAAAGATTCAAAGATTTTTATCTCAGCCTTTCTTTGTTGCAACACAGTTTACCGGTCTGGATGGTAAGTATGTACCACTTAGTGAAACCATTCGTGGCTTTAAAGAAATTCTGGAAGGTAAACACGATGATGTTCCGGAAAGTTATTTCTTAAATGCAGGAACCATTGACGAAGTCGTTGCCCGTAAGAGATAGGGGTGATAGAAAGTGGCTGATTTATTCAAACTGAGAATTATCACTCCTGACCGCGTCTTTTATGAAGGCGAAGCGGAAATGGTAGAATTTAATACAACGGAAGGTGAAATTGGTATTTATAAAAAACACATTCCGATGACGGTTATTATAAAACCCGGTATCCTGACCATTACCGAGGAGAGCGAAACAAAAACGGCTGCTTTACATGCCGGATTTGCGGAAATCTTACCGGATCAGGTAACAATCATGGCTGAGATTATTGAGTGGCCTGTTGAAATCGATCAGGACCGTGCTGAGCAGGCAAAAGAGCGTGCCGAGGAGAGATTGCAAAATAAAACTCCGGAGACAGATATCGCAAGGGCTGAAACAGCACTCTTAAGAGCCATGGCACGTATCGAGGTATTAAAATAGTCCTTGAACTGTATAATTTAGTTATTTTATTAAAGGGTAATCCCATTGGGGTTGCCCTTTTTTCATGTGGATTGCAAGTCGTCCTTATAGAAAATTTTATATCTTTACCGCCTCGTACTTCAGTTTTTAGCCCTTCTAAGCGGCATGCTCACAAAGTATTTATTAAATGCCCGGTTTCAAAACTCATAGAAAAGTTTGCGTAGTTTGCGCAGAATATATATCCTCACACAGAGCCATAACATAGCTGAAAGAAACAAAAAGAACAAAATGGGAAACTTGTGCATAGGATAATAAAAAACGGAGTTAAAAAGATGGAAAAAGGGAAAATAATACCTTTCTATATGGCGTATCCTTTGCCTTTATACTATGAAGATGAACAGGAAGTTGTAAAAGATATGGAATATCTGCAGAGTCAGCATTCGCCGGAAATACGGTCATTGCAAAGGGAAATCATGGAAGTGATTAATCTTTTGGATTATGAAGGCAGTATGATTTATGATGAATATCCGGATCGTTTTTCCATGGAAAGACAGAGCAAGATGATTTGTGACCGGTTAAAGAGTAAATATCAGGATGATGATACATGTAAATTCCGAGATATGCTTTCGTGGGAAGGGTTTCAGGATATCATCAGGCTGTTGATGTATGATGAGATTTTGAAAAGGAGGCACAGAAAAAGCAGGGGATATCTCAGATTTTGATAAAAAATTAAAATAATTGGATTATCTTAGGCATAAAATATAGTTGTGGTTTTTAGGGAAACGAATTAGAATAATATTGACCGTCCATTTGAAAAGGGCGGATGAAATACGAAAAATCAGATTATATTTATAGAGAAGAAACCATATGAAAAGAGGAATCATAAAAGCGATTGTCTGCGTGATTTCATTTGTACTTTCGATACTGATAATCAGTTCGGTTATGAATCGCGGAAACAGTGATATTACCATGGAGATGAGTGAGGCATCATATCCGTTGGTTTATGTCAATTATGAAGGAGAACACATTAATTGTCTGCATGGATACGCTCAGGAAATGGACGTATCTTTTATGCGTGATACGATTACTCCGTTAGGTGAAAATCGGGAGCTTTCTTTATATATTGATACGTTTAATACCAGTATTACTTCCATTGCCTATGAGGTACGCTCTACAGATGGTACAAGACTGATTGAGAGTACACAGCTATATGATTATATTGTGCAGACGGCGGGGATTTCGGCGGATATTCAGTTAAAGGATCTGATTGATCCGGATGAAGAATATGAGCTGATTATTTTGCTAAGTGACGTTCAGGGAAGACAACTGCGCTATTATACCAGAGTGGTTTTACGGAGTGATAACCATATTAGCGAGGAGATTCGTTTTGCGCGTAATTTCCATGAGAAAACATTCGACCGGGAAAATGCTGACGAGATCGCACAGTATCTTGAGACAAATGAAAGTGGAGACAATACGACTTACAGCTATGTGAATATCCATAGCAGTTTTCGACAGATTACATGGGGTGATCTGACGGTGGAGAAAATAACAGAACCTCAGCTTTCTATTACGGAATTATTTCCGCAGACAGCTCGTATCACAATTTCTTACTATGTAAATGTTTTAACAGAAACCGGTGAGCGTAGATGCCGGGTAGATGAATATTACAGGCTTCGGTATGGAATACAGAGAATTTATCTGTTGAATTATGAAAGAATCATGACTGAAGTATTTGAAATGGATCTTGCTGCTTTCAACAACAATAAAATTGATCTGGGTATTCGAAATGCAGATGTTGAAATTGCGGAGAGTGAAGATGGAGGAGCGTTTGCTTTTGTATCCGCAAACAGATTGTTCTGTTATAATTCCAACAATAATCGTTTTTCCCAGTTGTTTGCATTCTATACTAAAGATCATGAAGATGAAAGAACCTTTTATAATCAAAATGATATACGTGTGCTCAGTGTGGATGAAGCCGGAAATGTTCAATTTGCAGTATATGGTTATATGAACAGGGGAACGCATGAAGGAAAAATGGGGGTAGCTGTTTATTTATTTAACGGCGTGTTAAATACCATTGAGGAAGAGGCATTTGTTCCCTACAACAGATCGTTTGCTACGCTTGAAAATGATGTTGAAAGATTAATGTATCTTAACAGCAATGAGGAATTGTTTGTCTATCTGGGTGGAAGTATTTTCTGCATCAATCTCAACGATAACAGCTATACCGTCGTTGCAAAAGATTTGGCACAGGGAAGTTTTAAGGTTTCTGAATCAGGCAGGATTGTTGTCTGGCCGGAGGGAGAGGATTCGGACCGCAGTCAGAATTTGAATGTCATGAATTTAAATACAAAAGTAATTTCAACCATTGATGCAGGTGTAGGTCATTATATTCGTCCGCTTGGATTTATGGAAGAAGATTTGATTTACGGTCTGGTAAATCAGTCGGATTTGTTTGTGGATAATGCCGGAAGTCTTGTGACACCTATGTTTTGTATTAATATTTGTAGCGAACCGGATAATAAAATCAGTATGCAGTATCAGAAGGATGATATTTATATTATGAATGTAATCCTTTCGGATAATCAGATTACCATGGAGAGGGCAAGGAAAACACCGGAAGGAGTTTATGTGGCCACATCAGCGGATCAGATTATGAGCAACACTTCTGAATTGAGACATGAAAATACGATTGATGTTGCGGCAACAAAAACATTGGAAAAAATTGTTCAGATTGCAGCAAAAAGTAATATTGCTACCAGGTCGCTCAAATTTATGACGCCCAAGGAAGTCATGTATGAAGGCGGACATGAAGTGAATTTGGAATATCCCGAGAGTATGCATGAAAATTACTATGTATATGGTTCGGGAGGCATTTTGGGAGTATATGCTAAAGAATCAGAGGCTGTTAATATTGCGGAACAGGAATCCGGCACGGTATTGAATGGATACGGAGATTATGTCTGGATAAAAGCAAATCGAAATGTTTCTAATCAGATTATGAAAATTACGGCTACCATGCAGGATGAGAACAATTCTTCGCTGGCAGTGTGTCTTGATACCATGCTTTTAGCAGAAGGCATCAGCAGAAACAGCCAATATCTGTTAGATCAGGGAGCTACTGCATTATCGGTACTACAGGATAATATGCCCGAAGATTGTGAGATACTAGACCTTAGTGGCTGTAGTCTGGATGCTGTGTTATACTACGTCAACAGAGATATTCCGGTTATGGCAATTCTAAATGACAGAAGTGCAGTTTTAATTATCGGATTCAATGAATTAAATACGGTTATTATGGATCCGGCAACCGGAACAATTTACAAAAAAGGTATCAATGATTCCACAGACTGGTTCAATTCCAATGGAAATCAATTTATTACCTATATCAATTAATATTTATACCTCCGAAACAATTCGGAGGTATTTTTCCTTTTTTGGATTTGTGTTCCCATTATATATCTTTATCACCTCGTACTTCGGTTTCTAGGCTTTCTAAGCGCCATGCTCACAAAATACTATTAAATGACCGGTTTCAAAACTCAGACTTCGTCTTCAGACAGTTGAAACCGGTCATTATTTTGTTCGCTCATGGCGCTAAGAAAGACACGAAACCTCGCAAAAGCCGGTGACAAAGATATATAATGGGAACACAAATCCGAAAAGGAAATTTTATTTTTTATGCGTTATTTTTAAAGATAATATTTCTGTATTTTTGCAGTGCAAACAGAAGAATCATTCCTAATACGCCACAGGATAATACTTCTCCGGCTCCAACTGTAAGCATGAAGAAAGGAATTCCTCCGGGGATGCTATATGCATAGGTTAGTACAAAGGGTATGATAATGGTATTTGATAAAATGGGGGGAAGAGGGGCACACCATTTCCATTTGCGCAACAGATAGGTTCCGATTGCGCCAATTAAGGTTGCCAGGCTTCCGAAAATAATATCCCAGATTGCGGCACCTGTCATAAAGTTGCTGAGCAGGCAACCGATAAAAAGGCCGGGTACGGCTGCGGGAGTAAAATAGGGAAGAATGGTCAGTGCTTCGGAAATTCGCACCTGAATGGCACCGCTTGCAAGATCAAATGCATTGATAAACAAGGTAAGTACTACATAGAGAGCAGCTATGACAGCTGCCTGAGTGATGAAATAGGCTTTTTTGTTTTTCATGTTTTTTCTCCTTTAGTTTTGTTTTTTCTCCAAAATCGGATAGGTCAGGAAGGTCTCGAACTGACCGCAAACATGAATATAACATAGAGGATAAAAAAAATCAACTGTCTATGTCTTGACATTGAGAACGGTCGTTAACTATAATATAGAAAACGACCGTTAACGCATGCGTTCGGAATGGAAAAACGAAGGGAAGATGGTTATGAAAAAATCAAGAAAAAAGCATCCTATTATTGGTGGAATTATATTAGGAATTTTGATAGTACTTATCATAGCAGGAGGTGTTTACAGCCGGTTTGGCGGTTTTAGTACCGGAAAGTGTGCAGATACAGCGGAGTTTGCCAAATACGCAGGACAGGTTTCAGAAATCACAATTCCTGAAGAAGCAAGAATTATTGCGCTGGGAGAAGCGACTCATGGAAATGCAGAGTTTCAGCAGTTAAAGCTGGATGTATTTCAGATTATGGTCGAAAAATATGGTGTCAAAGCCTTTGCATTAGAAGCAGATTATGGTTGCTGTGAGATTGCAAACAGATATATTCATGGTGGAGAGGGAACAGCAGAGCAAGCTGCCGGTGCGCTGGACTTTCAAATTTACAAGACTGACGAGATGGCAAATCTGCTTCGTTGGATGCGTGAGTATAACGAAACAGCCGGTGAAGGCGAGGATATCTGTTTCTATGGATTTGACATGCAGAGATATGACGCAAATTATGAGTACTTGATTGAAGCGGCAAAAGCACTGGGAGCCGATACGACAGAACTTGAAAAAATATGGAATAATGGAGAGCTAAATACGGAATACACTGATGAGCAAAGAGCTGAGACGATAAAGGCGGTTAAAGCAGAGCTTCTTGAAAAGGAGAAAACGGAGACGAATCAGGCAGTACATTTTGCTGATATTCTACTTCAGAATATGGAGCTTGGAAAAACAATGGAGAATGCCTGGGCAGGAATTGCACTCAGAGACAAACTGATGTCAGAAAACATCATGTGGATTCTTGATGAAGAGGAATTAAGGGGAAACAACCGCATCTTTGTTTCCGGTCATAATGGACATGTAAGTCAGTTTGGTTCTTATGACAATGAGAATAAATATATGGGAAACCTTTTAGCGGATAATATAGGGGAAGATGCTTATTTTGTAATCGGCACCGATTTTTACAAAACGACGAATAATATGCCCAAGACAAGTGAGGAACGAACGAAATTTACCGTTTATTCCCATGATCCGTTGGCAAAAGCAGCAAAGAAATGTGGATATGATATCTGTTTTCTGGATTTTTCAAAAATTCCGGACGAATCCGTTCTGAAAAATGCAGTCACAGAGTACTGTTATATGGGAAGTCTAGGCGAAAATCAGTTGACTATACTCAATAGGATTGTCATGCGTGTTCTTCCGTATACATACCGGATCTGGGGAAGTCCTGCCAGCATGTATGATGGGATGATTTTTGTGACAGAGGCACATCCCACTGAGATTAGATAAAGAAGTTATGCAATGCATATAAACGGAGGAAATGGATTTGGCAGTAGAGTATAAGAGATTAACGGAAAAGGAACTTGATATCTTTATTGAAATGAGAATAAATCAATTAAGGGAAGAGGGCGCAAAAGAAGATATTGATTTAGTGCCTGCGTTGAGAGATTACTATAAACGTCATATGGCTGACGGTACATTTGTGTCATGGCTTGCGGTGGATGATGAAGAGATCATTGGTACGAGTGGAATGTCATTTGTGGAAAAACCTCCGTATTTCGGTTGTCCAAGTGGGAAAATGGGACTTTTGTCAAGTATGTTTACAAATCCCCGCTATAGACGGATGGGAATTGCAAAAGAGCTTTTACATAGAGTTGTTGAAGAAGCAAGGAAATATGGATGTGGAACAATACAGATTACAGCTTCTGATATGGGAGTAAAACTGTATGAAGCGTATGGCTTTGTTCATAATGGCAACTTTATGCAATACAAATTATAGCATCAGGAGACTAGAAAAAACAAATTGAGATTAAAGGAGAATGAGAAGTGGACCAAATATGGAAAGAAATGTATGAAGCTGCAAAGGCAGTTCAGAATGGAAGGAAAATATCGAATTATGTTGAAGCCGGAGAGGTTTCTGCTGCAATATATTCAGCATCCGGTAAGATTTACACAGGGGTATGTATTGATACCTGTTCTACGTTGGGAATCTGTGCTGAGAGAAATGCGATTTTTCAGATGATTACGAATGGAGAGCAATCATTTTCGAGGGTGCTTGCGATTATGCCGGATGGAAAAAATGGAGCGCCATGTGGAGCATGCAGAGAGTTGATGGTTCAATTAATGCCTGATACTTATAAAAATGTTGAGATATTAATGGATTATGATACGGAAAGAATCGTTACGTTAGGAGAATTGACTCCGGAATGGTGGATTTAATGGTTGTTTTGACTTGGTAAATTTCTGTTTTCAGGGGATGGAGATGGATGATGACATCGGTGGGAGAATAATAATACTGATTGAAACGGACGGAGGCGAAAGATAATGAAAAAAATAAATCTGGTTGCATTGCCATGTCTTTGTGTAGATGTTTTTGACGGCGCAGATGAAATCAGACCCGGGGGTGAGGCGCTAAATTTTGCAGCCCATGCCTCAAAGTTTGATGACATTGATGTTACAATTCTTGGCGTGGTTGGCGATGATGTATATGCCAAATATATTATGGATTCAATCTCTGATAAAAAAATAAATACGAAGTATATCCGGATTGATAAAAATCAAGTTACGGCCAACAATATTACATATTTAACGTCGTCAGGAGATCGATATTATAAGGATGATTCATGGAATGGAAAGATACTTGATAATATTGTTCTAAATGATACTGAAATAAAAATAATAGCTGAGGCTGATGTAGTATTTGTGCATTTTTGGGCATCATGCTTTAGGGAGTTAATGGAATTGAAAAAACGGTATGATTTTAAAATAGCGGTGGATTTTGATGTCTACAGAGATTTTGAAGATATGAAGCAATTTGCACCGTACATAGACTTTTTTATGATTAGCGGAACAGAAGAATTTCTGCCTTATTTTGAGAATTTTTCTAATTGCTATGATGGATTATTTAATATGACATTGGCTGAACGAGGTAGTGTCACATATCATAAAGGAAATGAATATCTGGTGCCTGCGAAGCCTATAAATCATATCGTTGATACGACCGGTTGCGGAGACAGCTACCATGCAGGTTTTGTGTGTTCGTATATGCTTGATGGAAATATCAGTAAAGCCATGAGGGTTGGATCGGAATTGGCGGCACAAACGTTGTCGCATTATGGTGGCTTTTGAAGTGTAGTATGCAGGGGGAGAAGCGGTGTCAAACGAAATTGAAAGAATACATAAAGAAAACTGGATTGAAGCAGCAAAAGCCGGTTTTGAAGCCAGTTTTAAAGAAGGTGATTTTTATAATAAGCAAACACAGGACGACAAGCATCTAAAAGATATTTTGGCGACAATAAATGTCAAACCCGGAATGAAGATTTTGGACCTTGGTTGTGGCAGTGGATATTTGACATTTCCAATAGCAAAGATGAATGAGGATGTGCATGTTGTTGGGTTAGATATTGTAACAGATACATTGGAACGAAATGTGAAAAAGGCACAGGAAATGAATTTAAAAAACTTGGAATTCGTTTCATATGACGGAATTACTTTTCCGTTTGAGGATAATTCCTTTGATTTGATTGTTACAAGATATGCCCTTCATCATTTTCCCAAAATCAGGAAGAGTATTTGTGAAGTTGCTCGGGTACTTGTGAGTGGAGGTCTGTTCTTTGTGTCCGATCCAAGGCCAAATGATTGCGATATAACAAGATTTGTAGATGATTATATGCAGCTTAAGAAGGATGGTCACATAAAATTCTATACCAGAGATGAGTGGGTGCAGATATGCAGAGAATGCAATATGCATTTCATTCAGTCATTTGATTCCGAAATTCGTTTCCCAAAGAAAAAGAGCACAGCAGATGGATTTGAAAAAGTCCTCGCAAGACATGAAAAGTCCATTATTGATAGTTATCAGCTTACTCAGACTGAAGATGAAATTTGGGTAACGGAACAGGTGAATAATCTTTTGTTTCAAAAGAAATAAGAGCATTCTGTCTGATATTCCTGATAACATGAAGAAGGATATTTTCAACTCAAAATGAAGAGCAGTACACCACGATAGGAGCATTTTGGGATAATATCCCTTTTTGTACAATGTTATTTGTTGAATGGAATTATCAAGGAAAAGGTTATGGGAAAAAACTTATGGAGCATTGGGAAGCTGATATGAAATCTCAAGGATATGGTTTGCTTTTGACATCTACACAGGTTGATGAAGAAGCACAGCATTTCTATAGAAAATTAGGATATAAAGATTGTGGTGGTTTTGTTATTGATGTTCCTGGGTATGAACAACCAATGGAGATGTTTCTTATTAAGAGAATTTAGCAAACCCAATATGACTTCAAATTGAAAAATTATGGAGATGTTGCAATGGTTAGAGAAGTTTATGAAAACGAATTAAGTAAAGTATTAGAATTATATTTACATTTGCACGAGGAAACAATCCCGGAAATGTCAGAGCATTTGGAAAACATTTGGAATACGATTATGCAAGATAAAAACCATCACATTATTGTCAAGGAAATAGATGGGAAAATAGTGTCTTCTTGCGTCTGTGTGATTATTCCAAATTTAACAAGAAATATAAGACCCTATGCGTTTATTGAAAATGTTGTTACACATTCAGATTATCGTGGAAAAGGGTATGCAACAGAATGCCTGAATTATGCAAAGGATATAGCAGAAAACACAAACTGCTATAAAATGATGTTACTTACAGGTTCAAAGAAAGAAACGACATTGAATTTCTATGGAAATGCAGGATATAACAGTACGGATAAAACAGCTTTTATTCAATGGCTTGAATAATACATGAAATATGTAATTGGAAAAATCTATCTGTTTGTGACGTTTTTTGAATAATGCGGTTGAGGAGAATATTTATGAAGTTTGAAATTTTTCCTTTTAATTCTTTTCAAAGCTATTTATCTGCAGATGTTATGGCTTTGTATAAAGGAAAATGGCTATTGTGTATGCACAAAGAGCGTACCACTTGGGAGCATCCTAGCGGGTGGATTGAAGAAGGTGAAACACCTTTAGAAGCGGCCAAAAGAGAATTATATGAAGA
Source organism: Lachnospiraceae bacterium (assembly GCA_017387565.1). GTDB lineage: Bacteria > Bacillota > Clostridia > Lachnospirales > Lachnospiraceae > UBA2882. The sequence continues at coordinate 3,256 of JAFOEY010000033.1, read as the reverse complement.
ATCAGGCGCAATTTCGTTCGATATGGAACCGTTATGCGACTACACGATTGACGGAGAACTCAATGGTTATTACTACAAAGGAAATGGACAAGTGTATTTTGCAATTGTGTGCTCATTAGAGGAAATACCGTCAAACAGTGAAATGGAAAAGATTGGGCTGTTCGATTCACTGCCAGATGAATTAACATATCCGATTTTGCGTGACTATTATGAAATTGCAGAACAAAAGCGGTGTTTAGAGAGGTGAACGAACCACCTCTTATCAGAGGAAGCATAAGTGATTGAAAGGAGAATGAAAGATGGAAAATATACTCGATTTTATGCAGGCGGCTTTGCCGTGGATCGCAATGGGACTTTTGCTGGCAATTTTTTCTGCCAGAAGTGCCGCAAAAAAAAGGAAAAATGAGAGCGAGGATGCAAGCGACGATTACGGTGCAGAAGGAATGTGTCTTGGAATGTGCATGGGTACTGCGCTTGGATCCTCTTTTGGTAATAATACCGGCATAGGTATATCCCTTGGTATGTTGATTGGTTTGGCGATAGGAACCAGCATAAAAAAAGAGAAAGAGGATAAAGACAGTGATGAAGGACAGCATAATAGCAAAACTGACATCTAAAGATGATAAATATGCGTGTGCGTTTGCTGATAAATCATCTTAGAAAGCCGGAAAACGGATGAATGGGATGAGGACAATCATTTTGATGCGATTTTTGATGATTATCTTGCTCATACCCATTATTTAGCAGCAGAATTTGAGATTAACTAAAAGCAATGCCACCGGTTTATGAACTGGTGGCATTTTCAGCATTATACTCATTTATAGTTCACCCCTCTTTCTTGACAAAGAAGCAAAGAGGGCATATAATAATCTTGGAACAAAGAAACCAAGAAACAAAGAAAATGTATAAATTATTTGGAGTAGTGTATACTATGGAAGGAGGAGCCAAAATGCAGGCAGCAATGATGAAGGGAAGCATTCCTATGGAAATGAAAAAAATCAGTATATCAGAAAAAAGGCAGATTACAATTCCGCAGAAGTTTTTTGCCATGTTAGGGTTTGATACAGAAGCAGAGTGTATAGTGCGAGGCAACGAATTAGTTCTTCGTCCGGTAAAGACAAATACAGGTGGAGAGTTTGCTGAGCAGATTTTGGCAGACCTTATTGCACAGGGACTTAGTGGGGAAGAACTGCTTAATCATTTTAAGAAAGCACAAAAAGAGGTTCGTCCGGCTGTAGAGGCAATGCTTGCTGAGGCTGAACAGGTGGCAGGTGCAAACGCAGAGTATGTCACTTATGAGGATATTTTCGGAACGGAGAAATAGGTATGGCGGAAGTTAGATTTCTTCCTCCGGCGGCTAAATACCTGAAGAAACTGAAGGATAAAAAGTTAAAGGCGCTGTATCAGGAAGCAATTGATAAGATTTGTAAAGATCATATGGCAGGTGAGCCAAAGACCGGTGATTTGTCCGGCGTATACGGATATGATATTTACTACAATAAGACGAATTATGAATTAGCATATACGTTGGAGTATCTGGAGGATAAGGTAATTGTAGTGATTATGGCAGGAACCAGAGAAAACTTTTATGACCAATTAAAGCAGTACATGAGAAATATGTGATTTTTATGTGGGAGAACCGGTTCAATGAAAGAACCGATTCTCCCCTTTTTTTAGACCACTGGAGCAGGACGGCATAACCTGCGAGTTTGATGCCGGGATTTGGAGCAGCCTTGTGCAGGAAGTGATTGTGAAATCCAAGGACGATATAAGATTCATATTTAAGAACGGGCTGGAGACAAAAGTTTCATAAGGAATAAGGATAGGGGCACCCGAGAGGGTGTCCTTTTTTCTGTGATAGAAAAATAATAGTGATAGGGCAATGATTGATTTCCTGCTTTCAACAGGAATTAAAGTAGGCGAATTGGTAAGGCTGAACATTGATGATATAGATTTCTCTGAACGGGAATGCGTGGTTTATGGCAAAGGAGACAAAGAGAGGAAAGCATATTTTGATGCTGAGACCAAAATTCATTTGTTGAATTATATTGAATCAAGGATAGATAATAATATTGCGTTATTTGTGTCGTTAAACAAACCACACAGTAGACTTACTGAAAGCGGTGTGGAGTTACGATTACGAGAAATGGGGAAGAAGTTAGGTGTAGAAAAGGTACACCCACGTAAGTTCAGAAGGACTATGGCCACCAGAGCAATTGAGAAAGGTATGCCGATTGAACAGGTACAGAAAATTCAGGGACATGAGCAAATAGATACAACGCTCAGATATGCAATGGTTAATCAAAACAATGTGAAATTGTCTCAAGAAAATATATATCATAAAAGTGTACCCAAGTGTACCCATAAAAGTGCGCGTAATGACAATGTATTTACACATGGTAATAGAAGTGTTATGATGTAGAAAAAGTGGAGGTATGTCTTATGGATACAAATTTGAATGTTGCTATTGCACCAAAGGATTCAACGTTTCAAGTAAGAATAAATTCAGAAATCAAAAGAGCGGTTGAGGATATTTATGCAAAAACCGGAATGACATTGACGGATGCATTTAATACCTTTATACAGCAATCTCTAAATGTTGAAGGTCTTCCTTTTATTGTTACCAAGAATAGCAAAGAAGCGTTGAGGGAACAGGCGGTTGCTATGCTGATGCTTGATTTGAAGCGATCAGAGGAGCGAGCTGAAATTGAAGGTTGGATTGATGCAGATGATTTGGAACGGGAATTGGGGGTAATTGATTGAAAAAGATAAAATATACTCCTGATGCAGCGGATAAACTACGTGCATTAAAATCGGCAATATCCGGGGAATATGGCGAGGATAAAGCAAAGAAAATTATCAAAAGCATAACAGATACAATAAGAGGGCTTTGTGATTATGAAGAAAAGGGTCCTAAGGTATCGAAAATGTTTGATGTGGTGTCAGATTATCGGTACATATTTGTGTCTAGAAATTATGTATTTTATAGGATAGAAGATAAATACATTCGAATAATCAATTTTTATCATGAGAAAGAGAATTTTATGTGGCAGTTGTTTGGAATTGATACTACACCTCAAGATACGATAGATTATTGGGATGAATAGAACAGAAGATTGAATAGGTTACAATCGCTGTTAGCGTAAACGAAAAAGCAGACTTACATATTGTCAGTATCTGCCCTTTCGTTTGCGCTAATAGCGATTTTGCCGAATTGAACAAAGTCGCGTCACTGTGTCGATGAACTTATGGGGTT
>JAFOEY010000032.1 GCA_017387565.1 Lachnospiraceae bacterium | reverse complement strand
TCGTCAAATGCAATTGTGCAAGCACATTGCATTTTCCTCGTCGCCATAACCCCGGTGAAACCGCTCCGCTTATTCCACCGCTGATTAGCGGTCGTCAAATGCAATTGTGCAAGCACATTGCATTTTCCTCGTCGCCATAACAAAAAAAGAGAACATGGGGATGTTCTCTTTTGTAAATAGTTTAATAAATTTTTGAAACATTTATATTTTTATTTCTATGCTTATTCCAATTTTTTTCGAAATTGCATTTTATTCGTCGATGACATTATCTTCCGTCGCAATTGTTCCGCCATCGCCGTCCGGAACCTCCCCGGTATTTGACTGGGGAACGGAAACGGTATTTGCATTGGCAATATTACGCTCAGCCATACTTGCAAATTCTGATTCGGGGAACGAACCTACCAGCTCATTATATAACTCATTGGCTTTATCCATATTGCCGGAAGCCTGGTAGGTTGCAGCCAGATTATATAAAATTTCCGGATTGGTATTGTTAAAATACCACGCCTTTTCCAATTTATCAATGGCACTTGTATAATCGCCCTGATTTTTTAATGATAAACCTGTTTCAAAGCATTGGGTAGCAATATCCGGTCCCACACGCGTCATAATGGCATTGTATAATTCACGGTAGGATTCGGAAGCTTCATTTTCTACGAAGTTTTTATCAATTCCATATAAGCCGTCCGAAACAGCAGAAAGATTCTCACGATCCTTTATATACAATGCAACTGTTGAAAAAAGTGCATCAACCGTCTGTAAAGCTCCACCTTCACCATAATAAGAATTAAGCTGCTCACTCATCTTGGCATTTTCATCCGTTAACGCTGAAACTCTCTGCTCCAAATCAGAAATCTGCACTGTCTTTTTATCTGAATTTTCACTAATCTGCTTTAATTCATCATTAAGACTGTTCTTTGCAGACTGAACACGAGCCGGCACTATCAAAAACATGCAGACAGCAATTCCGATTGCAATACCGATGACAATATTTAAAACGGTATTGGGACCGATTAAAGGTTCTTTCGTAGGTCTTGGCTGAATAATTGTTTCATTACCGCTTTGGTAAGTGTATGCATTGGGATTCGATGCCTTTTTCTTTTTGGCTGCTGCCGTCTCATCTCCATCTAACATCATATCAACTTCTTTGATATAACGCAGCGTTGTCGTATTGTTAACATCAACCCTGAGACACCTGTTCAAAACCCGACGTGCCTTTTCCCACTCTTCAGCTTCAATATATAAAAGTGCAAGCAACTGCTGCGCTTTCAAGAATCTGGGATATGTGGACACTACCTTTTTAAGCTGTATAATCGCCAGATCATTGCTATCCTGATTACAATAGGCTAACGCCTGATTATATTTGCGGACAGTCTGGTCTAACATCTCCTGTTGTGCAGGATTAGACTGAATATCATTGATAAAATCATCTGCAATATTTTTCTGGGGACGGATATTTTTACTGATAACCCACTCACTTAAAGCGGCAACCGTTTCTCCCATTTCAAAATAAACCAATCCCAGCAGATTTCTGGCATCAATATGATTTTTATTAAATTTTAGTGCCTCTCTTAAATTGACAACAGCACCACTTAAATCACGCACAGTTGCTTTTGCTAACCCTTCGTTATAAAAACGATTGGACATATGCATGATCTTTTTATATATAACGACATCAGCACCGCAATTTGTACAGAAATCTTTTTCAGACAGTTCGGCGCCACATTGATAACATCTCATGACTTTACTCCTATCGATTCTGTATTATTGCTCTTCTTCCTGACTCTCTCTGATTAGATTCACCAATAAATCTGCCATATCGGTAAGGTCCTGATTGTATATCGCTTCCTCAGCCTGATCAATCTCCAGACTGGGATGAAACTTCTTTAATTCTTCTTCAAAGTTAATCATTGTACTTCCTCCTAAACACAGCCTTAATAAGGCCTACCAAATATAAGGAACCCACAATATAAACCTGATCATTATCTTTTTTCATACGGAGACATCTGTTAATTCCGTCTTCCGCTCCCCTCTCATAATAAACGTCTATCAGGCTAAAGCGGGAAAAATAACACTGTAACTGTTCTATGCAAAGACCTCTGGCGGTCTCCATATCTATCACAACTGCTTTGGAGAACAAACCGCTCTCGCAAAGTAACGTTATCATCTGTTCATAATTTTTATCATCTACCGCGGAAAAACACAGGATGCGTTTTCCGTCACAGGGAATCGATGAAACAGTTTCCAAAAACGCCTTTATTCCATCTTCATTGTGGGCTCCGTCAAAAAAAACATCCTTGCCCACTTCTTCCATACGCCCTTCCCAGAAGGTATTCTGTAATGCTTTCTGCATTTTCTCTTTTGACATTGGTGTCAAATGATTGCGTAATAAAAATACCTCAAATGCACGCAATGCCAAAGAAGCATTCTCAACCTGATAAAGTGCATATGTTGACAGAGTAAGACTAATATAATTATAATAGCTAGATTTATATGAAAAATCAATGCTTTTATGTTTTATTTTTTCTACAGAATACTGGTTTTTACTAATTGAATTGACAACAGCAGAACATCTTTTGGACTTCTCATAAAACACATCCGAAACAGAATCCTCATAATCTATAAAAATGACATTCGATTCATTTTTAATAATACCTGCCTTTTCCATGGCAATTTTTTCTCTGGTATCCCCTAAAATATGGCAATGATCAAGGCCAATGGAAGTCAACACGCATACATCCGTTTTATCAAAAACATTGGTTGTATCCATCCTTCCCCCAAGTCCGGTCTCCAAAACTATCACATCCACATGGCTCTCGTCAAAGATGATGATAGCCATTAAAAATAGAAATTCAAAAAAAGTCGGAAATTCTCCTGTTTCTTTTCGCATCTGCTCCGCCGCCAAATAAACAGTGTGGAACGTGCGCAAAAACAATTCATTCTCAACAGGCCGGCAGTTAATCAGAAATCTTTCATGCATACTCACTAAGTGGGGAGATACAAATCCCCCCACTCTATAACCGTATTCGCAAAAAAGCCTTTGCAGATAAGCACACGTACTTCCTTTTCCATTCGTACCCGCCACATGAATCCGTGGAATGTCGCAATCCCATTTTCCCAGCCTCTTAAGCATTTCCTTCGTACGCAAAAGACCGTTACCCTCTGCAAACTTCGGAAGCGCATTTATGTAGTTTTCAATATCAGCATAATTGTTTAAATACATGTTATATTTCCTATTTTGTTATTTCGGTCGTTGGCGGTCGTTGAGGAAGGATAGTTTTTACATCCTCATATACTTCAGAGCAATCATTGTATTCCCTTTTAAGATCATTATGTATTCCGCTTAACATTCTTTCGTCATTGCAATGAGCAACTACATAGCTACAAACTCTATTTGCAACATTTCTCTGATATCCCATAGCAATAAGTCCATGTTGCATAAAAAGATTCAATTCACTTCTATCATCTCCGAAAAATACATAATCCATTCCGGCACTAATCTTACTATTTACAGTTTGAGTATTTGCTGATGCTTTTTTTGTTATATTTTGTGATACGGTTTTACTTTGTGCAGATATCTTGCCCAGAATTGCAGATTTACGATATATATTGATATATCCTTCAGTTTTCCAGAAGCTAATAATATTATCGTAACCCGTATCATTACTCACTATTACATATGCATCTTGTTTTCCATGAAATCCTAAGAGATATCCCAGATATGATACTAAATGCTTGTCCACTGATTCCTTTCCTTCGGGCACAATATAACATTTTATTTCAATTCCTTTTTTTCTATTTCTTTTGAAAATACGTAATCAATCCTTATTTTCGGCTCATTCTCCGTCGTAAAAATGTGCACATGATCTGTCTTGGAAAGTGAACCCACATTTTTTATTCCTTCATTGTGAACATTCTCAAAATCTACTAAGAAAAATGTCTCCATTTCTCCCCTCCTGAACAATCATTCAGTAATATCTACTGCAGGCATATTGTTGTACACAGTTGGATGGTTTTATATTTTGTGAGAGTTAATTGTGAAAATGCCATTATTTGACTTAGTATTTTTCTTTACTTTCAGCAATTCGCAGCATGGATGCTGCGAAAGGTGCACGACGGACATGGATGTCCGGGTGCACCGGTGCGTCCCAAATCAATATGCTATATAAAAATACTTAGTCAAATTTTGGCATTGACACCTTAACTCGAACAAAATATAAAACCACCCAACGTCCGGAAAAACCACTCCCCCATTTAATTCTTTACAATAACCTTTCCGGCAATCATTCCGGATATATTTCGATATTCCATATATACAGTGCTGTTTTCAATCGGCAGTCTTCCCTGTCCGATGCAGATAATACTTCCTTTATGAAGATTACCGTCAATGCGTATCAATGCGTCTTTTGCTTTTTGCATATATACCATAATAGAAGCCAGTTTAGCGTTGCATGACTGAATATCTTCCGTAAGTCCTTTCATCTCTTCCTTAATCTCGGCAACTCTCTTTTCAAACGTGGTAGTAATTGCACCTGTCTTTTTAACATACAGCTCTATTTCTTTTAACTCGTTCACAAGCCGTTTTTGAGAATTTTTCAATTTTTCAAGTCGTTTATTCAATTCCAAATTTTCCTGGTATATTTCAGGCTGGCATCCGGCATGGACTTCTGTTTTGACCTCTGCGTCATTTCCGAGATTTTTACAGTCAATTCCCTTTGTTCCGTGAACATATCCCCCAATAATAGTGCCTTTTTTGCCGGTAAGCGTCACCTTGCCTTCTGCCTCAATCTGAGAACTTAAAATAATATTTGCTTCCACGTTACCGTTTGCTTTTACCTGTGTGTGTTCAATAAAGTCAGCATACAGATTTCCCCGACATACGATACTCGCTTTTTGATTTCCCTGTATTCCTCTCTTAAGTATGACATCTCCACCGGCCACAATCGTTGCCGCTTCAACCGTACCCTCAATGGTCAGACTTTTTCCAGCCCGTATAACAACTCCTGATTCCACATTTCCGGATATCACCACATCTCCGTAAAATTCTACCTTTCCAATCAGCTGATCGACATCTCCTCGCAATTCATAAACCGAATTGATATCCAGTTTGCCGTCTTTATATTCCACTTTTCCTTCTTTTTGTGCAATATATAAATTGGGATTCTCCTCAGAATGAATGATATTGCGTCCCTGCAATGGCAACAGATTTTTTACGGGATTTACCGGTATGGAGGTTCCTGTTACACCAATTCCGGGAATTCCTTCTTTTGCAGGATGATATAATGCCAGAGGTGTTCCTGCCTGTACACTGTTAACCATATTCATGCTCTGATAGTCAACAGAGCCATCCTCGCGGATTTTGGGTTTCTTCACATCACTTGTCACGTCCACATAGTATTCATAATAGCCGTCCTGACCTGCAATTGCCTCTGTTGCGTTAGCAACTTTTATTTCCCGTTCATATACCTTTTTACGGGCCATTGCAATCAGATTATCCTCATTGATGCCATATCGAACGCCGTTATCTTCCAAAAATATCAGAAGTTCTTCCTTGGAATAAAATCCTCCATCTTCTTTTTCTACCAGATACAGCCATGCTTCACCATCGTCATCCGTTACCCGCACATAAGATTGAGTTTTGTCATAAATGTCAAAGAGGGAGTCCCTGACATTTAATCCCTGCATTTCTTTTCCCATGCTTTTCTCATCTGTCATAAGACTCCCTCCTTATTCATTCAATTATCAATTCCGCTACGATTGTACCAGTGCAACGTTTTCCAAATTACAATGCCATTCACAAAAAATATTTTTCTCATGCGCTATCAGGAAAACAGTCAAGTGATATGGTGTAGTTAATTTAAAAACCTTGTATAAGTAACAAGCGCTTATTTTAATGTTGCCAGACGCATCTGAACCTGTTCAAGCATCTGTGTATATTTTGCAAGCTTTGCTTTCTCTTCTTCTACCTTTGCGGCAGGAGCTTTGCTCACAAATTTTTCATTGTTAAGCATACCGTTGGAACGGGCGATTTCACCCTGCAAACGTTTTTCTTCTTTTTGCAAACGCTCTATCTCCTGACTGATATCCACCAGTTCGGCAAACGGCATATAAACGGTTGCATTTTCAATCACAACACTGACTGCATCGTCTGCAATGCCTGTTTTATCTTTTTGTACCACTACTTCGGAAGCATATGCTAACGGAGCAAAGAACAATTTGCCTTCGTTAAAAATAGCTGCAATCTCGTCTTTTTGCGTAACAACATATACCTGTGCTTTTCGGCTCGGGGGCACATTCATTCCGGTACGCGCATTTCGAATGCCGCGAATGGCTTCTTTTAACACCTCAATTTCATTTTCTTCTTTATTATATGCCTTTGCTTCATCATATACAGGCCAGCTGGAAATCATAATAGATTCTTCTTCATCCTGTAACGTACAGAAGATTTCTTCTGTGATAAAGGGCATATAGGGATGCAATAATTTCAATGCATCAATCAGAACGGTCTTTAATGTATACAATGCCGCATTCTGGCTTGCTGCATTATCACTGTTGTAAAGACGGGGTTTTACCATCTCAATATACCAGTCGCAGAACTCATCCCATATAAAATCATAAACCTTTTGAACAGCGATACCAAGCTCATATTTCTCCATATTGTCGGTAACTTCTTTCACGAGATTGTTGAGCTTGCTGATAATCCATTTATCAACCGGTTCCAAAGAATCCTTTGCATTTGCCGGAATGACTTTATCCTCCATATTCATCATGATGAAGCGGGAAGCATTCCATACTTTGTTTGCAAAATTACGTGCTGCCTCTACTCTTTCATAGTAGAAACGCATATCATTTCCGGGTGCATTGCCGGTTATGAGTGTCAGTCTGAGCGCATCAGCACCATACTGATCAATAATCTCTAACGGATCAATACCGTTTCCTAAAGACTTACTCATCTTGCGTCCCTGCGAATCTCTGACAAGACCATGGAATAATACAGTCTTAAACGGTTTTTCACCCATCTGTTCGTAACCGGAGAAAATCATACGGATTACCCAGAAGAAGATAATATCATATCCGGTAACCAGTACATCAGTCGGATAAAAATATTCCAAATCCTCTGTCTTTTCCGGCCATCCCAATGTTGAGAACGGCCATAACGCAGATGAAAACCAGGTATCCAAAGTATCCGGATCCTGCGTAAAATGATTTTTACCACATTTCGGGCAAACAGTCGGTGCCTCTTTTGCTACAACGGTTTCTCCACAATCGTCACAATAGTATGCCGGGATACGATGTCCCCACCACAACTGACGGCTGATACACCAATCTTTGATATTGTCCGTCCAGTTAAAATAGGTCTTCTGCATACGCTCGGGAACCAATTTAATCTCACCGTTTTTAACAGCCTCTGCTGCAGGTTTGATTAACTCATCCATCTTGACAAACCACTGTTCTTTTACAAGGGGTTCTACGGTTGTTTTACATCTGTCATGGGTACCGACATTGTGACTGTAGTCTTCAATCTTAACCAGAAGTCCCTGTGCATCCAGTTCCTTTACAATAGCCTCCCTTGCCTCATAGCGATCCATGCCTGCATATGCTCCGCCATTTTCATTGATGGTGGCATCGTCATTCATGATATTAATAATAGGAAGATTGTGTCTCTTTCCGACTTCAAAGTCATTCGGATCATGAGCCGGTGTAATCTTTACAACACCGGTACCAAATTCCATATCAACATAGGTATCCTCAACAACCGGAATTGCTTTGTTTACAATCGGAAGCCAGACTTTTCTTCCATGTAAATAGGTATATCTTTCATCATCGGGATGAACAGCAACTGCAGTATCTCCAAGCATGGTTTCCGGTCTTGTCGTTGCGAACTCCAAAAACTCTGTCTTGCTGGGTTGTCCATTTTCATCAACCAACGGATATTTGATATGCCAGAAATGTCCTGCCTGATCTTCATATTCTACCTCTGCATCGGAAATCGATGTATTACAAACCGGACACCAGTTGATAATACGGGAACCTTTATAAATCCATCCTTTTTCATGCATCTTACAGAAAACTTCGGTAACGGCTTTATTACATCCCTCATCCATGGTGAAACGTTCTCTGTCCCAGTCACAGGAAGAACCCAGTTTTTTTAACTGACTGATAATTCTGCCGCCGTACTCTTTTTTCCACTCCCATGCACGCTCCAAAAATCCCTCACGTCCAAGGTCGTGTTTATCAATTCCCTGTGCTTTTAATGTCTCAATAATTTTAACTTCGGTAGCAATACTTGCGTGGTCTGTACCCGGCTGCCATAACGCATTGTATCCCTGCATTCTTTTAAAACGAATCAGGATATCCTGCATTGTATTGTCCAGAGCATGTCCCATATGCAGCTGACCGGTTATATTCGGCGGTGGAATCACGATTGTAAAAGGCTTTTTACTGTGATCTACTTCTGCATGAAAATACTTTTTCTGCAGCCACTTTTCATAAATGCGGTCCTCAAGTCCGTGAGGATCATATGTCTTTGCTAATTCTTTGCTCATCTTTGATTGACACTCCTTATTAATCCTTAGGAACAATATACCATAAACCAGCTGTTGTTTCTACACTTTACGCCAAAAACATAACTGGCATACATTACGACAAAACGTAACTATCATATCGAATACAAAATACAATTTGTGCAACATACAATAAAACTTGGTAGCACATTATGCTATTGAGGGCAAAAGGTATTTTAACCCCAACATTTTACATCATCGTATATTGCATAAACTCATATTTCAATCTGCTTCCGACTACGATTCCCGCAGGAAGTAATGCTCTTGCAACCAGCTTCAAATCATCTGCTTCTATGTCTGTTCTCTTTAGATTTGCATAATCTCCATCAATACTTTCTACTTCATAATACCAAGTTTCCATGATATTCCATATCCTTTCATTTCCTTAATTATTATGATACTTCTTGCCTGCATGTATTTCAACATCACAAAACTAAAAAATCGGAATTCCATATTAGAATTCCGATTAATCGCGGTGACAGGATTTGAACCTGCGACCTCTACATCCCTAATGTAGCGCTCTACCAAGCTGAGCCACACCACGGCACAAGTCATACTATAACACAAAGTTTCTGTCTTGAAAAGCCCCAATTTTAAAAAAATCAAAAATTATTTCCCTTTTCGAGTTTGTGTTTCCATTATATATCTTTATCGCCCCATACTTCGGTTTCCAGACTTTCTAAGCACCACGTCTGTGCAGAAAACGCAAACAAGGAATCCAAATTAGATTCCTTGTTTGCAATCAAAACAATAAATATATCATATCGTTTGCTTTATGAAACAAAACTAAATTTCCATATTGGCAACCAGTCTTTGTTTCTCTGCCGCAAATTCCTCCTGTGAAATAATACCATTATCCAATAGAATTTTAAGCTTTTTAGCAGCCTGCTCAAACTCAGCAAAAGAGAGCTTTCCACCGCCGCCGGGCATCGTAATGGTAGGTCTGCCGGGCTGGGTTGACATTGCACCCGGCTGTGTTGAAGTCGGTCCCGGTTGGGTTGATGTAAATCCCGGCTGGGTCGATGTTGGTCCGGGCTGGGTTGATGTTGGTCCGGCCTGAGTTGATGTAACACCGGCCAAGGTTGATGTAAATCCCGGCTGGGTATATGTAATTCCCGCTTTTTCCGCTTTTCTTCTTTCTTCTTCCTGAATCTGTCTGAAAACAAGAGCCTCTGCAGCTTTACGCTGTTTTTCTGCTGCATCTGCTTTCGCCTTTGCTTCTGCCTCTTTTCTTAAACGTTCCGCTTCCACTCTGCGCGCTTCGGCCTCTGCCTCTGCTTTTGCTTTTGCCTCCGCTTCTTTTCTCAGGCGCTCTGCTTCTGCCTCCTTGCGAATTCTCTCTTCCTCTGCTTTCCTAACTTTATCAGCCTCAATCTGCTCCATTGCATCAATCGCATCCATAATAGCTTTTTTCACGATCTCTTGTTTCACAACTTCTTCAACACGACTGGCAGTTTCTGTTTCAACCTTGTGAATTTCTTCAGACGCCTTTGCTTTTGCAACTTCTTCTGCTGCTTTCACTTTATCTGCAACAGTTGCATTGAAATCGTTTTCAGACTTTGTCTTTAATGCCAGAACTTTTGCTTTGCCTTCAGCTTCAGCTTTTGCCTTTGTGGCATCAATCATCGACTTTGCAGTATCATCAGCATCCTTCAAAGCCTGTGTGCATTTATCACGGCTTTCAGCAATGGTATCTTCATATTCTTTTTGAGAAGCAGCTATTGTTTCATCATAATTCTTTTTAGCCTCTGCAAGAATTTCTTCGTATTTTTTCTTAGCCGCATTATTCTTTTCTTCTAATTTTTTCTTAGCCTCAGCCTCGGAGGTCTCCAAAGCTTTATTTGCAGCCGCTTTGCTTTCTTCACATTTTTTGTTAGCAGCTTCTTCGGTTTTTGTTATTAGTTCTTTTATTGAAGCTTCGGTCTCATCCTGAGCTTTAATTAATAAATCAGAAATCTGTGTCTTCGCTTCTGATTCTGCTTTTTCTTTTGCTTCTGCTTTTGCTTTTTGAATAATCTCATCGCAATTTTTAGCTGCTTCCGCAACCTTTACATTATTCTCATCAGCCACACGCTTTGCAACTTCTTCTGCCAGCTGTTTGGTGGATTCAACAATAGCCTTTCGGATTGTTTCTTCTTCCAGCACTTTACGAGCTGCATCCTTTTCACTGGATCCCTTTTCTACCGCCTCGTGTGCTGCCTGCCTTGCGACTTCTTCTGCAACCTTTTGCGATAAATCTATAGCTCTCCTCTTTGCTGCTATTTCAGTCGACTGACGTTTTGCTTCTTCCGCAGAACCAACTTTATTTCCGGCATCAGACACATTCTGAACCTGTTGTTGTGCCTGATGTTGTTCCTGTTTTGCTTTTGCAAGCGCTTCTCTTGCCTGTTTAGCCTGTCTTTGCGCAGCTTCATCTCCTCCGGCTTCTGCAGCTGCTTTCATAGCTGCTGCCGCTGCTGCCTTTCTTGCTGCTTCCTCTGCAGCCTTTCTTGCTGCGTCCATTCCGTTATTTTGCATTTTTCTTCGCCCCTATTTCCAAAATTTGTATCCCCCGGTATCTCTGATTTTTGTAACAAAAAACAATACCGAAATACTAAATAAAGTATACCATAAAGACTGAAAATGTTCTATAAAAAAAACTACAAATTTGCAATAATTTTTATCCGTTTTCAGTTTTTGCTCCCAATATATGTCTTTGCCACTTCATACTTCGGTTGCCGGATGGTTGAAACAGGTCATTATTTTTATCGCCGATCAGCAGTCGTCAAGTGAAATTGTGCAAGTACATTGCATTTTCCTCGTTGCTGACGGATTCGATTATTCATTTCTAATTGCTGCAAGCGGACTGAGTTTCATTGCTCTAAGTGAAGGGAAGAACCCTGCTATCATTCCAACAAACACCGCAAAAACCAGGGACATAAGCGCCAGCCATAAAGGAATATAAGATATGCCGCCACTAATTCCCATATCACTGGCCACATTGGCAACCAGAAAATTGACAGTCACCGATAACCCGTAACTGATGACCAGTCCGGTAATTCCACCAATCAAACCAATAAAACCTGCTTCTATCAGAAACATTCCCTGAATATTACGCATATCGCACCCAAGCACTTTCATGATTCCGATTTCTTTCGTTCTCTCATAAATTGACATCATCATGGTATTGGCTATACCAATAGCTGCAACTAACAAAGAAACCGCACCAATGCCTCCAAGCACAAGCTGGATATAACCAAGAGTCTTTTGCTCTTGTGCTATCCACTCCGCATCACTGGAAGCACTATATCCCATACTGCTGATTTCTTTCTGTAAATCCGATACGTGATCCATGGTATCCGTCATAACCTTTAACTGACTGTAATACAGTTGCTTATATGGCTTACCACTTTTTGTAGTAGGCTGTCCCGGAATAACTTTATTTTTAAAATCACGCTTTAAAACCGCTTTCAAATCATCAATATTGCAGTACATAAAGTAGCTATAGGAATTATACTCATCCGGTCCGCCTGCAATAACGCCACTGGTTTCAAATATATGCTTTTTCGGCATTTGCGGTACCGTTCCATCCTCTCCGGTTCCTCCTGACTGATACTGCCAGTAGGCATCCTGATCCAGAATAAATGTAACCGGATCTTTCATCAGATCCACATCAGCCAACACGCCGTCATACCAGTATCCACTCTGAGTCTTTTCGTTATACATCTGGGAAAGAACCATATTGCCATACAAAATACTTGGCACGCCACCATTTTCAGACGGGTAGGTTCCGGATGCAAGCTCCACATTCTGACTTTCCAGATATCCGTCAGGTACGCCATACAAAGTAATATAATTTCCTTCATACGCACCACTCTTGATCATAACATCTATGGAAAGCATGGGAATTACATCAACAACGTTGGGCAGCGCCTTCAGTTCTTCAATGGCGTCATCATCCAGATGCTTATTCTCATCAACATCCTGAGATTCTTCTCCCATATCCATATAATAATAACCGTTTGATGCATCACGGACTTCCACACTGGTCAGACTTCCGTAATTCGACATTTCTTCTGTTACCGACCGGCTAAGTCCCAGCCCCAGAGAAACCATGACTACAATCGAAGCCACACCAATTGTAACGCCCAGTATCGTAAGAACGGTCCTTAGTTTTCTTTTAAATAAATTGCTTGTACTAAGCCGTAATAAATCTCGAAACTTCATACTGCTTCTCCTATAACCGGCTCTTATTCTTCCGACTCTGAATCCGTTTTTGTCTCAACCTCTTGTTTTTCCGAAGCCGTTTCCTGCATCTGATTCAGATTGTTCTTGTCCATTATGTTCGCAGCATCATCGGTTGCATCCTCTGATACAATGTCATCATCCAAAAGTTCTTCTTCCAACTCCTGCTGCTCTTTTTTTCTTTTTCGTTTCTTCAATATGATAACAGTCGTTACTATTGCAGCAATGATAAGGATTATAACGATACCGACAATCAGCCCCGTATGTGACTTTCCACCTTCTTCTTCCATGTAAATATCATCATACATCATTTCCTCATCAAAGCTTTCTTCATATACATACAATGTAAACATTTCTTCATGTGTGAAAGCATTTCCGGATTCATCTTCATATGTAACAACTGCTTTTACCATACCGTCATCCGCTGTTGCTGCAACACCCTCGACCATGGCATCCACATTGCCTGTTCCGCCCGGATCAATTTTTCCGATAAAGCAACTGCCGCCGGAAATCGAATCTCCCTCAAATTTTACCTGAACATTATAAAGTGTCGTTTTCCCTGTATTATAAATACTGAACATCACATTGCTCTGTCCGCCCACCGGGATATCCGTCGGCATGATTTCCATAGAACTGATATCAAAACGCGCATCCTGATTTACCGGAATCGACACATCCGCTTTTGCTGTAAATGCAGCATAATCCGAATCTTCATAAACCATATTCACTGCAATGGCATACGGCTTTTGGGATAAATCCGCTTTTGCCGTCATTTCAATCGAAACATCTGCTGTCGCATCCGCACCAATCCGTTCAACATACAGAGTATTGGAACCGCTGGTAGGTAAAAATGCTTCATAAGTGGACGCCGTATCTGTTCCGGCTGAAGGCGCTGATAAATCCACCTGCATATTAGAAACAGCCGTTCTTTTTGACGTGTTCTTTAAATGCAGGGTCAAAGTAAAGGTATCTCCCGCATAAACTTTGCTTGGTACCGTATCAAATCCCGTAATTATTACACGAGGGGTCGATAAAGCAGAACCACCGTTGGAAAGCTGCCCACTGCCCGGGGCACCAATGGCCTTAACCCACGTTGTGATGGTTACGGTTTCATAAGATGTTCCACTATAATAGATGACATTAAAAGGAATTTTATAATAACCGTTTAACACATCCTCTCTCGTCTGGAATGTCCAGGTTAACTCCCTGCGGCGATCCATATCATTTTGTCCGTTTCCTTTACCGGGCAAATCCGGAATGGTCTGCGTATAACCGCTTGTCTGAATTTCAAAAGGCCACTCTTTTGTATCGGAAGCAATAACCGGTGTCACAATTACATTGGTCAGATTGGTAACCGACATATTGACAACCGGAAGCACGACATTTACCGTTCTGCCATGAACTGCGGTCGGGGTTACCCAGTCGCCACCGACCATGATAAATTCACTGGTGCTGACGGGAGTTGTATCAATATCGTTGTCACTTAACGTAGTTGCATACACTTCCGTCTGTTCTCCCTGTATTATGAAGGCTCCGCATATCACAAAAAGTGTAACAGCCAGCATAGTAAGGCTTTTCGCAATTTTGTTAAGGTTTCTTTTAACTTTTTTCATTTTTCTTTTATCCTCTACTTTATAATCCACTTATTTCATATACGCATCTCTGCTTTTACAATACTTTTTTCAAGACATTTTCCCATATAAATCTCTATGTACCGGTTTGCCTCATCAGTCTTTTATCTTCAATTTTCAAAATCTTACCATCCTTAATATGGAATATCCGGTCTGCATATTCTGCCAGATGATTATCATGTGTTACCATAATCAACGTCTGATTATTATCCACAACAACCTTTCTCATCAATCCCATGATTTCCTCCGATGTCTTCGAATCCAGATTTCCGGTCGGTTCATCCGCAAAGATGATTTCCGGATTCACAACAAGTGCACGGGCTACACCAATTCGCTGTTGCTGTCCTCCTGACATCTGTGTCGGTTTGTGCCGACTGTACTTTTGAAGCCCCACCATTTTTATGGCCTGCTTCGCAAGCTTTGTCCGCTTTTCCTTATCCATCCCCTGAAAGGTTAGTGGTAAGGCGATATTTTCCACAGCGGTCATGGTCGGCAGAAGGTTAAATGACTGGAAAATAAATCCGATATGATTGCGTCTGAATGCCACCAAAGCATTTTCCGTCTTTGTCTCCATATGCTCACCGGCAATCACAATTTCACCTTTTGTCGGCTTTTCCAGTCCGGCCAGCATATTTAATAATGTAGACTTACCGGATCCGGATGCGCCCACAATCGCACAGAACTCTCCACGGTAAATATCAAAACTCACACCGTTTAATGCCCTGACCTTTGTGTCACCCACTTTATATACCTTATATAAATCCTTTACCCTGATTACAGGCTTTTTCTCCTCCATAGATTTTCTTTTCCCTCTGTTTTTCTTTCCACTTTTCCATTGTGTTTTCAAAAAAGCTTACTATTCCACGTCTATGAATTCCACGTCTATGATAGGATAGTTATATTCTTCAGAAACACAATTATAAAAAAAATAATTTCATATCATAATATATGATGACACATTCACTACTAAGATGTGTCAACGCAATGTAAACACTTTCTTAAAATTTGTTTAAAATCACTTTTCCATTTTCCAAAATGCTGCACTGTATGCCCACATAACGCATCCTCCTGCTGTCATCACAATATTTTGTGTTAATTGTACCACATACATACAAGATAGGAAATATGATATGGGGCAAATCCCGAAAAAATCTGTAGGGGTCAAATCTCGAAAAAATCAACATTACAATATCTATAAGTTTATTCGCACTTAAATGCTCATTTCTGACAACTATCATGACTTTTTAAATTATTTTTTCCCTTTTGGGATTTGTGTTCCCGTTATATATCTTTTTTGTCCGACGGCTTTTACGAGGTTCCGTGTCTTTCTTAGCGGCATAAGCAAACAAAAGTAATGACCGGTTTCAACTGTCTGAAGACGAAGTCTGAGTTTTGAAACCGGTCATTTAATAATACTATGTGAGCATGCAAAAACCATTTACTCATTTCAGCAAAACATTTAAAAACGCCAGTTGTGAAAACATTTGCAAAAACACACGTATTTTTTCTTAATTATCATTGGTTTACATAAGTTAGTTGCGTCGTGTTATTTATTTTGAGCCACGAGAATAAAATCTTGCAAATCAATTTGGGAGAAAACTTGCAAAAATATTACATAACATTGTTTATTATTCTATAAATCCACATTTTACACATACTTATGCACATTTCAGATTTCGACTTTTTCAGACACATTTTCGCTTTAATCCTGCAAGTTTATTTTCATATTCATTCATTTTTCGCCTTATTAATTCCTTTTTTATTTTTTATCGTCATTTTCCAAGTATCGCATTTTATGTAAACTATATCGCGTGTTATATATCGTTATTTGTATCATTTGTGGATAATTTTGTTTATCGTAACACCTAATATTTTTATAAAAATAACATGTATTTCTCAAATACTGCGAACATTTCGAAAAACACCGACAGAGAGTCTGCAAAAGTAAAAGTGGTATGCAGGCATAATATATTTGCATCTTTTATTGCAAATACCGACAACACAAATCCGAAAAGAAAGCATAAAAATAACGACCTTACGGTCGCTATTTTATCTGTATAATAAATAACTCAAACTACAGTTCTTCCCAAAAGGACTTTGCACAGAGATACATCTCGGAAATCCCAACCGATTTCACATGTTTCCATTCTGCCGGAAACATTTTTTTATAACCTGCCTGTAAAAAACGTTCATCCAAAAGTACAATAATTCCGGCATCGTCTTTGGTTCGGATGACACGGCCGGCAGCCTGCAGCACCTTGTTCATGCCGGGATATTTGTAGGCATAATCAAAACCATCCTGTCCCATGCTGTCAAAATGCTGCTTTAAAATTTCCCGTTCCGGTCCCACCTGAGGCAATCCGGTTCCAACAATAATTGCACCAATCAGAGAATCGTGTTTCAAATCAATTCCCTCTGAAAAAATACCTCCCTGAACACAAAATCCTAAAAGCACTTTTGACTTGTCTTCCAAAAACGGTTCACAATCGTTTTTTTTACCGGAAAGATTCATCTCTGTATGCTCATATGAGAGAGTTTTTTCTTCTTCAAAAGCGATTTCCATATCGATTTTCCCCTCAAAGTCAGGCGGCTTGCTGTAGGAAAAATATTCCAAAAAATCCTCTCTCTGTGCTTCACTCATTCGGGACTTCTGCCGTAAGATTCTCACATGCTCTTCTTGTCCGTACAAATTCATAAAAGCATCATAGACATGCTCCAAAAAAGCATGGGACGGAAAAAACACCATATAATTACCATCTTTTGCATCAATCACCGCATGAATATATCTTGCAATATTTTCATATTCCGTTTCATTTCGTCTGGTGTATTTGCTGGTCACTTCCCGACCAATCAGTTGTATCTGTCGATCCGGCGAAAACGTACTCTTTGCATACACCTCATAATCGCCGTCTTCACCACCTAACAGGCTTTTGTAATATTGAATTGGCAAAAAGGTAGCCGAAAATAACACAGAAGCCACACCTTTATCCATACATTTTTTCAACTCTTCAGACGGATCTACGCAAAACTCTTTAATAAAGAAACGATCTTCTTCATCATAACCGGTATAGGTCACATAGTGTTCCGCATTCATTCGATCATAAGTATCTAAAAACCGGCCGATTTCAAAATAGAAATCTAATAAAATCTGCCTGATCGGACTTTCATCGTGATCTTCTAAATATTGATGAATGGCACCATGCAGTTTATTACACGCATTGATAAACTTTGCACATCCGGGCAGAACCTTGTAATGCTCACACTCTTTTTTCAAAGCCAGCATTTCCTTATTACACTTTTCGGATAATCTGGCAATATACGGCGATATTTCTTTGACATCTGCGCAAAAACGCAGAAAATCCTCTTTTACCAGAACTGCAGAATACATATTTCTGCCCCGTTCCACGAGATTATGTGCTTCATCAATCAAAAACAGATACAAACCGCCCAGTCCTTCTGCAAAAAAGCGCCTTAAATAGGCATACGGATCAAATAAATAGTTATAATCACAAATAATTCCATCCGAAAATAAACTCATATCAAGACACATCTCAAAGGGACAGACTTCATGCAGCAACGCATATTCCAGGATTGTCTCTCTGTCAAATTCATCTTCTTTTGTCAGCAAATCATAAACAGCATCATTGATTCGATCATAATGTCCCTTTGCATAAGGGCAGGCTAATGGATTGCATACACATTCCTCAAGCGGACACATTTTTTCTTTTGCCGTAATGGTGACTGTTTTAAAACAAAAGCCCTGTTCCCGCAACAGCGCAAACGTTTCTCTGGCTACACTTCCTGTAATGGTTTTTGCCGTCAAATAAAATATTTTTTCCGCTTTCCCTTCTCCCACCGCTTTCACAGAAGGATAAATCGTAGAAATCGTCTTACCAACTCCCGTCGGCGCTTCTATAAACAGTTTTTTGTGCTCATTGATGGTCTGATACACATAACCGACCAGTTGCTTTTGTCCTGTGCGATATTCAAACGGGAATGACAGCTCACGGATGCTTTCCCGGCGTTTTAATTTCCATTCATATTCAAAATCAGACCATTTCCGATACAAATCAATCATATGAAGAAACCACTTTTCCAGCTGGGCAAACGAATAATTTTCATGAAAATACTTGATTTCCTCAGTCTCAATATTGCAGTAGGTCATGCGGACACCAATCTGCGACAATTCATTTTGCAACGCATAAATATAGGCATAGCATTGTGCCTGGGCAAGATGAACCGGCTCAGGCTCTTTAATCCTTTTCAATTCCCTGTATGTGGTTTTGATTTCATCTACCACAACCATATCCCCGTTTTGGCGATCTATAATACCGTCTGCACGCCCCTCAATTAAAATGGCATAATCTGCAAGCTGCACAGTATGGGAAAGTGACACTTCTGCATGGTACTCTCCGCCCATCCTGCGCTGAATCATGCGATGAATACGTGCGCCTTCAGCCATCGCATCTTCACTTCCGACACTTCTTCGATTGTCAATATCACCGTTGCGCATCAAAAATTCAACAAATGCACGGACTGAAATCTGTATTTCCAAAACGATTGGTCCTTTCAAATCTAACTGTTAAATACCACAAATCAGAACAATTGTTTGCCCATATATGAAGTGTACCACTTACCTGGCTTTAGCACAACCAACAATCCATTGTAAGCAATAAGACACACTACGAGAGCTCTATCATCTGTTTCATGTACGTCAAATAAAATTATGCATGTGTAATTGCCTTAACCTCGTGTTACCATAACGCAAAGAAAATGGCGGGAATCTGTTATTCCCGCCATTTCCGCTAAAATATTCAATTACTTTTACATTCTTTCTGATTTAATGCATCTTTCATCCAAAATCACAACTGCCAACCGGCATATCACTCTTTAACTGGCAATCGCATAATTGGAAAGAAATGCTTCTAATTTTTCATCGGTTCCATTATATGAAATAGTCAGAACCTGGGAAAAATCAAGAGCAAGTACACCTAGAATAGACTTTGCATCTACTGTGTAACGATTGTAAGAGATATCGATATCAAAATCGCATTTTGATGCAACCTTAACCAATTCTCTTGCTTCAACGGGTCCTAATGAAATCTTACGTACTACCATCATGATAAAAGCCACCTTTCATTAACTTTCCACGCACTTTATCATATGCAAACCGCATATACTTTGTGCAAGGTTCATTGTTTCCAGCTGTCAATTCCCACTACATTGCACCCTTTATGAAAGAATTATAGCGAAATAAGGAATAATGTAAAGCACTTTTTTCCGTGCAATCCTTTTGCACTATGACGCATCAAAGCATTTCTTTTTGTTTTATTAAATTTATTTTTAATTTTTATCATTTTCTTTGTTTTTACGCCATTTTTTGTCGATAAAATATTTCCACGCCACTCCAATTGACAAAATTGAAAATCCAAAAAACAGCACCCATAACACAAAACCAAACACAGACTGCACCCTTTTTGATGCCCCTGCATCTTCATTCATCACATCAGTCTCATCCAACTTTTTGCTTGCTTCATCCAGACCGGTCGGCTGCCTTGTTATAACAATCGTTTCCTCCACAGCTTCTTCATCCGGAAGGTAATTCAACCATCCTTCATACAAAAGTTCAGTTTGAGACAAACCACCATATATATTTAGCGCAGCAACAATCAGGCGGGTTCTTTTCTTATCCGGAGCCTGAACTTCAAAATAGACATCTCCATTTTCGTCGGGTTCATATCTATAGTATTCTCCAAACGTTTTACCACCATCAAAACTAACGGTATAATATAGAATTCTACTATCCGGATCATAAGCAGACAATTTCCCCCGAATCATTCCGGTTTCTTCATCAACCTCTGTCACTTCTGCCTCACACCATTCCGGTGGAGTATCATCCGGAGACACTTTACCGTCCGGAACCGCGGTTGCTTCATGAACTTCATTGCTATAATCTACCCCCAATTGTTCCGACTTTAATCCAAAATATCTGGCCACGGCCGTCGCATCCAGAACGCCGTATTTCTGTGGCCAGACATTATGATCCATATAGGGCTTATCATTTTCCTGATCCAGATGGCAATGCTCGATAATCACCGCCGGAATATCATTTTCTGTACTTGAACGAATAATACCATAATAATCCGTTCCTCTGGAATTCAATCTCGTCTTAATGCCGCGATCATATAGCCCTTCTTTTGTCAGTATTTCCAACTCAATCGTTGAAAAATCCTTTCCGACTGCATAACATCTTCCGAATGCTGAAATCCAACACTCTGTTCCAAACAGTTTGTGGAGTTCCGACATATTATAATGCAGACTTAATAAAAGATCCGCATCTACTTCTTTTGCAAACGCAGCCCGTTCTCCCAGTTCCATATCCACATCACTATCCCGAGTCAGATACACCTTTATGCCATCATACTTTTCCAGTTCTTCTTTCACGGCCTTTGCAGTATTGAGCGTCAGGGTCTTTTCAATATAACCGCCATAAATCGCTCCTGCATTTTTTCCGCCGTGTCCCGGATCAATGACAACAACAATGGCATTTTCAGAAACACTTTTCTCTGTGATTTCCGTTGCATTCAGCGTGATTGGAAAACATAGCATTACCATTAAAATAAGAAACGGCATAAGC
This sequence comes from Lachnospiraceae bacterium, assembly GCA_017387565.1. Taxonomy (GTDB): domain Bacteria; phylum Bacillota; class Clostridia; order Lachnospirales; family Lachnospiraceae; genus UBA2882. Next base: position 174,523 of record JAFOEY010000032.1, on the reverse strand, counting down.
CCATATTTCATTATTCGCTTCATTATTCGTTTCACTACTCCGAGTCCCATTTTCTCTCCTGCAGTCAGATTTTATATCATTTGTTGAAAGTCCATTTGCGCCTTTCTTATTTTAAGCGTATCAAAAGATTTCTATTACAGCAACATCTGTTTCATCAATTTCTTTCCGCCGTATAATTAAAAATTCCCTTTTCGGATTTACGTTCATAAATATCTTTGTCGCCTCGCACTTCGTTTTCTAGGCTTTCTAAGCACCTTGCTCACAAAATATTTTAAATAACCGGTTTCAAAACTCAGACTTCGTCTTCAAACAGTTGAAACCGGTCATCATTTTTGTTCACTTATGGTGCTAAGAAAGGAACGAAACCTTGTAAAAGCCAGCGACAAAGATATACAACAGGAACACAAAGCATTACAAACAGCATAAAACAAGCGCTTCCAAAAAATATTAAAGGAGGTTTTAATAACCGAAGAGGATGGATCAATATATTGCATTAAACATACAGAATACCGCATTAGAACGTGGTATGGAAGAAGCAAATCTCTGTTCCCAGACCGACAGAGAACAGATGCGTGAGCTTGCCGATAAGCTTCGCAAAGACGGACGTTTATCCGATATAAAAGCAGCGCTGTCCAATAATGATTATAAAACAGCGCTGCAAAAAGAATATCATATGAAAAATGTCAATAATGATCAATGATATTAATCATTAAATGAATAATCGTCAGATTAACAATCGTTTATAAATGAATACGTTTTCAAAAACGTATTCATATAACAAAATTAGCTACTGAACATTCAGGTTGGAGTAACCCATCAGGCTTTCATCAACGGCCTTTGCCGCTTCCCGTCCTTCGCGGATTGCCCATACCACCAGGGACTGTCCTCTGTGTACGTCTCCTGCCGCAAACACATTTGGAACGCTGGTCTGATATTTTCCGGGCTCGGTTTTGATGTTTGTTCTTTCGTTTACTTCCACTTTAAAGGCATCCGTCAGATACTTCTGACTTCCCAAAAAGCCGGCTGCAATCAAAACAATATCGGCATCCATAACCGTTTCACTGCCTTCAACTTCAACCATTTTATTTCTTCCGGTTGCTTCATCTTTGACAAACTGCAGTTTTACAAGCTTTACTGCTTTTAAATTGCCGTTCTTGTCTTTGATGAACTCTTTTACGGTTGTCTCATAGATACGGGGATCATGTCCGTAAACGGCAATGGCTTCTTCCTGACCATAATCGGTCTTGCAGATTTTCGGCCATTCGGGCCAGGGATTATTCTCTGCTCTGCAGTCGGGTGCTTTTGGCATCATCTCAATCTGCGTAACGGATTTGGCGCCATGTCTGATACTGGTTCCCACGCAGTCATTTCCGGTATCACCACCACCGATAATAATGACATTTTTGTCTTTTGTATCAATGTATTTTTTATCTTTGAAGTCAGAGTCCAACAACGACTTTGTGTTTCTGGTAAGGAAGTCTACCGCAAAATAAATTCCTTTTGCATCTCTTCCGGGCACATTGATATCTCTCGGATTGGAAGCACCACAACACAACACGACTTTGTCATACTGTGCCAGAATTTTGGACGCTTTGATATCCTGACCGATATTGGCATTTGTCACAAATTCAATGCCTTCTTCTTTCATGATATTGATTTTACGGTCAATAATATGTTTTTCCAACTTCATATTCGGAATACCATACATAAGCAGGCCGCCAATACGGTCATTGCGCTCGTATACAGTTACCGAATGTCCTCTTTTATTGAGCTGGTCGGCACAGGCAAGTCCCGAAGGGCCGCTTCCGATGACTGCAATCTTTTTACCGGTCCGCACTTTCGGCGGTTTCGCAGCTGCATATCCATTGGCATAGGCATGTTCTATAATCGCATGCTCATTTGCTTTTGATGCAACCGGTTCATCATATAATCCGCAAGTACATGCATTTTCGCATAATGCGGGGCATACACGGGAAGTAAACTCCGGAAAGTTATTTGTTTTTTTCAAACGCTTAAATGCCTGTTCCCAGTTTCCGTTGTATACCAGATCATTCCATTCGGGAACCAGATTGTGCAACGGACAACCGCTTGCCATTCCCATAAGCATGGCTCCTGCCTGACAGAAGGGCACGCCGCACTCCATACAACGTGCGCCCTGTAATCTCTGTTTTTCTTCCGGGAGATACTCATGGAACTCATTAAAATGTTTTATTCTGCTTTTCGGTGCTTCTGCTTTTGCATTCACACGTTCATAATCTAAAAATCCTGTAGGTTTTCCCATTTTTGCACCTCCTATTTATTCTTGTTGGCATAGAATGCTTCAATCTGTGCCTGCTCTGCACTCAGACCTTTTTCTTCCATCTGAACAATGGCCTTCTGCATTTCTTCGTAGTCGTGAGGAATAATCTTTTTAAATTTGGGCAGATATTCTCCGAAATTATCCAAAATCAGCTTACCTTTTTCGGAATTGGTGTATGCCACATGCTCTTTAATCAGTTCCTTTAATTCCAAAACATCATATTTGGAAGTAATTTCATAAGAAGAAACCATGTCTTTATTGGTCTTTGTATACAAATCATTGTTTTCATCCAAGACGTAGGCAATACCACCGCTCATACCGGCTGCAAAGTTCTTACCGATGCTTCCTAAGATGACCGCACGGCCTCCCGTCATATATTCGCATCCGTGGTCGCCGCAGCCTTCGACTACCGCAATGGCACCGGAATTTCTGACACAGAAACGTTCTCCCGCAACACCATTGATAAAGGCCTTTCCGCTTGTTGCACCGTAGAGAGCCACATTTCCGATAATAATGTTTTCATCCTGTTTAAAGGTAGATCCCTTCGGCGGGTAAACAATCAGCTTTCCGCCGGATAAGCCTTTGCCAAAGTAGTCATTGGAATCACCGACAAGCTCTAAAGTCAGTCCCTTTGGAATAAATGCTCCAAAGCTCTGACCGCCGGCGCCGTTACATAACACACGATATGTATCCTCGGGTAAGGTATTGTAAAATCTCTTTGTGATTTCAGAACCTAAAATCGTACCAAAAGAACGATCTGTGTTGGTAACATCCACTTCAATACTTCTCTTCGCACCGGTTTCCAATGCTTTTGAAAGCTGTTTTAACAAAACCTTTTCATCCTGTGTTTTTTCCAGTCCGAAGTCATAAACCTGTTTGGGATCAAAGATTACTTTTTCTTTACTTCCAACATACGGATTATTTAAAATATTGGAAAGATCCACTTTTGCATAGCGCTCATCCAGATTATCTCTTACCTTCAAAAACTCGGTATGTCCAACCAGCTCGTCAATCGTCTTCACACCAAGATCTGCCATAATTTCACGCATCTCCTGTGCGATAAAACGCATGAAGTTTTCTACATATTCCGGTTTTCCACGGAAACGTTTGCGAAGCTCAGGATTTTGCGTTGCCACGCCCACCGGACAGGTATCCAGATTACATACACGCATCATGACGCAACCCATGGTTACAAGAGGAGCCGTTGCAAAACCATATTCTTCCGCACCAAGCAAAGCCGCAATCACAACATCACGTCCGCTCATAAGTTTTCCGTCTGTCTCGATACGAACTTTATTTCTCAAACCATTCTGGATCAGGGTCTGGTGTGTTTCCGCAAGACCAAGCTCCCACGGAAGTCCCGCATTGTGAATGGAATTTCTGGGTGCCGCACCGGTACCTCCATCATATCCGGATACCAGAATAACCTGTGCTCCGGCTTTTGCAACACCGGCTGCAACGGTTCCGACACCTGCTTCAGAAACCAGTTTTACGGAAATTCTGGCATCTTTATTAGCATTTTTCAAATCATAAATTAACTGCGCCAAATCTTCGATAGAATAAATATCATGATGAGGCGGCGGTGAAATCAGACCAACACCGGGTGTTGAATGTCTCGTTTTGGCAATCCATGGATAAACCTTTCCACCCGGAAGATGACCACCTTCGCCGGGCTTTGCACCCTGTGCCATTTTGATCTGAATTTCCTGTGCACTTGTCAGGTATTTACTGGTGACACCAAATCGTCCGGATGCAACCTGTTTGATAGCAGAGCATTTATTTAATCCGTCCGGTCCAATGGAAAGTCTTTCCAAATCCTCGCCACCTTCACCGGTATTGGATTTGCCGCCCAGATTGTTCATGGCAATTGCCAGACACTCATGTGCTTCCTTACTGATGGAACCATAGGACATGGCACCGGTCTTAAATCTCTTTACAATAGAATCAACACTTTCAACCTGTTCAATCGGTATACCTTTTGCAGGATAATTGAAATCCATCAGACCGCGTAAGGTCTTGGGACTGTTCTCATCATTGACACACGCCGTATACTGCTTGAATAAGTCATAATCACCACGGCGTGTTGATTCCTGCAACAAATGAATCGTCTGCGGATTGTATAAATGTTCATCACCACCACTGCGTGCTTTGTGATGTCCGGGACTATCCAGCGTAAGATCACTTTCCAGTCCTAACGGATCAAACGCAAGAGAATGAAGGTCATTTACTTCTTTCTCAATATCCGCAATGCTGATACCGCCTACCCGGCAAACCGTACCGGCAAAGTATTTATCCACCAACGCATAATCCAGACCGATTGCTTCAAAAATCTTGGAACCCTGATAAGACTGAATGGTCGAAATACCCATTTTCGAAGCAATTTTAACGATACCACTGATAATAGCATGGTTGTAATCATCCACTGCCGCATAATAATCTTTATCTAACATATGATTATCAATCAACTCTTTGATAGATTCCTGTGCCAGATAGGGGTTGATTGCAGTTGCACCAAAACCTAACAGGGTTGCAAAATGATGTACATTTCTGGGTTCTGCTGTTTCTAAAATAACAGAAACCGATGTACGTTTCTTGGTCTGAACCAGATGCTGCTGTAATGCAGATACCGCCAGTAGAGAAGGAATTGCCACATGATTTTCATCCACACCACGGTCGGACAAAATAATAATATTGACACCCTCGCGGAAAATACGGTCTACTTCGACATACAGACGATTGATTGCCTTTTCCAGACTCGTATTTTTATAATAAGTAATCGGCACAACCTCTACCTTAAAGCCCTTTGCTTTCATGTTTTTGATTTTCAAAATATCGGTATTGGTTAAAATCGGATTTTCCACTTTTAAGATGTCACAGTTTTCCGGTTTTTCTTCCAAAAGGTTTCCGCCTGTTCCGATATATACGGTAGTGGAAGTAACCACTTCCTCACGAATAGCATCAATCGGCGGATTGGTAACCTGTGCAAACAACTGTTTAAAATAGTCAAATAACGGATGATACGTTTTATTCAAAACCGGAATTGGTGTATCAACACCCATGGCTGCAATCGCTTCACTTCCGTTTTTGGCCATCGGAAGAATAACCTGTTTCAATTCATCATAGGTATATCCGAATACCTTCTGCATTCTCTGTCTTTCTTCATAGGTAAATTCAGGAACACGAACATTCGGAATCTTCAATTCTCTCAATTTAACCAGATTTGAATCGAGCCATTCACCATAAGGCTGTCTTCCGGCATATGCATCTTTTAACTCTTCATCGTCAATCACTTCACCTTTGACAGTGTCAATCAAAAGCATTTTTCCGGGGTGAAGTCTCTCTTTTTTCACAATCTTAGCCGGATCAATCGGTAACACACCGACTTCGGAAGAAAGAATAACCTCACCGTCATCGGTAATATAATAGCGGGAAGGTCTTAAGCCGTTACGGTCAAGTACCGCACCCATGATATCACCGTCAGAAAAGAGAATAGAAGCCGGTCCATCCCACGGCTCCATCATCGTTGCATAATACTGGTAGAAATCTTTCTTTTTCTGTGACATGGTCTTGTTGTTTGACCAAGGCTCCGGAATTGTAATCATGACAGCAAGCGGTAACGGCATGCCACTCATAACCAAAAATTCCAGTGTATTATCTAACATTGCCGAATCGGAACCGGACGCATCAATAACCGGAAGAATTTTGTATAATTCCCCTTTCAAATGCTCAGATTCCATATTTTCTTCACGCGCCAGCATTTTATCGGCATTACCTTTAATCGTATTGATTTCTCCGTTATGTACGATGAAACGGTTCGGATGCGCTCTCTCCCAGCTCGGATTGGTATTGGTTGAGAAACGGGAATGTACCAATGCAATTGCTGATAAATAATCCGGATCCTGCAAATCCTGGAAGAATGTACGAAGCTGTCCAACTAAGAACATACCTTTATAAACAATAGTACGACTGCTCAAGGAAACCACATACGTTACATCGTTGGACTGTTCAAAAATCCTGCGGACAATATATAATTTACGGTCAAACTCCAGACCTTTTTCCAATTCCGAAGGCTTTTTGATAAACGCCTGCATAATACAGGGCATACATTCTACTGCCTTGTGACCTAATACTTCCGGTTTGGTCGGAACCTCTCTCCAGCCAAGAAATGAAAGGCCTTCTTTCTCAACGATGATTTCAAACATCTTTTTGGCCTGATTTCTCTGAAGTTCATCCTGCGGGAAAAAGAACATACCGACACCGTATTCTCTTTCCTCACCAATAAAAATGCCGAGGGTTTTCGTGACCTTTGTGAAGAATTTGTGTGGAATCTGTGTTAAGATACCTACTCCATCTCCGGTCTTACCCTCGGCGTCTTTGCCTGCTCTGTGCTCTAAGTTTTCTACAATTTTTAATGCGTTCTCAACTGTTTCTCGGCTTTTCTTTCCGTTAATGTTAACACATGCACCGATACCGCAGTTGTCATGCTCAAATTCTTCCCTGTATAAGGGAGATTTTGGCACGCTTAACTTTGCGTCAAACATGTGGAATCTCCTTCCTTAGTTTTTTCTTATGATTAATTTTTGTTTGAAATGAATATACACCCATTTTTTTTACTTGTAAAGAGTTGTTAGTAAAAAAATTTATTTGAATTGTCAGATAATTAGATAATTTAACATTTAACTTTATTATTTTCTGACTTTTCATTAAATTATCTGTCTTTTTTAGGTGTTTTTCAGATATTTCTTTCTTTTTTATTTATAGCTTCCGAGACATAGAGAGGCGTCCTTGCAGAAATTATATGGCTTTTTCTGCATCCTTTTACAAGGTTTTGTGTCTTTCTTAGCGGCATGGCGAACAAAATTAATGCCCGGTTTCAACTGTTCGAAGACGAAGTCTGAGTTTTGAAACCGGGCATTTAATAAATATTTTGTGAGCATGCCGCTTAGAAAGACTAAAAACCGAAGTAGGATGCGGAAAAAGCTATATAATTTCTGCAAGGACGCCTAGCCCCCAGGCAACACCTCAGTCTGCTTTATCCTTTTTAATAAGAACGAACCCAAACACCACTGCCAGAACGCCGCAACCTAAAACAGCAGCCACATGAAACATCGCCTGATTTAACGCCGGTATTACACTGACCAGATAGACAGCAATATTAGCAGCACTGTGGAAAATGACATTTGCCTTCAGGCTCCGATATTTTTCAAACAGCCATGCCAGCAGACAGCCCATAATAAATCCGTATAAAAGCTGAACGAAATTTCCATGATACGCACCGAAAATCAAAGCTGAAATCGGAATGCAGAACATCATGGGATAATAGAGCCTCATTCTTCCATAAATCAAGCCGCGAAATACCAGCTCCTCTTCGATTGGCTTAATCAGTCCATAAATCAAAAGTCCCCATCCGATCGAAACCGAATACTGAACCCCTGCCACTTCTTTATAAGCTTGTGACGAAGTCATAAGCTGCAAATAGGAAAAAAGCAGATTTAAAAACAATGCCAATGTAACTCCAAGCCCGGCAATCCATGCACTTTCACGTATCAAACGCTTGTCTTGCCGCCTTTTTACAACAAGGGATATCGGCTTTTTCTTCTCCTTTTGATACAACACAAAAAAGACAAAAGCACATATCAGAGTTGCAAATGCGTCAAAGTATACCGCCACCTGGGAAGAATGTGCAGAAACCCATCCTGCAGACGAACGAAATGCACCGTTTAAGGAAACGTCCAGCAAAATCTGCTGAACAAATAAAACCACATAAGTCAGGATAAAATTATATACAAGTGGCATCAATACGTGAAAACTCTTTTTAAATGTATTGGATGTTCCAGCCTGCAAAGCGGGTTTTTCTCCCAGGATAATTTCATACACATCATCCAGATTATCTGTAATATAGGTTGCTCCCGCTTCTTTTAATTCACCTTCCGCCGCATATCCGTAACTGACACCAATGCTGTCCAAAAAGAAATGCTTTGCGCCCTCAATATCAAATTTCCGGTCACCAATCATCAGAATTTGGTCGACCGGGATGATTCTTTTGACCTTGTTTCGCGCTTCCTTATAATCCCCTGCCTGTGTTTCATTCTCAGACTCCTCATGTTTCAGATTAGGTGTACCATCAGTCACAGAAGAAGTAATCTGTGGAATTTTTTCTTCCGGAATATGAAACAGCAAAGAAATTGCTTCCCTCATGATATCAATTTTCTCCACTTTCTTTTCACTCATATCACTTCCGGCAACCACTTCAAAATACTGCTCAATCTCAAAATGCTTTAAAATTCGTTCCACGAAAAGCTTCGGCTTACTCGAAGCAACAGCCAGATGAACACCCTTATCATGCAGAGTTTTTAAAAGCTCTTTCATACCGGGATAAAGTTTATTTTCAAAAATACCAATCGAAGCGTAACGCTCTCTGTATTTTTTGATCCCGAGTTCACACTTTTCATCACTCAAATGATAAAAATCGCGAAAGCTGTTTCGAAGCGGTGGTCCGATAAAACATTCCAGCTTATCTAAATCCGGTTCATCTATTTTCATTTCATGCAGTGCATACTGCACCGATTTACAAATCCCCTCTTTCGGATCCGTCAAAGTTCCGTCAAGGTCAAACAGGACATATTGATACATCTTTTTCCTCATTTCTAAAAGTTGTATATCTTACTAATTGAATGTATAATCACTGTATGATGTGTTCGTAAATTGCGTAGCAATGTAGCCATCCAAATACATCAACGAATAGCAAAATCCACTTTTGACAATCAATCAAAAGTTGCTTGGCAACAATGCAATACATTGCATACACAAGAATAACATAAATGGAGCAAAATTGAAAACATGAAAGAGTTAATGACCGAAGAACAGGAAGCAGATTCTTCCATTGAATATATTTTCATAGAAAACGGCGAAGAAAAAAAGAATGAAAATAATGATATCATTGAATCTGCATCAAAGAAAGACATCAAAAAATCCCGAAAAAGAAAAATGAAAAAGAATATTTACAACAAGAAAATATCCAAAGAATTGATGAAAGAAATGGTAGAATATGTTCTGATTTTTCTGATTGCACTGGTTGTTATGCTATTTTTAAACAATTTTATCATCATCAATGCCCGCATTCCATCCGCATCCATGGAAGATACGGTCATGACCGGCGACCGACTGATTGGAAATCGTCTTGCTTATAAAAATGATATTCCACAACGTTTCGATGTCATCATCTTCAAATTTCCGGATAACGAATCAGAGTTATACATCAAACGAATCATTGGTCTCCCCGGAGAAACCGTAACCATTACCGATGGAAAAGTATATATTAACGACAGTACGACGCCATTAGACGATTCTTTTACCAAAGAAATCCCTGCGTCAACCAGTTTCGGACCATATTATGTTCCATCAAACTGCTATTTTGTCATGGGCGACAATCGAAACAACTCCTACGATTCCCGTTACTGGACCCATACCTTTGTAAAAAGTGAGCAAATACTTGGAAAAGCCATGTTCCGCTATTATCCTTTTAATAAAATCAGTAAAGTGGATTAACTTAACCATTGACAAACATATCCAAAACCTTTATAGTTTGAACGTACAAATAAATATTTGCTAGGGGAGCCCACCGGCTGAGATTGTGATATATTCACTAACCCTCACTACTTGAACCGGATAATACCGGCGTAAGGAAGCAGTTTTAAGTAAAATACCAACAGATAACCGTATCAGATAGCGATATCAATAATTACAAGCAAGTATCATACATATTGTCATCGTGTCTATGTCTGCCGACAACTTAAAACGCCATCACTCCCCTCCTAAGCAACTATCAAGGAGGTTTTTTTATGTCCAGAAACTCAAAAACACGTATTCTTGTGGAAGGAGCCATGTTGATTGCTCTTGCAACCGTTCTTTCCTATCTGAAGATCTTTGAAATGCCATTTGGCGGATCCATCACCTTAGAGATGCTCCCCTTAGTCATTATGGGACTTCGAAGAGGTCCTAAATGGGGATGTCTGACAGGTTTTGTTCATGGTCTTTTACAAATGATCATCGGTTTTTCCAATGTCATGTACTGTGCAACTCTGATTTCCCAGATAGGCTGTATTTTATTGGATTATCTGTTAGCATTTTCAGTATTGGGACTGGCACCGCTTTTTGCATCCATTTTGAAAAACAATAAAAAAATCGGTTTTATTGTAGGTTCTGCTTGTGTGTGCATCTTAAGATTTTTATGTAGCTTCCTGTCTGGCTGGCTTCTTTGGGGCAGCTATGCACCCGAAGGAATGAACGCAGCATACTACAGCCTTGTTTATAACGGAGCATATATGCTTCCCGATACTATTATTTTAGCTGTTATCGTTGCAATTCTTGCTTATACCGTTCCCAAAATTTTCTGGGCAGAAGAGTTAGCGGCATGAGCGAACAAAAATAATGACCGGTTTCAACTGTTTGAAGACGAAGTCTGAGTTTGGAAACCTAAATCCGAAAAGGGATAAAAATTATAAGCGATATCTCCAAGTGAGTGGTAAAGTATTTTTGCCACTCGCTTTTTATTATGATAAAATAGAAAAAAGCGTAATAAGGGGGTTTTTGTATGATTTCCATCAGTTTATGTATGATTGTTAAAAATGAGGAACAGGTTTTATCTCGTTGTTTGAATTCCATTGCTGATTTAATGGATGAAATTATCATTGTAGATACCGGCTCCACAGATCGTACCAAAGAAATTGCAGCACGTTATACCGATCGCATCTATGATTTTCCATGGAATGGAAGTTTTAGCGATGCACGTAACTTTTCTTTTTCAAAAGCCACCAAAGATTACATATACTGTGCTGATGCTGATGAAGTGCTTGACGAAGAAAACCATCAGAAATTTCTTATGTTAAAAAAGGGATTACTTCCGGAAATCGACATCGTCCAGATGTATTATGATAATCAGCTTTCCTACAATACCATTTACAACTACGATAAAGAGCTTCGTCCAAAATTGTACCGCAGACTCCGTCATTTCGTCTGGGAAAGCGCTATTCACGAAGCAGTCCGCTTGGATCCTTTAATTTATGACAGCGACATCGTGATTACCCATCGCCCCACCTGCAGTCATAAAGGCCGTGATCTTGCTGCGTTTGAAAAGCTTTGCAAAGACGAGGTCAGATTAAACAAAAGACTACATAACCTGTATGCAAAAGAATTGATGATTGCCGGCGAACCGGAAGATTTTCGGTCTGCCTATCCTGCCTTTGTAAAATCCATCGTTGACCCGGATCGGACACCGGATGAGATTTTGGAAGCGTGTTGCATCTGCACCAAGGCAAGTCTGATTTCCAAAAACTTTCTGGAATTTTTTAAATATACAACCAAAGCCATGGCAATCGGCGGCTGCAGCGAAATCTGCTGTTGTCTGGCAGAATATTATAAAAACATTGAGCAAAACACTTCAGAAGCCGCACTTTGGTATTACAATGCAGCATTTGAAACCGAAAGTATTTTAGATTTGAAATGTCATACCACCATTCCATTAAATGCCTTGATTGACATTTGCACCGAAAATGGTGATTTGGAAGAAGCAGAACACTATCGGCAGATGTTAGCTTCCGAATAATTGAGTTTCGTCTGGAATTTTATCCTCAAGATCTTTATGGGCTGCAGGTTGTCCTTGCAGAAATATATATCTTTGCCCGTCGACTTTTACGAGGTTTTGTGCCTTTCTTAGCGGCATAGCGAACAAAAAGGAATGCCCGGTTTCAACTGTCTGAAGACGTAGTCTGAGTTTTGAAACCGGGCATTTAATAAATGTTTTTATTCCACATCCAAAACATCAGAAAAGAAAAAGGAATAAATTTTCACACCTTCCACTGTTTTTTGTGTAATCCGTTCCAATGCCTCTTTATAGTAATCCATCTGAACCCGGTATCGGTTAATCAGATCTTCTCTTTTTTCTACCCGGTCTGTCTTGTAATCAACCAAGTAGATTTTCCCGTCTTCTTCATAGAAAGCATCGATAATACCCTGTATCAGCATGGTTTCATCATCCGGGAATTTCTCATCCACACGTTTTGCCGGTATTTCCATAACGAACGGCTGCTCTTTGAATAACAATCGTTTTTCATTTGCCGCCATCATTTTTTTAGCTAAGTCGCTGCAAAGAAAAGCCATAATTTTTCTATCATCAATCAAATTCATATCTTTTTCAGGCATCAATTTTGCTTCAATTATGCGTCTTTTCTCATTTATTAAATTCTCTTTTAATTTTCCACATAGACACTGTGCAAAGGATTGAAAATCCAAAAGTTCCATCAATCTATGATAGGCAGTTCCTCTGGCAGCACCTAGTACCTTTACTTCTTCTTTCATAAATTCCGGAACAATCTGTGTTTTTTTCTCTGTATCAAACACCACCATAGTCTGTTCATCTTCATGCAAAGCAGCATGCTTTAATTCCGAGACACTGGTCTTATTATATAAACCTTCCAGTTCCGGATGCGGATAGGCAGCATGAATTACCCGGGAAAGTTCCCGGCTCTTTGTCTCATCTGCTGCTTTCAGAGTTTTTAAGAAAACATCTTTTTTCATTCTGTCTTCCAAAAACTGTCGAGCCTGATTTAGCTGTAAATCATCTTCATGAAAAAGGGTAACCTCAAACAGTTTTTCCGGCTGATCCCGGTACAAAGCCATCACATAAAAAAGCAATTTCAAATAATGATTGCATTCCAAAATCAGCTGTCCATCCAGTTTGCGGTCCGATACGGCTTTATGACTTTCATCTCCAACCATCTGAGCACACGATTCTAAGGTCTTTTCATAATCGGAAACCGTACCTGTTAAAATGCATTTTTCCTTTGCCCTGGTCAGAGCAACATAAAGGACTCGAAGTTCCTCTCCCATACTATCAACCAACTGCTGTCTGGCAATCCACTTTTGTTTAATGGTATTTCTTCGGAATTTGTCCTGATAATTACGGTATTCTATTCCGATACCCAGATCTGTATGCAACAATAGGGAACCGTTGATGTCTCTACGGTTAAAGCGTTTTGCCAGTCCCGACACAAAACACACCGGAAATTCCAGACCTTTCGACTTATGGATGGTCATGATGCGAACCGCATTGGTATGATCCTCTCCACCATTCCCATAGTCGATTTCATATTTTTCCAACTGTTTCATATATTGCAGAAACCCAAATAAGCCATGCATCCGACTCTGTTCATAGGTCTTTGCCTGAGTAAGAAGCATTTCAACAGTCTCACGCCGGCTACCACCTGCCGGAAGGGCAGAAACATAATCGAGATAGCGGTGCTTTCTGATGAATATGTATAAAAAATCATGCACCGTTTCTGTTTTTGCAAGCATACGCATCTCTGTAAGTTCATCAAGAAACGCCTTTGCCTTTTTGTTGTCACAGCGTTTCAATTTCTCATAAAAGGACAGTTCTTTTCCGTCATCCGACTGAATCAGGGCAATTTCTGCCATCTCTTCGTCGCTAAATCCATACAGAGGAGATTTTAAAACTGCTGCCAGTGGGATATCCCGATAAGGATTAACACATATTTCCAGATATTGCAGCAAAACCCGGATTTCCACTGCGGAAAAATATCCGGTCTTACTCGGGACAGCTGTCGGAATCCCTTCGCGTTTCAAGACTTCCTGAAGCTTATTTTCCAAAGTCCCGATGGAACGTGTCAGTATGACAATGTCGTCATATTGCATCGGGCGCAGTTGTCCGGTTTCTTTATCCGTTACCTGCGTCTCTTTCATCAGACGTTTAATTCTCTGCGCAATCATGACAGCCTCACCCTCAGCTGCCTTCATCTCAGCCTTTTCTCCGTTTTCACCGTTTTGTTCAAATAACAAAAGTTCCGCACGATAAGCATCCGTCTTTTCCTCATCCTCCGGATAAACCGCTCCCGGATACAAAGCAGCAGCTTCATCATATTCCACGCCGCCCACATCCTGATGCATGAGAGGATAAAAGACATCATTTACCAGTGCAAGTACCGTCTGTCTGCTTCTGAAATTCTGCTTTAAATCGATTCTGGCACAGCCCGGTACCTCATTTTCACCGTAACGGCTGTACTTTTCCATAAAAATCTCCGGTCTTGCCATACGGAAACGGTAAATACTCTGTTTCATGTCCCCAACCATAAAACGATTGGGCATTTCATCCCGTTCGCGGGAGACAACGGAAAGAAGCAATTCCTGTACATCATTGCTATCCTGATATTCATCAATCATAACAGCCTCAAAATAGTTTTGATACCAGAGCGCAGTCTTTGTCGGCTTTTTGTCTTCATCTACCAAAATCTGAAGTGCAAAATGCTCCATGTCCGAAAAGTCAATGATATTTTCTTTTCGTTTATCCATTGCAAACTGCTCTATAAAAGATAAGGTCAGTCTAATTAACGGTTTTAACAATTCTCCCGCCTTTTGCATATCCTCGAAAAGATCCGGTCCGGATTCATAAAAGAAATTTTCCTGCAGTTTTTTGATTCGCTCCTTTACCGTTGTACGTAGCGCCTGCACCTGATTTTTTATTGCATCATCACAACTGTCCTTTTTTGCGGCAGGAAGTCTGAAAAATTCCATTTCATGAATTCCCTGAGACAAGCTTTCATAATCCGTAGCATCAGCTAACTTTTCAAGCATTTTCGATTCTTTGGTCAAAACCGGAAGATAAGACTCCGGTCCGCCACCGCTTTCACATAAAGAAAGCATACGGTCATAATAATCAAGCAGTCCTTCGATTTCAAAACGCACTTCTTTTAGCATGGCCTGAAAAAAAGCACTGTTTGAAAACTCATCATAATCCTTGCATTCATAATCGGAAAGGGTCTGATTCAGCCATTTTTCCGGATATGGCTGGCTCATAACAAATGCATAAATCTGATTGACCATTTCCTCAAGCTGCAAATCACGACCTTTTACAGAAAATGCATTCGCTAAATTCAGAAAATCCGGTTCCTTTTTTGCATATGCATCTTCTATGGTTTTTTCCAAAGCCTTTTTCTGCATCCACTTCATCCTGCCGGGATCACCGATGGAAAAGCCCGGATCCAAATCAATTTCCTGAAAATGATTCATCAAAATATAACGACAGAAGCTGTCGATGGTAGTAATCATGGCATGGTTAATCAGCACAGACTGGCGCTGCAAAAAAATATCATCCGGGGTCTGCTCTAAACGCTCTAAAATAGCACGGTGAATACGTTCACGCATCTCTGCGGCAGCAGCGTTGGTAAAAGTTACCACTAATAGCCGGTCGATATCCACCGGATGCTCTTTATCGGTCACAAGTCCCAAAATTCGCTCGACTAAAACAGCCGTTTTTCCGGAACCGGCTGCTGCGGAAACCAACACATTATGATTCCGAATCGTTATGACCTTTTTCTGATCTGTCGTAAATTCCATCCTCAGTCAGCTCCTTTTTTATTTCTTCATAGACCTGATCACCCTTAAGAAGCATCTCGCGCTCTTTATAACCGGGGAGTTTTTTATCAAATCCGCATATACCTTTATAAGCACAATACTGGCAACTGCTCTGCGCAGACTGCTCCATGACCGGATTGATATCGATTTTTCCATTCAGGATATCCTGTCCTATTTTTCTTACCTTCGCATCCGTAAATTGGCGAATCAATTCAAACTGTTCTGCAGTTGCTGTTTGCGAAGCACTTGCCAGTTCTCCGTTTTTCTTATATTTTACCGGAATCACCAATGATTCGGCTTCCTGTGTTGAATCCAGATGTTTCAGTACTTCGTCATTCTCCAGGATCAAGCCCTGCACCCGAAGTTCTTTGTGAATTCTTTCCCTTCGTTCCAGTGGATTTTCTATCGCGCTTCCCTCCGGAATGGGGTCTGCGATTTCATAAAAAAAGCAGGCACAAGGAATGACCTTTTTATCCGGATTCTTTTTTTGCCATGCAGCAACAGCGCCATTCATATAAACTGACAGCTGTAAATCCAGCCCATAATACAAACGCGCAATATCAAAGCTGTGTTTTCCCGATTTATAATCCAAAATCTTCACATAAATACCATTCTCATCCTGTGCAATATCCAGACGATCGATGCTTCCGTAAAGCCTGGGATTCTCCATATATTGAAACTTTAGCTCATAATCTGCCGGAACAAAATCACCCTTTCCTAATTGATAAGAAAGACTGTCTAACGTTGTCTTTAAAATATCCTTGGTTCTCTCTTTCAATGCCTCATTACGTGCCGTATCCAGCAAAACCGTGTTTCGGTATTCCTTTGCAAATCGTTCCACTGCATCATCAACAAAGGCATCTGCCTCTTCTTTTTTATACGAATTCCAGTCATATCCCTTTACACTCAGATAATTACCAAACTGATAAAGTGTATCATGATATAAATTACCCAAATCCGTCAGTGAAAAATCAAACGTCTCCTCCTCTTTGAGCTTCAGCCCATATTTTAAGAAATGTTCATATGCGCAGGCACTGAATGTTTCCAACCTGCTGACACTGGTATAGAGCTTTTCTCCAAACAAAGCTTTTGCAACGTCTTTTGGCAGCTTCCCACCATGATATTGAAAAAAGGCAGCATCTAAAAGCTTTCCAAAAATCTCCTGATCTTCAAAAATTTCTGCAAGACTAAGAAGCTTATTCCATTCTTTGGAATCATGGAAAACAATACCGGAAACATATTCACGCATCAGGCGCGCCAACAGTTTCAATCCGCTTTCCTCGCTCTCCACCATCCGGAGCATATCCGCATCGGTAACGGTCATAACCTCCAAATCGGAAAACAATTTACTAACTGTATGAATCAAATAGGATGGCCGCAACTGATTACCGCCTTCATCAACCTCCGAAAAAGAAAGAATTAACTTTTCTGACGGTTGCGTCATATTCATATAAAGATACAATCTTTCCTCAAAGCTTTTTTGCCGAGGCGTCGGTGCAAGCTCTGCACCCAAATCTGTCAGAAAAGTTCTCTCTAAATCCGATAAAATACCTCCGCTTGAACCATGTCCGGGAATAATCCCATCATTTACTCCAACAATAAATAACACCTTAACCGGTTTTAAACGTGTACGCTCCAAATCGCCGGCAATCACCTGATCCACACTCTGTGGAATACTTCCGACTTTCAGCTCCGCAAATCCGGCCTTTAAAATCTCTCCATATTCATCCAGTGCCATTTCCTCATCCAACAAGGCATAAATCTGGTCAAACAAAGTCATTACGGCACCATATACCTGTTCGTACTCTTTTGCACGTGCCGGCATGTTTTTTGCCAAAAAATCATCTGCCTGCTTTTGAAGTTTTTCTTCTATACTTAATCTGACACAAATGTCATACAGCAATCGGGTATAATTTCTGGCGTTTTTGTCTGTCACATTCAAAAACGGCTGTAGACAGGAAATCAGTTCTTTGCGAACCTCATCAGCTTCTTCTGCCAGACTTCCCATCTCGCTATTTCCCATCCCAATAAAAGAAGTCTGATATTTTCTTTTTCCACGAATCCCCCGGCTTAAGATAAACGTCTCAAACAAGTCAATCTGCTCTTCCTGCAGATCAAAATATCCGACACGCAAAAGCTCCATAACCGCATCATAAGAAAAATCCGTTGTCAGAACTTTCATAACGCCCAGCAAGAATACCATCAACGGATGGAACAACAGACTTTTATTCTGATCCAGAAAGAGCGGGATATCCTGTTCCGCAAAGCTCTCCCGGAGTATTTGACCATATGCTTCCAGATCGCCCGTTATAACGGCAAAATCACGATAACAATATCCATTCTCCCGAATCAAATGCCGGATGGTCAGACACACCCAGTCAATCTCTGCCTTGGGATTTGTACAACGAATCAGTGCAATCTGTTCCTCACAGGAAACCTTTGGACCGGGATGAGGGCGAAACAGATTTTGCTCTAAATGTGCAAGTCCCGGACGATTAGCAAAGCGCATAGCAGGTCTTTTTGTCAAAATAATATCTTCGTCTTTTTCCGTCTTTTGCTCTGCAGCAAGCTTACACAATCTCCGATAGGCTTTCGCCGTCAGATAATACATGCTCTGTGTCATGTCACCATCAGATAAATCCTCTTTTGTATCGCCTAGCAGTGTCACAATCACCTGCCTGCAAAGAAGCATCATTTCCTGCAGCAAACGCTCCTGTATGGGCGTAAAGCCGGTAAAACCGTCAAATACAACAACACTGTCCTGTATCAAGGCTGAACGGTGCAGATTCTTCACCAATACATCCATGCTTTCCTCGGTTGTAATAAATTTATCCGCAATATAATTTTTGTACCCTCTGTATAAAATCTGCAAATCCGATAGCTTTGCACTAAGATTTCCTTTTTCTTTTGCCTGCTCACAAAATTTTGTCAAATCATCCGGCAGTATCCCATACTGTGCAAACTCCGAAATCATAGACTTAACCTGTGCAATATATCCGATTTTCTTCATATTGGCACCAACCACAGACAATTGCTTTTCACAATCTGAAGCCACTTTCCGGAGAATCAGATTTTTGCCGGTATCATCCAGTTTCGGCAGGTTCTCAAATCCAAGTTCTTCAAAAATCCGATGTGCCAGCCGACCAAAGCTTAACACTTCCACATTTAAAATTCCACCATGTTCAGACAGATGACAAAGCACCTTCTGTGTCTGCATGGTAAACTGATCCGGAACAATGACAAAAAAGCGTCTGAAAGGCTCTTGTTTCGCACGCTTTAGCACTTCTTTATATACAGTTGTACTTTTTCCGGTGCCGGAGGCACCAATATAAAACTGAAGTGACATATCAACCTTCCTTTACTTTTCTGTTGGCTTCGTCGGCTTCGTCGTTGCGGGAAGATATTGTATTTTCCAACTATGCGTTCGTTAATAAGTTTATCTAAATATTCCGAGTGATATCATACGAACCGGACGCACACGGCGCATATGCGGCATCCTGCCTTAAATGCGCCTTTCGTGACATCCATGTCACGAAGTGCTGATACTTTGTCGGAATATTAAGATAAACTAATTAACTTCCGCTAAATAGTTGGAAAATACAATATCTTCCCACAACTTAGTGAATCGACAGTATACATTATTACTGCTGTCGTCAACTCAATTTTCATAAAGCAGGATATTACATATAGATGATCTCAGAGTTAAAAGATAATACTTTTCATGCAATCTGCAAAACAGGCAAAAGTAGTTCAATCAGCACGTATTTTAACTGTTTTTAGGATTGCGAGAGCTCAAAACGCGTAACACTCCATTGAGATTGGAACACACAGTTGGCTGGGACTTGTATTCTTGAGAGTTTTTTATGCAGATATATTAGTTTATCTTAATATTTCGTTTCATTTCAGCAATTCGCGACATGGACGTCGCGAAAGGTGCACGTCGAACACGGATATTCGGGTGCACCGGTGCGTCCGGTGCAAAAACCTATCACGAAATATTTAGATAAACTTATATATCGTAATCAAAACTCTCAAGAATACAAGTCCCAGCCAACGTCCGGCTCCAAACGTCCTTCCCCCCCCACTAGTCTACGACAGGAGTAAAATCGTCTGTGTCGGCGCAGAAAAATCCTCCGTTGGCAGAAACAATTTTTCGCATGACTTTTTCACATTTTTCAAATGAAACGGACGGAAGCGTAACAAAGAACAGCGCCTTTACCTCGTGCTCTTTTAAAAATTGATTGCTATACTCATCTCTCAAATCCAATTCACACGCCTCAAAGTCCATGGAATCCTTCTCTTCGATTCCGACTTCCAAGACACCGGCTTCTTTCCAGATTTCGATATCATAATCATCTGAAGCAACTGCAGCCTTCAAATCTTCCACCGTGATATCGGATGTCGCCATGTAATACCAATGAATTGGAAAATCCGGTCTCATTTTCTGTGTCTGCAGCTTTGTCTGATCTTTAGATTTTCCTCTTGCTTTTACTTTTTCTTTTGCTTTTCCCATTGCTCTTCCTTTATTGTTGGATTTCATCTGTTTTTCCTTTTCGTTCTATTGCTTTCTCCATTTTTCTTTCCATTTATTGGCACACCAAACACCGAATATGGAATAAAATGAAACCATTCCATTTCTTATTACAGTCTATCACATTTTGTCAAAAACAAAAACGTCCCGATTGAATTCTTCGGAACGTTTTTTGTTTCATGCTTATTTTGTTTTCATTTGGCTCTGTTTATAAATTTGCCAATTATATTTCTCTGTTCTTTTGTACGATTATTTATCGCTTGTTTCAAACTCATAATCTTTACCGGGCAGAATAGCATTTAAGATAATTCCGGCAATTGCCGCAATGGCAAGTGATGTCAGTGTAACACTGGTAGAGCCAATCATAAACGTGATACCATTTGTAAATCCTAAACCACAAACCATAATCACAGCTGCAATAATCAGGTTACGTGACTTTTTAAAATCAACATGATTTTCAACAACATTACGAACGCCGATAGCGGAAATCATTCCGTAAAGAATAAAACTGATACCACCGATAATGGATGCAGGCAGGGAACCAATCAGTTCAGCTACTTTCGGAAAAGCACTTAATACAATGGCATATAAAGCCGCCAGACGAACAACAGAGGGATCATATACATGCGATAATTCCAAAACACCTGTGTTTTCTCCATATGTTGTATTGGCAGGACCTCCGATGATACCTGCAAAGGCAGTTGCAATACCATCTCCGATTAAGGTACGGTGAAGGCCCGGATCTTCAATAAAGTTTTCTCCAACGGTAGCGGAAATGGCTGAAATATCACCAATATGCTCCATCATAGTAGCAATAGCAATCGGAGCCATAACTAAAATCGCCGTAAGGTCAAATTTGCAAAGCTGGAAAGGCGGCAATCCAATGATGCTCGCATTGGCAACACCGGAAAAATTTAAAATTGCACTTCCGTCAGGATTTGTCATACCAACTGCCTGAAAAATGATCGCTACAATATAAGAAATAACAACGCCCAAAAGAATGGGAAGAATTCTCAGCATTCCTTTGCCCCAGATATTGAACACTACAACAACCGCCAATGCAATCAATGCTAAAATCCAGTTGGTGGAAGCATTTGAAATGGCAGAAGGAGCAAGACTTAATCCGATACAGACAATCATCGGACCGGTTACAACAGGGGGTAAGAAACGCATAACCCGTTTAATACCGACTGCTTTGATAATCAGTGCAAGCACGACATATAAAAGTCCTGCAATGACAATACCACCACATGCATAAGGCAGCTTTTCTCCCATTGTCATATCTGCATACTTTCCGGTATCAAGTGCTGCAACAGATGCAAAACCACCTAAAAACGCGAAGGATGAACCGAGAAAAGCAGGTACCTTTAACTTTGAACAAACATGGAAAAACAATGTTCCCACACCGGCACAGAATAAAGTAACCTGAATCGATAACCCTTCGCC
Source organism: Lachnospiraceae bacterium (assembly GCA_017387565.1). Classification (GTDB taxonomy): domain Bacteria; phylum Bacillota; class Clostridia; order Lachnospirales; family Lachnospiraceae; genus UBA2882. The sequence goes on along the minus strand of JAFOEY010000032.1, from coordinate 152,822 downwards.
TTCGAAATAACCGTTTACTAAAATCGGAACTAAAATTGTTGCACCAAACATTGCAAACATATGCTGCAAGCCCAACAAAAGCATCTTGGGGATTCCAAGCTGTTTGGCATCACGGATAGCTGTTTTTTGTGTCTCCACTTTTTTTCCTCCCATCATGTATGAAAATAAATTATGTCATTTAAGGTTTTAAAACCTCTTGAATGACATCATAACACATCATATTGTGTTTTACCAGCAAAAAATGACTAAATGTGCATCCTAAATACTACAAAAAAATATCCCTTTTCGGATTTGTGTTCCAAATATATATCTTGGAATACAAATCCGAAAAGGGAATAAAAAATAAAGTTGATTTTTTCTATTAAATAATACAAACTAAATGTAATAATACGATGTAGGTCATAAAAAATTATTAATTTGTTCGTTTGCGTCCGTTTTATATTACCCTTCCCACAAAATACTTAGACAAAAAAGCATCTGAACCTAAACTCACAAAACATAGATATTGCCATCAAACCAAAACAACTCGTATCAAAAAGGAGACCCCTATGAAAGAAACATTGTATACCATTCCACTAACCGATGCCTTTTTAGCAAATGACGAATGTCCTTTCTGTTTCATCGAAAGAAATGTAGAACAGGATCTTTTGGACCTTGTCCTCGGCTCCGGCTCGTCCTATATGGAAAGCGATATGCGTAGCCAGACTGATCAGGCAGGATTTTGCCGAAACCATTTCAAAAAAATGTTTGAATACGGAAATACATTGGGAAATGCATGGATTTTAAAAACTCACTATGTCCAAATCAACCAGGAACTGGACAAACAAGTTAAAATGTTTTCTCCCGGCAAAGTCTCACTTATGAACAAAATGAAAAAAAATGCAGATACCACCAATTCCATGGCAAACTGGATTAAAGAAAGAGAACAGTCCTGCTACATCTGCAATTCATTTGCCACAACTTATCAACGTTATCTGGACACCTTCTTTTATATGTATAAAAAGGATCAGGAAATGACAGAAATGTTAAAGAAAAGTAAGGGGTTATGCCTCCATCATTTCGGAGACATCTGTGCAGAAGCAGACAGACAATTAAATGATAAACAAAAAGAGGTATTTTATCCTCTTATATTTGACCTGATGCAGGAAAACATGAAACGGGTTGGCGAAGATGTTGCCTGGCTCGTGGAAAAATTTGACTATCGCAACAAAGACGCCGACTGGAAAAACTCCAAGGATGCCATTCAGCGCGGCATGCAAAAGCTCTGGGGAAGCTATCCGGCTGATCCATTTTATCAGCAAAATAAATGATGTATTTATTATATATCTTTTCGTCGATTATCACGAGTTTTCGTGTCTTTCTTAGTGGCATGAACGAACAAAAATAATGACCGGTTTCAACTGTCAGAAAACAAAATCTGCGATTTGAAACCGGTTATTTTTTTACAAATAATCTTCTTTTGTGAATTGTTTACGCATCATTTCATAGTAAGCCACAGCTTCTTTTAAAACGACATCCGGTCCCATTCCTGTCACAAGAGACATTTCCATCAGACCTCTTGTGACATAATACATGGTGCGGACCAACAGGTCCGTATCAACACCATCTTTGATACGCGAATAATCTGCCCGCTCCATGATTTCACCCATAATTTGAGGCACCTTGTCTACATATGGGGCAACGGCTTCTTTGATGCTTTCATCGGTTAAGCCCATGTGAGTAAGCAAAAACTTCTGCATATAAGGATAATTGCTTAACAAGACTGATTTTGCTTCTTCCATCTGTTCTAACAGGCGAAACAAATCTTTTTCACGCAGACTGACAGCCCTCTCAAGTTCCATCGTCATAAAACGGGAACTGTATTCATACATAAAAGTATAAGCACCTGCTTTCGAGCCAAAATAGTGAAACAACAATCCCTTGGATATACCTGCTTCTTTGACAATATCGTCCGTACTCGCCTTCTGATATCCATTGATAGCAAATATCTTCAATGCCGCATTAATCATGCGATCCTGTTTTTCTTTTTTTAAATCAAAAAATTTTTCGTTCACAAGCAGATCCTCTTATGTATATTTTTTACAAAAGTTTCTATAAAATATCTTATCATAAGAAAAATTTCATTTCAACACGACATAACAACCGAATTTTGAAAAAAGAATACCTTTAGCTTACCCGCCAAAGGTATTCTTTTTTGTTATCTTCTTATGCCGCATTTGTTACAAAGATTAGTAAATTCCTTACTTCCTGTAAAACCTTCAAATACTTCTTTTCTGCTACTTCCGGAACTTAATTGTCCCAGCCAATACTGCTTTCCTTTAGCATCAGATACCCGGTCAAAGAATATCTTGTATAAATATTCTACATATTCTGCATCTGAGAGATTTTTGCTCTGAAATTCAGGTGAAAATACAAATCCACCGGCAATCTCACTTCCGCTCATGCTTTGATTCCACAACAGGGAGCACCAGTAATTCAGACCTTCTTCATCCGGAGTTCTGTCTAAACAAACATTATACATTCTTCTTACAAATATCGTCACACCATCTTCCGCATTACAGCCGGAACATCTGCCTGTAGGAATCGTACCGTAAGCCGGCGCATCTATTCCTGAACCCAATTCAATGCCATAATCCATACATATATTGGAAAATTCTCGGCTTAAGGCAAAACCATTAAAGACAGCCTCTCTGGATTTTCCATTTTCCAGCTGCTTTATCCAGTATGCTTTTCCTTCCGGATCAGAATCTCTTCCCATAAAGGCTTTGTATAAATGCTCTACATAGCATGCATTACAATAATTGTGATTCTTAAATTCCCGCGAGAACACAAATCCTCTGGCAATCCGGGAACCGTCAACTGTTTTACTTACCAACGCATTCATCCAATAGTTGCTTCCCTCTGTATCAGGCTCCCTATCCAGACATACATTATACAGTCTTGCTACAAACTGACGAACTGATTTCACGGTATTCTTTGGTGCATTATAATAATCGCCCACAAATGTGAGATTAGAATACCTGTTGGCAAATGCCTCTGCTGCACTTCCCGGCACACCATGTATAGTAATATTTTGTGAACAATATTCAAAACTATTATCCGGGATATAGGTAATAGATGGCGGCAGATATAAATCCTTCAGTGAAGTATCCTCCCGAAACAAAAGCTCACCAATTGATGTTACACTTTCCGGTATCACAAGGGTTTTAAGAGCATGATTATGACTAAACGCCCTTGTCTCTATCTTTGTTACCGTACTTGGTATTTCAATATATTCTAATTCTACTCCATTAAAAGACATCTCCTCAATTGTCTGAAGTCCTTCCGGCAAATTCACATAGGAAAAGGCAGCTGCCTGAAAACTAAATGCACCAATTTTTCGAACCGTATCCGGAATATCAATTTCGCGCAATTTTTCATTCATTCCAAAAGCACCTTGATCAATAATTTCCAAATATCTCGGCAGTTTTACTCTTTGTAGATTGGTACAAAAATCAAAACAACCACTTGGAATTTCCTTTAATGAATCAGGGAGTTCAACTTCTTCCAAGCTGGTACATCTTCCGAAGGCATAATTTTCGATCAAACTCAGATTATTGGAAAAACGTATTTTTTTCAGATTGCTGCAAAAACAAAATGCATTATTTCGAATTATCGTAATGCTGTCCGGAAGATATATTTCTTCTATTCCGCTTCCCTCAAATGCAGCATATGTTATTTCTGTCAATGATGAAGGAATGGATACGGTTTTCAGATTTTTTAAATAGGCAAAGTTGCCATATCCTATATCGGTTATGCCGTTTTCAACAACACCTTTTGTAATATATTGGCTATATTTTGCATATGGAGCAACCAATGTGGAATTTTCAGGATCATCCTGGTTGAAAACAATTTCAGCTGAAGCAGCCTGTCCCGTTCCGGAAATCACCAGTGTATAGTCAGGATTTGCAGCAGTACCGGAATTATAAACTGCCCACTGCACATTGGAACCCTTGACATAATCATGAAGCTCATAATCATATACACCCATTCCATAATTACCTTTTTCTACCAAAGTACCATAGCTGGATTCGATGTCCAAATTTACATTGGTTATCGCGTTTTCATCCTTAAAGACTTCCGCTTCTTTCTGATCAGAATACGATACAACCTCTGTCAAATCAATCTGATTTCCGCTAATAGAAGTGGCATTTACCAATATTGTGCTAAGTGAAATTTGAAACAATAATGCACTCGTAAAACCAAGTCCCATTTTTAAAATCTGCTTTTTCATTTAAATACCTTCCCATCAATCCGTTGGTATCATGGTGAGCAAAATACCTTTTGACCCCAACATCATAATATATTAAAAATTGATTACTTACATCATACACTAGTTTTAAAACAAAGTCTACAAAACGAAGTATTACGCCTATACGACATGAGATATCACTCCTGTTCAATGAGATTTCTCATAGGCAATCATAAATACATTCTAAAAATAACGTTCTACATCTTGTTTTATGCCTGATTTTCCATTAAAATAGAACTATCAGTTCACAGATTGGGGTATCAGTATAATATGTTCTGTGACAGGCATCATGCATGCCGGAAAGGAGTTATACATGGCTAAAAAATTAAATACTTTGTTAATCTTAGGTGCAACCATCGGTGCCGCAGCCGCAGGAGCATATTTCTATTTAAAGAAACAGGATGAAGCATTTTTTGACGAGGAAGATGATGACGATGACTTTGATTTCTTTGAAGAAGAAAGTGAAAGCGAACGTAATTATGTTCAGTTAAATCCCAGCGCAGAAAAAGCGGAAGAAACAACCGAAGAAAAGCCCGAGGCAAAAGCTGCTGATATTGCTGAAAAATCAGAATCCAAAGAAGAGGTTGTCGTGGAATTCTTCGATGAAGAAGATGAAGATGAAGGCGAAGCCGAAACTACTTCTTTAGAAGATGAAGAAGCTTAATTCAAAAATAAACCTGAATAATTTATCCCAATATATCTTTGTCAACTAAAACACGTGTTGACAAAGATATATGCGGAAAACTCAATTCTGACCAAGAAAATATTTCATTTCCCGTTTATTTCCAATTAATCTCACATTTATCTCACATTTACCCATTTATCTCCCAAGCAGTTTTTAATCTTTCAATGCCTTCGCAAATTTCATGCTCCGTCAAAGCAGCATAGCCTAAGATTAGTGTTGCCAAACTCCCTGTTGATTTTTTCGTCGGTTTTGGTTCCAATGTTTTCGATATTGTCTCATGGTTCATGTCATCCAACCGATAATGACTCATACAGTACACATGACATCCCTGCTCTTTTGCTTTCTCTTGCAATTCCTCTTCTGTAAGCTTCTCATCTTTTGCGGTCAAAATCACATGAAGCCCCGCCTGTTCACCCGATATATCAAAATGTTTTCTAAAAGGTCTTAGTTTATCTAATAGCAAATCGTGCTTCCCTTTATAAAGCTTTCTCATCTTATTCAGATAACGTTCAAAATGCCCTTCTTCCAGAAAATGATATAAAATTGTCTGGTCAATCCTGGAAACCGTCGAAGAAACAAACCAGAGCTTCTCATCATATAATTTGACTATTTGGGGTGGAAGAACCATATAGCTGACACGTATGGCAGGTGCAATGGACTTGGAAAAAGTCCCCAGATATATGACCTTCCCCTTTCTATCAAGCGCCTGCAATGACGGAATAGGAACACCCTTATATCGAAATTCACTATCGTAATCATCTTCAATAATGAAACGCCCCTCTTCTTCATTCGCCCAGGAAAGGATCTCACTACGCCTTCCTATAGGCATAACGATACCGGTAGGAAACTGCCTGGACGGCGTAATATAAGCAATTTCGGCACACGATTTACGCAGTAAATCTACCCGCATGCCGTTTTCATCCAGCTCAACGGGGCAAACACAGTCTCCTCCGGATGCAAAAATGTAAGCAGCTCTCATATATGCCGGGTTTTCTACCGCAACTTTATGGTTGTTTCCCAGTATTTTTTGCAAAAGCATTAAAAGATAATCATTTCCTGCTCCCACAATCACCTGATCCGGTGTACAAAGAACACCGCGACTTCCGTGAAGATAATGACAGATGGCTTGTCTTAATCTGTAATCTCCTCTGGCATCTCCCAAAGCAAATATATCTTTATCCTCATCCAAAAAAACAGTTTTGGAAATTCGTCGCCAGGTATCAAAGGGAAATGCACTGATATCAATACTGTTTGGCGAAAAATCAAATAGATATTCCTCTTTTACTGCCTGTTCTGCATCGGTCAAAGTTACTTCGGCCGGTTGGTAAATCCCACTGATTTCACAAACAAAATGGCCCTTATAGGGGACTGATTCGATATATCCCTCTGATAAGAGCTGTCCATAGGCAAAATCCACCGTGCTTCTTGCAATCTGTAAGTGACTGGCAAGTGCACGGGTAGAAGGAAGCTTTTGACCTGCAGTTATACTTCCTTTTCGGATTTCATTCTTTATATAATTGTAAATCTGAAGATACAAATGATCATCTGAATCTTTTTGTAACGGAATCATCAGCTCATTCATTGGCTTTTTGCTCTTTAACCTTTTTTAAAATAATCGTTTTTAAATCTCTCGCTTTGTCCTTGATGCGGGTCGGTGTTGTTTTGGAAGTCAACAAAGTTGCTACCAGCCTGGAAGCAGTATCATATTCCTCAAACCGTATTGCCAAATTGGTCAAAAGATAGTCAAGCGTAATCTGATCCATTCCGGCAATCGGAAACGATTCATTTTCTCTTGCATGAATAAAACCATCGTATGCATTTCTTAAAAATTGATTTTCCGTCTGCTCATATTCAAGCTCTTTTTCATCATAATCCGGCTCATCCGGTAAAAGAGCTTCTCTCATACCACGAAACAGCCATCCGGTCTTCAAACAAATATATGCTTTTTCACTTGCTTTTCCACGCTTTACTATCGCATTAACCAGTGCAAGCTTATGACGCTCAAGTGCCTCATCATAAGTATAATACAAAAGCTGTGCTTCTTCCTTTTTAGGCTTAAAACTACTACATATATTTTCTTTGATTGCTTTCCGCTGACTTGGCGATAAATATTGAAATCCTTTTCCGTACCCGGCATAACCACAATAAGGACAGGCAATCATATCGTACTTTAATGTATCAATATGTTCATGACGTGGCCTCAGATCCATATCCGGCTCCATGGCACGTACCCTTCCGGAACGAACCATTTTTGTTTTAAATTCACGATCACACACCGGACAGACATACGTCTTATCAAAAAGAAAATCTTCCTCTTTCACAACCGGTTCTCGGTCTACGGTTCCGTTTTTCTTTCTTTTTTTATCTTCATCCGAAGAGCCATATATCTCAAGGCTTTCCAAATTGCCGAGCCCCAAATCATTTAATCCGGATAGTAAATTTCGCTCCATGTATAAATCCTTCTCCTATTTGTCCAACTCCCAGAAAATATGTTTTATAGGTCCCAAAGTCATACTTTTTCATGCAAGTATGAAAAGTATGACCTTTTTCCCCTGTTAATATCAACGGATTGCTACGCACTTTGTACTCCCGCAAACCTAAAAGCATTCGAAGTTCGCCCTGATCGGGCAACTTTCTCTATTAATATTACCTTATTTCGGAAGTTTGAAGGAACTCTTTAATGATACAATTCGGTTAAATACCAGTTCTTCATCAGTTGAATCCTTGTAATCCACACAGAAGAAACCGTTTCTTACAAACTGGAAACTATCGTATGCTTTTGCTCCGCGAATAGCAGGTTCTACATAACAGTTATCCAGTTCTGTCAGAGAATTCGGATTTAAATTCAGACTTCCGTCTTCATTGTAAACGCCTTTCTCTTCATCGATAATATTTTCATATAATCGCGCCTTAACCTTGATTGCACTGTGAACCGGAACCCAGTGAATAGTTCCTTTTACTTTTCTTTCAGTAAATCCGCTTCCTGCTTTGGTAGCCGGATCATAGGTGCAGTGAACAACTGTCACTTTTCCGTTTTCATCTTTCTCAAAACCGACGCATTTCACAAAATATGCATGCATCAAGCGAACTTCGTTTCCGGGGAAAAGGCGGAAATACTTCTTGGGCGGTTCCTCCATAAAATCATCCCGTTCGATATATAACTCTCTCTCAAATGGAACTTCATGCTCACCAAGCTCAGGATTTTCCATATTGTTAGCAGCAGGTAACATTTCTGTCTGTCCTTCCGGATAGTTATCAATCACTAACTTGATCGGATCTAAGACAGCCATCATACGGCTTTTCTTTAATTTCAAATCGTCTCTTAAGCAATATTCGAGCATCGCATAGTCTGCTGATGCATTTGCCTTGGAAATACCACACAATTCCACAAATTTGCGAATGGATTCAGGAGTAAAGCCTCTTCTCCTGAGTGCGGCTATAGAAACAAGACGTGGATCATCCCATCCATCCACAATGCCATCCTCAACCAGTTTTTTGATATAACGCTTTCCGGTCACAACATTGGTCAGATACATTTTGGCAAACTCAATCTGTCTCGGAGGATGGGGGTATTCTAATTCTCTGACTACCCAGTCATACAACGGTCTGTGATCTTCGAATTCCAATGTGCAGATGGAGTGTGTAATTCCCTCAATCGCATCTTCAATCGGATGTGCAAAATCATACATGGGATAAATACACCATTTGTCCCCGGTATTATGATGATGCATATGGGCAACACGATAAATGATGGGATCACGCATGTTGATATTGGGAGATGCCATATCGATTTTAGCACGTAAAACTTTGCTTCCATCTTCAAATTCACCGTTTTTCATCCGCTCAAATAAGTCAAGATTCTCTTCTATTGAGCGATCGGAATAAGGGTCTTTTTTGCCCGGCTCTGTCAAAGTACCACGATATTCCCTGATTTCTTCTGCAGATAAATCAGATACATAGGCTTTTCCCTTTTTGATTAATTTAACTGCACCTTCATACATCTGATCAAAATAATCCGATGCAAAAAATAGACGGTCTTCCCAGTCTGCCCCCAACCATGCAATATCCTGTTTGATGGATTCGACAAACTCCGTCTTTTCCTTTGTAGGATTGGTATCGTCAAAGCGCATATTAAACTTTCCGCCATATTTTTGTGCCAGTCCGTAATTTAAAATAATACTCTTAGCATGTCCGATATGAAGATACCCGTTCGGTTCGGGCGGAAAACGGGTATGAACCGTGTCATAGACACCTTCCGCCAAATCCTTTTCAATTTCAAGTTCAATAAAATTCTTAGAAACCTTTTCCGTGGTTTCTTCTGTATGATCAACTTTCACTTCATTTTCCATATTATGCCACTCCTGCTGTCCCTCAAATTTTTTCAATCTATTTTATCATACTCTATTTTGAGTTTCAATGTTTTGCAAATTCTGATTTTCCGGATTTGCCATGGTGGAAGCCCCTGCATTCGGCATCATTGGCATAGCCGGCATCGTATTCGCACCCGGTATCGTGTTTGCATACGCTATCGTTTGCACATCCTGCTGCCGCTTTTCCAGGTAAATATATAAAAATGAAACTCCCAGAATAACCAAACCGACAACCAAAAAGACCACAATTCTTGTCACTGCTTCTGCTTCCTTAAAATCATATCCCACAAGCTTCAATGCTACAAATATTAACAAACACAATCCGTAAATTCGGATAGGCTTATCTTTTTTCATAAAGCCTCCGCCAATCATGGCCGCTGCCAGGATACAGATTAACACACTGCAGATTAACGGATACATTCTTTCTGTAAGTAAGAACAACCACGCAAAAGAAACTGCCGTATATAAATGATAATTCTTGTATTGTTTTACAAAGAAAGCGCCGACAAGGATGGCACAGGCAAATACATAACCCAGAATCCGTACCTCATCATTCCTTGCTGCCAGACAGACACACCATACGGCAATCATGGTATAAACAGCATCCGTCAATGCAAATCCTTTTTTGAAGATAGCTAACAGACGGTTTAAAATAAAAACGATCAGACCACATAAGAGCAAGCGGAATTCATTTTCGTCCAACCAGAATGCTAAAATTGCATATCCCGCTGCCAAAATATACGGAGCAAAGCACAATTTCGTTTTCCGGTAAAGGAACATGAAAAGTGCACACATAACCGCAACAGCGACAATTCCCCAGATCATCCAATCTTCATGGTTTCCTACATAAAGCAGAATGCCTGCAAAAACAATATTTCCAAGGATATACAAAACTTTATAGCTGGCAAGTTCCGTATTCTTCATACAAATCAAATGAAGCGTAAAAATATTGGCACACACCAGAATATAAAGCGGCCACATCTGTAATCCCGAAACATAAAGCAGGTGTCCCATAAAAATCACGAGTGGAACCGTACAAGCATACTGGACATAATCGCTCACAGTATTTCTCGCTTTTAACGGGCACAAAAAGCCTGCCAGATTTAAAACAAAGATTATGATTGCCGGTATGGCAAACTCATATAAATTCTTCAAATCTCCGATTGGAATAAGTGATATATAACATCCCAAAAGACAAATGATACGGATCATTCCTGAGTTCTTTTTATAACTCAGCCAGAAGAAAAATGCCGTAATAAACAACGTAATTATCAAAGCTACATAGGACGGAAATATCTTAAGATACAAGTAATTTAATATGGTTGTAATGTATAATCCCGCAATTCCCAGACCACTTAAGAAATAAGAAAATTTTTCCAGTCTGCGGGATAAAAACAACTCCGAAAAAGCAAAAATAGCAATTCCCAGAACATAAAAAATAACTCCCTGTAAAGTCGTACTCATATACTGCCGGCCAAAAGAAACAAAGGCAATTAATATAAACAGAATACCGACAAACCCCAAAACAACGGTACCAAACTTATACTCCAGGGTTTTACCATTTTGTTCTCCCTCTCCCGGATTCTGCGGCATGGTCGCAGAAACATTGGGCTGATTCCATATTGGCATCTGCGGCTGAATTGGTTGCTGCATGATCGGCCGTTGTTGTACCGGTGCTGTCTGTGATTGCATCGGTTGCTGCATGGTCGGCTGTTGTTGTACCGGTGCTGTCTGTGGCTGCATCGGTTGCTGCATGATCGGCCGTTGTTGTACCGGTGCTGTCTGTGATTGCATCGGTTGCTGCATGGTCGGCTGTTGTTGTACCGGTGCTGTCTGTGGCTGCATCGGTTGCTGCATGGTCGGCTGTTGTTGTACCGGTGCTGTCTGTGGCTGCACGACCGGCTGTGGCTGTATCTGAGATACCGTATTTTCCAGCTTCAGTCCATTACGGCGCATATACAACTGGTAATTTTGTTCCAGATGCCGTTCCGCCTTATTGATACTTTCTTCAGTAGACTGCAACTGGCGCAATACCTGATCCAGATACTGGTCAAACTGATAATCCACAGATTCTTTTTTTAATTGTTCAATTCTTTGTCTTAGAGCCTCAATCCTGTCTTGATGAATTGAGGGGTTTTCCTGATTTAACATACTTTTCCTCAAAAGCATCCCTTGGTAAAGGCTTATCAAATAAATAGCCTTGTACCATCTGTACTTTCATTCCTTCCAAAACTTCAAATTGTTCTTTTGTCTCTACGCCCTCAATACAAACGTTTACATCGATAGCTGCCGCTAACTCTGCAACCATTTTTATAAAAGATTGCGAATACTCATCTTTCGTAAGATCTTTTACAAAGGTCTGATCAACTTTAATAACATCAAGCGGTATTTCCCGTATGTGTTTTAAAGATGAGTATCCGGTACCGAAATCATCCAATGCAATCCGTACTCCAAGAGCACGAATAGAATTTAAGATTTTCTGCATCCGTTCCATATCATTGATTGCAAGACTTTCCGTCACTTCCAAAGTCAGATTCTGTGGTTTCAGACCACTATCCGATAATGCCCGGCTTACAACATCCACAATATCATTTTGTAACAGCTGGACTACAGAAAGATTGACATTTACTTTATATTCGGGATAGCCGCTATCATTCCACTTTTTACATGCATAACATGCTTCCCTTAACACATAGGTGCCTATCGGAGTAATCAATCCAAGATACTCGGCAAGCGGTATAAAATCGGCCGGTGAAATAAATCCAAGTGCAACCGAATTCCAACGTACCAATGCTTCTGCACCAACACACGGATTATCCTCTTTTAACACATCAATAATCGGTTGAAAATAAACCGCAAACTCTGAGCAGGAATTAACCGTTGCATCACGCATATTTTTTTCCATATCCAGACGCCTGCTGGAAACAGAAGAAATATTGTCATTAAACTTTGCAATACGGTTTTTGCCGCTTGTCTTTGCTTCATACATCGCAATATCTGCTTTTTTAATCAGATCTGCCACATTATCGCCATCATCCGGATAAGTACAAATCCCCATACTCATGGTGCAATAATATTCAGCGTCTTTCAAAAACCATGGCTTGCTGAAAATTTTCCTGATTTCTTCTACAATTTTTTCACATTGCCAATAATTTTTGGGAGGAACTATAATAACAAACTCATCTCCGCCCATGCGATAGCAGGTCTCTTTTACACCTTCGATTTCCATCAGGCCGTGAGATATGGACTGTAACAAAACATCTCCATACTGGTGACCAAGACCATCGTTGATATGTTTAAAATCATCTAAGTCCAAATATAATAAAGCACCCTTTTGTCCGTTCTGATTTGCCTGATCAATAAATCTGGCCAAATCACGTTCACAACACATGCGGTTGTATAATCCGGTCAGGAAATCTGTATAAGCCTGTTGCTCAATTTTCTTTTGATACAATTTTTTATCGGTAATATCATAAAGAGCATATAGATGTACCTTTCTTGAATCAACCCAGTTAATCAACACATGATAAAGATCATACCAACGTTCTTTTTCGCTATGCCATATTTCATAATATCCATCTTTTAACCCAACCGGTTGAGCCAAAGCCAAAAAGTCTTCAATCTGATTTTCTTTTATTTCAGTCGCAAAAACCTGTTTAAACAGTTTATTCGCAAATAAAACTTTACCGGTCTGTAAATCTTTAACATAAATACATGTACCGACATTATCCAATATTTCCTGTAGTGATGCATAAGAACCGACCAGAGAATTTTTTTGAATCCGCTTATCCAGCAAACTTTGTAATACTTTAGCCACATCACTGATAAACTTGATATCATCCTTGCGCCAGACACGATTTTTTTCATGCTCAGTCACGCAAAAATATAATGCCGGCTTCTTATTGACATATATAGGTATTGCTACAACTGCTTTGATATGAAAACGAAGCATCTCTGCATGCATTGTAGCCGATGCCAGAGTATTTGCCGACAAGATAAGCGGTTTATCTTCTCCCAAGAGAGCCCCTCTCTCAATTCCCTTTACCTTATGTCCGTTCAGACGGGAAATATTAGGTGCCTGATAAAAAGAAATCAGATCTACATGTTCTTCATCTCTGGTAATCTGAAACAGACGCGCAGCAGTCACATCCAGATATTCTCCAACAATTTTTAGTATCTGCCTTGTTGTCTCCTCAAAGCTTTCAGTTCCTTCCAGATACTGGACAACACCGGTCATTGCCTCTGTCCTTTTAAGTGCCGAACTCATCTCTGTCTCGGAATATTTACTCTTTCTACTCTCGGACCTTGCAGCCTGAACTTCTTTCTCGTTCTGTATAAGCTTCCTTTCCACAGTAGCTAAGATATCCAGCGCGTGATACAATTCATCAAGTGTAATTCCCTCTACCGGAATATCCAGAATTGAGTCGCCTTCCACATCTTTTAAAATACAGCAGATCAGCCAGCAATTAGTCCGGATGCCTTCATCTGTCACCGCCACAGCAGCCAGTTTTACATTCTGATACCGTGTAGATTCAACAATAATATCTTCCAGTGTACTGTCTGCAATGCATTTATACACCTGGTAAAAGTCTTCTTCCGTTATATAGTTTTGAATATAAGCTAAACCCTTCTCATCTCCTGACATATCTGTCAGCTTTTGTCCGTCTTTATCGACACAATAGGCGAATAAACGGGATAAGGTGCAGAAATGATTCTGCACCTTCTGAAGTTCTGCTTTGTTGAATAATTGCTGCATATAATACTTTCCCTGATTGACAATTCTTAAAATCGGATTATTTGTCACGACATATTTTCTGCCGCTTTACGACCACCTGGTGCAATGATTTCCATATTACTATACCTTTTACGAAGAATATTTTCTCATATGGCATCGGAAAAATAGTCAGGTAATATGGTGTAGTTAATTTAAAACCATTGTACTAGTTATCTATACTATAGTTGGGAGCTTCCTTTGTGATATGAATGTCATGAGGATGACTTTCCTTTAAGGAAGCGGCCGATATTTTAACAAATTTACCGTTTTCTTTTAATTCCTGAATAGAAGATGTTCCACAGTAACCCATACCGGATTTCAAACCACCCATCAACTGGAAGATGGTATCTTCTACAGATCCTTTATACGCGACACGACCTTCTACACCTTCGGGAACCAGCTTCTTGGCATCTGTCTGGAAATAACGATCTTTAGAACCATTTTCCATTGCTGCAATGGAACCCATACCACGGTAAACTTTATATTTTCTTCCCTGATACAATTCGAAGGTTCCGGGTGCTTCATCGCATCCTGCAAACATGGAGCCCATCATGCATACGTTACCGCCGGCTGCAATAGCCTTTGTCAAATCGCCGGAGAACTTGATACCTCCGTCTGCAATAATCGGAATACCGTATTCCTTCGCTACGGAATATGCATCCATAATAGCAGTAATCTGTGGTACACCAATACCTGCAACAACACGTGTTGTACAAATAGAACCCGGTCCGATACCAACCTTAACAGCATCTGCACCGGCCTCAATCAAAGCTCTTGTGCCTTCTGCCGTAGCGACATTGCCGGCAATTACCTGTAAGTCCGGATATGCTTCTTTAATCATCTTGACACAATTTAATACATTCTGGGAATGTCCATGTGCGGAATCGAGAACCACAACATCCACTTTTGCTTCAACCAAAGCGGCAACACGCTCTAAGCAATTTGCCGTAATACCGACTGCGGCACCGCAAAGAAGTCTTCCCTGTGCATCTTTTGCTGCAAGAGGATACTTTATTGTCTTTTCAATATCTTTGATTGTAATCAGACCCTTTAAATTAAAATTATCATCTACAATCGGTAATTTTTCTTTTCTGGATTTTGCTAAGATAGCCTTGGCTTCCTCAAGTGAAATTCCCTCTTTGGCTGTAATCAGTCCTTCAGACGTCATACATTCTTTGATTTTTTTGGAAAAATCTTTTTCAAACTTCAAATCACGGTTTGTAATGATACCGACTAATTTTTTACCTTCGGTAATCGGAACTCCGGAAATACGGAATTTACCCATTAAGGCATCGGCATCAGCCAATGTATGTTCTGCTGTCAATGAAAAAGGATCAGTAATGACACCGTTTTCAGAACGTTTAACCTTATCAACTTCTTCTGCCTGGGCTTCAATAGACATATTTTTGTGGATAATACCGATACCACCCTGTCTTGCCATTGCAATCGCCATGCGATGTTCTGTAACCGTATCCATTCCCGCACTCATCATGGGAATATTTAACTTGATTTTTTTTGTTAAATAAGTAGATAAATCTACCTGATTGGGAATAACCTGTGAATATGAAGGTACCAAAAGCACATCATCAAAAGTAATTCCTTCACCAATAATCTGACCCATTTTTTCTTCCTCCGTTGAATGTTATTTATTGTAAAAAAACGTCTCGGGGATGTAGCTTGCGAATTGCATCAATCAATTCTTTTGAGGTATCGATAATAATACGTACCTTTCCACCTTTCCCGTCAACGACAATTTCAAAAGGTTGTCCTTCTTGCGTACCGGAAGAATAATCAATTGCTTTTAACTGCGCATATCTGCTCAGATGCTCTGAACCCTTTGGTGCCATGACAACCATGGAATCCAATTTGTAATTGGCAACTGTTTTTCTTTTTTCCTGCTTTCTGATTCTGTCAACAGTAAGCTCTTTTTCCAGCAAAAGATATTCATATTCGATATTTGTAAACAAATTTGGAATGATAGAGCCAATCAGCAGGATAATTCCCGGTAAAAGCAGTCTCATATCTATAAAAAAACCGACTAAAAATAAAACAGCTCCTACTCCTATCATAAGAATATGAAGTAATGTTGCTGTTTTGGAATCCGGTTTTTTAACCAGAAATTCAATATACGTATCGTTCATTTTAACGTGTCCTTTCCTTAAGCAATGTTTAACCAAAAATACGTGCCATATTCATGCGGCTCATCTGCATCTGAGAAGCAAAAATACCGGCAAAATCAGACGTTTCCCCTTTTTTGAGAGGATTCGTATTTAAAACTTCCTCTGAAAGCGACGAAAAATCAGTCTTTGCAGATATCAAATCACTGTCAATAGCCTCAACTCTGTCCATACTGCGGGCACTCAATGTATTTGTGTTGTAAATATACGGCTGATATGAATATGCGCCGATTCCTCCAACCTGCATAAACGTTCACCTTTCCTTTTGCCTAAGTGTAAGTAATCTTATTTTAATTCAAGATACCATTTACGTCAATAAAAAAAGCCGTATAAAACGGCTTTTTTCGTACTTTTTTCCGTGCATTTTTAACAATGATTATACCTTTTTGTTTTTACCTTTTTTCTTTTCGGGCAATCTGATTTTAGCTAGAATATGTAATTTTTCCATATTACCTTCATATTTTAATGCCCCTTGCTCATATGCATCCAAAAAAGAGATATTCTGATCAGCTATATCACAAAGTGTCTGTGCGGATGCTGTAATTAAGCCGTCTCTGTCATGATAATCATAAGGCTCTACACAGATGTTTCGTTGTGCAACTTCCAGATAAAAAGCACCGCTTCCCTCTCCCACAATATTTATTTGAACCGCAATATGTTCAAAAATATCTCTTGCATCAGCATTTTCATATACAGATCGTACTTTATCTACAACTTCTTCATATGTCATAAAATCACTTCCTCTTTGCAAAATTCACCCTTTTCCACCTCTAGAATACACCATTTTTAGTAATAAAATCAACCAAAAGCCCTGCAACTTTTCTGGCACCCTCATCACTTGGATGAATTCCATCATAGGTGTCAAAATAAACTCCCGCAGTTTCCACAAGATACGCCCACTCATATCTTCCGGCAACCTCTCTGATCTGCTTTGCATGCGTCTGTGTAAAAGGCACTACACAGACAACTGCCACATCCGGATAATGCTCATGCAGTTTATTTAATAACTCATCATATCCTTTTGTAAATTCTGCATCTTTGGTCTCATAATCATTTGTTCCTGTATTAAGAACAATTAAATCACATTTTGGATAGTCCTCTGCTGAAATATGGCGTTTCTCAGACAGATAATCCAAAGAATTGGAAGTTGTATTAAATGACCCTCCCGTTGCTATGCCCGAAGAACCATAACCTATAAAATAAGGTTCCGCATACAAAGCACGGGCCGTATACCAGGGTACGGAATGTGTGGCACTGTTATACTCACTTACCGCTTCATTTCCTAATGTCATACAACCTTCCACAATACTGTCCCCAACAAATAAGATTCTTTTCTGTTTTGGGATAAAGCCATTCATTTCTCCATCGTGACAGTCAATATCGGAAAAAGCAAATCCAATTTCCTCATACCATTTAAACTCACGTTCCGACATTCCATCCATGACGAGTGTTACATTGTGTTCTCCGGTATCCGGCAAGTCCACATGATTCTCCGAAACAGTCTGTCGCTTAGGCTCTCCATCATCAATAATATACGCAAAATAAGGAGTTTCCAGCATCGTCCTGTCCACAAATTTGATATCAAAACTATCGGTTCCCCGAATCTGGAAATAGACCATTGCTCCCTGGGTAACCGTATTATAGCAGGCTTCTCCATTGATAATCGTTTGAAACCATCTTCCCGACAGGGTAAATTTTTTATCCGTCACAAGGTAATCCGAACTTGACACATGAAAATCTTTTAATAAATCCTGAATATAGGAGGCATTCTCCTCAACCAGTTCCTGATAATCTACCGTTTCCCGGTTATTGGCAAAATGACCGGGAGAATAAATTTCACCGGAAAAAATATTCTGATCCTCCGAATTCCGGATTTCTCCCACCACTTCTTCCTGATGCATTGCCGCTTCTTTTTTGCGGTCCATGCGACTTGTTACAATATAAGCAACAAGTAAAGTCAAAAGAAGTATGGAAACAATAATACACATAATTTCAATAATTCCAATATTTACTTTTTTTCTTCTTCCACGACGTATTCTCATAAATATCACTTTCTGTTTCCGGTCGGTGCCGGAGGGGGATAGAGGGGGGCGGAATGAATCGTGTTTTCGGGATATATCTGCGATGATAAGTATATCTAAATATTCTGGGAAGGTTATAATCCCCGGACGCACACGGTGCATATCGGACATCCTATCCGGATGCACCTTACGCGACATCCGTGTCGCGTAGTGCTGATTGTTTTACAGAATATTAAGATATACTAATCATCTCCGCTAAATATCCCGAAAACACAATTCATTCCTACCTTTTTTGTATGGACTCTTATTTTGATGTAGCATCTAATTTAAAAAGAGTGCTTACATGATTGCAAGCACCCCAAAATTCTTTTGTATTATATTACATATTTTCCGGAATGGAAACCTTTTTTTGAAAAACTAAAATAATTTTTTGAAAAAACTAAAATAAAATTCAAAATTGTCTATCCATTTTTACAATTTATCAGGCAGAAAAGTTTATATCCATAAACCCTTCTATGTGTAATTTCAATCAAAGGATTTCCTTCAGAATTTGATTTACCATCGTAGGATCTGCTTTGCCTTTCATGGCTTTCATGGTCTGACCAACCAGTGCACCGATGGCCTTTTCTTTTCCATTGTGATAATCCTCAACAGCCTGGGGATTATTTGCCACAACTTCTTCGATGGTCTTTCTCAATGCGCCTTCATCGTTGACCGTTTTTAATCCTTTTTCATCTACATATTGCACCGGATCAATGTCCTCAGAAAACATCGTTTCAAATACCTCTTTTGCAACGGATGAATTGATTTCTTTTTTATCAACCATCGCAATTAATGCCGCAAGATGAGCAGGTGAAAAACGAATATCCTCCGGATCCATACTCTGTTCTTTTAACAGACGCATGGTCTCACCCATAAGCCAGTTGGAAACTTTTTTGGGCTGAGCACCGAGTGCAACGGTTTCTTCAAATAAATCCGCCATTCTCTTAGTATTGGTAATAATATCAATATCATAGTCCGGAATATCAAATTCTTCTTTATAACGGGCCATTTTTTCCGTGCGGAACTCCGGCTGTTTTTCACGGATTTTTTCAATCATTTCTTCGCTTACAACAACCGGAACCAGATCTGGGTCCGGGAAATAGCGGTAATCCTGCGCATCTTCTTTACTACGCATTGCATAAGATGTCTCTTTGGCATCATCCCAGCGACGAGTTTCTTGAACTACTTTTTCGCCAGATTCAATCAAGTCAATCTGTCTTGCTTTTTCTCCTTCAATGGCACGTGCTATGGCTTTGAAAGAGTTTAAGTTTTTCATCTCGGTACGGGTTCCAAATTCACTTGCCCCAACCTCACGGACAGACAAATTCACATCAGCTCTCATGGAACCTTCCTGCAACTTACAATCGGATGCACCAAGATACTGAATTAACAATCTGAGCTTTTCCAGATATGCAATAACCTCATCAGCACTTCGCATGTCAGGCTCGGAAACAATTTCAATTAACGGCACACCGGAACGGTTGTAATCAACTAACGTAGCATCTTCCCATTCATCATGGATCAGCTTTCCGGCATCCTCTTCCATGTGAATCTCATGAATACCGACTTTCTTTTTCCCGCCTTCTTCTGTCTCAATCTCTACATATCCGTTGCGGCAGATTGGCAGATATAACTGACTGATCTGATAGTTTTGCGGATTGTCGGGATAAAAATAATTTTTACGGTCAAATTTGCCGTTTCTGGTAATATCGCAGTTCGTTGCCAGTCCTACTGCAATGGCATATTCCAAAACCTGTTTATTTAATACCGGCAAGGATCCGGGCATACCGGTACAAACCGGACATGTGTGGCTGTTGGGTTCTCCGCCAAACGCAGTAGAACATCCACAGAAAATTTTGGTTTTCGTCGCAAGCTCTACATGAACTTCCAAACCGATGACTGTTTCATATTGTTTTGCCATTTATTTGCCCTCCTTTGCTCTGAGTGAGAATTTTCCTCTCGCCTGCTCATAGGAGTAAGCGGCCTGAATCAACTTCTTTTCGTTGAAGCAGTCTCCAATCAACTGCAATCCCACCGGCAGACCATTTTTGTCTACACCACAGGGAACACTGATACCGGGAAGTCCGGCCAGGTTAACGGAAATCGTATAAATATCTCCCAGATACATCTTCATCGGATCCGATAAAGAAGCACCAAGCTTCGGAGCTGTCGTGGGAGCACAAGGTCCCAAAATCATATCATATTTTGCAAAAGCTTCATCGAAGGATTTCTTAATCAGAGCTTTTACCTTCAATGCCTTCAAATAATAGGCATCATAATAACCGGAGCTTAACACGAAAGAGCCAAGCATAATACGACGTTTTACTTCCGGTCCAAAGCCCTGGGAACGGCTGCGTTTATACATCTGATGCAGTTCATCGCAATCCTCTGCACGGAAACCATATTTTACACCGTCAAAGCGCTCTAAATTGGAGCTTGCTTCGGCATCGGCAATCGTATAGTAAGTCGGAATGGCATATTCTACAAGGTCCAAATCGAATTCCTCAACAATGGCACCTTTTTCTTCCAGTACCTTTGCTGCTGCCAAAACCTTTTCTTTTACATCTGCATCCAGACCGTCTCCAAAATAAGATCTCGGAATTCCGATCTTCATACCTTTTACATCATCTACCAATGCTTTTGTAAAATCCGTATCTCTTTCCACACTGGTCGAATCTTTTAAATCATGAGAAGCAATCGTTTCCAGAATGGTTGCACAGTCTGTCACATCTTTTGCAAGCGGTCCGATCTGATCGAGTGAAGAACCATAAGCAATCAGTCCGTATCGGGAGACCGTACCATAAGTAGGTTTCATACCGACAACACCACAGTAAGATGCAGGCTGTCTGATAGAGCCGCCGGTATCAGAACCAAGCGCATAAAAACACTCATCAGCCGCTACCGCTGCTGCCGAACCTCCGGAAGAACCTCCTGGAACATGCTCGGTATTCCATGGATTTTTGGTTGCTCCAAATGCAGAAGTTTCAGTTGTGGAACCCATGGCAAACTCGTCCATATTGGTTTTTCCAAGAATAACTGCACCTGCTTTTTGTAAATTGATAACAGCTTCCGATGTGTAAGTCGGAATAAAGTTTCCTAAAATCTTAGATGAACAGGTGGTAAGCATGCCCTCTGTACACATGTTGTCTTTGATGGCAACCGGAACTCCGGCAAGGGGTCCTGTCAACTCACCTGCATCAATTTTTTTCTGAATATCGTTAGCCTGTGCTAACGCGCCTTCTTTATCAAGGGTAACATAGCAGTTTAACTCTGCTTCTTTTTGCTCGATCTGTGCAAGAACAGCTTTTGTAGCTTCTACTACACTTACTTCGCCTTTTTTAATTGCTGCCGAAAGCTCTACGGCAGTGTAATCCAAAATATTCATCTGTCGAAAGCCTCCTTAAAATGTATTGGGAACCAAGAACATACCGTCTTTTTCTTCGGGTGCGTTCTTTAAAATATTGTCTCTGTCATCACCGTTTGTTACAACATCTTCCCTGAAAACATTGTGTACCGGAAAAACGTGGCTCATCGGTTCAACACCGGTTGTATCCAATTCTCCAAGCTGATCAATATAATCTAACATTTCCGCAAGATCCTTTTTTGCCTGCTCTTTTTCCTCTGCAGACAGTTCCAGCTTTGCAAGAATGCCAACGTAATCGATTGTTTCGTCTGTAATAACGTTTGCCATGATGTCCTGCTCCTTTATTTTTGTCTTCCAATTTTTAGTATGCTGATACCCGGATGAAAAAGTATGAATCCGTGATCTGCAAAACATGAGAAAGTAGCCCGATCAGGGCGTAATTCATATATCGAACATAATGCCAATATCTTAGAAAGAATAGCATAAAAATAGCTCATTTGCAAGCAAACAAGCTACTTTACAGGCATTGGGCCGGATGTTTTTTTCTTTTCTTTTTAAAAAAGTCTTTTTCAGAATTCAAAACACAGAAAAGCTCACCTGCCAAAAACAGTTCAGCAGCTACAAACATCCAAATATATTTCTTTTGCGATATATATTTTCCCTCATACTCAAAAGACAATTCAAACATCAAAGCCGCATCACGATCTTTCTTTGAAACTGACTGAATTGCTCCTCCCGGATAGGGGGTATATCCATACATGTCATACACCAGAAAACTCAGATTACAATCTTTATCTCCACTGACTTTTTGAATCTGTATTGCGTATTCCATTTCATCATCCGGAATAATGGTATCAAACGAAAAAATACCAAAGCCCTGATAATCAGATTTCGATGCATCAATATATTCTGTCTGTATTACTTTCCGGTTTTCCAGGAAATCCACCTGATATACCGCATTATTATTTTCCTGATAATTCCGCCATTGAAATACCAGCTGATTACATGGCGTGTTTAAATCGATTGGCTGATACAGCGGTGTTTCATCATTTACTTCCAATTTGTCAGTCTCCATAAGCTGGTCTGCCGAAAGTTTACTAAAGTGCTGTGTTGTCCGTACATACAAGGGGTAACGAACAACTCCATATATCAACAGGAGTAACATAAAAATAGGGATAGCAATCTCCACACACCGGTTTTGAACAGTTTTCTGTAATGAAACCGGCTCGCCAAATCCCGCAAAAGCCAGGACACTCATCAATCCCATAAAAGGAATGCTGTATTGAGGGGAAGATTCCCACACTACATAAAACAAAAATGCACCAAACAGTGTCAACGCCAGACAATACAGGCCATAATCATCTGTTCGTATCGCGAAATTCTTTAGAATTTTCCATGCGGCATACAGAATCCCTGCCAATAAAAACAAATAATATCCCTGATGATATAAGACACACAAATCTTTATGACTTCCAAACAGCCAGTCAAAAACCGTTCCGGTACCATAACCATCTGTCAAAAACTGGATATATCCATTCAAGCCGTCTCCAAATGTCCGATTAACTTTCGTGACCGCAAGTCTGCAATATCCGGCCACCCCCATATTCTGCAACTTTTCAACAAACCGCTTTGTATCTGCTTCTACTTTTTCCTCATGCGTAGCAAACGAATCGGTAAAGGCTTCATCCTCAATATTATGCCCACCCGGAGCTGTTGCCGACATCATCAGCCAATGTATGGTAGGATAAGCGCTGTTTGTTGTATCAATACCAATGTATTTCTTTTCCCCATAAGCAAGAATACCACCGGCCAATAATGCTGTAACAAGCAGAATTCCCATTTGAGCAACACACTTTTTCCAAAAGCTATTCTTTTTTATCAGCAGTTGATATAAAACTGTCAGTACTGCAGCAGTTACAAAAACAATCGCAGTAGGTCTGATATCGTATCCGACACCAAGCAAAACCCCGGCTAAAACCGCAGTCTTCCATCTTCCTTTTCCTTCCAAAATGCTCAGAAAGCAGTATAAAAATCCCATGGTAAAAGGAAGGGAAAGCGTAATCGTATAATAATATGAGGTTCCCAGATACCAAAAAGGATTTAGCAACAAAAAAATCATGAACCTGCAGATTTCCCAATTGCTTATTCTTCGTTTTACAACCTTAAGCAAAACGGGAATGATGAGGCCAATTGCGATATCCATCAGAATCGTATTAAATACATTATAAAATACCGGTCTGTTTTCTACTGCGATTTGAAAAAAATCTGCTATTTTAATCAAAACGGCTGTCATACAGATAAACGTATTTTGATTGGGATAAACTGAAACATAGTGATAGGATTCCGGGGAAAGTGTCCCTTGTTCTGCCAAAGATGCAGCAGCACTGATAACATAACCACTATCCCATTTATAATAACTTTTGATAAAGAAAAGAAAATAGACCTGTAACAGGAGGGCTGTCATACAAAAAAGCACTTCCATTATCCGGACTGTTTTATCAGACAGACAGGGCAGTATTTTCCCCAATGCAAAATACAGGAAAATAAAGAAAGAAAACATTCCTGCCGTTAAGAAAATTTTTTCAAAAATTCCTGCAAAACGATTCACATACTCTGCATCCGTATATCCAAAGAACCCATGAACAAATAAGGCTCCTGCTATACAAAGCACCATCAGGATTGGGATCATAAAAATGCATTTTATAATTCTGTCTTTCTTAACAAGTTTTTCCATATTTATGCCTCCGCGAAAATTTTAGCACTTTCGCGGAGGCTAATCTACGATATAATATATAAAACTTTTGTTTTTTTTATACATGTTTTATCATTGTTGCACAAATATCAGAGGTAAAAGGTCATATTTTTAAATAATAAATCTTCTTAATACAATTTGTAGATTTTAATGATTGTTCTTCCATTTTATACAGATTATCTCTTTGCTATTTGTTTTACAAGATAATAAAATTCATCTTTGTATTCATCATCCATATCCAAAGTCCTGTATGTATCCAGAATATATTCATAACTAGAATCCCCTTTATTATCACTGTCAGATAAAATCATGGCAAATTCCGCAACTAAAGATGCAAAAACAAAATCGTCACTTGGATATTTTACAAATGCATCTTCCTCAACAACGTAGGATTTTTTCTTGGATTCTTTTTTCCCAGGCTCTTTATAGCGCACACTGACGGTTGCATAATCGGTATATAACACATCCGTATGAGCGGTATTATCCTGATATTTTAATTGAATTTCATCCTTTCCGCCCGCCGGAATGATTTCATAAAGAGCAACCACACTGTGACCTGCACCGATTTCACCTGCATCCTTGCTGTCATCATTAAAATCCGTTGCGCTAAGCATCCGGTTTTCGTATCCGATCAGACGATAAGAGTTTACTTTCTGCGGATTAAACTCCACCTGCAGTTTTACATCTTCGGCAATTGTCAAAAGCGTGGAGCCCATTTCTTCCACAAGTACTTTTTTAGCTTCAAACAAAGAATCAATATAGGAATAATTTCCGTTACCGCAGTCAGCTAAACGTTCCATATTGTTGTCTTTTATATTTCCCGTACCAAATCCCAAAACAGAAAGATAAACACCACTCTCTTTCTTTTGCTCAATAAATTTCTCTAACTCATCAGGATCTGAAATTCCAATATTTAAATCTCCGTCAGTCGCCAGTATAACACGATTGTTTCCGCCTTTTATAAAATTAGCTTCAGCTAATTCATAAGCTCTCTGAATTCCGCCTTCTCCATTTGTACCACCACCCGCATACAAACTGTCAATAGCTTCACAAATCGTATCTTTATCGTTTCCGTTTACTCCCTCTAAAACCGTATTCACGCCACTTGCATAGGTAATGATGGAAACGGTGTCATGCTTGCCAAGTTCATTCACCAGTTGTTTGAATGATTTCTGTAAAAGTGGCAGTTTATCACTATCATCCATAGAGCCGGATACGTCCAGCAAAAATACCAGATTTGAATCCGGTGCTTTGCTAAGATCAATGGCCTCTGTGATCATTCCGACCATCAAAAGCTCATGATCTTCGTTCCACGGACAGGTCGCCACCTCAGTTGTTACGCCAAACATATCTCCCTTTTTCGGCGCTTTCAAATCATATGAAAAGTAATTGATGAATTCTTCCGGACGGACCGCAGCCGGATCAATCATATCTGCAGAATAACCATCTTCAATCATACGACGGACATTGGAGTAGGATGCCGTATCCACATCTGCGGAAAAGGTGGATAACGGTTCTACCGCTGTAATACAAAATCCATTTTCTTCCGCCTTTTCATATTCTTCGGAATTCACAGGCTCATAATAATCCGGATACAGATAAGAACCATTTACTTCATCCATCATTTTTTCTGATTGCAAATCTCTGCTGCCACTATCATTCCATTCGTATAACCCATCATATGCACTTGACTCATTTTCTACATATTCCGTTTCCGGTGCTTCTTCTGTCACTTCATATCTGCCGCTATCGGAAGCGCTTTCTGCCGGCTCTTCTGTAGCCACAACCCCCTCTTCATAAGCCGTTGTCTTTTCCTCTGCGGCTCCGCATCCGGCAAGCATCCCCACGAGCAGGGTTGTTGATAAAACCAATGAAATCCCTTTTAACACATTTCTCCTCATAAATTTGTCCTCCTCTGACTTTTCATTCTTTTGTTTTTCACACTCTGATTTTCATACTCCGTTTTTCATTTGCTATATAAGATAAATGACTGACTTTAGCTTCTCATATCGCAATATTTGTATGCTTTCTAAAGTATATACGTAAAAGCTTTTGGAAATTTATGGGGATTTTTTTAATTTTATTTTCGGATTTGCGTCCCCGCTGCTGCAAGAATGCGAATTTGTTGTGCTTGTAGACCGCTTTTGCAGACGCTCTGCCGTGTTTCTTACAAAGTTCGCAATCTTTGCGGGATGCCAGTCACCCTTACAAAAATATATATCTTTGCCGCTTCATACTTCAGTTTTCGGCATTTCTAAGCGGCTTGCTCACAAAGTATTTATTAAATGCCCGGTTTCAAAACTCAGACTTCGTCTTCGGACAGTTGAAACCGGGCATTATTTTTGTTCGCTTATGCCGCTAAGAAATGCCAGAAAACCTCGTTAAATTCCGCGGGCAAAGATATATAATTTTTGTTTTGGCGACTGGCTATGTCCCCAAAGTTGCGAATAATAAAAAGTGAGAAACATCGGCAGAGAAAAAAGTCTGCAACTAAGGTCAAAAGCACAACAAATTCGCATTCTTGTAGAATCGGGGACGCAAATCCAAAAGAAAACTTAAAACGATTACACTAGTCATTTGCAGATTGTATATCTTGAAGAATGCAGTCAGCAAAATTATCTTCTTTATCCCGATCGGAATATGGTATGATATCCAGATCATATTTTTTCTTTCTTGCAATAACAAGTTCTGCTTCTTCTATACTCTGACACTGTTCTTCTGTCAGATAAGCCCGAATTTTATTGCCATCTGTCAGGGTAAACCGATAAATATAGACATAACCTTTTTCTTTCATTGCCGCATCTGCTACTTCAATTCCGTTAAGCACAGCACCTTTTATTGCAACAACATCCTGACCGGGAATGGAAAGTCCGGCATCAGACTTTGATGCAGATTCAT
The DNA here is from genome assembly GCA_017387565.1 of Lachnospiraceae bacterium. Taxonomy (GTDB): domain Bacteria; phylum Bacillota; class Clostridia; order Lachnospirales; family Lachnospiraceae; genus UBA2882. The sequence continues at coordinate 125,448 of JAFOEY010000032.1, read as the reverse complement.
TTTCTTTTACAACATCCAGGGAATTTTGCATTTCTCCATCTCCTGCCTGAACTGTATTATCATATCGATTATCCTCGTCTACACCTTCGGCAGTCCCTTCATACATTTCTCCACTCGCAGCCTCGGCAGCCTCTTCATAAAACTCTTCTTCTAATACTTCTGTTTCTGCAAAAGATTCATCCGGTGCTTCTTCCGCCGCTTCCGCAAAATATTCTTCATTTGTAGCTTCAGCAGGTGCACAATCGGTTGCAACAGCCATTCCGCTTTCGTTTTTTGCATATTTGGAAGTCTGTAATACACCGATTCCGATTGCCAGTACAAAGATGGCAGCCACAGCAGGAAGTGCTCTTTTCGCAAAGATATAAATTTGATTCTTTTTTGTTCTTTTCTGTTGATTTGTTACTTCATTGACTATTTTTTCTTGACAATCAGCTATTGGAGCATCAGTTTTATTATCATCCACAATCTTGTCCTGAAGCTGTGGTTCAATACGGCTCCAGAGATCCGGAACTTCTTCATTTATGTAATTTTTGTATTCTTCTTCGAAATTACGCATCAAATCCACACCTCCTTAGTTTTTTGATGGCTTCCCGATAACGCCACGTGACCGTCCCCATTGGTTGTCCAAGAACTTTTGAAATTTCTTCAAAAGTCATTTCTCCAATTATTTTTAAATGAATGACTTCCCGCTCTGCAGGCTTTAATTTGGCTAACATATCTTGCAACGAAATATCGGATATTACCTCATTTGCTGTGGTATCTCCACGATTACTCTGCATATCCAAATGCTGTTCAAAACCATCCTGTTCGTCATCATCACAGCCTTCATATAAAATCTCTTTTTTATTCGCTCTCAAAAAATCGATTGCCATGTTGTGGGCAATCCTCCCCAGGTAAGCTCTGTGCCCGCCGCCGGGCGTGTAGCGGTCTGCGATGTCCCACAGCTTGATAAAAAAATCACTGGTAACATCCTCAGCATTTTCATGACTTTGCAAGACTCCTTTTATTAAATAAAAAATATAACCGGCATAGGCTTCATAAATTTCCTTTAATGCCGTTTTATCTCCACGTTTCATACGGTCCATGCAAAGGTCAAATTCACGATCTTCCATGTGTTTCCCTTTCCTCGTAAGTATCAATTATGAAAATTTTATACAAAATCTCTCATTTTTCATACTTACAATGTATATACGTTTTTTGCATGCAAAAATTATGGTAGTTTTAATCTAGCACAATAAAAAAAGCGAGACAATGTTTTTTGTAAAACATTGTCCCGCCGTCTCAAACATATTCACGATAAAAATACTCCAAAACCATATCGCTCCGTTTTCCCTTTAAAATTCAAAATGCATTGCATCAGGCGTTCTGTTATAGCCCAACCACATTAAATGATATTTGCCATACAAAACTTCATAATAAGGCGATCCTTCATAAATCGTATATTCCTTCTTTTGCATTTGTGAAACAGTTCCCTGTACCATTGCATTCCATGCATCTTTCGTTACCATAGCTTTTTTATTGGGATTTTCTCCCGGATTGATATCAATCGCCGTACCATAAGAATGGTTGGATAAAACCGAAGGATTATTTACGTTTGCACGATAGGAATAAGCATAAAATGATCCCGGATGAATTACCGGTTGCGCCGGATGTTGAAAAAGCTCTTCAAATGCCATTTTGAAATAATCAGCAACATATTTATTACATGTCAAAGTTGCACTTTTCTGGACTTTCGTCATACTGTTTGTATTTAAGAAATCCCATACCGGAACAGTAATCGTTGTCATCAACGAATCCGCCTGTTCCTTTGTTAATGTACCCTGTCCGTAATATTCTCCTAAAATCAGACGTTCACGTGCTGCGTAAGACATTTTTGCAACATAATCAGGGGTCAATATATCATTTACCGGTGTATATGTACCTAGTGTTATTCCATACAACTGACAAAGAGCTTCAAACTCTTTGCTATTTACAAACCCTGCAAATACGTGACTTCTATTCATTCCGTCATATATTTCCCACATCCAGTAATTTTTTCCGTCTTCATCATACTCTCTGTCAAAAAAAGCACGATACATGTATTCGATGAATTCCTCATCACTTAAATCTTTGTTTTCGAACTCTTCAGAGAAAATAAAATACGAAGAAATATCCGCACCTGTTCTGGCATGTGTCCACAATAAATATCTCCAGTAATTCAAACCTTCCTCATCCGGATCACGATCCAGACAGACATTGTACAATCTTGTAACAAATGCAGTAACACCGTCCTGTTTTCCGCATACAGTACATTTATCTCGTGGAACAGTACCATATTGCGGGACTTCCACAGCAACACCTACCGCAATTTTATAATCATCACATAAAGCAGCAAATTCTTTACTGGTTGCAAAACCATTAAACACCTCTTCTCGAGAAGTTCCTAAATTAAGCAAACTGACCCAGTAATTCAATCCCACATCATCATACTCACGTCCCATAAAGGCTTTGTACAAATATTTTACATAATCATCATTACACAAATTTTTATTCCGAAACTCTTCTGAAAAAATAAAATCATATGCTGTATGAATGCCATTTTCCTGTCCCGTTTTGAGCAAATTCATCCAATACTCCAGGCCTTCTTTTTCCGGTTCCCTATCCAGACACACATTATATAGGCGCGTTACAAATCCTTGAATCCCGGTATTTGCTTCTACTGTTAAACCTCATCATTCGTCACTGTTTCTTCCACAACAGAATTATCCGAAACAGTCGTCAATTCTGTCGCTTGGATGTTCATAGATGTTATTGCAAAAGTCAGCATTGCTGCAAAAACATATTTGAAACACTTTCTCATTATCATTGGTATAACTCCTCAATCCAGCAAATCATAATGTTAATATCATCGTTTTACTAAACTTCTCATTTTATAATCCATATTGGTCCATGATGTTTTTAAATTCCTGTGAATGTGCAAACTCACCCAATACCCAGTCACGGCTGTTTCCACTTGCTAACATAGAAAGCCAGTAGTTCTTGCCCGTTTCATCGGATTCTCTTCCAAAATAGGTTGCATAAAGCACTTCCACATAATCTTCATCACTCAGATTTTTGTTCTTAAACTCCTGTGAATGGAAGAAATCCATAGCACAATCCAGTGCGGATTTCTGTTTTGTATTAATCAGATGGCTCCAGTATTCAACTCCTTCTACTTCTCCGTCTCTTCCCAATGCTTTGGTATAATTACGAAGTACAAAATCATGTACTCCTGCATTATAAATGCTGGAGCCGTCATTTTCCATGGTTCCTCTTGCAATACCATAGCTTTCACAGATTGCTCCAAATTCTTTGGAATTAACAAATCCAGCCAGAACCGTATTTCTGCTCATGCCGTTCTTTATTTCGGACAACCAGTAATTCTTGCCGTCCGAATCGGCTTTTCGTCCAAAGAATGTATTATAGAGTACATCCAGATAATCAGAATCATTTAAATTACGATTAGCAAATTCTTCACTATTAATAAAACCGTTAGCCAGTGCTGCTCCATCCTGCTTCTGATCTAATAATTCCTGACTCCAGTAATCCAGACCGCCGGCTTCCGCCTCACGATTTAAAACAATGGTATACATTCGGGAAACGAATTGTTTTACTTTTGCATTTCGAATTTCATCGGGATCGTCTCCCACCTCAAAAGTCAGATCATTAAATCGTGTATCGCTCCCAGAGCAATCCATTTCACAAATTTCTTTTCCATATCCACAATCCAATGTGATATAACTAAACCTTTGCTCTCCAATAACATTATTAATTATCAGATTATTTGTGCATTTTAAGGTTCCTTCAAAAACACCGTCATTATCCAGATCTGTAAGGTTTCCGGAATATGAACCAACCGTTGTATTCGTTTCCTGAGAGAAATGTGAAAAACCAAGCATAATTTCTTTATTTTTTAATTTCTTAACAGCCTCACTACATGTAACATATACTTTTACCGGAACTTCTTCATCTATAGGCACTTTGTTTTCAACAACAATTTTTTCAAAAGTAGCACTATAATTCTGTATATCCGAAGTAGTAACTTTTGCTAATGGCTCTGTTAATGTAACCGTACTGTAAAAGTCTGGTCCAAAAAAATAAATATAATCTAAAGTAATATCTCCTTCCTTACAGCCACAAGTGCAAAGAGTTATTTTATATACATAAAGGCTTTTTCCATCCAGATCTTCTTTATGATCCAAATTTACAAAGAAATCGCAATGCGCATTTTTCAGTCTCACATCTTGAATACAGGCATAATCATATAATTCTTTTTCTGATTCCACCTGTATTTCCAGCGTCAATGTTTCCCCTGCGACAACTTCGCTTTTATCAACAGTCACAGATTTCACAGTAAATCCATCATAAGTTTCCCCTATGGCCAACTCCGGAATCATTTCATTGTCGCTGACAGATGCTTCCATAACATCCTCATTTAATTCTGTTGCTTCAATAGCAGTCGTTATAGCCGTAAGCGCAATTCCCAACGCCAGGACCCCCAATAATCCCTTCCTTGCTATCTTTTTCATTTTCTTCCTCCCTTTCTCATAAAAAAACATTCAATAACAAATATCCCTTTTCAAAGGTTATTCATTATTGCATGTATTTATTTAGTAATCAACTACGAAGGTAAAACCCAACATTTTATTAACAAGCCGGTGTAAGCAAACAAATATATTCATTATCATTTTACCATATAGCATTTTGTTAAATCTCCCCTCGAAATTCCAAAAAAATTATATCATTTGTGTCATATTTTGTAAATGGTCAAAAATTTCGAAGGAAAATCAGTCAGGGAAAAATCTGCATTATAACCCATACTGCGCCATGATGTTTTTAAATTCCGGTGAATGTGCAAACTCACTCAACACCCAGTCACGGTTGTTTCCACTTGCTAACATGGAAAGCCAGTAGTTCTTGCCCGATGCATCAGATGCTCTTCCAAAATAGGTTTCATACAGCACTTCCACATAATCTTCATCACTCAAGTTCTTGTTCATAAACTCCTGTGAATGGAAGAAATCCATTGCACAATCCAATGCGGATTTCTGTTTTGTATTAATCAGATGGCTCCAATATTCTACACCTTCTACTTCTCCATCTCGTCCCAATGCTTTGGTATAATTACGAAGTACAAAATCATGTACTCCGGCATTGTAAATGCTGGAACCGTCATTTTCCATAGTTCCTCTTGCAATACCATAGCTTTCACAGATTGCTCCGAATTCTTTGGAATTAACAAATCCTGCCAGTACGGCATTTCTACTCATACCTTTCCGCATTTCAGATAACCAGTAATTCTTGCCATCCGAATCGGCTTTACGTCCAAAGAATGTTTCATAAAGTACATCAAGATAATCAGAATCATTTAATTTGCGATTAATAAATTCGTCACTATTAATGAAACCACTAGCCAGTGCAGCTCCATCCTGTTTTTGATTTAATAATTCCTGACTCCAGTAATCCAGACCGCCAGCTTCAGCCTCACGATCTAAAACAACGGTATACATGCGGGAAACGAATTGTTTTACTTTTTCTTCACGTGGAGCTTCACCTAAACTGACAAATTTAAAACCTTTCTCTTGGGCAAACTTTTCAGCCTCAGTATCTGAATAACCATATATGGTAAGATACTTCGAATCTTCAAACTCATCATCATCAATCTCCTGCACAGATGCGGGAATTGTAACACTAATTAAGCTCGGACACTCACAAAAAGCCCAATCAAGTTTCTTAACACTATTGGGAAGTACTATTTTTTCTAATGAATTACAACCACAAAAAACTACACTTCCAATTTTTTCAACTTGATTTCCGATGGTTACATCCATCAATTTATCACAATATTGAAAAGTTCCATAGCTTATTTCCTTTAGTCCATTTCCTATGACCACCTTTTTTAAATTGTCACAGTCATAATAAACCTCTGGTCCCATCGAAGTCACACTATTTGGTATTACAACGCTTTCCAATTCGTCACAATTCTTAAAAGCCTGCCTGCCAATTGTATGAACACTTTGAGGGATTGTTATTTTTTTTAATCCAGAACATTCCTCGAATGCTTCTTCCCCAATTATTTCTACACTGTCAGGAATCTGTATTTCTGTCAATTTATCATTATTGAAAAATATGCCATTACTTAGTTCTTTCAAATTTGAAGGTAACTCTATAGCTGTCAAATCACAATTCAAAAAAGCATTTTTCCCTATGCTATCTATCGTTTTCGGCAAAGTAATTGTTTCCAATTTACTACATCCAAAAAAAGCTCCATCGCCAATAAATCTAACACTATTCGGTACAACAACGCTTTTCATATAGCAACAATTAGTAAAAGCAGCGTCTCCAATACCTGTTACTCCATCTGAAATAATGACATTTATAATGTCATACCGACTTCTAAAACTTTCTGCCAGAATATTTCCTGTACCATTAATTCTTAACGTTCCCTCTGGATCCAATGTCCATGTCAGATTCGTACCGCAAGTTCCTGATGTTTCAGCCTCTGCTTCCATTACAGTTTCATCAGCTTCTGTTATTTCTTCTGTTGTTTCCGTTACTTTTTCTGTTGTTTCAACGATCTCTTCTATTTCTTCAACCGTCTCTTCTGTTGTCTCCATAGATGTTTCTGTCGTTTCAACAACTGTGCCCGTTTCATTTTCGGGCACATCACTTCCATTCATTTCCGTTGCCTGAACAGGTATTACAGTTATTGATAAACCAATCGCTAACGCAATACACCAGTTCATTCCTTTTAGTTTTTTCCTTTGCATTTCCTTCCTCCTTCTTAATAAAAAAACCATGCAATTTGGCCATAGATGATAGTTAAGCTATCACCTATAGCCAAATTGCATGGTTATTATTATCTGTTATCAATTTAAATGAAGGATTTAATCCGTTACGAATGGCGTAAGTAAGTAAGTTTACTATTTGCCACCATTCTCTGTCAACTCCCCTTCATAAATTTCATGTTGAATCATAACACAAATAGTAGGTAATGTAAACATTCAGCCCTCAATTTCCTTTTTGATTCTCTTACCAATAAGCTTCCACCTTTTTTCTTGCTTCATCTTCGCTCAATCCATATTTCAAAGCAATTTGTTCTACTACATCTGTAATTGAGGCACCCATTTCTTTGCACAATTCTGCAATTACATTTATCCTACAATGCCTTAATTCTCTCGATTGCCTCTACCGTATTCTCATAAGAGCCAAAAGCAGTCAGACGGAAATAAGTTTCGCCGCTTGGTCCAAATCCGGAACCGGGTGTTCCTACCACATTTGCTTTTTCCAGCAAATAATCAAAGAATTCCCAGCTGGTCATACCATTCGGCGCTTTCAACCAGATGTAGGGTGCATTCACACCACCGGAAACCGTGTAACCGGCATCTTTTAATCCATTTAAAATATAGTTTGCATTGTTCATATAGTAAGCAACCTGCTTTGAAAGCTGTTCTTTTCCTTCTGCAGAATAAACCGCTTCACCTGCACGCTGGACAATGTACGGAGCTCCGTTGTATTTCGTACCGTGTCTTCTTGCCCAAAGAGAATGAAGTTTTGTTCCTTCTACTTCCAAATCTTTGGGAATAACCGTATATCCTAAACGCACACCGGTAAATCCGGCATTTTTGGAAAATGAATGCAACTCGATTGCACAGGTTCTTGCACCTTCACACTCATAAATACTGTGCGGTACATCATCTTCTGAAATATATGCCTCATAAGCTGCGTCATAAATTATAACAGAACCGTTTTTATTGGCATAATCGACCCATTCCTGTAACTGTGCTTTGGTAATGGTAGAACCGGTCGGATTGTTAGGGAAGCATAAATAAATGATATCCGGAACTTCTTTCGGCAATTCGGGAGCGAAATTATTGTCTGCGGTACAAGGCATGTAAATCACATCACTCCAGGTCTCCGTATTCGGATCATAAGTACCGGTTCTTCCTGCCATAACATTGGTATCCACATATACCGGATAAACCGGATCACAAACCGCAATCTTATTATCCACGCTAAAGATTTCCTGGATATTTCCGGAATCGCATTTGGCACCATCAGAAACAAAAATTTCATCAGGGGAAATATCGCATCCTCTTGCCTTATAATCATTTTCCGCAATCGCATTTCTCAAAAATTCATATCCTAAATCAGGTGCATAACCCCGAAAGGTCTCTGCCACTCCCATTTCATCCACAGCACCATGCAATGCATCTATAATAGCCGGTGCCAAAGGCTGTGTCACGTCACCAATTCCCAAACGGATAATCTTTTTATCCGGATTTGCAGCGGCATAAGCATTTACCTTTTTCCCTATCGTTGAAAAAAGATAGCTCCCCGGTAATTTTAAATAATTGTCATTTACTTTTGCCATTTTATTATCTCCTTTTTCCTCTTCTAATTATCTAGTCTTCCCACGGAAATTCTCCCTCGAAAACCGTGGTAGCCGGACCTGTCATGTAAACAAGGTTTTCTTTTCGGTCCCAATGGATTTGAATTTCTCCGCCCAAGACTCTAACCGTTACTTCATCATCGGTCAGACCGTTTAAAATGCAGGAAACCACAGTCGCACAGCATCCGGTACCGCATGCTAACGTTTCACCGGTTCCGCGTTCCCAGACACGCATATTGACATGACTTCTGTCTACCACTTCCACAAACTCCGTATTTGTCCTGTTCGGGAAAATCTCATGATTTTCAAAATACGGTCCGACAGAATCAATATCGAGATTTGCGACATCATCCATAAATACAATGGCATGAGGATTACCCATGGAAACGCAGGTAATCTGATACTCTTTACCGTTCACCGTTACCGGTGCCGCTATCACAGCTTTATCATAGCCTGGGATTTCACGAAACATTTCATCTCCCGCATTGGTACTCTTCTCTGATAAATATGGTGCAACCGGGACCTCTTTTGCATCCAAAACCGGAGCTCCCATATTGACTTTTGCGCAAATCATCTTACCGTCTTCTACAGTCAAGTCCAGATATTTAATCTTCCCTGCACTTACGATACTGATCTGGGTCTGATCTGTCATTTTCTTATCATAAACAAATTTGGCAACACAGCGAATCCCGTTTCCACACATTTCCGAACGGCTTCCGTCTGAATTGTACATTTCCATTTCAAAGTCAGCCACATCCGAAGGATTGATAAAAATGGCACCATCTCCGCCAACTCCAAAATGTCTGTCACTCACAGCCCTTACAAATTCAGGCTTATTTTTTATTTTTTCCGTAAAACCATTTACATACACATAGTCATTCCCGCAACCATGCATCTTGGTAAATTTCATAGAATCCCTCCTATTTATCAAATTATCAAATCGAATCTGTATCTATAGCATATACCATTTACATATCTCATTTACGTATACCATTTGCATATCTCATTCAATTATTTTCAACTATATACTATTTCAGCACGCAATAGCAAATAATTACAACGAAAATAACATCCGTCTAATATCCTTAGATCAGCAGTTGCAACATCCGCACCTAAGTCTTCTCCCCTGCAGTATGCATCCTGAGATTGGAATTGTGGTTTTTCTACGATTTGAAAAGAATTCCGTTTTTTCTTAATCGAATTTCCATAATCCAAGGGTGAAAACCACACGATGTGGTTTTCAGGGTGCTTTGACATGGATGTCAATTGCACCCGACCCGTATCCATACAAAATCCCCACAATTCGATTTAGAAAAACCGAATTCTTTTCTCTCGTAGAAAAACCACAATTCCAATCCCCAGATGCCAATCTGCAACTCTATATCTACTCCCGCATGATGGTCAGAACCATCTGGGCGGTTTCAACCATACTCGTACTGTTATCCATACTGGTTTTTTGAATATATCTGTGTGCCTCTTCTTCCGTCATATTGTTCCGGTCCATAAGCAACAATTTTGCCTCTTTTATCAATGCGATTTCTTCCGGATTTCGCTGTCTGGGCTGTACTTTCCGTTTCTTGCGCTTGTATGTAATGGAATTGCTAAGCATTTCCACGGTATTTACCAGATCCCGCATCTGAAACGGCATTGCCAGACAGATAATATCATTATCCTGACAATCGACTAAAAGATGTTGCGAAGCCATAAGAAGCATTTCAAATTCCTTTGGAAGATTTTCATGTAATTCAAAATACAGCATATCAGTCAGTTTATATCCACATATGACAATGCCGTCATTAAGCTGATCTACTGCCGATAAGACCTGCAAGCCGGATGTACAGATTGCTTCCACGGAATACCCGCTTCGAACCAGTAAATTTTTCATATTTTTAGCATCTTCTATTTTGGGAAGCGCTACAATTATACCGGTCACTACATACACCTCCTATCCGCGCCTGTATAATCAGACAAAACGTAAGACATTAAAAACGTTTCGTCCCACTATATAATTGCACTTCAAGAATTAGTATCTGTAGAGATATTTAGACACTTCCCAGTCTGTTACAACTGCACGATATTCATTCCACTCATTCAGTTTTTCTTCCAGATAGGTATGATAAACATGAGATCCCAATACTTCCTCCATAAAAGGATCCTCACGAAATGCCTCAATCGCCGCCATAAGAGTATCAGGCAGTGTGACAATTCCTGCCTTCTTTCTTTCTTCTTCCGTCATGGCTGATGCGTTTTCATCCATATGTGCCGGAGGCTCAATTTTATTTTTTATACCATCAAGACCTGCCATCAATGCAATTGCGATTGCCAGATAAGGATTGGCAGCCGGATCCGGACTACGCAGTTCTACCCTGGTGTTTTCTCCTCTTGTAACTGGAATACGAATCAGATGATTTTTGTTTTTGCAGCTCCATGCTGTATAGACAGGCGCCTCATATCCCGGAATTAATCTCTTATAGGAATTAACCAGTGGATTTAAAACCAATGTCATGGCACGGATATGCTTTAAGATACCACCAATAAAATAGTATGCTTCCTTGCTTAATCCAAGTTCATCCTGTTCGTCTGAAAAAATATTTTTGCCGTCCTTTTCCAAAGACATATTCAGATGCATGCCGCTTCCATCACAACCCGGTTTCGGTTTAGGCATAAACGTTGCATGCAGACCATGACGCTTGGCAATCATCTTAACAGCCATCTTAAATGTCTGAATATTATCAGCTGTTATCATCGCCTCATCATAACGAAAATCAATCTCATGCTGTGCCGGTGCCGCTTCGTGATGAGAAGATTCAATAATAAAGCCCATATCTTCCAGTGTTAAAATCATTTCACGTCTTGCATTTTCACCAAGATCCAGAGGTCCGATATCAAAATAACCGGCCTGCTCATGCGTGGTTGTTGTAGGAAGTCCGTTTTCATCTGCATGGAAAAGGAAAAATTCACATTCCGGTCCCACCTGGAAGGTATATCCCATTTTCTCCGCTTCTGCGATTGCCTTTTTTAAAACGTATCTTGGATCTCCTGCAAACGGCTTTCCATCCGGTGTATAGATGTCACACAAAAGTCTTGCAACTTTTCCGTGCTGCGGTCTCCAGGGGAATACTTCAAACGTATTGTAATCAGGATATAAATACATATCCGATTCTTCATCTCTGACAAAGCCTTCCACACTTGCCCCGTCAAACATAAACTGGTTATCCAGCGCCCGCTCTAACTGACTTACGGTAACCGCTATGTTTTTTAATGTACCTGAAATATCGGTAAACTGTAATCGGATGAATTCCACATCCTGTTCATTACACATTCGTACTACATCTTCTCTGGTATACTTTGCCATGTTTATCCTCCTTAAATTCAACATATACATTTGATAAAAGGGCATTCTTTCCCTACTGAAAGAACGCCCTTGTTCCTGCCTATCATATCAATTTAAACGGTCTTTTGTCAATGTTTAAAATAATATGTTATCAGGATCAAAAGGAGATTCTTTTCATGCCGCATGAAAAAGTATGACTTGTTTTAGGATTGTGCAGGCACAAAGCGCGTAGCAATTCGCTGTTATCATGGGGGCAAATTATATTCCGCTCTCTGCTATCATAGGGGCAAATTATATTCCGCTTACGTATTTAAAAAATGGTATAAAATCATTTTGCGCGCATAAATTATAACAACAAACCACCAAAGGAGTCGCCCATGCAAAATAAAACAAAAATCGTTGTCCTTCATATGAAAGAATTAATATATACCGCCATTTTTGTGGCTTTAGCTATTCTTTTTATCATTTTACTAATTGTCATGTTTGGTAAAAAAGAGCCCGAAAAAGCAGTTGAAACAATGGCTGATGCAACCTATGTACCCGGCATTTACTCCACTTCCCTCACATTAAACAATCAGGTTGTGGATATCTCAGTCACCGTAGATGAAAATCATATTAATTCGGTTGAGCTAAATAATATCAACGAAGCTGTAACAACCATGTTTCCTCTGATGGAACCGGCTTTTGATTCGATTGCTGCACAAATAAAAGAAGGTACAGCACTTTCCGATATTACGTACGATCAGGAAAGCTACTATACCTCTCAAATTTTAATTCAGGCTATCCAAACTTCTTTGGATAAAGCGTCAGCTGCCAAAGTGTCGCAAAACGGCACCTAAGGCTTCTAATTCTTCCATCCAGATGGCTGCGCTTGCATCGGAAGGCATGCGCAGATCACCTCTGGGCGACACCGCTACACTACCGACCTTGGGACCATCCGGCAGACAGGAACGCTTAAACTGTTGCGCAAAAAATCTGCGATAGAAGATACAAATCCATTTATATATGGTTTCCATATCATATTCACCTTCAAACGCACGCAATGCCAGTCTGAACACTTTAATCGGCGAAAAACCACAACGCAGCATATAATACAAAAAGAAATCATGCAGTTCATAGGGTCCGACCAAATCCTCTGTCTTTTGTGAAATCTCGCCATTCTGTGGTGGTAACAGTTCCGGACTGACCGGCGTATCCAACACATCCAGCAATATTTTCTCCAGCTCTTTATCTTCACAGGTATCCGCATAATACTGTACCAGGTGGCGAACCAGAGTTTTGGGAACTCCGACATTCACCCCATACATGGACATGTGATCACCGTTATAAGTGGCCCAGCCCAGTGCCAGTTCTGACATATCACCCGTACCGATGACTAAACCACCCGTTTTATTGGCTAAATCCATCAAAATCTGGGTTCTTTCCCTTGCCTGACAGTTTTCATATGTGACATCATGAACCTCAGGGTCTTGTCCGATATCAGAAAAGTGCTGATTCACTGCTGCTTTAATATCCACTTCAATCAATTCTGCTCCGGCAATCTCTGATAATTTACATGCATTTTCATAAGTCCGGTTTGTCGTGCCAAAACAGGGCATGGTAACAGCCTTGATTCCATGTCTGTCTAAGCCGCACAAATCAAACGCCTTCATGGTAACAAGCAGTGCCAGCGTCGAATCCAATCCTCCTGAAATACCGATTACCGCTGATTTTGCCCCGGTATGATCCAGTCTCTTTTTTAATCCATATGACTGGATGGATAAGATTTCATCGCATCTTTGATTCCTCATATCCCGATTTTGCGGAACAAAAGGCTGCTTATCAAAGTTGCGCTCTAAAACGGTTTCCTCTTTTACCATCGCACAGGGGATGATCATATATTCTTTTTCATTCGGCTTTGAAAAACTATTCATACGTCTTCTTTCCGAACGCAATCTGAAAATGTCCAGTTCACTGTAAATATTGGTACAACAAAAATTTCGTGCCTGTGCCAAAATCGAACCATTCTCAGCAATCAGATTATGTCCCGAAAAAACAACATCCTGTGTACTTTCACCCTCTCCGGCACTGGCATAGATATAACCACAGACAAGCCTTGCAGATGTGGCCTTAATTAACATTTCCCGATATTCTTTTTTCCCGACCACTTCATTAGAAGCAGACAAATTCACAATGACATTGGCTCCTGCAATGGCATGAGATGTGGAAGGCGGATTGGCAACCCATACATCTTCACAGATTTCACACGCAATACATAACCCTTCCATAGCATCAGAAGTAAAAAGCAAATTGGTACCAAAAGGAATTTCCATTCCGTCATAATCCACCATAACCGGAATTTCATTACCGGAAACAAAATGACGCGGCTCATAATACTCCCCGTATCCCGGCAGATAAGTCTTGGGAACAAAACCCATGATTTCTCCACAATTAATAACAGCGGCAACATTATAAAGACGATTGTCACGCTCCATCGGTAAGCCCACAAAAATCAGACCATCCACTCCGTCTGAATGCTCTACGATAATATCTAATGCTCTTTTCGCCTCTGACAAAAGCTTTTCCTGCAAAAAGAGATCATGACAGGTATAACCGGTGATACAAAGCTCCGGAAAAACCATAATCTTGGCTCTTTTTTCTTCCGCTTCATCAATGCAGTCACAAATCTGTTTTGCATTGTACATCGGATCAGCAACTTTAATGCGTGGTGTTAATGCAGCAACTTTTAAAAATCCGTTTTCCATATATGCTCCCCATTATTAATTTCATATGTTAACAGTTTCATTTCATCCATAAATATTCTGACTAATAATGTAATTCTTGTAATATTTTTTATATTTTACCTTTATTACTTCCTATTACTTTCATATTGCAATACTTTTTATTACTTACCATTCTTTATTTTATTTCGCCTTCTTCAATAGTTTCTTTAAATCATCCACCGAGAAGTTGTATCCGGTATTGCAAAAATGACATTTTACTTCAATGTCTTTTCCATCCGCAATCATATCTTTAATATCTTTTTCACCGATACTGATAATGGCTTTTTCAATCCGTTCTTTTGAGCAGTTACAATAAAACTCTGTCGGTATTGTATCCGTAATCTCAACATCCATTCCTTCCAACACGATTTGAAGCATTTCTTCCGGTGAATGTCCCATATCTAACATAGCTGTCACAGATTTCAAATTTTTCAGATTCTTTTCCAACTGATCAATCGTAGCATCCTCTGCAAATGGCATCAGCTGAATAATAAAACCACCTGCCTGTCTGACGGTATTATTCTTCTCCATCAACACACCCAGGCCAACAGATGAAGGAATTTGTTCGGATGTTGCAAAATAATAGGTCAAATCCTCTGCAATTTCACCTGTCTGTAATGCAGTCTGCCCAACATATGGCTCTTTTAATCCTAAATCTCTGATTACCGTAAGTATACCATTCCCAACTGCACCACCGACATCCAGTTTACCAATCGCATTGGGTGGCAGCATAACCTGAGGCTGATCCACATAACCTTTTACTCTTGCCTTGGAATCGGCCGTTACCGTCACTCCATGCAAGGGTCCGTCTCCTTTGATCTGCAAAGTCAGCAAATCATCTTCACTCTTTAGCATCGTTCCCATCATGGCACCTGCCGTTAATAACCTGCCCAACGCTGCCGTTGCAACAGGGCTTGTCTCATGAGAACTCCTTGCGCATTCCACCAAATTCTTTGTCGTTGCCGCAAATGCCCGAATCTGCGCATTTGCCGCCGTTGCTCTTACGATATAATCATTCATTTTGTTTTCTCCGTTTTTTTGTTTCATTTTTGGGGCTGGGGGGCAGAGATAAATAGTATTTTAGAGTGTTTCGACTTCGATGTATAAGTTTATCTAAATATTTTGTGGCAGAGCTATTCTTAAGTGACGCACCGGTGCACCCGGACATCCATGTCCGTCGTGCACCTTTCGCAGCATCCATGCTGCGAATTGCTGAAACTGAACAAAATATTAAGATAAACTAATACATCTCACAAGAAACACGCTAAAATACTATTTATCTCTGCCTGTTTTATTTCCCGGCTTCTCGTGCGAAGACGTAGATGCGCTCACTTTGTTCGGTGACCTCTTGCTGCGTATCGGCATCCAAAGCTTTTTCAAAAATCATTCCGGCTTTTTCAATCAATGCTTTCATCTCGGATAAAGTATAACCTCTCTGAAAGTGAACCTCTTCATGCTTTTCAAAAAGCCCCTTTTGTTCACTCGGAGAAAAAATCGTCAAATCATATTCATTGATTTTGTTTTCTTCGTCATAGGTGTTTTCCCAGATGAAGCTTCCTTCGTCCCGGTTTTCAGCAATCACAGTATCACCAATAACTTCCCGATATTTATAATCGGTATTAAAATCAAAAAGAAACAAGCCTTTCGGATCCAGATAATTGTTTACCAGTTTAAAAACGGTCAATAGGTCGTCGGGATCGGTGATGTAATTGATGCTGTCACAAATACTGTAAACGGCAGCAACCGTACCGTATAATTCAAACTCTCTCATATCCTGACAAAGATATAAGATACTGTAATCTTCTTTTGCTTTGTCAGCCGTCACTCCTTGCGCCATTCTTTCAGACTGCTTCTTTGAAGCAACATCCAGCATATCATACGAATTATCGACACCGATCATGTCATAGCCCTTTTTGGCAAGATATTCGGTCATAATACCGGTTCCGCAACCAAGATCCAATACAATTCCCTGAGCAATATCATATTCTTTTAGGCTTTTTTCAATAAAGGCTCCCCACTTTTCATAGGGTGTTTCATCCATAAACAAATCATAGACAAATGCAAAGCCTGTATATGCTTCATCCATTCTTTTATCCTCAAAAAGCGAAAATAGCTCCAAATAATCCGGCACTGACAACCCCCATGATAATACCTGCCAATACCACACCTAACATGACTGCCACAACGCTTTGTTTAAAATCCATATCCAGAATGCTGGCAGCCAGTGTTCCTGTCCACGCTCCTGTTCCGGGAACCGGAATTCCGACAAACAATAACAATGCTACAAATAACCCTTTTCCGGCCTTTTCTTTCAGTTTTTCTCCGCCTTTGTGGCCTTTCTCAAGACAGAATGTAAAAAACTTTCCGATAACCGGTTTATCACATCCCCATTCCAGTACTTTTCTCGCAAAAAAGAAAATAATCGGAACCGGAAGCATATTTCCCACAATGGCAATTAAATAACAAAGTGGAAGACTTAACGGACTTCCTGCCTGGATAAATGCCACGGCATAAGGTATTGCACCACGAAGTTCAATTAATGGCACCATGGACACGAAAAAAATAATCAGATAATGAATTAGCATTTGATAATCTCCTTTATGTTTTTAATTAATATATTCATTTCATCATCAGTTCCAATGGTTATGCGCAAATAATCCTTAATCCGCTCTCCATTGAAATGACGAACATATATATCCCTTTTCCGCAACTCTTCAAATATTTCCACAACATCATAATCCGGATGCGTTGCAAAAATAAAATTACTCTGCGAATCTCTAAAGGTAAATCCCAATTCTTTCAGTTCATTTTTTACCCACTCTCTGGTATTTACAATCTTTCCAACAATTTCTTTAAAATATGCATCATCTTTTACTGCCTCAACCCCCAGCGCAAGCGCGGTTCTGTTTAAGGTATAGGAATTAAATGAAAATTTTACATCATTCAGATACTTAATCAGTTTTTCACTGCCAAATGCATATCCAATTCGAATACCTGCCATTGCTCTGGACTTTGAAAACGTCTGGACAACCAATAAATTATCGTATTTTTGTATTAAAGGCAGAGCGCTCACTCCACCAAAATCAATATATGCTTCATCTACAACAACAATGACATCCGGATTTGCTTTTACAATATCTTCAATAAAATCCAGCCCGATTAACACACCGGTCGGTGCATTGGGATTGGGGAAAATAATGCCTCCGCAAGGCTTTCCTTCCATGATTCCTTTTCCCATATAGTCTTCTTTAACAATGTTAAAATCTTCGTCCAATGGAATCTGACGGTAAGGAATCCGAAAAAGATCTGCCCAGACATCATAAAAAGAATAGGTAATATCCGGGAAAATAATCGGATTCTTGGAATTAAAGAAAGTCATAAAAATCATGGCAAGAACATCATCGGAACCAACTCCGACAAAAACCTGCGAACTCTTTACACCATAATAATCTGCCAGCGCATCCACTAAAACCGTTGCACTCGGATCCGGATACAACCGTAGAGTGTCTACGTCAAACTCCTGTAATGCTTTTTTTACACCCGGTGCCGGGGGATAGGGACATTCATTGGTATTTAGTTTTATAACATTTGTGTTCCTGGGCTGTTCACCCGGTGTATATGGAACTACTTTTCGAACATTTTCTTCCCAACTCATGGTATTTCTCCTTAGGTTTTATCTTTATTATTTCTCACGAATGATACATAACGAATCCGTTTCTTCCATACATTCTACATCATAATTCTCTGCAATCCAAATACCAAATGGATTTTTTGCAAAAAACTTCTCCCGGTTGTCTACCGTATTTTTCGCGAGAAATATAATCGTTGGCATTTTATCCGGATGCATTTCAAAGTATTCGACCCACTGTTCATTAAAGGCGGGCGTACTGATTGTGGTAGGACTGACCACAGTGCCATTTGCATAAAGATTACACAAGCTCTCCGTTCCCATGAAAAGAACCCGATCCGTATCATTGGTTTTATCCTTAATCGTATGATAATCCGAAGTAAAGCGAATCTCATCTTCACTTTTCACATAAATGCCGGCCAATGGCCCTTCCTGCATTTTGACCAGTCCATCCGTAATATCCCCGGGAACATATTCCGTATTTCTCATATAAAATCCCTTACACATGATAAGGCTTACTGCAAAAAGAACCGCTCCCATAATAGAAAGCACCTCTGTTATTTTTCCCTGCTTTTTTCCAACAAGTAAAGTCATTCCCACAAACAGGATGTTGCCAATAACCAGATAAGATGCGCTGCTGGTCGGTCCCACGTTAGAAGCAACTAAAATACCGACATATGCAATTAATGAAAGCCACCAAATCCACTGCAATTCGCTTAATCCATTCGTTTCTCCTGTACCTGTTATACTGTTTTTTTCACCAGTCTGCATTTTGTCTGTAACTATAAAATCATCTGTTTTTTCATTTTCATCGGACGAATTTCGTTTCTTCCCATCCTGCATTTTTTGCAGTCGCCTGATTAAAAGAAATGCCATGACAAATTGAATAATATAACGTACCTGCAGACGAAAAGGTCCCCAGGTAACCACCAATCCGGCAAAAGTTATCAATGCAGATACTTCCAATTCAAAAACCAGACACAGTAACACTAAAAAATCCGTTTCTCCATATTTTCTGGTAAAATGAAATTTCCGATACACAAAACGGAAAATTACCGTAATCGCCAGGGCAGGGACCAGTAAAATCACAGTCTGACGTAAGACTTCCATCCATTGTGACGCATATAAAGATATTTTTGTAACAAAATCATACTGATGGGCTCCATCCATAAAAACTTTGGGCACTGTCTCAAGTAATTCCGTCAAAGACATATAACGGAAAATACAGATAAAAAACACAATGGCAGCTAACAGGCATCCCAAAGTGAAACTTCCAATCGTATACCACATATGTTTTAAAGAAACCTGCATTTTCTTTTTATCCGAATATGCTTTTATTGCCATCACGACAACTGCTGCCGGATAGAGTAACACCATCCCCGGATATGCCAAAACATCCATTGCCAATGCCAGTCCGGCAAACAAAAAGCTGATTACGGATTTCCTGCCGATGCTCTTTTCTCCTGCTAAGAAGAAAATTAAAAATAAGGTAAAAAACCAAAGCTGCAACATGGAGAAATCCAAATCCATCATCCACTTTGGCAGAAAATTACAATAAATCAATGCCGCAATAAAAGCAACACCGTTACGCCAGGTATCTCTTTTTATGATTTCTATTTTTCTGCAAGTTAAAAAGACCAGCACAGACATGCCGATATGAAGAATCGAAGCAACACTTCTCATAAAAAGAACCAGATAATCCAGAGAAGGTACCATAAGAGAATAGAGTTTCATAAACAAAAACGGAATCAGGTAAGAAGTCTGATGAACCTCCCACATTTGTGCAAAAAGCCTATCCCCCTGCAACCCGCGATAAGGTAACGCAAGAGCATAGGCTTCATCAATATCAAAACCGGTCAATATTTTTGTTACAGTTGCAATCAAAGAAAGAACGAGCATAATCCCTATTGCAATTCTCGATATGACAATCTTTTTATTGATCATGTTTAACGCAACCTTCCAAAATAGTGTACGCAGGATTGCATGAGCACGAAGTGTGAAACAATCCGTGTAAAACAATCCGCGTTAATCAATGGCTGTATTATAACATGTTGCAGAATTTGATTCAACGAATTATCAAATCTGTACTTCGAATCTGAAGTTCGAATTATAAAATCCGAATTTTAAATCCGAACTCCGAATTATAAAATCCGTACTTCGATTTCTTCGCAGAGTTTTTCCCGTACACGATTTTTGTCTATCACAACAACAACATAATCTCCCTCATTTTCTTTTACGAACGAAGTCCTAAAAACAACAAGATAATGTCCGGTTCCCAAATCACCGAGTTTGTGATCCGGCACTTCTACCAGCCAGTCATCTTCAATACTCTTAAGTGGTATTCGAGCCAGTCTCTTTCTTTCGTTGTGATCTCCGACTGCATATAAGACGCAGCTGTCATGCAATAAGGCCAGATAACAGTAAAATCCCAGCGCAAGCAGACCGGCAATCAGAACAAATGCCAGAAAAGCGGCTGCAATACGTCTAACCTTTTTTTCCTCTTTTACTTTTTTCGCTCTGTCATCCGTAAGTGTACTCGTATCAATTTCCCTGTTCTTCAGCGTTTCTTCCATTTTCTCTACGAAAAGCTCTGTCGCATCATCCTGATTATCAGGCTTCTGCAGTTTTGACACATCTTCTTCGTGAAAATTGTCATAGCTTTTTTCATCTGACATATCCGATTTATCTGTCGAATTCTGCTTTTTCTTACTGCTATTTGTTTTCTTATTTGTACTTTTATTTACATCATCTGTTTTTTGTTTTTCGATGGTAGTATTCGTTGTATTTTGGTTATTGGGCACATCTCCCGGATTTTGGTCATCAGCACTGCTTCCCGGGCCATCCGTATCCGTCTTGCCCGCATCATTGGAACTGTCGCTATCATGATTGCTGTCCCCATTATCGTTATCACCGGAACCGTCTCTGTCATGATTGTTGTTGCCGTTATCACCACCACCGGAACCATCACCATCATGGTTGCCGTCTCCGTTATTGCCATCACCGGAACCATCACCATCATGGTTGCTGTCTCCGTTATTGCCATCACCGGAACCATCACCGTCATGGTTGCCGTCTCCGTTATCTCCATCACCGGAACCGTTGCCGTCATGGTTGCCGTCTCCGTTATCTTCATCCGGAATTTCCGGTTTCTTAACAATCCCATCGACAACTTCCTGTTGTTCCTTCGTCAATCCCATGTTATCACGTACAACAATTTCATAGGTATCGTTTTCATCTACATCGATATAATTTGTTTCCTGCCATGTTTTTCCACCATCAAAAGAGTAAGCCTCTTTGGGCAGACCGCTTCCATCTCCATCATCTGCCGTTACAGTAATACGGATTGTCTGCGGATTCAATGTTTCTTGTTCGACGGACTGAATGGTTGGTGGATTGCAATCTACATTTGTTATCTCCACATTACTCTTTTGCGTGTTTCCAAGATTATCATATGCTATAATCTCATATTCTCCGGCAGGCAAAGAATCGGTATCAAAATGCATCTCTTTTTGATTCTCCTGATCCGGTCTGAAACAAAGTATTTCTTCACTTTTTGTTTCTTTTATCTCAACCTTTTCCATCCCCGAACCATTGTCTCTCACATCTACATGAATACATTTTTCTTTTGTCCAGACATTTTCTTCAATTATAACCGGCTCTCCGACATCCAATGCCGATGTCTCTAATTGAGGCTTATCCAAATCAATATTACTTACTGTGGTACTTTGTTCAGCGATATTTCCCACGCAATCGCGCACACGGACAGTATAAGTGCCGTTGGTTGTAACCGGATATTTATTATTGGCTGTCCATGCCCCATTGTTAAAAGAATAAGCAGTGGCATGCAAACCACTTCCACTGTCGCTTGCCGTTACCGTTAATTCATTGGCAATACAATATGGTTCCTGATTTTGCGCGATACTGTGGATTGTCGGCAATGTCCGGTCAATATTGGAAACGGTAATCGTCCTGCTGCTTTCATTTCCAACAGCATCCCTGACGCGGACAGAATATGAGCCGTTTTCCGTAACAGTGATTTGATTTTTATTGGTCCATCCACCATTATTAAACGAATATGCAGCACCATGAAGCCCACTCTCACGATCCGATGCCGCAACGGTCAAAACTGCACTGGTACAATAGTTGCTTGTATTTATGTTAAAGGATGATATAACAGGTGCCGTCCTATCGATACAATCAACCGTAATGCTGCTCATGGCACTTTCATTCCCCAATTGATCATAGGCTTTTACCTGATAATTTCCATTCTCATTAACGGTGTATTGTTCTGTCATAGTTGTTCCGTTTGAAGCATTCGTACCATTGCGTACTTCACTCCCATTTTTATAAAAGCGTATGCCTCCCGGCCGTGATTGGTTATCACTGGCAGTTGCCTGTATAACTGCACTCGTACCCCATGTTTTTCCGTTTACGGTTGCAGTCGTTCCGGAAGCCGAAACACCCACCTGAAGAGATGGTGCCCCACTGTCAATACGTTCTAAATTTGTTGGGGTTATATTTTTTAAAGACTGATAGTACCAGACATGATGGTCATGTCCATACGTATCAGAGATATGAATATAGGCGCCTCCGGCTGGCTGATAGGTATAGCAGATATAATTGGGCAGTTCTGATAAATCGGAAACCGTAAAACTTGCCCGAACAGTATTCGTTTCATCCGGCGTTGCACTTCCGACTACTCTTCCGTCATAAATTGCCCCCAGATTCAACGCTCCCTGTTCCCAGATTACTCCATTGGGTTTATATGCAAAATGGCATCCCCCGGATGGATTCAGGTTGTTTCCTATATAAAAATCACATCCGTCAAATTCCTGAAAAGCAATAAACTCTTTTGTCAATGTATAATCTACCCGATATCCACCCGGTGTACTATATCCATTTGCACTTTGTGCACCTTCTAATGCAGTAATCGTTACCGTTCCATCCTGATATGCCCCTGGCATCTGATAATCATAGGCCCAGACATTTTGAATGTTTATTACTGTCATACTTAGACAGAGCACCAAAAACAATGCCAGTTTCCATCTGTGTATTTTATTTCTCTTTTCTCTGCTTTTTACTTTCATGCTTTCTTTCAAGCATTTTCCGACATGAATTCTTACTGCCTTCAAATGTTTTTTTGTTTCTTTTTTCTTTTTTTCAGCAGTTTTTCCTGTATATCTTTTTATTTCATTTTTTTGCATTTCAGACTCCTTCATGTAATTAATAATTATCGACTTTCGCCGCATTTGTATCCACACGAAAAAATCTACCCAATCATAGGCATCAATCCCTTTTATTAATTTAGAAAATGTGAAAAAATGGGCGAACTGCCCGATAGAACCGGAGCTCCGGCAAGAACCACACTTTGTGTGGCTTTTAATAAAATATAACACAGGCGGTTTGCTTTGTCCAGCCCGTGTTACAAATTTTGTTTAAATTTTTCTCTTTTCAGATTTGTATTTTCAATATATATCTTTGTCCGCCGGCTTTTACAAGGTTTCGTGTCTTTCTTAGCGGCATAAGCGAACAAAAATAATGACCGGTTTCAACTGTCTGAAGACGAAGTCTGAGTTTTGAAACCGGTCATTTAATCATACTTTGTGAGCATGCCGCTTAGAAAGACTAGAAACCGAAGTACGAGGCGGACAAAGATATATATTGGAAATACAAATCCGAATGGGGAATATATTTTACTCACCCTCATATATCAAAGCACCGGTCGTATAAGCCTGAAACTTCAAGGTATTTATAAAATCTGCGACATTATCTTTGGTCACATAGGCACCAAATCCCTGAATCACAATCTCGTCCTCATTGCCACCATTCTGCATAATATCCATGATGATATCGGCCGCTTTTGGTGTAAAATGACTCGTTTCAAAATAATAGGAATCATCCATGGAAATGCGATTATATCCACTGAAATTATAATAATCGGTTACTTCACTCAAGCGCTCTAAAAAATACAGATATTCATTATTAATAGACTTTTCATAAGTCGTCACATACATCGGATTGGTAAAAACCGTCAATTTTATATCATGTGCCGTGCAAATATCACAAAATTCCTGTATTTCAGCAATAGCCTCATCCACACGCGGACTGTAATAGGTGGCCCAGTAGGCCTCTTTATTTTCTTCGTCAAAAACAATATCGGCATTCAGATCTTCACAACCGGTAGAATACATACGTCTTTGCAAATCTTCGGTATTGCCTTCATAATTTCGTATCACCGAAAGAGACTCAAGCGTTGTAATGGTATCCAGATAAGAAGTGAAAAAGCCAATCTTTTCATTCAGGGAACCGGTAAAAGGAAACGCCTTTCGGTATAACTGTCTTTCATGGTATTGCGGAGAAACCAGATAAGAAATATTATCCAGACTTAAATAGACCTGTTTGGGAATTTCTCCGTTGACAATCAGTGCTTTAAGGGTATCCACCTGCTCAGCCGGAACACCTTCTGAATAAGAGAGATTGTACCATGAGCCGTCCGGCAGCTTGGATACATCAATAAAACCGGCTCTGGAAGAACCAAACAGATAAGAATCATATTCATCCTGATGCTCTATTACATATTTGGTTTTAATATAGTTTTTATTCGGCTCAACGCCATTGTCACGGATTTCATCCGCATGAAAAACATTATACGGATCAATCATCACATTGATGGGTATAACCGTTATTCCCAATAAGAACACAAATAAAAACAATCGAAAGAGAAATCTATCCATACTATCTCCTGCTTAACTAAATGTGAATTGCAAATATCCAGGAATTCCTATACCATTTATGAAGAATATTTTTCTGAAAGTGCATGAGAAAAATAATTTAAAACCATTGTACTAAAAACTAAAGTATATAAATTCCTGTGTAATTCCGTTATGAATATGGTATGCCAGAATCACGATAGAAAAAATAAGATAAATAGCATATCGGACCGGTATTGCCAGACGATCCATTTGTCTTAGCACATCCACTTTCCGATTGGCAATATCAAATCCAAACAAAACAGCTATCGCCGCAATCAACATAAACAAATCTTTTTTGACCATTTCAAGCTTTCGGTATGCCAGCATCAAATCCATATCATAAAACATATACCGGAAC
Source organism: Lachnospiraceae bacterium (assembly GCA_017387565.1). GTDB lineage: Bacteria > Bacillota > Clostridia > Lachnospirales > Lachnospiraceae > UBA2882. The sequence continues at coordinate 100,204 of JAFOEY010000032.1, read as the reverse complement.
ATCCTGAGAGCCTGCATGACACTGTCTGCCCTGAAAAATACCCAGGCACAGGATACCGCCAAAAACGTGATCATGAGTCCGAGAATTTTAGGCATGCGCACTTTGCAGCATTTTTTGTATAAGCGGTAGATGACCTGATATATTCCATGTAAGAGGCCCCACACCAGAAAAGTCAGGTTTCCACCATGCCAGATACCACTGACAAGAAATGTTATCAATAAATTTAAATACGTTTTAACTTTTCCTTTTCTGCTGCCGCCTAAAGCGATATAAACATAATCTTTCAACCATGTCGATAATGAAATATGCCACCGGTTCCAAAAATCCTGGATATTGACAGATAAATACGGGCTCCTGAAATTTTCCATAGAAGTGATGCCAAACAGTCTGGCAATTCCGATTGCCATATTGGAGTATCCGGCGAAATCACAGTAAATCTCAATGGTATAAAAAAACATGGCTATCATATAACTGATACCCAGAAAGGCTTCCGACATATCAAATACCCGATTAACATACACCGCCAAAGTATCAGCAATCAAAAGCTTTTGAAAAAGTCCCCACAAAATAAGCCTCATGCCGTAAACAGCCTGTGATTCGTCAAAAGTTTTATCTGCTTTTAACTGCGGAATTAAATCCTTTGCGCGGTTAATCGGTCCGGAAACCAGATCCGGGAAAAAGGCCAGATACAAAAAAACAGGAAGCGCTTTTTCTTCCGCTTCAGCCTTTTTTTGATAAACATCCACCATATAACTGATAGACTTAAACATATAAAAAGAAATGCCGACGGGAATCACAATATTCTGGAACATTCCCGGCAGCAGTCCCGCGTATTTAAAAAAGGCCAGTATAACAATTTGTATAATGATGCCAAATGCCAATGTCTTTTGATTGCAATGCTTCCCAACCAGATAAGTCAGCAGAGAAACCAAAATCAACAACACCACATATCCCGGTGAAAGGGTTAAATAAAAGCCATAGCTGATTAGTAAAAGCAAAGGCATGCGTGCTTTCTGCGGTGCCGCCCAGTACATCATAAAGACCAATGGCAAAAAAACGGCAAAGGCCAAGGATGTGAACTGCATATCTTTACTCCATTTCTGAAAATTCGGTTACTTAATTGTACAATGCTTAATTTTCTTCGTTTTCTTCCTCTTCAATTGCCGCAGATGCACTTGCTGAAACTGCAACAACAACAATCACTGCAATCACAACAACCAAAAGAATCAGTGCAAGCATTCCAACCATTAATCCCATCGTTAAAACTCCTTTAGACTATATATTTATGATGTTGGGGTCAAAAGATATTTTGCCCCCATGATACCAACGGATTGTTACGCACTTTGTGCTCTCGCAATCCTAAACTATCTATATTTTACCTTAGGTTGCATAAATAAGAAATAAAAATTTGAAAAAAAACATATATTTAATAAAAAGAGTTCGGAGTTTCGCATTGAACAAACCTTCTTTTTCCAAAAAATATTTACTTATTCCATCCATTATCATATTTGCCATAGCACTCTATTTCGCCCTGCATCATGAAATCAGTGTCAGCAATACCGTAAACGGTCGTGAATTACCCATCTATTGTGTCGAAACTGATAAACCGCAAATTGCCATCACCTTTGATGCGGCCTGGGGCAACGAAGATACCCCCCGCATTCTGGAAATTCTGAAAAAGCACAACGTAAAAGCCACTTTTTTCATGACAGGAGGATGGGTTTCAAAATATCCCGATGATGTCAAGCATATCTATGCTGACGGTCACGATTTAGGAAATCATAGTGAGAATCACAAAAACATGTCCCAATTGTCGGATGAAGAATGCAAAGAAGAAATTCTTGCCGTACACGAAAAGGTCAAAGAGCTTACCGGGTATGAGATGTTTCTGTTTCGTCCCCCTTACGGAGATTATGACAATCATGTCATCACAAACAGCCGTGCGGTCGGCTACTATCCTATTCAATGGGATGTGGATAGTCTTGACTGGAAAGACTACGGTGCCAATGACATCATCAAAAAAGTCTGTGACAATAAAAACCTTGGAAACGGTTCCATTATTCTTTGCCACAACGGTGCCAAATATACCGCAGACGCACTCGATACCCTGATAACAAAACTAAAAGACATGGGATATGAATTTGTTCCTTTATCAGAGTTAATCTATCGCGATGACTACCATCTGGATGTGTGCGGGAGACAAATTAAAAACGATGGAAGCAGGAGAAATACACATACATCAGATAACAGTAATAATCAACAATAAAGACTGCCAAAAAATCGCATGTTTTTTTGTGCAATTTTTCTTTTGGTTTCTCTCTTCTTCCTATTTTACTGATTTTCGAATTTTGCTATAATTGAAATGTGGGTTGTAAATCAGAAATTGCCCCTGTCTGCAGGATAAGCATTCTGATTTAAATTTAGGGTATAAACTAAAAAATGTAAGGGAGAGATAACAAAATGGAGATTCTGGTAATTATTCTATTACTTCTTCTTGCTGCGTCTGGTTTTATTATTTTCAAGCTGTACAAAGGTAATAAACCGGAGCAGGCCAACTCTGTACAAATGGCGACAAAGGAAATTTTAAATCATGATGTAGGAGCCGTTCTGATTATATCAAACGATGATCGTGTTCTTTACTACAACAATGAATTTGCACAGTTATTTCCGACTATCAAAGGGCTCAACACAATTGCCGATCGGCCCGGCATTCAAAAACTATTCGCTTCTAAAGAATATGTTTCCGAAGAGTTTTCCAAGATTTACGAAATTCGTTCCAACTGGTTAAATACCGGAGAGTTTGATGGCCGATATGCATGGCTTACCGATATCACCGAACATTACCGTACAAACAACCAGTTACAGAAATTGAAAGAACAGGCAGAAGCCGCCAACAAGGCAAAATCCAATTTTCTGGCCAACATGTCACACGAAATCCGTACCCCTATCAACACAGTGCTGGGTATGGATGAGATTATCATTCGCGAAGCAACCGAAAAAAACATTATCGGTTATGCCGAAAATATTCGTGACGCCGGAACGACACTCCTTTCACTGGTCAATGACCTTTTGGATTTTTCCAAAATCGAATGCGGCAAAATGGAAATTCTGCCTGTCGAATACGAAATCGCAACCGTATTATCCGAAGTCATTAATATGTTTGACATTAAAGTAGCTAATAAAGGATTGGAATTCAATACGATTGTCAGCGAAACTATTCCATATCTGCTATATGGAGATGATGTACGACTTCGCCAGATTATGATAAACCTGTTGTCAAATGCAGTAAAATATACCAATGAAGGTACTGTTACTCTAAAAGTAAGCTGGGAAGAAGCCGGCGATTCATCACTTAATCTGATTGTATCCGTAAGCGATACGGGTATCGGTATCAAGGAAGAAGACCTTGAAAAATTATTCCTATCTTTCGAACGTATTGAAGAAAGACGTAACCGCAATGTCGAAGGAACGGGACTTGGTCTGAGCATCTCCAGACAATTACTTAATCTGATGGATTCCGATCTCAAAGTCCAGAGTACATATGGTGCCGGTTCTACCTTCTCCTTCGTATTAAAACAGGGAATTCGTGACCGCAAGCCCATCGGAAAATTCCGTGAAAAATATGCATACAGCCGCGAAAAACACAAAAAATATCGTACTACTTTCGTTGCTCCCAATGCCCGCATTTTAGTTGTGGATGACAACGCCATGAATATTTCCGTTGTGGAAGGCTTATTAAAGAGTACACAGATACAGGTTGATAAAGCATCGGGCGGTCTGGAAGCATTGGAAAAATGTGAAAATACCTACTATGATCTGATTTTGATGGATCATATGATGCCCAATATCGATGGTATTGAAACTTTACACCGCTTAAAAGCAATTGATGGTCCCAACGTTGACACACCGGTCATTGTTTTAACAGCCAATGCGGTTGCCGGTGCCAAAGAAATGTATGAAAACGAAGGATTCATTGACTATATGTCAAAACCCATTCAGGGCAAACCGTTAGAAGAAAAAATTCTGCAGTATCTGCCGGAAAACCGTTATGTACTGGTAGAATATGATAAAGTTGAACAGGATTTATTCAGTAAGCTCTGGGATGCCGTAGCCAAGGAAATCAAAGCAGAATACAAATTCAAACATATTGATGTCCGTTCCGCTGTTGAATCCGCAGAAGGAAGCAAAGAAACCTTCCGTTTCTTATTACAATCCTTCCACGATAACTCTCCCAAGAGCAAAAACGATATTATTACATCCTTTGAACAGGAAGATTATAAAAACTATACCATCTACGTACATGCGTTAAAGAGTACTTCAAAGATGATTGGTGCACTGGATTTATCTGAAAAAGCAAAAGCTTTGGAGATGGCCGGAAAAGATAATGATATCGACTTTATCAAAGCAAACCATGCGGATATCCTTCCTCTCTTCGATGACATTGTTGCTGAGATTGAAGATTATCTGGAAAAAGTAAAACCGGAAGAAGAAACACAAGATACTCCGGAAGTTGACGAAAACGTTGCACGCGCTATCGAAGAAGCCAAAGCCAAAGATAATAACGACGAAACATCTGATAATTAGCGGGCAAAGATATATATTGGGAACACAAATCCGAAAAGTAAAAAAGAAAAAAGGGTATGTACCCTTTTTTCTTTTTTTAGTAGATGATAAATATATAACACCGGCAGAAAAATGTCCAACTAATAAAAACACCTATAATAGAATCAGTGCTATCATAGGTGTTTGATTTTCATTAGAATATGAATGATCTAACCGTCAACTTCTTCAAAATATGCACGTATCTTAGCAAGAAGACTGAATTTGCCAATCGGCTTTAAAATATATCCAATCGGGTCCAGTTTTAAACATTCACTGATTTTATTGGTATCTGAAACACCTGTCAAAAAGAACACAGGCAAATCTTTTAACTCCTCATCCTTACGGATTATTTCCAAAGTTTCTTTTCCGTTCATACCGGGCATCAAATAATCCAGTAACATCAGATCAGGCTTTTCTTTTCTGATTGCATCCAAGGCTTCCTGACCATTTGTCACGGTTGTTACACGATAGCTGTCCCGCAGGAATGTATATAAAAGCTGTAACATATTCTGATCATCATCTACAACCAAAATTTTCTTTTCTTCCATCGTATACCCCCTTTTTATTTCTAATACATAATGATGTATATGGTGTCGGGTGTTTTGACACTTACATCACATAATCTTTTTATATCATAACATATAACGCACAGCGGTTTCAATCAATGCTTTCTAAAATTTTCATTATTTCCTCAGCACGATACTCCCATGTATGTCCATTCCTTGCCATCTGATATCCCGCGTCCGCAATCCTTTGCATACGCTCCGGAGAATCCAATAAACCTTTGATCATTTCCGGCAGGCTCTCAAGAGAATTCAAAGAATACAATGCCGCATTTTCCCCGTCTTTTAGAATGGTATCCAGATATATTGAAGAATCCGTCACACAAACCGCTCCGTTTAACATAGTATTAAAAATACGGTCATGGGCACCGTCCTTAAACCAGGGCATAACATTCAACGATATTTTTGCCTCAGCAATTTTCTTAAGGCATCCAAGCGAATCTAAACTTCCACCAATGATAATATTTTCCTTTTTCGTGCACGTAAGCTTTTCCCAGCCACTTCCAAAAACATGTACTTTAAGACCTGCCTCTGCAAGAATTCGAATAACTTCACCCCGGAAAAAGAAACGGATATACATATCCAGAAAAATAATATTTCCCATGGTTTCCCGGATTTCTTCAAAGGTTGCCTCCGGAATTTCCCTTAAGATATGCTTTTTCATCACATCTTCCAAAAGTCTGTCCGGATGCTCCTTTAACTCGTTGATGACTCCCATATAAAAGGCCGTATATTCATCATCGATCCGTTCGATATATACATTAAAATTCTCCGGTGGCTCGTAATTTCCCGCAAATACTAAATCCATTTTCCGGTCTTTGATTTTCGGGTAATTTCCGTCTTCATAAAGCGATGTTCCAGCCAGAGGTAGAAAAGGTCCTCTTTTTATCCCGGAAAAATATTCTTCCATATAGCGTTCATGGTTTTTATCAATGCTGATATGTAAATAATTTTTGGGCAGCCATTCAAAGAACCTATGATAATAAAAAGGATGATCCACAACAATATTGATACAGGGCAGATCAAAGGTGTCCCAGATATATTCTCCGAGTTCTTCGTCATAAACAACCTCGTTTTTACCGCAGATACCATGGTAATTAAAGGTCACCACCGCTGTCTTTTCGCGTTTTATAAACCGTAGCAGACCACTTGCGCTCTCAGCTACATGCTGATAATCAAAAAAGTAGGTCTGATATCCTTTACGTTGAAACGTTTTCTCCATCTGCATGGAAAAATATCCGGTTGTTTCAATATCACCTTTGAAAAGAATGATGCGTTCAATCTTGCCCTTTAACAATCCGATCACCTCATACAATCAGCTTATACGATCTTCAGAAACTTCTTTTTTGCGCTCTTCTAACCCATTCAATATCATTTTATTTGTATATGTTCTTTATTCAGAAAACAGATACATGCCTTCACCTTCATAAATGACATAATATTCATCTTCATAGACCTTGGTACTGTCCGTCATGATGGTAATATCCCCTTGAAACAGTGCGGGCTCCTCTGTGCGCGCAAGCAGCAAAAAGGTTTTTCCGGTATGATAACCTTCTTGGTAATACTCTTTCCGGCTCAGCCATTCATATGGTGCGGAACCGTTTTCATTTCCACCCAAGTTTCCGACATGTATTTCTCCGTTGGAAAGATACTCTGTCACTTCTGCATTCCAAAACGTCGCATATCCAAAATCGTATCCGTTCTTTTCTAAAAAATCCATATAGCCGTATCGTTTTTCACAATCATTGTACTTGGTGTCCTGCCACAGTTCTCCGTACAAAGATGACAGCACTGTCAGAACTACTAATGCTGTACAGGCAGTTCTCACGAAAGGCGTTGCAAAGATACCGTTTTGCAGAAAAATTCCCACAAAAACAATTGCAATGATATAAACCGGTAGCCAATAACGATATTGTTGCAAAACATCCGTAAAGATTAACATATACCAATTGATGAAAAACATTGCATAAAAATAGTATAAAAGCAGCCTCTGCGCCGTCGTCAGCATAGTTTTCCTGTGTATGGTTACAAATCCAATCACATAAACAAGAAATACCAGAAATGCAAATTTCACAATATTCACAATACCAAGCCCGCTGACTGCTTCAATTTCCCGATATCCCACAAATTCAACCATTAGACGCAGAGAAGTCAAAAAACGTTCGGGAACTTCACTGATTGGAACAAAGCTTATGGGAGTCTGGTCAAAGCTGTAATGCACTGACAGATATAACTTATTGATCAAAAAACCAATTCCCGCAAAAAAACACAGAACAACCGAACCGACTAATTTTTGTGCCAGGGGGTATTTCGCCTTTTCCAAAACCTTATCTTCATTACCGTCAAAAACATATGCCATAAGAACCGATAAAACCATTGGCACAAACAGACTCGCCAGATATCGTAAACCCGACAGTCCCAAAATCAAAGCGGCCGAACATAATAATACATTTCTGATAATCGCTATATTTTTGTTTTTCGCTTTTGCACGATAAAAGAATAAAAGCATACAATACGTACAGATAGCCTGGGAGGTATAAAAATTTCCCAAAAGCATCATATCCAGATATTCATTGGACAAAGGTGCCGCAAGAAGTGCCATCGCCAAAAACAGATTTGTTTTTTTCAGTCCGAATTCTTTTCCGGTAAAATAAAAAACAACCATCAGCAAAACATCATAAAAAATAACCGAAATCAGCTTTACAACACCAAAATCTTTTATAAACAAAAAGAGTGGTGTCATCACAAGCTGGGTATAAACAATACGGATTTCAGTAGAATAAAACCAGTTTTTAGAAATCAGCCCGCCTTCTTCTGAAAGTAGCTTTGATAACAACACCTCTGCTGCCATATCCGAATGCATAAGATTATCCGGAAAGAAAATAAAATACAAAATAGATGCCAGTACAGTGACAACAGCCAATATCATAGCCATCCAAAAACCTATTTTGCTTCCTTTTTTCTTATACAACAAGCTTGTAATCTGTTCTATTAATTTCATGTTAACACTCCGACTTTAATTTCAAATAAATATAGAGTATAATGATATGATACAAGGGACAAAAATTACAAGACAACAATTCATTTCGATTGCATCATATGTTGTATGCAAGAGACGAAAATCAGAAACGTCCATACTTGCATGGTAAGGTTTTTGAATTTGAAGTCTGCATACATTATTATTTTATCAAAAATAAACTAATAAAAAAAGGGCAGAACAAAATATAATTTCACCCTTTTGCAATATCATGATACCAGTTCCGGAGGGAATTATGCTCGCATTACTGCTTGTTATCCTGCTTGCGGCAATTCTGTGCCTAAAGCTTTTACCTGTTTTTTCAGGTACAACACCACAATTTACAGATTTCATCATTGAACATGTATCTGCGACCGGTCTGAATAAATCCGGTGAGCTGACGCTCTTTTGGCTGATTACAGTTGGAGGAGCCGTTTTGTTGTGCGCTTTATTGTTTCTTTCTCCGCTTATAACTAAGCATATTTCTACATGTATTATGCGTACCTCATCTAAAGAAACTGCTTTTCATAGTCCCCTTGCAAAATCATGGGAAAACATAAAGCAATTCCCTATCATTCGCAGATTACAAGAATATTTTGGTGGCAATCACATGCTCTACTTATGTGCAATTGCCATTCCGTTTCTGGTTTATCTGATGATTTATCAGAAATTCTCTTTCCCCTTGTTTTTCGGTTTGCTGATTGTAGTGATTTGCTTCTTTGTGAAAAAAGTGCAACTCTATCCGACACTTTTTACTTACATGCTGACTTATTATACAGTATTATCCGTACTAAGCATCGGTTGCCAGTTAACAACCCGTTTTCAATTTTCTTCTAAAAAGATTTATGCACTGTCAATTCTGGTTGGCACAGTACTTGTCGTCTGTATCCGTATCGCGGATCGCATTAAAATAGACAACCTTTTTTCACAACGTATTCTTTTGTTGCTCCAATGTTTCCTTCCGGGACTTTTTTCCGTCTACCTCATAGATAAATATTATTACCATGATTCCATGATCCGAGTCCCATATGCAACCGGCTATTATCTGTTCTTTTTTGTTTTAGCAACCGTTTTCTTCATTGCCCTGCTTTACCATCTGTTTCGTTTTTGGAAAGATAAAAAAGAGGATATCATTTGCGCCGTAACTCCTATGGTTATTTATGCCTATCATTCTTTTTGTGCGGCGCCGATGTATGCACAACCGGATCAACATCACCACGGCGAACAGATGATTCCCTGGAATCAGATTTTTGAACACGGCCAGACCGCTTATGAAACATACACGCCTGTCTCCGGACTATTTCCTTTCGTAAATGGATTTATTCAGCATGTTTTATTGGACGGAACCATTTCTGATTATGCTCCCTCAATATCTATAACAATGGTTATTTTTTGTATTCTTACCATGTTTCTTGTTTCTAAGCATGTAGGTGGTTCCAAGGCTATAATGTTTGCCATTCTCTTTACATTGCCATGTTATAACCGCCAATATATGGTTCTTCCTTTGTTATTGCTTCTCACGTTGCCAAAACTCATTGAAAAACCCATTGCATGGTTTTTCTGCTATGTTTTTGGAAGCTTTCTGGCAGGTCTATACTATCCGCTGTTTGGAGCAGCTGTGCTCCTCTCCATCTTTCCGCTTGCAATATGGCAGATAGTATCACTGATAAAGCTCAAAAGAAAAAATCATATTAACAGACCACCAAAAGCACAATCCGTTTTACTAACTGAGATGGTGAAAAATACAAGTCAAACAAAGCAATCCATCCTTTATCTTATAGCTTACATTTTATTATTTGTGCTCATTATCTGTAGTTTTCCGCTATTGTTCAGAATGTTAAATCACACTTTAACTTATTCTTCGCAGACCATTCTGGCTGATGGCATTGCCCTTTCCAACCAGACAGCGCCGGAAAACTTCCTTCCTTATCTTGCAGGGCATCAAACAATCCGCCACTATCTCTATATGGCTCTTCGTTTCCTGTTACCTGCAATTGCCATATGGTTGCTGCTTTATTTCATTTGTATGATTATACGAAACCATCAATTATTACAAAAATTACAAAAACTACTAAATTTACAAAAGCTACAAAAGAATCAAAAGCCACAAGATAATCATAAGCTACAAGATAATCATAAGCTACAGGATAATCATAAGCTACAAGATAATCAAATTCTACAAAATGATGAAATATCACGAAAGAAACAAGCTATTTTAAATTGTTTATTTTTACTTGCCGGTATTATAACACTTGTAATTTCATATACTTATACTCTTGTTCGTGCCGATACCGGAAAGATTCTGTCACGAACCGGTCCAATCCTGGCTGCCATAATCGGAATATACCTTCCGGTCCATTTGCTATCAAAAAAAGATTGTATTTTCTCTTCTTTAAAAAGCGACACTTTGAAAGATGATTCTGTGAAGAATGCTTCTTTGAAAAATTCTATAAAATGTAAATACCCTGTAATCATCGGTTTGTGTCTGTCTATTCCCATGCTTTTGTATGCACAGGTTTCAGAAACCAAAAATCCCGATCTCTGGGTATATCCCGATGGAGAGAGTCATATGGTCATGGATGATGGTGCAAAATTGTTTGCTTACTATACCGTTCCCGATACATTTTTAAAATCCGAAGACACCGGTCTTTCCAAACGCTATCAGGAATTGCTTGGACGCGGATTTATGGTTGCTGACCAAATTCATTATATTGAAGAATATGCTTCTGTAATAGAAAAATGTGAGAAAGTATCTGACGATGTATCTTATATGGCTTTTGACGGACAAGGCTTTTTCGATTATCTCGGTGTCAAATGCTACGGAACCGGCTATATACCCGCCGCACGAAGCTTAAAAGCCCAGCAAAGGATATGGAATTCCAACCCTGATCAATTGCCGGTTGTATTCTATATACAACCGGAATATAACTATTACATTTTCCGTTTTATGCTGGATGCCGGATATGTTTATTGCCAAAATGACAATGCATTTTATCCTCCGGACCTTTACGAGAAACTAGCCGAAGCAAAACTGGTAATACAATCTGATGATTACCGCCAAAATACCGCTCCTACCGATTTTGGTCTAAGTGCAGCATCCTTTGGGGCTTCTTACCAAAGCTTTATGGAAAATCATGTATTACAGGAAGGTGTTGATATTCAAACAGTAAAATCAATCCCCAAAATGAGTTATGATGTGCTGTATCTGGAATTTGATAATCAAAAACTGCAAGCGCTCAGCCAGACACTCTGTGAAAATGAACTTTCCAATTTGCTGATTTCCATAGAGTGGTCCGATACCGAAGGAAAAAAATTTGAAGGCAGTAAAGTAACCTGCCAATATGGTGACGGAAAGCTTCTGATTCCAATTGGTATGAATGCCTGCTGGATCTTATCCGACATTGACAGTTTTACCATCAACCTTTATGATTCAACAAAACTTAATGGGCAAACAGAACAGGATGCACAAGTTGCGCAGGATGCACAGATTGCACAAGTTGAACAGACTGAGCCAACTGAACAAATTAAGCAGCCTAACAACTCTCTTTTCTCTGCATCGTTTGATCAAGGTGTTTTAAACACGTCAGAAGAAGATTTATTGCATATTACACTGCATACAATAAATTTGGAAAGATAGATGCGCATACTTTTTGTCTCTCCTGCCACATTCGGTATGCCCGGCACTTAGCGACATATGCAAACAAAAAAATGCCCAGTTTCAACTTTCAGAAGACAAAGTCTGAGTTTTGAAACCAGGCATTTAATAAATGCTTTATGAGTATATCACAAAGATATCTTACACCGTAATCAAAGTACCGGCTTTTCCTTTGACAGCTTTTGCAGCTTTATCAATAGAAGTAATCAAAACACTTCCTGTCGGAACTTTGCCAAGATAATCAAGGGCAGCCTCCATCTTGGGAAGCATATCATTCTCACCAAATTCTCCTGCTTCAATATAAGCCTTAACCTGATCCGTATTCATTTTATCTATACCGGTCTGATTATCTTTTCCAAAATTGATATATACCTGATCAACGCTTGTTAAGATAATTAACTGGTCGACTTTTAAATCACTTGCTAATTTTCCGGCGATGCAATCCTTTTCAATAACGGCTGAAGCGCCTTTTAAAGCATGTTTTTGCTCAATTACGGGAATTCCGCCGCCACCGCACGCAATGACAACCTGATCAGCATCTGCAAGCAGACGGATCGTATCAATCTCCACAATATCAATAGGCTTTGGTGCAGCAATAGCGCGTCTAAAACCTTTTCCCGGAATTTCCTGCACATAATTGCCCTTCTTCACTTCAATTTCGGCATCCTCAGCGCTCATATAACGTCCTATAAGCTTTTTAGGCTCATAAAAGGCCTCATCATAAGGATCCACCGTAACCTGCGTTAAAATCGTACTAACAGGCTTAGAAATACCTCTTGATAGTAATTCTGCCTTTAAAGCATTCTGAATATCATAGCCGACATAACCCTGACTCATGGCCGAACATACACACATCGGTGCCGGACTATAATCAATATAAATACGGCGCAACTCCGTCATTGCCTTGTGAATCATGGAAACCTGCGGGCCATTACTGTGTGTAATAGTCAGCTGATAATCTGATTCAACCAAATCTGCCAAAGCTTTTGCTGTATCTTTTACGGCATCCCACTGTTCGGAGATTGTATATCCCAATGCCTGATGACCTAATGAAACAACTACTTTCTTCTTGCTCATAATCTTACCTGCCTTGTTTGTTTCTTTCATATTATAAATGCTAAATATATTTTAACATCTCTGATGTACAGATCATTCGGTTGCAATATCCTTCTCAAAAATAAACATACGCAATCCTTTAATTCTAAGCACATACATCTTCCATTAGTATAGCAAATGGAGCCTTCTTTCGCAATATCACGGACTGTAAAAGCCAATTACGATAGATAAATAATATTAGGAGAATTCTCAAATAAACACAACTGTGATTGCGGCACCTATCATAATACAAAAATCAGAGATATTAAAAACCAAATTTCTGATTCTATCATTTTTTACCTCAAAACCGAAATAATCCACCACATATCCCTTAGTCATACGGTCATAGGTATTGGAAAAAGCTCCGCCCAGCAAAACGGCAAGCCCCGTACGTAATAATCGTTTTCCTTTTTTTCCAAATGAAAAAATATACAAAAGAAAACAAAGGATGCAGAGACCTACTGACAATCCCTTTATAAATTCCGGATGTTTGCTTCCCAGATTTAAAAAAGCCCCATAATTGTGATATTTAGTCAAATATACTTTATCTTTTAAAAAAGGCATTTTGGAAAAACCGGTAATATGCTCGCCTTCTTTTCCGTTTTTCTCCCGCACCTGCTTGATCACATGCTCACAAGCAGCAATCAAAACCGCAATCCATGTCGTCATATGATATATTTCTCCTTCTGTTTTCATGTTTCCGATTATCCTGCATTCGTTTCAAGCTTCCTATTTGGAGTACTATACGATTAGCAAATATCCCTTCTTCTATTATTTTATCGATTGCAAAATATTCCTTCTTTTATTATTTCATCGTTTATCATATATTCCCTTTTCTATTATTACTATTATCGAACATTTCCTTTTCTATATTCAACAACAGAATATCACAGCCCGGCAAGAACATCAAACACTCCCTCCAGATTTAGGGTTCCATATCCCCATTCCCGGGAAGGATAATACAGCTCTTTTTTTCGTGTAGCGCCGCGAATAAAAAGATTTTTAATACTTTGGGTATTGATTGTTATATCTCTGCCCTCCACAACGGCCCATTGCATAAAATCCGCAGCCGCTCCCGCCGTTATGGCTGCAGCCATACTGGATCCCGTTTCCGCTCCCATTACAGTTGGTACCAATACACCCGGTGCCGCGATTGAAGGAACGATAAAGCCATCTATCGAAAACCCGCGGCCACTGTTTAAATAAAAGCTTTGATCCGCGCTGTTATAGCTTGATACAGCTAAGGTTGCCCGACTGTATGCTGGCTCTGTGATAGTCTCATAAGGACTGGGACGTAAAAAATATGTTTCACTTTTTAAAAACTGTCGAAGCGGGAGCCATGAATGGACGATGCCTTCTCCATCTCCGGCAAAAACACGAATTTTCCAAATTCCGGGAACCGGTCTAATAAAACGAAGTGTGAACAGTTGCTGCCCATTTCCTAAATCTACAGGTACATAATCAATCACAACCCTGGATTCCGAATAAATAAAACCAAATTCTAAACTCTGCCCAAGCCGGTACGGTATTTCCGGTATCGTTTCTCCGCCCGGCGATGTCAGAGAAATCGTATATATACCGGGAATTTGTCCCCAGATTTCCATATAGAACCCCGGCTCACCATCCCCAATCAATAGTTCCATTTCATCATAATTCTTTATGCCGGAATAAGAAGGAAAAAGATTCCCTTCATAATGTCCCGAAGTATTCCCCTCATTGCCGCCTCCGATTACCACACACCGGTTTCTTTTCCGGGCAAGAATATCCAGATATCCATCCAAGAGCGACGAACCATCATGTGAGCCCATCGTTGTTCCCAAAGCAATACAGATGACAAGCGGTTTTCCAAGCTTCGATGCCAGTTGATCCAGATAGCTTAAGGCAAGCATGACATCCGTCTCCTGATAGCAGAGTACATCATCCCCAATGCTGTAAAACTCTCTCATGTACTGTTTGCATTGTTTCAATTTCACAACCGCAATATCCGCATCCTTTGCCGCACCGGCAAATCCGTTTGTCCTATCATACCCACAAGCAGCCGAAATCATTTTGGTACCATGCCCGTCTTCATCCGTAAACAAAAGCGGACCATTCTCCCGAAGATTTTCATTAATATCCTCTCTGGTATATTCCACACCGTAATAGAAGCCCTCAGGCGCACGAAACTTTTTGTTCTGTTCCGAATCTGGCATTTTGGTATCATCCGCTGCCGTACCATCCATCGGCATTTCGATTTCATTGTCCGGATCTGTATCACTTTGTATCGCCGTCTGGTCCCAGACTGCAGCAATTCTTGTGGTTCCATCTTCATTTAAAAAAGCCGGAAGCCGGTATCTGATTCCCGTATCCAGAAACCCAAGCAAGACGCCTCTTCCGGTTAAATTTAAGGGTTCCCTGTTTACCTGAAGAATTCCTGCCGAATTTAAGACGGACAGATCACTTTGCAATCCGTAACACTTGGGAATATACTGATACCGGTATTCTGCGCTGTTTAAAGGCGGCACCGAAGATGCCGCCACATATAATATAAATAAATTGTCCAATATTTTGATGACACATTTGTCAGAACTGACTGGATCTCCCGGAAATAAAGAACCGGAGGATATATCAAATCCCAATGGGATATCCCGATAATCCTCCGATAAAATACGATAATTACATAAATCCATAATTGCACCATAAACCTTTTTTATCAGTCTATGCAGCAATTATAGGAACTATCCGCGAATTTCAATAATCGGACCGCCTTTACCTTCGATATAATCTCCGGTAATGGTTACAGTACCGATATTATCATCTTTGGGTATTTCATACATAATATCCAGCATAAATTCCTCGATGATTGCCCGAAGCGCACGTGCCCCAGTATCTTTTTCCATAGCCTTTTTGGCGATGGCATGCAATGCACTGTCATCAAAGTGCAAATCCACTTCATCCAATGCCAACAGCTTCTGATACTGTTTCAAAATAGCATTCTTTGGTTCGCTTAAAATCGCAACCAGCATTTCTTCTGTTAAGCCATCCAGTGTAAATAAAATCGGAAGACGGCCCAGAAATTCGGGTATCATACCAAATTTTCTCAAATCTTCAATCGTAACCTGATTGTGGATATTTTTTTCTTTATCATACGTATCTTTTAATACCGCATCGAAACCAATGGAACTCTGTTTGGAAAGACGCTGTTTGATAATCTCATCCAGTTCCGGAAACGCTCCGCCGCAGATAAATAAAATATTACGTGTATTGATGGTCGTAAGCGGAACCATGGCATTTTTACTGCTGGCACCAACAGGCACTTCGATATCCGCTCCCTCCAACAGTTTTAACATACCCTGCTGAACCGATTCGCCGGATACATCCCTGGAATTGGTGTTTTGCTTTTTGGCAATCTTATCAATTTCATCAATGAAAACAATACCCATCTCAGCCCTGTCCACATCATTATCCGCTGCGGCCAGAAGCTTTGACAAAACACTTTCGATATCGTCACCGATATATCCGGCCTCTGTCAGACTGGTAGCATCGGCAATGGCAAGCGGAACATCTAAAAGCTTGGCAAGCGTTTTAACCAGATAGGTTTTACCACAGCCGGTCGGTCCAATCATCAGCATATTGGATTTCTCAATCTCAATCTCATCCATGGTATTGGTAGCTACACGCTTATAATGATTATAAACAGCAACCGACATTACCTTTTTGGCCTTTTCCTGACCGACAACAAATTCATCCAGCTTCGCCTTGATTTCATGCGGTGCGGGAATATTCTTAATATCAATCAACGGCTTATCCGTTTTTTTACGTTTCTTTAATTTTGAACGTTTAGAATTTAAGCTTTCTCCCTGCAAATCATTCAAATTCACAAAACGAATATTGGGAAATCCCTTAGGAGTTCCTTTCTTTTCATCTTTGTCATCGGAATTATTTCCGTTTAACATGGAAGCCATATCAAATCCTGACATCGGTCCGAACAATGACGGATCATCCAGTGCAGAATAATCATACTGGCTAATCGCATCCATAGTTTTATGCATACAGTCATCACAAATACAGATATTCTGCGGCATCTTAAACTGTTTACCGGTGACACTTTCCGGTCTGTGACAGATGAAACATACATTGTCATATTCGTCATCGTCATCTTCGTCGTCACCGTCATTATCTTCTTTATCATCATCATTCTTTTCATCAATAACAAATTCGTCTTCTAAAGGAGCTTCATCATCAACCGGTAATTCATCTGAAATATCATCGTCTGCTTCTTCGACAACAAATTGTTCTTTGGCATCATTACCGGAAATCTTTTTATCTGCTTTTCTATCTGTATCCGTCAAATCATCCGAATCATCAAAGTCATCATCGTCAAAGTCATCGTCTCCGGCACTCATATCAAATAAGGGAGCATCATCTTTTGCCACAACTTCTCTGAAATCATTTTCCGGTTTAATATATCTTTTTTGTGAAGCTTCATCATCATAATCATCAGAAGAATCAAAATCGTTTAAAAACAAATCATTTTCTTCTTCTTCTGAAAAATCATCTTCATCAAAGAATACGACTTCATCTGATACATTTTTCATAGTATCATCCATGTTGTTATGATTCATGTCCATATCTTCCGCCGTAATATTTTCACCAGCCTGATTCTTCGGCATATCTTCTGCCGACTTTTTTTCATCTGTTCTGTTTTCCATATGATTAGATTCGGTATTAGAAGTCTTTTTATCATTTGCATTCGATTTATCTGAGTTGTTTAAAAAATCAAAAAAATTAGCCATTATTTTCCTCCAAGTTTTACGGTTGTATCAAAGGTCTGATAACCATCCGATGTTCGTGTCAGCAAATTAACCGTAACCGAATCACCTTCTTCATAATAAGACAATACTTCTGTCAGATCATCCATGTCTCCTACGGTATATCCGTCAATTTCCAATAAAATATCCCCTTTATGAATTCCGGCTCTCTGTGCAGGCGTTTCATCAAATACCTGCGTAATGTAAATACCTTCTTTCAGGTTATATTTTTCTAATAATTCGCCGGTAACCGCCATACCACTAATGCCCAGATATGCAGAATCGTCACGCTTCTGTACCGGTCTTGTTTTTTTCTGCATCAGATCTTTTAAAATCGGTTCTGCCGTTGAAATGGGGATGGCGTATCCCATGCCCTCAGTCGCATAGTCAGCAATCTTACTGGAGTTTATACCGATGACCTCACCACGCACATTTAATAGAGCACCACCGGAATTGCCGGGATTAATAGCCGCATCAGTTTGAATCAGATATTTGACCTTGGATGAGGCATCCTTACTGTTTTCCGTACCATAGAGCGGGCCTTCATTATCCGTATATGCTCTATTTACTGCACTGATTACTCCGGTCGTTACTGACTGTCCATAACCAAGTGCATTGCCGATTGCAATGGCCGGCTCTCCTACCTTCAGATAATCGGAATTACCCAATGTAGCAATTCGGATCATTTTTTTGGTTGCAGGATCCAAATCCGTCAAACTAATGGCAATAACAGCCAGATCCATATCTTTATCGGTTCCTTTGACAGAAGCAGATGCAACCGAAGCATCAATAAACTGAACCGTAAGCTCCTCGGAATCTTCCACTACATGGTTGTTGGTAGCAATTAAAAGCTCGGTGTCATTTTCCCCGACAATAATACCGGAACCGCCGCCTTCCGCTTCATAATCATAAAAATAGCCCCAAAAATCATCTTCCATCGTGTAAGTACCAAAGATTGATACAACACAGGGCATTACCCTGTCAACAACTTCTGTTACATCGGTCACGACCGTCGCTTTGGAAGCTGTGGCATCCGTCATATCAATTTCTGAATCGGAATTCATTTCGTTGATATCGCTGGTTTCATCAGCACCATTTTCACCGCCACTTGTTACCTCATGCAAATCCTTATCATCAGCTATATTTTCGCCAGACGAATCTGCCGGTTGCTTCCCTTCATTTTGTCCTGAAATATCTGATAAACTGCCACCATCCGTTGTTTCAATTTGAGCAACCGCCTCGTCGGCATTTGGCATAACTTCCTGCTTAAACACAACCAGAATGACAATTATGACCATTCCCGCGACCAGACCGAATAGCAAACCGCCCAATACACTCATGCCCATTTTCTTAATTCGATCATCTTCAGTTTTCTGATACACTTTCTCGTTTTCTTCCATATTGCTACTCCTAAAGCACGTACTATATACCGGTATACCTATGCTTACTCTGTCATTCCGGTATATCGGCATATCCATCAGTATGCCATAGCTTACTCTACTGTAACGGATTTTGCCAGATTTCGCGGTTTATCCACATCAAGACCTTTTGCAACAGAGACATAGTATCCTAAAAGCTGTAACGGTACGACAGCAAGGGATGCCGCAAAATGAGTATCTGTCTTTGGAATATAAACTGTGAAATCTACCGTATCCTCAATTTCATAATGTCCATAGCTGGTCAGTCCCATCAGATACGCACCACGACTCTTTACTTCTACCATATTGGAAATTGTCTTTTCATATAAGTCATCCTGTGTCAAAAGACCAATTACCAATGTTCCATTTTCTATTAAGGAAATAGTTCCATGCTTTAATTCACCGGCCGCATAAGCTTCTGAATGGATATAACTGATTTCTTTTAATTTCAGACTTCCCTCCATTGAAACGGAATAGTCAATGCCTCTTCCAATAAAGAAGACATCTTTTGCCGATGCAAATTTAGCCGCAAACCACTGGATACGCTCTTTATCCGCAATAATCTTTTCAATCTTATCCGGAAGTGTCAAAATCTCTGCCACAAGCTCTGAAGCCTTTGCATCATCTAACTGTTTTCTATGCTGTCCAAATGCAATTGCTAACATATAGCAGGCAATCAGCTGTGTACTGTATGCCTTTGTCGTGGCAACCGCAATTTCCGGACCTGCCATGGTGTAATACACATAATCGGCTTCCCTTGCAATAGAAGAGCCTACAACATTGACAATCGCCAATGTCTTATTTCCACGCTCCTTTGCTTCTCTTAATGCAGCTAAGGAATCGGCGGTTTCTCCGGACTGTGAAATAATAACAACCAGGCCATTGGGGGAAAGAATCGGATTACGATAACGGAATTCGCTTGCCAGCTCCACACGAACGGGAATTTTGGCAAAATCCTCAAATACATACTGTGCCGTCATGCCGACATGGTATGCCGAACCACATGCTACAATGTAAATCTGGTCGATTGTCTGCAGCACGTTTTCATCCATAGCGATTGCAGACAAGTCTATTTTTCCATCCTTTAACACAACATTTGCCGTATCCGTAATGGCCTTGGGCTGTTCATGGATTTC
Organism: Lachnospiraceae bacterium; assembly: GCA_017387565.1. Taxonomy (GTDB): domain Bacteria; phylum Bacillota; class Clostridia; order Lachnospirales; family Lachnospiraceae; genus UBA2882. Next base: position 79,929 of record JAFOEY010000032.1, on the reverse strand, counting down.
TTTCATCATGAAATGCTCATAACCGCCTTTTTCTGCGGATTCCGCATCCCAGTGGATTTCCGTCAGAGGTTTCTCAATCTCATCACCATTAAGGTTAAAGAAATGAACTTCGCCATTGGAGAGTTTTGCCATTTCGAGATTGCCAATATAATAAACATTGCGCGTATATTTCAAAATAGCCGGAACATCGGATGCAACAAAAGAAGCTTCTCCCTCTGTTCCGATAATCATGGGGCTGTCCTTACGGGCTACCCAGATTTCTCCGGGATAATCCTGGAACATCAGACAGAGTGCATAAGAACCGCGCACACGTACCATGGTTTTTGCAATCGCATCAACCGGACCAATGTTGTATTTTTTATAATAATAATCTACCAACTTAACAACCACTTCCGTGTCGGTATCAGAATAGAACTGATAGCCATTACGAAGCAGCTTTTCTTTTAATTCCTGATAATTTTCAATAATACCATTGTGAACACCAACTACCTCTCCCTCTTCGGTGGGATGATTTTTTACAAAGGTGCCACTGACATGCGGATGAGCATTGATTTCGGACGGTTCCCCATGCGTTGCCCAGCGGGTATGACCGATACCGCAACATCCCTTTAATGCCTTTCCGCCATCCGTTTTATCAGATAATTTGGCCAATCTGCCTTTGGATTTTACTACAGAAATCGGATGATCCCCGTCTCTTACAGCAAGACCGGCTGAATCATATCCCCTGTATTCAAGCTTTGCCAGACCATCTAACAAAATCGGAGCAGCCTGCTCTTTACCACAATATCCTACAATACCACACATATCTATTCTCCTTCTTTTTCAGGATTCTTTCCATAGCCTTTGGTTGCATCTATATTTTTGATGCCCCTCTTTAATGATTTTCGTCTCCAGTAATCCGGATTAGATGTAAATTTATGAATCTGATTTTCCGTTAGCTTATGATAATTCTTACCCAAACGATAACCGATAAACTTTGCACCGCTTTGAATTATTAGACGTGGAATACATGTCTTGTATCCATTATTCCATAAGTATGCCATCGTATCCCGTACCATACGGATTCCTTCGCCCTCAGACTTTATTCCTTCAAACACCTCAGGATGATCCGCCTGCGATACTCCCAGATCAAAATTCCTATGAAACTGCTGAGACGCTGTATAATTATGCGAATGATAAACACAGGCATCCGCACAATATGCAATCATATAACCACTTTTAGCAGCTTTAGCCGCATATACCATATCCTCGTTAAATATTGCTCCGTTGATAAATCCATGAAGTTCATCAAATACCTTGCGGTTATACGCTGCACAGACATCGGAACAAAAATAAGTCTTAATTCCCAACTGGGGTAAATCTTTTTCCCCTTTCATCCGGGAATTTTCCGGATAATTAAAAGCTCTTGTATAACACTCAATCGGGTTGCAATCCGCTTTTGGAAGCTGTTTTGCATAAGAAACAACTGCTTCGTTTGCCTGGAGTGGCTTTAACAGATTTTCGATCAGTCGTTCATCTTTAGGAACTGCATCCTGAGTCATCATCACAAAATAGTCTGCCTTTGAATGAGCTACTCCCCGGTTTCTGGTTTCTCCATGATCAAATTCCAGCTTTGACAAATGATATACCTTGCAATTGTCATAGCGCTGCAAAAAATTGGTTCCATAAATAAACTGGTCGAAATAGTATTCCTCGGTATTCATCAGAATAATCCGTCCCGGTTTAATCGTCTGCTTATTCAACAGATCCAATACTTCCAAAAAATCTTTTTTGGGTTTGTATGTTGGAATAATAACATCTACTGTATACATAGTATGCGCTTCCTTTTCTGTCCGATTACTATATTGTCCGCACAAATACAGTATAACAGAGATGAAATGAAGATTCCATTATAAATATTTCTTTCAAGTAAAAAGGGGCTTCACGAAAGCCCCTAATCACTTTTATCATATAAACACAATTTTATTTTCCTGTATCTGAATGAATCTTCGCACTGTAATTCTGTACTTCAGCAGAAGGAACATATCCTGTATCACCAAATAGGAATTCATGTAACAATGTGACATTAGTACTTAAATCACTCGGGATAACGCAATCACCCTTACCTCCGACAACACCTGTTGCACGGTACTGCTCGTTCGGGAAACCGGTTGAATCCACAATCTTGTAAGATCCGATATCTGACAAAAGAGATAAAATCTCATTTAATGTCAGACTGGTAGCTGTAGAAGGAAATACATCATTAGCAATGTCATTTAAAGTTGCCGGATTTTTCAAAGCAACAGCCTGTGCTTTATCAGCCAAAGCCTGAATGACCTCACGTTGTCTTTCCGCACGCTTATAGTCATCACCGGCTGTATAACGGATACGGCAATAAGAAACTGCCTGAATACCATCCAAATTAACCATACCTGTCTGAGTTAGCTTGGTATATTTTCTTCCCAAAGACTGTGAAGTTTCCACCTGATAATTGTTTAAGTGAGTAATCTCTGCCGAATCTACATCAATCTCAATACCACCAAGAGCATCAACCGTATCAGCAACAGCACCCCAACCTACCGTAACATAATCTGTGATATTTAAGTCAAAGTTCATATTCAACATATTGATAGCCTGTTTCGGACCACCATATGCATATGCAGAGTTTGCCTTGTTGTAGGTATCGTTACCTAAATTTAAATAAGTATCACGGTAAATGGAAGCTAATCGAATTTCTTTTGTTTCTTCATTGATAGAGGCTATAATAATGGTATCGGATCTGACACCCTTACCCAAATTGTTGTTTCGGGCATCAACACCGAATAATGCAATATTACGATAGCCTTTCATATCATCGCCAAAATCATTAAACTTGACATCTTCTTCAGAGATCATAAATTCTTCCAACATCTCTTCTGTATTCGAATTTTCGTTGATCTGAATTTCATTTTCATCAATATAATCTTTATGGATGACATCAAGCTTGGTAATAAAGTACAATGCAATAATCAAAACCAAAAATACAAAAAACTCGACACCCAGAATAATCCATTTTTTGCGCTGACGTCTTTTTAATTCTGCTTTGCTGACACGTCTTCGTCCGTTTGACGAACCTGTTCTTTGAGTCGAACCTGTTCTGTTTGTGGAGCTATTTCTTCTCGTAGTTCCCGTTCTGTTAGCAGAACCTGTATTTCGCGAACTTCTCTCTGTTGCCATTATTACTTACTCTTTAATCCTTTCCTTTGCTGCATACTATTGCCATGTGCAAAGATTATATAACCCCTCTTGCCATTGCAAAATTAACAACCTTCTAATATGCATTTTTGTTGATAAAACCTTTGAATATTGTCAAAAACATAATTTTAATATCCAGTCCCATTGTCCAGTTTTCGATGTAATACAAATCACATTCAATACGCCCCTTAATGGAACTGTCACCGCGATATCCACTAATCTGTGCCCATCCCGTAATCCCTGGACGAACCTGGTGTTTAATCATATAGCGTGGAATTTCTTCTTTATATTGTTCCACAAAATACGGTCTTTCCGGACGAGGTCCCACAATGCTCATGTCTCCCTTTAGAACATTGAAAAATTGCGGTAATTCGTCAATGCTGGTATGACGGATAAACTTGCCCACCCTTGTCACACGCGGATCATCCCTGGTAGTCCAGGCCTTTTGTTCATCCGAAGGATCCTGCATTTTCATACTGCGGAATTTATACATTTGGAATTTCTGATTGTGCAGACCAACTCGTTCCTGCTTAAAAATAACCGGCCCTTTGCTGGTACATTTTATCAGAATTGCCGTGATCAATAAAATGGGCGAAAACAAGATGATTGCAAAAATTGAACCGACAATATCCACGATTCGTTTTGATATTGCATTCAATGTATTTGTCAAAGGCACGTGACGAATATTAATCACCGGGAGCCCATTTAAATCTTCTGTATATGGTTTGCTGGGGATGACACTGTTATAATCCGGAATAAACTTGGTGTGAACACCGGATTTTTCGCACATACCCACAATTTCTTCCAGATACTCATAATCCTTTAAGGAAAGAGTAATCGCAATTTCATCCAGCTTACTTTCCGGCAAAATAATCTCCAGATTGCCAATTGTCCCAAGTACCTTAACATTTTTATATGTGGTTCCCCGTGGAATATGATCATCCAAAATTCCACGAACAACATATCCCCACTGCGGATTTTGTATAATGCGGTCAATATACTGCTCTGCTGCCCTGGAATAGCCGACTAACAGAATATATTTGATATTATAGCCTTTTTTTCGAAAAGTCCGTAAAATCTTGCGAATTAAAATCCTGGTGCCGGCCTGTCCGATGATATTAAATACATAAAAGATAAAAATCATCGAACGTGAAATGTGATTCTGCCTGATAATATACAAAATACCAATAAACAGAATCAGTCCCACAGTATTGGATTTTATGACATTGGAAATGTCTCGTTGCGCACTTGAATACCGTTTTGAAGTATATAAGCTAAACAGATAGTTTAAAATCAGATATCCGGGAACAATAAAAATCAGTGCCGAAAAATAAATTCTTGCACTTAATACACCCGTAAATTCTGCGTCATTATTAAAATCTGTCTTAAAACGTACATACCATGCCAACGCATAAGTTGCAACAATTACAATCGCATCCAAAACGACATGGAGTCTATTAAAATACTTTTGATTGTCTTTAATCAAAGGATATCACCTATTTTCATATACATCCGATATTGTACCTTATTTTGGCAAAAAGGGCAACTGTTTTATAATAAATGCGTAACGCAAATTTAACATTTTTGTAACATTTAAAAGAATCTTAAACTTTTACCCCATGATACCAACGGATTGCTAAGCATACTTTTTCATGCGAACATGAAAAGTATGAACTTTTGACCCTGATATCATATTATAAAATAATTCGTCACGTAAGATTAATTTCTGACAACTACAAAGCAGTTAACCAAAAAATCTTCTAATCAGATTCCACCAAAGTTGCAATTGGATTGCAAAATAGTGTTTCAGATACTGAAACTGAAACGCAACCTTTTGCGCCCTGCCTTTACGGGAAAAGCTCAAACGAAATCCTTTTAATAGACCTTTTGCATATACTTTGCCATATCCTTTCTTTACAAAGAAAAGAAACTTAATAAAAAAACCCGCAAGCAAAAAGGGAAGATTTAACAGCAATTGCAGGAGCGGCATATTTTTATATACCAGGTAAATACTATTTTTTGCAGATAAATCTATTTTAAACGCATTATATCTGGAACCGGAAAATCCGCTGCCGGCATGTAAAACAACCGCATTATGACAGAAATAGTTGCGATAACCATATATTTTCGCCCGATATCCGATATCAATGTCTTCCAAATAAGCAAAATGATTTTCATCAAATTTACCAATTCTATCAAAAACTTCCATCCGATAAATGGCCGCTCCACCGCAGGAAGCAAAAATTTCGGCATCTTTTTCATAATGTGTCCGAGCTTTTCCCTTGCCAAGACCAAAAGCCCAGCCCAAAGCACAATATAAATCTCCGCAGTCATCAATGATATCCGGTTTCTGTAAAGAAAGCATCTTTGCTGAAGCCGAAAAAGCCTTGGGATGAATATCCATAAAGTGCTCCAGATTCACAACAAAATCTTTTGTCACTTCCGTATCATTATTTAAAAGCAATACATACTCGGTCTCACAGGCATCAATACCGGCATTTACCGCACCACAAAAGCCGGTATTATGGTTAAAAGCGATTACCCTTGCAATCCCCTGTGCTTCATATTCCCGACAAAGCATTTCACTTCCGTCCGTCGAACCATTGTCAACCAGCAGAATTTCAAAATCGCCGCATTCTTTAGCAACAAGCAACTTATCTATGCAGTTTTTCAAATATTTGATCCCATTATAATTTGGAATCACGATTGTTGTTTTTATCATATCTCTTCAACCAACTCCGGATCATACACAAGCTTCATCCCCATATTTAGAGCCTCATCCAGATTCCTATCCAGATCCGACCGAATTCTGAGTGCCCGTTCATCATAAGCTATCACATCCATATATAAATCCGCCCGATGCATATAACCACTGCTATAAATTCGCAGTCCGTCAAACAAGTGATCGGGACTTGCAATCACAATACCATCTTTTACCACACGACCGCAAACGGCAGCAATATCTTTTCTGACCGCAAAAATATCCGGCACATAAGTCGTCTTATAAAATCCCAGATGTTCACTATCCGTGACCTCAACCTGATCTGCCATACCCTTTTTTGCAAAATAGTCTTTTAAAGCTTCTCTTCCGGCATCATAAGCATAACGCTTGCTGTCTGTATTTATCGCAGTCGATTCTTCATGACAGCGCCAGTGATATAAAATAGAAGGAGCATGAAGGATTTGTAGCTTTCCTGCTTTACAATTTATACCTTTTGTTTTCTTATAATCTGTACTTCCTATTATATCTGTTATATCTGTTTTATCTGTTTTATCTGCTTTCTCTGCTTTATCTGTTTTCTCTTTGCGTTCCGCGTCACTCAGCAAATCTGTTATATCCATGATATTTTCAGTTAGCAATGCTAACCGCAGTACCAAATCATAATCCTGCGCACCATCGAATTTTGCACGCAGTTTTAAAGCCTTCATCACATCTGCCCTGACCATCAGAAAATGGCAGATGTAGTTATTGGATAAAAGCAAATCCAAATTAAAATCCGGTTTAAAGTATGGCTCATAAAATCGATTACCGTCTGTATCACACTTGTCCTCATCGGAATAAACGGCAATCACAGTTTGCATATCGTCCACATCCGGCGCCTGCAGCCTTTCGACCATCTTTTCCAATGCATCCAATGTCAGTAAATCATCATGATCCAGTAATGCAATATAATCTCCACAGGCTTCATCAATTGCAGCATTCGTATTCTCAGAAATGCCTTTGTTTTCATCCAGATGCTTATACTTTATTAGATCGGAAATACCGGCATTTTGTTCCACTTCATCAACAATTTTTTTTACCGCATCGGATTTACTTGCATCCGCAATAATCAGTTCCCAATTGCTATAGGTCTGTCGAATCACGCAGTCTAAAAGTTCACGTAAAAACTTTTCTTTTGTTTCATAGGTTGGAACAACGATGCTGATTAGCGGTTGATAACCTCCATACTCATTGGCTAAATTTTCTTTCGCGTTTTCTTTCCTATTCTCTTTATTATTCTCTCCGAATTTACCTCTCTCATTTACAATATCGTTCTCTGTATTTCTAACACCACTTACGCTACTCCACTCACGGCAGCCCATATATGCTAAAGCCTTCTTTGTCAAAGTATCCGTATGCTTATGATCCACGCGCTCAATTGCCGCATAATATGCCGCTTTTATTCCATTTCGTTTTGCATAACGGATTGTTTTTGCAATCGGTGCTTTAATCTTTTTCCATATCTTTGTCCACAAACCAATCAAAAGATAAAACAACAGAACATAACCGATTAAATATAATGAATAATAGTACATAAACAGCCGCGACGGTGCCGTAAGCATAATCAGAGGAACCTTAATTAACGGAAGTGACAGGATAAAAAACCGTTTCCATTTTTTCCGTAACAGACAGTAAGCCCAGCTAACCAGTAATATCACAATCGGAAGGAATGGTCCGTAAACCAAAGAATAGCCGGTTTTCTTTTGCTCATAATCAGATGAATTTCTCCACTCCAATAAACAGATGGTACGGTTTCTCAGTGTTTCATTTACCGGTTTTGTCAAAGGGTATGTCCCAAAAGTTTCGTAATTGGGCACACCTTCTTTAGAAAATAACTCCGTAGTATTTTCCAATAGATCCACAGACTGCATAAAGCACGTAAAACGTTCCTGCAAAAAGACAGTGGGATATTTCAAAATCAAACGATAATAAGCACTCTTAAACTGTGTATATTCCTCATCCGTATACTCCGTTCTCTGAAAGTCAGGGTTTCCCCAAAAGAGACTGATCCCGCTTCTATTTTCCTTTGCGCCCTGAACGGCAACCTCTACATTAATAACCTCATCAATGGCAGCCAGTTCTTCCTGACACGAATCGGAAGCATCCGCTGCCTCAACCAAAGGAACCAAAGGTAAAACAACACTTGTCAGATCATATTGATTTCCACTGGTCAATTTATCTCCGACTGTCTGAGGAACCAGTAACACCAAAGACAGAACCAAATATCCGCAAATGGTTTGAACCAGCTTTTTCCTGCTCCACTTTTTTGCAAATAAAATCCACAATAATAACGAAAAAAAGGGCAGATAATAAATAGCTTCCGTACGCCATACTGTAACAAGAGCAGCTAACACGATGCAGACAAATAAGTTATCTTTCTTTCTCGTTTGTATATTGCGACTCATGTCATGACCCGTCTTTTCATTTTTTTCAGCCAGCACAATCAACAATACCAGCTCAAGGAATGCATAAATGCTCATGCGCATCGGATAGAGATTGGAATCAAGCACAGGGAAGAAAAGAAACGGAATAAAACTAAGCAGTCCCCATTTTCCAAATCTTTTTTCAAACCACGTGATAACAAATCCTGCTGCCAAAGAGACAACCGCACATTGTACGATAATCACTCCTGCCGGAAAAGGCAACAGCATCAGCGAAAAGACATAAAAAATACTCGTCAGATAATTCTGCCAGAAAACCGGAATGAGATTTACGGCACTGTTTAAAATCCCGAATTCATCCATCCGCCAGATGCCGGGCCATACCAAAAGCAGTACAAATAGATTAATCCCAAAATAAATCAATGAATTTCTCACAAATCTGCGGTCTGCTTTTTTAATAAAGAAAAAAACACCCTGCCACAACGCAATCAATACAAGCAGAAAAACAGCCTTGGCCCCAAAGGTCATTGCTGTTTTAATGGTCTGTGTCAAATTGCTAAAGTCCCATGTCACATAATGAAAAATAAATCGGTCTGTAAAAAAAGATAACAACCAGTGAACGACGGCAATTGCAAGACAAACTTTATTCAATTGGAAATATTTCTTTTCACTATTTCTTTTCATCATTTCTTTCCATGAAACATTTTCCATAACATAAATACATTCATTTCCGGTATAATTGCACGAACTTACAATACAAAAACTCAAAAACTACAGTGCAATGGTCCGAACTTACAATTCAAGTACTAAATGTTCAAAACTACAATGCAATTTTCCACTTAATTATACAAAGAGCGAATTAAACAATCATTTACTCATAGAATCTTAATTGGGAACATAATGTTCCTTAAAATAATCCAGTTCTTCGGGCGTACCAAGTACATGTACCTTGTCATAATCCACGATGGAAATTCTGACATCTCCGCCTTTGCTAATCAGGTAATTATACAAAGGGGCTACATATTTTTCGCCTTTCTCCAATTTCTCATCCGAAGTATAATACTCATTGTAGAGTTGTTCATATAATCCGCATGTCTTAAAATAATATGCACCCAGCGTGCAATTATCGGAAATGCGGGTCTTTTCCCTCACTTCCACAACCTTGCCACTCTCATCCAGTCTTGCAAAGCTCCAATGGTCGCCATCTGCATGAAAGCAGGGAATGAAACCATCGCCTACAATCTGATTCATGCGCATTTGTCCGGCCTCCACATAAGTATCAATATTATAAATCATCAAAGAATCGTCTTTGTCCCACTCTTTTGCCGCAAGCATGGCGGTAGTAGCCTGTCCATCCGTCAGATAATCCAGCTCAACTACTCTCACATCCGTAATGCCAAGTTTTTCACAGGTTGTTGTAATAAATCCACTTGCATCATCTTCTTTACGCACAATAAAGATACAGGTATTGCTTTTTAAATCAAATCCTTCCAAGCTCTCCATGGACCACTCAAATAAAGTTTTTCCATGTGCTTCAATCATGTATTTAGGCACATTGTATCCTGCTTTTCGAAATCTGGAGCCAAGCCCCGCCATAGTAATTACAATTGTCATACGGTTACCTCCCCTTCATGCGCCATTAAAGAAACGCCGTAAACACCCTCGATTGCATGTACTTCTTTGATGACTTTCGCTCCATCCTTGGGTTTGCATTCCACAATCAGACTGAGACCTTTTTCTGATAAATTGCGGGATTTTACTTTGCATACTTTATTATCCTGTAAAACAATATCCAAAATATCTTTTTCTGCAGATGCATCTTTTGCACTTACAACTAAAAGGGATGCTGCCATACCGACAGGCGTCAGCTCCAGTGCAAGTAAGCCTATGGTAATCACAAGACTTGCAAGAATGGCAATCACATACAAGTTGGCGCCACAAATAATTCCCACACTAATTGACCAGAACAAAAACATCAGATCCATAGGTTCCTTAATTGCCGTACGGAAACGGACAATGGACAACGCACCCACCATACCTAATGAAATCACAAGATTTGACTGCATTGCCAGAATGATTGCCGCAGTAATAATCGCAATCAGTGCCAGTGAAACATTAAAGCTTTTATTATAAAATGTCTTTTTGCTGTGCACATAATAAACAACAAAAATATAAATCGCCAGAATCACCGTCACAAGCAATGTGACCACAATTTTTCCGGTGGTAATATCACCGGCACTAAATCCTTCCAAAAAGGACTTTTTAAAGATATTTGAGAAGGTGTTCATAAATGATATCTCCTGCATAAATAATATTTTGAAAAAGTTGTCTGCTGCATATGTCCATTTTCAAGCACTTCTTTGATATAGGCCGGCAGAAATTCATCAAACTTGACCTCCATCAGGGTCTGTCCCTGCGGCAAAATCTTCCGTGCATGGAGGTCTGTATGAAAAAATGCCCCAAAATCCGCTGATGAGCAAATGCCATCATCAAACGTCACCCGTACATTTCCATTGTTTTCCACAAAAGGAGTCCGTTCATAGGATACAATCACCTTGGGCTGCATTAATCTGGTTTGTTTTAATATCAGAAGCTCCTGAATGAGTGAAGGCTCCTCATAGATTTCATCAAAATTCCATAGTTGATGTCCGATATGACATAAGTCCGGTTCCATGCTCTCAATGCTCTCAACGTTCTCAGCATTCTCATCAACTGACATTCCGGTAAGCATTTCAAATTGAGCCATGGTTAAGTCCTGATGCAGCTTTTTCGTCATACCATTTTGTTTTATTTTCTTTTCCAACACAATTTGATCTTTGGAACCATTGTATATCCGGATGCGATATTTGGATCTGGGATCGGTTCCTGCTTCATTTTGATAATAACAACTATCATTAATATCATCAAAATAAATACTGCGGATTTCATACGCTCCCGACTGTCCGGCATGTGCATCCCGGGACATAATCGTTGCTATACGGTTCTTTAAAATCAACGCCTGTTGTGTCGAAATGATATATTTATATTCATGTCGAAAATCCATATTGTTTCTCCGAAATCATGTACAAATCCGTTTTATTATATCACATCCAACTATTTACCACAATCTACTTGCCAATACTGTTTCAACTCACCAATATCTAACCAGTATTATTTCAACTTACCAATACTGTTCTACTTTTCGTTTGGCTTCATTTTCTTCATAACCGTATATTGCCATTACCAGTTCGACCGCATCAAGCATGGAGCCTGTTTTTGTTTTCCAGTATGAAACCACCCCGGAAACAGCCTTTTCAATTTGTGATGTAGTTACACGTTCCTCAACTTCTTTACCATATGCAATTTTTTCTTCGTAAATTATTCTTCCAACTTTTGTCATTTCTAATCGCCTCCTGATCTCTTCTGCTACTTCTTCGTCTATTACTTTATCCGTAAAGCTTAAAACTCCTGCAAATAAGAATCTCTGCATTTGCATTTCTTTGATATGTTTTATTAAATCTACCACTTTTTTTGCAATTTCTCGTTGCTTTTCTATTCCTTGAAATGCAAGGGGAAGAATGATCATTTTCATCATATCTTCTTCATCAAGCAATTGATTTTGCTCTATTTTATTGAGCAGTCTTTGATATTCTTTTTCTCCATCAATTTCAATCAAAAAAGCTTCTTCTGTTATCAGTTGAATTGCGCCAGCCTGAAATACCGGTTCCGTTTTTCCTCTTTTTACATCTGCCGTGTATATAATGATGATGCGGATTTTTACTTTTCGTAAATCGATCTTATCCTTCATTAGTCGTCGCAATATCCGTAACACATAACTAAGATATTTGACCTTATTTCGGTATCGGTACTTACTCTCATAATCAATGATGGCATAACTCCCGTCCTCCAACACAAAAATGTTATCAATCCGCAACTCATTAAGTTCTAACGCCGGAAGATTTGTCGGAAGTACATCAACAACCTTTGGTACATTCAGCCCATATGCTTTTAAGGATTTTTCTTTCATTGCTTCACCAAAGATCTTGGAAACGATATCCTTATTTTGATATGCGACCTTTACTTCTTTTTCATCCATTCAATCGACCTCCTAATTCGAGCAGGAAGCAAATTGTCTTGGATGAATCATTTTCTCTCATTCGAAACTTCCTGCCATATTCATGATAATTGTGAATTTAAAGCACGAAATGTTTCGATGGGCAACAGCCCGAGATATCAGAATGATAAAGATATATCTGTAAAAATACAGATAAAAAAGAAACTTATGCTTTATAGTTATTAACATAGCACAAGTTTCTCCATAGTTCAACAATAATCGTTATTTCGTTTCACTACCAATACTGTCTACTTTTCGCTTAGCTTCATTTTCTTCATATCCGTAACTTCTTCGTCTATTATTTTATCCGTAAAACTTACCTACACAGTTCTTCTACATATCCATCCACATACGCCAGTCGTTTAACGGCAAAATCATAGATATAGGAAAAATCTTCTTTCTGGTTTCCGTTAGGATATCGGGCATCTTCTCTTTTAAATGCACCGGAATCTTTAACTTTATGTTCCAATTCCTGTATACGTTCTGTAATGGCCTCATCAGAAAAAACGCCCTTCCGCCATTTATTCCATGTGGTCTGCAGCAGTTCTTTGGAATTATCTACATCTAACTCAATCATCCGTTGCGCGGGCTGCCATGTGACAGGTTCGGTTACAATTGATGCAAGTTCTTCTGAAAAATAAACGTTATCGGCATAAACCATACCAAAAGAAATGTTCATATCCCACGGAATAAAATATCCGTATTCTTTTCCGCCGCGGTTGCGCACCACATAATAATAGTTTTTATTTTCATTATCAAAACCGGCAATTGCCTGATAAAACAGCCAGTTATCAATCAAATTCTGTTGTTCGTTATATTGCGTTATTTCAGACGCAAAAGTTTTCTCATCCGAACCAAGAGCTTCCGCTATCCGATATAAAGGTTTCCATTCCTGTTCATTTTGTAAAATCGTATCACCCTTTAAATAAAAGCCGCCTCGATAATCCGGCGAATTAGGATCCGGTAATTCACCTACAAAATCAGAACTTAACCACTCCCGACTGTACTTCTTTTTATATATTCTTTCCACGACATCTGTATTTTGAGTCAACTGCTCAGACACCGGTCTCAATCCCAACTGCTTTGCATCAATCGGGACCATCAGATCGTAAATCCCCTGATAGCCATCATTGATAAATACTTCAACCATGGCAGAAGCGGTTCCGTAATTATATCCATATAACTGATCTTTTGCTCCAACCTCATTCCATAGATCTACACAAAGCTGGTCACGAATTCTGGTATTATCTGCATACAATGCATTTAAAATCCAATCGTCATCATCACGCAGACCAAGAAGATTTTTGTTGCATTTTTCAAATGTTCCATCATCTTTTATCTCTTTTAAGTAAAGCCGTAAACTCTTCTTTTCAAAAGTCAGACTGGTGTTTCCCCGAAGTCTTGATTTGGTATAGCAGGTTGTTACCCAATCGCCATCATGATCTGTATCATAAACAGTAAAAGCAAACATCTGACTTCCGTCATCCGCTGTGTATTCAGTTCCATGAAAAGTTATCATTGGCAAACCGGTAAATACCAGCTTATATTCTCCATATCCATCCTTTCCCAATGCCAAGAAAGGAAAAGGCTGTCCGTTAGCAATGGCTGATTGTTTGTCGGTAGTGGTATAGTCCTGGGCAAATAGTAATTTTGATTTTATTATTTTACTGTTATCGTTGCTACTATTTTTTTCACTATTACTGACAACATAGCTATCACCATTATTACTGTTATCATTGCCATTATTACTGTCCCCATTGCCGCTATCATTATTTCCATCGATAGAAGCTGAACCATTTGTTGTTTCTGTTTTATCAATCGTGGAATTCTCTACAAAATATCCCGAAAGCTTTCCTTCTTCCCACTCACTCTCTTCCATATCAAGAGGCAGATAAAAAGTATGACTTGCAGCATCATAGGGCAGTTCTTCATCTTCATAACACAACAAAAAGGCCATATCTGACAGTTCAGATTTAGCCTTTATCTGTTCTATTTTTTTATCATCTGCCACATGAACTCCGGTATCTTTTGCATCATCCAAAGCAATGCAAACCACTACGGAAATCACAAACAAAATAATGGCAGCAAGCAACACGATTTTCTTTTTCATGAAAGCTCTTTCTCACACATATCCAATGCGGCTGCGATCACAGCATCCATATCATAATATTTATATTCACCAAGGCGTCCGCCAAAAATCACGTTTGATTCTCGATTCGCTAACTCTTTATAAGCTTTATAAAGAGCTCCGTTTTTCTCATCATTCACCGGATAATATGGTTCGTCTCCCGGTTTCCATTCCGAACTGTACTCTCTGGAAATAACAGTCTTAGGCAAATCATTTCCATTATCATCTTTTCCAAATTCAAACCATTTATGCTCAATAATTCTGGTCCATGGTGTTTCCCTGTCCGTATAATTGACAGCGGCATTTCCCTGATAGTTTGGAATATCCAGTATTTCATTTTCAAAACGCACCGAACGGTACTCCAGATTTCCCAAACGATAATCAAAATAAGCATCAATAGCACCGGTATAAACGATTTTTTCTGCGATGGTGTCATACTCATCTTTTTTGTCCAGATAATCCTCATTCAGACGAACCTCAATGCCATCCAACATATGCTCTACCATCTTCGTATATCCGCCAATCGGAATGCCCTGATATAACGCATTAAAATAATTGTTATCAAAGGTTAACCGGACCGGAAGCCGCTTGATAATAAATGCCGGCAGTTCCTTACAATCTCGTCCCCATTGCTTTTCTGTATAGCCTTTAATCAGTTTCTCGTAAATATCACGACCAACCAAAGAAATTGCCTGCTCCTCCAGATTTTTCGGTTCACCAACAACTTCCCTGCGCTGCTCTTCAATCTTTTGTGCTGCCTCTTCAGGTGTTGTAACTCCCCACATTTTATTAAAGGTATACATATTAAAAGGCAGGGAATACAATTCTCCTTTGTAGTTAGCTACCGGAGAATTCGTGAAACGGTTAAACTCTGCAAACTTTGTAATATACTGCCATACTTTTCGGTTATTGGTATGAAAAATATGAGCCCCATATTGATGTACATGGATTCCTTCTACCTTTTGGGAATAAACATTACCTGCAATATGTGGACGCTTATCAATAACCAATACGCGTTTTCCTTTTTGTTTTGCCTCATGTGCAAACACAGCACCATAAAGGCCGGCACCGACTACTAAATAATCGTATTTCATGTTTCCCTTTTTCCCACCTTATTCACACCGACTTTTTTTGCAGATTTCATCCAATTCATCCACACTGTATTTCAAAAACTCATCCGGTCGGATGGTTCTGTCATCTACATAAAAGCCATGGTGACCGGGCCAGGGTTTGCCATAGATAATTTCATCATACGGAATATCCCACTTATCAAGCCACTGTAAAAGAACCTTTGCAGTGTTAGCATTGATTAACCCAATATTTCCGTTGTAACTGTTCATATTGCGGGAGGTAAAAAGCACGATTTTAGCTCCACCTTCTTTGTATTCGCGCAGTTTTGCAAGCATTTCCGGAAAAGGAACCAGATCAATGTATTCCTCTTCTTTTTTCTTAATCGGGCACAGAGTGCCGTCAATATCAAAGCAAAATGTCAATCCTTCGTACATGTTTCCACCTCATCTAATATTTTAATTGCATTTAATAAAAATCCGAATACCTTACCGGGCTGATCCATATGATAGGGGAGCATGGACAAAAAGAGGCTCGCCTCATACAGCCTTACCAGCGCATAATTGTATCCATTCTCCTGTAAATAGGATTTGAAAATTTCCTTATAAACTGTATTATCCGTATCAATCGTCAGATCCAGTTTCAAATCTCTTTTGATTGAGATTTCATACAGACCGCTGTTAAAAAAGTCATAACAGCCACAAATGGAATGGGAAAGCTTTGCCAGATCATAATAAGGGTCCGTATACAGTTCTTCTTGAATCAGTGCCCCTTTGGGATCTATCAGTTTGAGAATTTCTGCTTCTTTACTGTAAAGAATATTGGAAAAACAAAGATCCCCATGTCCTACAGCCAGCTTGCCATAGCTACGATTGTTAGCCACTGCTAATTTTTCATACAGCTTTTCATATTTTGAAACAACATCTGCAATTCCGTCATAAGACGTTCCCATTTTAATCATCGAATCAAACTGCTCATATTCTTTATACTTTTTCAATTCTTCCATACGGGCAGCCAGCTTATCAATATAGAGTTCTTTGGCGACAGCCTTTCCTACGTCAGGAGAAACTTCTTTGGTTGCACGCAGGTTAATAAAGTAAAACAGCTTATCCAGAATATCTTTCAATTCTTCTTCGTCAACTGCACCATGGACAAAACGAATGGCGATATCCGTCATATGAAACCGTTCCATGGTATAAGAAGCTCCATCCGCATCCTCTTTATAGTCATAAGGCATGACAAACCACATTTTCATCGTTTCCGGAAGGAGATAATAAAACTGATACTCTGCCTTGATCTTTTCTTTTTTGGTGGATCTCTTGGTTACGGTATATTCATCACCTGCCAGCGCATTAAAGAAACGGGCATCAAAGCCGCCTGTGATAAAGGTTAAGAAATTAGCTCTGACTGACAAATCCATAAATGCATCGTTTTCAATTCTTTCTGCCTCATATTCCCCGGCAATCAAAGAATCAAACGCCTTTTTATAATTGTCTGCTCCGTCTAAAAAGCTCATGGCCGGCTTATTGTCACAAAAAGCGGTATAGGATTCATTCATAAATTCCGCTTTTTTCAAAAGGACGGAAAAAGCCTTGGTATCCTTTAATCCGAAATTAGAATACAGATGCACAATGGTTGTATTGTTATCCAGCGGAAGTGCCGCAAACAAAGCAGCATTGTCTTTTTCACCCTTATAATTAAAAACGGTAAGCACCTGTTTTTCTTTGACGATTTCTGCTTCCATACGGTCTTTTAATGTCACACGCTTAAAAATCGTCTCGCCGTAGGATTTGGCACCGGTAATTGTTTTTATTTCTTTGCCGGGCATTTTACTGTCATCATAAATCACAAAAATCTGTTTCATTGGCTAACTCTCTTTCTTTTTACAGTAACTCACCAGATTAGCAATTATGGTAATAATCAATGCTATCACCAAAAATACCGCCATCAGGAATACACTTTCATTGGTATATCTGGAAAGCATATCACTCGATCCCAGTCCGAAAATTGACCGGATATAGTTTTCAAATGCCGGAATATCAAATGTTACCCAAATCGCTTTTGCCAAAACGCCAAGGGTAAATATTTCAAAAATCCAACCTGCAAACGAAGATAACAAAATCAGCGCAAAGCGTCCGCTAATCAGATTCTGGGTAAAATCAAACCACTGCTTTACGACATCCAGTCCCTTTAATGCGGCAAGCGAACGCTGGGATGTCTTTTCTTTAATCAGATAACGGTTTAAATACCGATACGTCGGCAAAATCGAAATATAGCAGATGGCAATGATTAAAAGTACTGCCAAAAATACCAGCGTGATATCGGAAAGCACAGCATAAACGGGCACATTTGCCTTTTGACGCGCCAACAGGATATCGCAGGGCACTAAAATGATACAAAGTGCCAGGGTATCAAAAAAACGGTCCACCAAAATACTCAGAATGCCGACCTGCCAGTGCTTCGTCTGTCTGCTGATACAGAAAAAGCGATAGACCTCTCCGATTTTATATGGAATTATGAAATTGACAAGTGTGGTCTTTAAGTACAAAAGTACAAATTTCCAAAACGGAATTTTATGTTCCATCAATACCAGATACAGACGAAACATCTTGGCAAGATGTACCAGCACAAAGCCCACAAAAAATAAAATTATTTCTCTCATACTATTCTCTGGTTTAACTTTTTGTTCTAATTATCTTAATATTATCAGTTAGCAAATGCTTTCTGTTTTTTGTATTTTATTTTTTGTATTTTTCATTATTTTTCATGCATTCTGTCACATACTGTGCTTTGCTTATTGTTATATACTTTGTATTTTATCTATATTTCCTACAAAGATTTACACAGTTTGAACAGATAAATAAAATATTACATTAAACTTCTTTGATTTCTTCACATGTATAAGAATCATGTGGATTCTCACGAAATTCACTGTGAATATATTCATTATTAAAGAAATACGTAAATGCCATCTTCAAAACAGTAAATGCCTGATTCATCATTTTTACATTGGAAACCTGATCATCTTCTCTCCAGGAAACCGGATAGAAACGAATATCCTGTTTGTAATAATGAGATGCCAAAATCATCACATAATTAAACATCAGATTGTCCGGGAACTTCTCAAAGAAAGCATCGGAAAGCATGGATGTCTTGTACAGATTTAAACCGGAACCCAGATCAAAGATACGCTGTCTGGTCACAAAGGCAAAAATGAAATCATATACAATGTTTCCAAAGGTACGGAACTTCGAATAACCTTCCAGTCTGGAACCTCTCATAAAACGGGCTCCCAATACACAGTCGTGCTTTTCATGAATTCCTTTTTTTAACATCGGAATAAAATCATGGATATCGCCCTGGTCATCGCCATGCAGCATACACACATAATCATAACCATGATCAACTGCATAATGGAAAGACATCTTCTGTGAGCCGCCAAGACCATAATTTTCTGTATTACGCATCAGCTTAATCGGCTTTTCGGGATTTTCTTTAATATAAGATAATACCACTTTTTCCGTATCATCCGTACTGCGGTTATTGACAACCAATACTTCTTCAAAATAAGATAAAACCTCGTCATCCAACTGGTTTAAGACACGGATAATCTGCTTTTCACAGTTGTACGCAGGAATAAATAACATCATTTTGGAATTCACGCCTTTTCCTCCTTCTGCTCTAAGAAAATTTTTCTGGTGATAAAGTTATAAACCATGACAATTCCGGTCGCAACAATTTTGGCTCCTGCTGTCACAAGTCCTGCGGTAAGCCATGCAAACATACCAGCAACCGCTTGATAAACAACATCGACACAGAACCAGATAATCAACTCATTTAATAAAAGACCAAACAAACTCAGTATAACAAAAATGATAAATTCCTTGCGTCTATCCATGTCTTCTTTCCGGGCAAACACAAATTTCATGCTCAGAATATAATTGACGATTACGGAAATGGTAAATCCCCAGAAAGCTCCGAATAAAGCTGCCGGCGAAGTCGCCATTCCAAGATTACGGCATACCGCTGCAACCCCTAACGTAATCAAAAAGTCAATGCCAAAAGAAATTACACCGACTACTCCAAATTTCAAAATCTGCTTGATTAATTTATTCATTTCTTTATATCCTCAATTACTTCTTTTTATCGATATATTCAATTATTGTATATCCGGCTCATTACATATCGTTTTAGCTGAATATAATGACGTTGGATACAAAAAGTATTATGCCCAATAATACAATATCTTCTTTCACTATCTTACTCAGCATCTACATTTGCAAGCATAGCTTCTGTCAGTTCTTTTAACAGTGCATCCGCATCCTCTAAGCTCTCGCCTTTTACGCCCATGTAGAATTTAATCTTAGGTTCTGTTCCGGAAGGACGCAGGCAGCACCATGCGTCGTTATCCAGTTCAAAATATAAAACATTGGATTTCGGAAGACCTGTCTCATGTGTAGATCCATCAGATTCCAATACCACATTTTTGTCATAATCACGGAAAGCCACAACTTTAAATTTGCCAAATTCCTTCGGCGGATTCGCACGGAAGCTTTCCATAATTGCTGCAATTTTTGCAGAACCGGTCACACCCTTTAAGGTAACGGTGTGGAGTCCTTCTTTATAATAGCCATATTCTTTATAAAGCTGTAACATCAAATCCCACAAGGTCATGTCCTTTGACTTGCAGTATGCGGCAACTTCACATAAACACATAACAGCAACCGGAGCATCCTTATCCCTTGCGTGAGTTCCTGCAAGACAGCCATAGCTTTCTTCTAAACCGAATACATAATTGTAAGAATGATCCTGTTCGAAGAATTTAATCTGTTCACCGATATATTTAAATCCGGTCAAGACTTCGATCAGTTTCACATCAAAGGCAGCCGTCAGTGCATCTGCCATATTGGTTGTAACAATAGTCTTAACCAATGCCGGATTTTCGGGCATCGTACCCGTTGCACGTTTCTGACTTAATAAATACCACGCAATGAGCATACCGGACATATTTCCGGTAAAGGAAACATATTCGCCGGTTGTCTTATCAAGCGCATATACGCCAAGACGGTCCGCATCGGGATCGGTTGCTAAAATGATATCCGCATTTACCTCTTTTGCCAGTTTTACAGCCAGTGTAAATGCCTTGGGATCTTCCGGATTGGGATATTCCAAGGTTGTAAAATTCGGATCGGGATCAGCCTGTTCGGGAACCACATAAACCTTTTTAAAACCAAGCTCTTTTAAAACGCGGGTAACCGGAACAAGGCCTGTACCATTGAAAGGAGAATAAACAATCGTAATATCCTCAGAAACCTGCTCAATCAATTCCGGATGGATAATCTGCTTTTTCAACTCTTCAATGTAAGCATCATCAATTTCAGCACCTACAATCGTAAGAAGTCCTGCTGCCTTGGCGGCATCCTCATCCATGGTTTTCACCGCATGAAAATCTGTAACATTTCTTACTTCTGTTATAATTTCTTTATCCTTTGGTGCTGTAATCTGTGCACCGTCTTCCCAATATACTTTATATCCGTTGTATTCCGGCGGATTGTGGCTTGCCGTGATAACAATACCTGCAACACAGCCTAATTTACGAACTGCAAAAGACAATTCCGGTGTCGGGCGGAGCGCATCAAATAAATAGGCATGAACCCCGTTTGCTGCCAGACATAACGCAGCCTCTTTTGCAAATTCCGGTGAAAAACGACGTGAATCATAAGCGATAGCGCATCCTTTATCTGCACCGCCCTGCTTAACGATGTAATTAGCAAGTCCCTGTGTTGCTTTACGAACTGTGTAAAAATTCATACGATTGGTTCCGGCACCGATAACACCACGCAAACCGCCTGTACCAAATTCCAAATCTTTAAAGAAACGGTCTTCTACTTCCGCTTCATTGTTGCGAATGGCTAACAACTCTTGTTTTGTTGCATCATCAAAATAATCATCCTCTAACCAAAATTGAAATGTGTCTCTGTAGCTCATATAAAACTCCTTTTATTCTATAATTTTATAAATATAATTTGTAGTGCTGTTATGCGTTTCTGTTTTGTATTTTTGCGCATTTCTGTTATGTGTTTTTGTTTTATATTTTTGTGCATTTCTGTTGTGTGTTTCTGTTTTGTATTTCTGCGCATTTCTGTTGTGTATTTCTGTATTATACGTTTTTATTGTGCACATCTATATAATTCTATTTTATAAAGCTGTAAGCAAAAGTTATTATGCCACATGATACCAACAGATTTTCATATCGCTATTCATATTCTCAATTCTTAGCGTTTTTCTTTCCCATGAATCTTCAAAGAAAAATCACTGCGGTCCAATGAGAAATTAACATTGTAGTAAGGATCGCCTTTTTCCAAAATGTCCTTCCATTTATTTTTAAACAAAGCTGATTCCTTATTATAACGGGAACTGTTGTCATCGGATAATGCAATCTGAGTTCCCTTTTTTGCAGCTTCTTTCTGTAATTTAGCCTTTTCCCGTTTAGACAGTTTCAAATCTTGTCCTCTGGAGACCGATTCAAAATGATACAATTCTGCAAACGGTGTAAAGACAATCAAATATCCCTTTTCACGAATGCGCAAACAGAAATCCACGTCATTTAACGCAACCGCAAATTCTTCAGACAGGCCGCCAAGTTCCTCGTATAAGGATTTTTTCACCATCATACAGGCACCGGTAACAGCGGATACATCCTGTGCATAGCAAAGCTTGCCCATGTATCCGACATTTTCCATGGCAACCTTGTGATGTGAATGACCGGCAGTACGATGTGCGCCAAGTGAAAGCACAATTCCTGCATGCTGGATGGTCTTATTTTCATAATAGAGTTTGGCGCCGACAGCTCCGACATCCTCTCTAAGACCATACATTAACATTTCCTCGACCCAGTTAACGGTGATAACCTGCGTATCATTATTTAACAATATCAAATATTCGCCTTTTGCAAAACGGGCTCCAAAGTTATTGATACGGGAATAGTTAAACTCTCCGCCTGCATCATAGGTCACAACCTGAATGCGGGGATGAGTCTTGATTTCCTCATAATATGCAAAGATTTCTTCGGATGTAGAATTGTTTTCCACAACCACAATGTCATAATTCTCATAAGTAGTTTTTTCGAGAATGGAATCGATACATCTTTTTAAATCTGACAAATGATCTTTGTTGGGAATGATAATCGTTACCCACGGCTCACTCGTCAGTTTATAACGAATACGGAAAATCGTCTCAAATGCTCTGGTACTTTCAATCTTAAAATCTTTAAAACCGAACCGGGTCAGATGATCCGCAATGGCACCTCTGGCAGCTTCAATCGCATAGGTCTTGGCACTAATATCGGATGCCACGCTGCCCTTATGAGAACGCCAGTAATACAA
Source organism: Lachnospiraceae bacterium (assembly GCA_017387565.1). Lineage (GTDB taxonomy): Bacteria > Bacillota > Clostridia > Lachnospirales > Lachnospiraceae > UBA2882. The sequence continues at coordinate 56,900 of JAFOEY010000032.1, read as the reverse complement.
AAGTTTCGGTACATGAACCACATGTTTTGCAGCTGTAGTCAGACGCAAAATCATATCATGGTCCTGACTTCCGTCAAACTGGGAACGGAAAAGCTCGGTTCCTTCTAAAAGTTCTCTGGAAAAGACACTGAAATGGCAAATATAATTATTTGCCCGCAGATTGTCAATCGCATAATCCGGCTTGAAATGCAGGGTAATCATGTTATCGATATTGCCATTTTTAAAAGTAGCCTCATCGCAGTAAATATAATCAGCATCCTGCTCGCAGATTACCTTCATATATTCATAAAGCACCGAAGGATGCAGGATGTCATCATGATCAAACAAACCGATATACTGTCCGGTTGCCATCTTGTAGCATTCATTGGTATTGCCGGAGATTCCTTCATTCTTTTCCAGTTTCATATATTTGATACGCGAATCATCCTTGGCATAATCCATACACATCTTGCCGACATACTCATGCTGTGCGTCAGATCCGTCTGCCAGACACAGTTCCCACTTTTGATAGGTCTGATCCGTTACGGATTCAATCATCTCTGTCAGAAACTTTTTGGGCGTATTATAAAGCGGCACTAAAATACTGATTGTAATATCTTTATCAAATTCTGTAGTAGTCTCTATTTTTCTTTGTGCGGCATTTGGAAAGCTCTTCTTTCCATGCTGCTTCATGGCTTTCTTTTCAATCAGTTTGGACTTTACCTTATGTGCAATTCCGCGCGGATTGCCATAAGCCATCAAACGCTGATAATTGCGGATAAAAAAGTGCATCACCATACGAAGGGGCTTGGATAACTTCCACAAAGGGTTCCCCTTAATATGATTTAAATGCCACTCAGCATCCGTTGCACGTGCAATCGCATCAGCCAGTTCATCCGTCAATTCTGCATTCCGCTTTTTTTCACGCTCAAAAGCCTGTTTATAGTATTCGAGCAGTTCTTCTATATTCTGTTGATTTTCATTCTGTTGGTTTTCATTCTGTTGGTTCATATTTTTCCTACTTTTTGCCGTTTTCCCGCCGTCCGGTATGCCCTGGCTTGTTTTTTTCTTGCTTTTTTCTCTCCCGCAGGCATACTTTTTATTGGTTTCCCGCCGTCCGGTATGCCCTGGCTTGTTTTTTTCTTGCTTTTTTCTCTCCCGCAGGCATACTTTTTATTGGTTTCCCGCCGTCCGGTATGCCCCGGCTTGCTTTTTTCTCTCTTATTTCTCTTCTGCGGGCATACTTTTTATTGGTTTCCCGCCGTCCGGTATGCCCCGGCTTGCTTTTTTCCCACTTTTTTCTCTTCCGCGGGCATACTTTTTATTGGTTTCCCGTCATCCGGTATGCCCCGGCTTGCTTTTTTCTTGCTTATTTCTCTTCCGCGGGCATACTTTTCATTGGTTTCCCGTCGTCCGGTATGCCCAAGCTCGCTTTTTTCTTGCTTTTTTCTCTTCTGCGGGCATACTTTTCATTAGTTTCACGCCGTCTGGTATGCCCAAGCTTGCTTTTTTCTTGCTTTTTTCTCTTCTGCGGGCATACTTTTCATTAGTTTCCCGCCGTCCGGTATGCCCCAGCTTGCTTTTTTCTTGCTTTTTTCTCTTCCGCGGGCATACTTTTCATCCGTTTCCCGCCGTCCAGTATGCCCCGGCTTGCTTTTTTCTTGCTTTTTTCTCTTTTGCGGGCATACTTTTCATCCGTTTCCCGCCGTCCGGTATGCCCTGGTATGCCCCGGCAGCTTATTTTCTATAATAATAAAAATATCAACAAGAACAATAAAAAATCAATAATCATCCAAAATCAATAATCCATATAACACATATTCAAATCAACCCGTGTCTCAATACCATCCACAGTTCCGGCAGATGTGTATTGCCACAGAGCATATTCACCTTCATAGGTTGCTTTTTTCGAATATTGTGCCAGCCAGACAGTATAATCTGAAAGGTCATCCATGGTCAGATTGTGCTCCAGCCAATGTTTACTGGCATAAATGCCACCGTTAAATCCGGCATTTTCAATTGTTTTGCAGAATGCTTCACAGACCGCCGTACGCGTTTCAACATCCAGACCATCTGCCCTGCCATTACCACCGGCGCCTTCTGTATCGATAAAAATCGGAAGTGCCAGCTTGTATTGTTTGGAAAGGGCAAGAGCCATACTGGCTTCTTCTACCGCTTCCACGGGATTTACGGCCTGGGTAAAGAAGTAAATACCAACTTTGATTCCGGCCGCTTCCGCTCCCTCGATATTTTTCTTAAAATATGGATCTTCTACCAGCGCACCTGTAGAGGAACCACGGTATCCGCAACGGATAATCGCAAAATCCACACCGGAATCAGCAACCGCCTGCCAGTCAATTTCCATGTTCCATTTGGAAACATCAATTCCAAACAAAGCATCTTCATCGGTTAGCCTCTGATTACTTTCCGTTCCATCTGAATCCTGCTCTGCCTCATTGACAGCCGTATCTTCTGCCTTAGCATCAATTTCATCTTCGGATTTAATCAAAAAAGAAATATCATCAATAATTGTATAATCCAACTGTTCCTTTACAGAGATTTTGACATCCGAAGCATCAGCGAGGACATAGTCATCCGCTCCCTTTAAGGATAATTCATAATCACCCGGCTCAACCGGTGCAATGTACACACTGCCGTCTTTGTCCCCATCTTTATAATTATGGGAACGGCCTTTGCTGTCCTTGACCTTGATACTGAAGTCCTGACCGGAAACCAGTCTGCCGAGACCATCAATGACATTGACACGCAAGTCCTTCTCCACAGAGCTTACCAACAGGGTCAACTCTTTTCCAGGATCCTGTTCTTCTGCAATCGGATCAAAAAAATCCTTGTCTTTGCGGTATGCGTAAGGGTCCTTGGTCGGGTCCAAACCATGCTCCACATAAAAATTATTGGTTCCGGCATTTGCTCCATTTAGGCTCTGATTCAGATTATTTCCTGCATTTGCTCCATTTGTGTTCTGATTCGGATTATTATTTCCTGAATCTGCTCCATTGGAACTCGGATTCGAATTATCTGTCCCTGCTACTGCCTCAGACATAGTTTGAGACACCCGATTCTTGCCATTCTCTGTATCTGTTATAGCAACAGATACAGTCTCTTCCTTTGGCAAAAGAGAATCCCCATTTTTTATATAGTTAGCGCCAAAAACCGTCGCAACCACCAGTAGCACCATAACTACCGCAACTGCGACGACTTTTCTTTTCAGCTTAGAGTCCATTTGCAACCTCTACCAGATACTTACCATAATCGGTCTTCATCAAAGGTTCAACCAACTTCAATAACTGTTCTTTATCAATAAATCCACGCTTATAAGCGATTTCTTCAATACATGAGATATATAATCCCTGTCTTTTTTGGAATGCAGCTACAAAATCAGATGCATCCAATAGCGAATCATGGTTACCTGTGTCTAACCATGCAAAACCTCTGCCCATTGTCTCAACAGAGAGCACCCCTCTGTCAAGGTACTCATTATTAATCGAAGTAATTTCGATTTCGCCTCTTGCTGACGGCTTTACATTGGCTGCAATTTCTACCACATTGTTGTCATAGAAATACAATCCCGGAACCGCATAATTGCTCTTAGGATGTTCCGGTTTTTCTTCAATGGAAAGTGCCCTGCCATTTTCATCAAACTCAACCACACCATATTCTCTGGGATCTCTGACATAGTAACCAAAGATAGTTGCACCGCCTTCGGTTTCAATTCGTTCTCTTGTCTGACGCAACACTTTACTAAAGCTCTGACCATAGAAAATATTGTCACCCAGCACTAATGCAACACTATCATTTCCAATGAAATCCGCTCCGATGATAAAGGCATCCGCAAGACCTCTGGGCTGTTCCTGTATCGCATAGGTAAACTTCATGCCAAGCTGCTCTCCACTTCCCAAAAGCTCTTCAAACACCGGGAGATCCCTGGGAGTGGAAATAATCATAACCTCATTGATACCTGCGAGCATCAGAGTTGACAAGGGATAGTAAATCATCGGTTTATCATAAACCGGCATAATCTGTTTGGAAATGGCTTTGGTCAGCGGATATAATCTGGTACCGCTTCCACCTGCTAAAATAATACCTTTCATACGAGCTCCTTTTAATTTCTCTGTTGATTCTCTATCAATGAAATATACTATTTTTGTGACACGTTCCGTTTTCTATTTCATTACATGTGCCAGTACTGCAGCTTTCGCGTAAAACTCGCCCTTCGGGCTCAAACATACGCACGCTGCAACTGCCACATGATGAAATCACGAAAACTACACGAAAGGTCACTGCAAATAGTATATTTCATTAAATTGTTGTTATTTGAGAATGGTACAAAATCATTCAGAATAATCTCAAATAATACAGAACAATTCAGAACAATTCAAAACTATCTATTTTTATACATATCTTCGTAGTACTTCTGGTAGTCACCGCTTGTAACATTTTTCATCCAGTCTTCATGTTCAAAGAACCATGCAATTGTCTTTTTGATACCTTCTTTAAACATAGTCTCAGGATACCAGCCGATTTCTGCTTTGATCTTGTCAGGCGCAATCGCATAACGGCGGTCATGTCCTTTACGGTCTTCCACGTAGGTAATTAAATCAGTAGAAACGAGTTCTTTACGGGGATCGCCTTCGGGAAGCATTTCCTGCAAAGTCTCGATGATAATATTGATAATTTCAATATTCTGCTTTTCATTGTGTCCGCCAACATTGTATGTCTCAAACAGTTTACCCTGTTCCTGAACCATATCAATTGCTTTTGCATGGTCTTCTACATATAACCAGTCACGCACGTTTTTACCATCACCGTATACAGGAAGTTTTTTGCCCTGTAATGCATTGTTGATAATAAGCGGAATTAGCTTCTCCGGGAACTGATAAGGTCCATAGTTGTTGGAGCAGTTCGTAATGTTTGCCGGGAATTTGTAGGTATCCATATAAGCCTTTACCAACATGTCCGAACTTGCTTTGGAAGCAGAATAAGGACTATGCGGTTCATAAGGGCTTGTCTCATAGAAAAATGCATTCTCATCATCCGGCAGGGAACCGTATACTTCGTCAGTAGATACATGTAAGAATTTTTTACCTTCTTTAAATGTTCCGTCCGGCAACTCCCATGCAGCTTTTGCACAGTTGAGCATAACAGCCGTTCCAAGTACATTAGTCTGAACAAATACTTCAGGATTCTTAATACTACGGTCTACATGACTTTCAGCTGCGAAATGTACCACGCGGTCAATATCGTTTTCAGCAAAAATCTTGGCAATTGCTTCTTTATCACAGATATCTGCCTTGATAAAGGTATAGTTATCTCTGTCTTCAATGTCTTTTAAATTTTCAAGATTGCCTGCATAAGTCAGTACATCGACATTGATAATGCGAATCTCATTGTCATATTTTTTAAACATGTAATGGATGTAATTGGAACCGATAAATCCGGCGCCACCTGTTACTAAATAGGTTCTCATAAATGAATAATCCTCCTGGTTTATTATATACATGATTTTTCACGAGATTACGTGCCCACAAATCATTTTTATTCTGTCAAAATGATAAAACAAGTTTCATATGAGCACACTCTTTTATATTTTACCCCAAAATTGGTAAAAATGCACTATTTTTTTGCAGTACCGTTCAAGCACCTTCACATCATAATATCTTTGTAACAAAAAACACCCCACAGTTTTGTGACATGATTCGTTCTCTATTCGAAAACAACGCCAATAGTCACTACAAATCTGCGGGGCGCTCTTTGTTCTTTTTATTGCTTGCTATTCTCTCGCATTTTTAATACTTCTTCTACAGACAAATTCAGCTGACGAGCTATAGCCTCCGCCATTTCCTGTCTTTCAGCTTCGCGGCCAGCCTGTAATCCAGCCTCATGGCCAACTCGTATGCCCTCTTCGCGGCCCTCCTCACGCAATGTTTTGGCATATTTCTTTTCATCAAAATCTTCCAATAACGATCCCAATATCTGACTTCTGTGTTTCCTCAAAATATCCTCCAAAATTCCATGGGCAATACAATAATCGATTGCCGCATTCATTGCTTCTTCACGGTCATCATATAGAAGGGCATATTTCCTGGTAATCTCCACGAACTCTGCATACTGTGACATCAATTCACAGCCCTGCATAAGATATTCATTATGTCCGTAGTTGATGTTTACCACACGAACAATGACCTCCGCAGCAGGCTCCACATCCTGATTGCAGAATGCAGAGGATAATCGTAACTCATACTCATCCGGTGTTTCTTCTGTCCCGTTATAAAAAACGACACACTGTGGGGTCGGTAGCGGAATTAGTTTGTTTCCGTACAGACTGCTACTTGCGCTTTCCACAAGCATCTGATATTCCTGTGCCAGATAAATCATAAAACGCACCGGCATGTTGGGGTTAACTGTGGACTGGTGCTCATACATGTTGATAGTGCCGACCAGCAGAAATGCCAGATCGTTTTTCATCGAAATATAAATCGCATTGTCCAGTGTCACAATCCGCAACGCATTCGGATTGGTATACTTCGTTTTGTTTAATGCGTTGTAAAGCTGCAGCAGTGCCTCTTTGTTGTTACCGAAAATCAGCCGGAAGACGATATCCTTTACCTGTCTTTTGGGACGAAACACGCTGTTTCTTAGGCGCTCCAGGAAATGATCCCATGAATACGCCAGAACTTTCTTTTTTGCCATAAAAGGTCTCCTTTCTTTGCAGGAGCACGTATGGCAAAAGAAGTTACAATGTCATAAACCTCACGATCTTAAGATCATAATCATAATCTTAAACATCAAGTCTCTTCCAAATCTCCTGCTTTATAAAATTGTTTGTGAATTTCAAAAGCATAAGATTCTAAGAATTGATGTTAGAAAAACAGATCAGAAATATCAAACGAAATATCGTCAACACTCTGTCAGATAAATAGAAATATGCTCTTTTCAAAAATCATAGCATCAAAGCCATGAATTGACAAGAGCATATTTCAAAAAATATATAAAATTTACCTAAATTTCAGAATCCGTAAAATTCTTTTGCCTCCCAGACCTTACATATACTGCCTATTTTCGATATATTGTTTCAATCTAGGCAGTTTTAACACAATCATTCCACGGACAGAGGTATCAATAATGCCCTTTTCACGCAATCTTTTTCGCGGCTCCGACCATTCATTGTGTTTCTTTTTTGTTTCCGCTAATAATTCACTCGCTGACATTTGATCTTTTTGCGCAATAAATTCCAAAAACCATTGATCTTTCGGTGCAAGCTCACTCCATAGTTTGTTGTAGACTTTTTCTGCCAAAGCATCGTCCAACTTTCTTAGAACCTCGTCCGATAAACTATGTTCTTCGTCTTCCCAGACATATTTTCCCAATGCCTGATAGGCAAATGCATAACCCTTTGTTATAGCCGCCATCTTATCAGCCTGTTCAAAATCAACACCAATTGTTTTCTGATAATCATCTCGTATCGAAGTATGGTTCAACGGAGTCATTTCATACTTTGTCGCCCGCAAAAAAAACGTCAAACCATCCGTGTTTTCAATTGATTCTATATCCTCATATAATCCTGCAACAACCAAATATATTGGTAATTCTTCCCTGATCAATATCTGAAATTCCTGAACAAAATCTATCATCGATTCTGTTTTTCTTGCCTCATCAATGGTAATTAATACTTTTTTCCCTTTTCTTTTCACTTCGCCTAAAATCTGTTTTAATGCATAAGCACAACTTGTAGTCGGACTTTTCTTAGAAATATTGAGACCTATACCAAAAGCGGATAAATTTAGTTGCGCATCAATAAAAGAAGTTAAAAAAGGCACCGAACTATATAATTCCGACAATAACTCAGTAAGAATATCAGCACTTGACCGAATCCCAATCACAATCCAATCATCTTCATTTTTCAGTTTCTTTTCGATTGCACTCAATGTTACTGTTTTCCCGGTTCCGCGTATTCCGGTCAATTTAAAAGCCTGCTCATCCACATAATCGCTATCAATTGCATCTATCACACTGTCAATAATAGCATTCCGATTAATATATTTTGTAGGAATTCTACCAAAACTGATGGCATATGGATTTTTTTTCTGCATGGAAACACCCCTTATGAACATAACTCTCTATAATGATTATATTTTTACACACAAAATATAATGAACCACAAACACTATAATTTAATATAATTTATTATAATTTAAAGCCAAAAATATAATACACTATAAAATACTATAATTCAATATAATTTATAACTAAAAATATAATACACTATAAAACACTATAAAACACTATAATTCAATATAATTCATAATCCTCACTATAAAGCACTAATTCCATCCGCTTCCTGTCTTGTTTTAGACAATGAAAAAACAGAAAAACATTTTGAACATCCGGAAAAAACAATGAAAAAGACTACACCCTCAAACAATAGCATTAACGGATATACTCCTGCCAGATAAGATGCTGAAATAGCAGGATAAGCCGAGATATGCGTATATGCAACGCCACTGATTAGTACAAAAGCGGACAGTAAAATCCCCAAAGCTGACAACCATGTCTTCCAGTGTTTTTCACGAAACTGTTTACTGAATATCATGCATGCACACATACCTGCAAAAAGAATAAGAGTAATTGGCAGCATAACCTGATTTACCATGCTGTAAATTCTAAATATACCATTTAAAATATCTTGTTTCACAACCAGCGAAGAGGCGACTTTTGAAAGCTCTCCGGGATAAACCGCTTTTGCATTGGTCATATCTTCGAAAAGCCGGATCCCATTCCTTCCATTATCGAAACTTTCCAAAATTGTAGTTTCACACGAAAAGAAACTGCTGATAAACCGATAAGAAAGTCCATATGCATCCATTAGCTCACCCAGATATCCCGCTCTCCATGGAGACATTAAAGCTGACGGCATGGTACTTCTTTTAGAAAGCTTTCCGGATTCCATTGCATCATTCAACTCCTCGGCAACCTTCTGATAAAACGCATCCGTTTCTACCGCATCCTGATAGTAGCCGGCGTTGGTTAATGCATCACGGATAGCCCAGAAAAAATGTGCATCCGTTACATTTCCATTTTCTGTATCTGCCCATTCATTTAAAGAGGACTCTATGCATGGCCAAACCGAATACAAGGTAGGAGAATTGGCATACAATAATTGCATTTTTTCCCGCGAAACCGATACAAAAGGAATTTCATTCACATCCTTTACCGCATACATTGCCTTGATTGCATCCGTCACATGTGTTTCATTTGTGTCCGTACAGGCGCGGATTCCATAATAATGATAATTGATTTCCTTGACGACTGTATTTCCGGCAAACAAAATGAAAAAAGGCAGTAATATCAGTACAACCTTACCGACAATCTCCTTTTTCGAAACATGCTTCATTTCGTATCTCATTTTGAAAATCATAATGCCAAATACGATAGAAGCAACAACAAAAAACGGCATAATCCAAATCGAATCTTCTCTTGTCATATCCAATGCCAATACACTTAAACCACTCAAAAGGGACCAGAAAATTAATCGGTTGTTTTTTTCTTCCAAGCGCATAAACATTCCCAAAATCCCGGCAAAAACAAGCAATACTTCGATTGGAACCAAAGCATTTCTATAGATACGCAGATAAACACTTTGCGAACCCATCACCGGATTAAAAATCAGCACGATATACAGTAAACAATCAGCCAAAAAACCTCTTTCTTTTTTATGCAAGGCCATTACTACCAGCATTGCACTCAACATATACAACAGCTGTGTAATGACCAGATAGGGAATTCCACTTTTATGCACAAGTGCCAGATACAAAGGGTAAACGATCCCCTTAGGCATCGTAAAGCAGCTATAAGTTCCAAGCCATTCCCCCGACAAAAGCCTGACAGCCATATCTACCATCAGCGCATCATCGTGAATGGACACACTTTCCGCAGTAATTGGCAAATTATATGTCAAAAAAATGCGAAAAACAGACAAAGCCACTGCTATCGCAATCCAAATCTTTGTTTCCCGCACTTTTCTCAATAATTCCTTCTTCAATTTCACGTTTTTCGTTTCTATGTCATTCATTTTCACATTTTTCGTTTTTTAATTATTTCATTTTTTATTTTTCAGCTTTATAATTCTTTTTTGCATTATTCGTATTTGAAGCATTCATTTCTGTATTATTCGCTTTAACATCAATTGCATTTTTCCAAAAATGAAATACTATATTTACTCATGTTTAATATTTAATATTCCAATAAAGAAACCGCCAAAAATCAGTTCTGCTCCGATTGAACACAGAGTTACGGCCGGAATCGTGATATGCATAACTTTTTGCGGATTCAAATCTCCAAACGATGTACTGCCCCAGATGATACAGGCAACAATCGCAATGATTAATCCTGTAACGAATAAGAGAAAACCAATCCCGATACCCTGGTCTGCTGAAAACCTGCTGATCTTTTCAATGGATTTGTTCATCGGGATATAAAAAGTTTTAGCTGCATAAATTTTGGTGTACACAGAAAACAAAATCGCATTCACACCGATAATTAAAAATGCTCCGGCAAACAACATAGTATTAATATCCAATGAAATATGACGAATCTGAACCGGCCCACCAATCAGCATAATCATTAAAATCAGGCCCACAGCCGCAAGCAGACATCCCGGATAAAAGAATAACCAGTCCGGTGTATGTAAAAGCAGCACCTTTAAATGTCTCCAACCATCACTCCAGGTATTTAAGTATGGTTTTCTGCTTCTGCCATCTACCGAAAGAGTTGTAGGAACTTCTGCTATTTTATAATCATGAAGTGCCGCCTGAATTATCATTTCACTGGCATATTCCATACCCGTCGCTCTTAAATTCAATTCCTGTATACGTTCCCGATTGTAACCTCTCATACCGCAGTTGAAATCACCGATTTTATTGTGATAAAACAATCTTCCTAAAAAAGAAATTACCGGTGTGCCCAGATATCTGTGCAAAAAGGGCATTGCGCCTTTTTCAATGCCGCCACGGAATCGGTTTCCCATAACCAAATCATATCCCTCTCGCAATTTCAGAATATAGGGCATTAGGTCACTGAAATCATAACTGTCATCAGCATCTCCCATAATACAATATTTCCCCAATGCAGCATTGGTTCCGCCAATTAAAGCAGCACCATATCCTCTTGCCGGCACATCAACTACTCTTGCGCCACAACGACGTGCTATGTCCTGCGAACCATCAGTACTGCCGTTATCCGCAATCAGTACTTCTCCCGCAATCTGATTTTCCTCCAGACATTTTTGTGCCTTTTTAATCACGATTTCCAATGTTTCTGCTTCATTTAAACAGGGAATAACAACAGACACTTCATAATCCATCATCGCTTCAATACCACCTTTAATGATATTTTATAATACAGTAAATGGCTCTTAATCCATCTTTAAATCCAATTTTCTTACCTTCTTCATTGGTTCGCGGATAATATGAAATCGGAACCTCATGAATTTTGATACGCATATCGGATATTTTCGCTGTAATTTCCGGCTCAAAGCCAAATCTTTTTTCTTCGATATCAACCGATTGGATGATTTCGCGTCGAAATGCCTTGTAGCAGGTCTCCATATCCGTAAGTTTCTGATGAGTAAAAATATTTGATAAAAAGGTTAGAAATTTATTTGCAAGGCGATTAGCCAGATAACCTTTTGACGGAGATGCTTTAAAGCGTGATCCATACACCACTTTTGCCTTTCCTTGTACAATCGGCAAAATCACATCTTTATATTCCATGGGATCATATTCCAAATCCGCATCCTGAATAATGACAACATCGCCCGTTGCCTGAGAAAAGCCGGTCTTTAACGCCGCACCTTTTCCACCATTTTTTTCATGATACACAAGCTTAGCCACACGCTCTTTAACCTGTGTTTTCAAAATATCTCTTGTACCGTCGTTAGAACAATCGTCCACCACGATAATTTCTTTTTTAAATCCCTGCACCTCATCAATTTTGTCTAAAATCTTAATGATGTTTTCTCTCTCATTGTAGCAAGGGATTATAATTGATAATGTTGTATCTTCCAGCCTCATAGATTTCATTTTCCTATCAATTATTTTTATCTTATTTTCCCATAAACGCTATTTTTTATCGCATATAAGACATTTTGTTTAAAGCGGTTGTCGTTTTCATTCTACCACCAGTCTCTCGTCACATTCCTTATACAATCTCTGTCTTGAACATGTATCTTTCAAAAAAATGGCAATCCTATATTCCCCGGCTTTTAAATCCTCACGTTTAATCCGACATGAAAATCCGGACAATGCCACATTTGTCTGTTCCGGCAAAATTTCCACAACGTCAGGTCTGTAGCGTTCAAAGGGAACAACAGAAATCGTCTGTCCCACTTCATCTGTCAGTAAAAGTTTTTTTTCGTAACGGGAAGAATCCATTCCAAGCACATATGCCCAGCCCTCTATCCAATATACATCCTTTTCATCTTCTAAGTCCAGTTTTCTTTCCAGACGGACATGTTCTATGGTAACCGTCACGCAATTATTATGCCATTCTTCCTTGATTTCACGATTAAAAGAAAGTGGTTTATTAAAAGAAAGTCTTTGCTCATAAGGATATAAAAAACTGCAAAAATACTTATGCTTAAATCCGGCCAGATTGGGACTGTAAAAAGGATCTTTTCCCTTTATTGACGGATGTCTGCCATAACAAATATCTTTTTCATGCAAAAGCCGGTCCCATTTTTCCTCACTTAAGGCATCATCTCCGCGACTGACGGATTCATGATGATACAATACCACATCATTGCGAATCACATTGTAATACCCACAATCATACAGAGAAAAACAAAAATCCACATCGTTATAGGAAATTGCGATTTTTTCGCAGAAACCTCCTGCCTCGAAATATTTATTTCTTGAAACCAACAGACAAGCTGCAGTCACTCCAATCATATCATAGGGAAGGACATTTCTCCCATAATAATAGTCTGTATTATCATGTTCTTTTAGCAGCTTATGCGCGGGACCTACCCACAAATTGGTAATTCCCGCATGTTGTATCAGATCCGTATCCGGGTATAACAGTTTTGCCCCGACCGCTCCGACATGGGGTAAGGAGGCCTGTCCCACCATAACAGACAACCAATCGGAGGAAATAATTTCCATATCATCATTCAGCAATAAAATATAATCGCCCTTTGAATTCGCAACGCCAAGGTTACACATTTTTGAAAAATTAAAATCCATGGGCTCATATATATATTCAAAACCGATACTTTCTTTTAATGCCATGATCCGTTTTTGATTCTCCGCACAGCTACCATTATCGACCAGTATAATTTCATAATTCGGATACTCCGTCTTTTCTGCCAGACTTTTTAAGCAGGTGGTAAGGACATCCACATTGTCCTTAGAAGGAATAATGACAGATACTCGGGGGAATCCATTCATTTTTTCACTAATCGTATTATCGGCATTTGCATTTTCGCCAATTGTATTTTCAGCATTTATTATTTCACTACTTTGTTTTTTGGAGACAGCATTTTGACTATTTTCACTTATAGTAAAAATCGGAACAGAATATTCCCGTCCACAAAAGGATCTATGCTGCATGAAACCGGATAAACCACGTCTTTTCATGGCATCCTGCTTTACTTTATCATATACCGGTTCATATCCCCAATAGGCTCTCTTATTTACCACTTCTGGTTTTTTGGGGTCCTCCGGCTGCCATTCATCCCCCTGTCCGTGAAAAAGAACCTGTGGAATATGTGTGATATTCAGACCATTTGCTTCTATATATTCCGAAAAGCGGAACAAAAAATCATAAAGAATTTGTCTTTCTGAATCCATTGAAATATTTGCATTCACTGGAACTTTTAAATCCATCTCGCCTTCCATCTTTGCAGCAGGAGCAAAGTCGGATTTCAAATATGCTTTTAAATATGTCCCATTGAAAAACAGCAAACTTCCCATATAAAAGAAAGACCATAGTGTGTCCGGACTTACATTCGGTTTCATCCATGCGCCGTATCTTCTGCCGGAATTTAGATCTGTCATATCTTCATCTGCATATACCAGAGCACATTGTGAGTTTTCCCCAAAAATGCTTTCGTAATCCGGTGATGGCATACGAATCTGCCCTTCCAAAAGTCGCACGGCAATCCATGAATCTAAGATTTCTGCATTTTCTTCAATTCCGTTATTTTCTGCAATTCCGTTACTTTCTGCAACGCCGTTTGAAAACAGTGAGACAAACGCATCCAAATCCATCTGTAGAATTTTTACCTTCCCACAGGCATCCTGCTTTTCTCCAATTTTTTTATTTTCCACCGTTTCAATCCACATCTGATAGGGGTCACTGAGATTTTGCAGGCGACTCTCATACCGTTTATGACTTCTATTCAATTGATAATCAAAAATAATCTTTTTAACCGGATTAGCCAAAATCCACCTCGAACATTGAAAACCTGTCTATGCCCTCAACGCACAGACAGGCTTTACAATTCATTAATACTATTTTCATTCCGTCCACAGCCCATATTCAAAATATAAATCACGAGCCGTTTTTCATACTGCTATTTATAAGCCATAGGCAGCTTTTACCTGTGCAAATTCCTTGGAATTAGCAAATTCATTTAAGACGTAGTCTCTGTCTTTTCCTGCAGCCAACTGACCCAACCAGTAATCCAGTCCTTCTTTGTCATATTCTCGGTCGAAAAATGTTCTGTATAATACCTTTACGTATTCTTCATTATTCAGACCTTTTTGCTGAAATTCTTTAGAGTGGAAGAACTGCTCTGTGGAAACCTGCATTAAAGTATAGTTACCCTGACTAATTTCTTCACACCAGTAATCCATACCGCCTTCATCATAAGGTCTTCCAAGTGCCTTGGTGTACAATCTGGACATAAATCCGGAAAGTCCCATATTACGGCTTCTACCGGTAACAGGATATGTTCCGGCTGTAATACCATATGAATTACAAATTATGCCAAACTCTTTAGACTGACAGAAATCATTGAATACGCCCTCTTTACCAAATCCATCTTCCATGGTCTTTAACCAGTAAGCTATTCCGCCTTCATCACCTTCACGATCCATCATAACCGTATAGCAGATATCTAAAAATTCCTCTTCGGATAAATTCTTCAGTTTCATCTCATCACTAAAGAAGAAACCACCTGCCACCTCAGCACCGGTCATATTGCCGGATGCCAATTCATTTGTCCAATAATCGATACCTCCTGCATCCGGAGTTCTCTTTAATGCTAACTGATAAATACGTGTTACGAATGCTCTGATTTTTGTTTCATCTACCACTCTTCCATAGCCCGGAACAATTTCAGAATAAGAATTTACTCCAATTACAGGCAGAGTAACCGATTCTACATAAGACTGATTATCATCCAGATGCAAATAAACACTTTCTGCCAATTTGCCACGAATATCAAAATTGACTCCGGCACCCGCATTCTTGCAAGCCAGAATAAAACAATCCGTCATACTGTCATACTTAGCTGCATAGTAAGATAATGCCAGTGATGCAGCCTGTACATCATCACCAAACACATCAGAGAAGCCTTCCTCTGTACACATGATACGATGAGATGTTCCAAATGTATTTTTTACATAATCCGTAAAAATATGATAATTATATCCATCAACCAGTCTTGCATCGGTACTCTTGGGGTTCAAATCCACCTCTGTAACATGTGCATTAACAGCCCAGATGTCCGGTTCTGCCAGAATGGAAGGATACATATGATATGCGATACACCAGTCAGATGCTGCCGGTGTACCCACTAATGCCATGTTGAAAGTATTCAAATAATCTTTGGTTGTAATTGCTCTGCCCAAATCATCATGCTGCCAGCTGTGATCCAGACACACACTGACACGCGCTACAGAAGAACGGGCACGAACAGCATTGTAAAGCTGCAAATAAGTCTTTGTATACAGATTTACATTGTAGTTGGTATCAACACTTCCTGAAAAATGCCATGAATTGGGAGCATTAACCTCGTTTCCGAGAATCCAGTTATCCACATGACAGTTAGAACGTGAAAAGATATCTGTCATCATAGCAAAGAAAGCATCAAAATATCTGGCACCTTCACCTGTATTGGGAGCATAATACTCTGATGCGGAACTGCCTCTGTTGGCAAGTGCAGTCGGATCAATTAAAATCTCCATTCCCTCTTTATAGGGAACCTCCATCTGCAGATTGACTGTAATACCATTTTTATTGGCCGTCTGTACAAACTGAATTAAGGCAAATACAGTACTTACATTGTAATAATATGCATTACCGTTGTAATCCCATCTCATTTTTCCCTGTCCGGATGAAGGAGACCAGAAATAATCTGTAATTCTTACATTGTACAGGGTATGCTGGGAACCGTTCCAATTAGTCGCATCCACATCTCCCAAACTCTGCACACCTTTTTTGGTCGTTGTCTTTTTAAATGCATCGGTCGTATTATAATCACTTGCAATAGGTGCATATCCAACCGCAGGCATCCATGAATTGTTCATATACTCAAAACTACAATTCATATCGGAAGCGGGAGCTCCCGCTGTCGGAATACCGTTATAGGTCTGTAGTGCTGCATCTTCCGGAATCATCTCATTTTCTGTAGTCAGTGTATTTTCGCTCAGAGAATCTTCCGTCTGCGGCATGGTTTCTGCAAAAACCGCACCAGCGACAGACACGGTCATGACAACAGATAATGCAATAGCCATAAAGCTTTTTGTTATAATTTTCTTTCTCATTCTTTCCTTCCTTTCACATTTTATATTCTATTAAATACCTGCTTAAACTCAGCAGAATTTAATCAAAAATATTTTGATCATCCATACTGTTTTCCAATGTATCAAAAAGAACCACATCGTAATCATTAAGATGTTCTTTTAACCATACTCTATCCGAATCACCTTCGGAAAAGCGCGGATCATAAACACAGACTTCGCTACAGATTGCAGACAGATAACAAATGCCTGTCATAGGAGCCGAATCCATTATTATCAGAACCTTCGGTTCGCCTTCCATTGTCGTATTTTTAATACTGTAGACACTTTGTCCGTAATATGCCATATTCGTAATCCAATAGGAATAAGAATCATATTCTTCCGGTATACGGACCAGTGCATCCGCAAAGTTTCCGGTAACCTGAACGCCTGTATTCTTAAAATCAATCACATAATCCGTAGAAAAAAGAGGCAGATACAGATTAAACGTATCTTTTTGTGTATAATATCCGCCAATGCTTCTACAGTACCCACCTATAAAACGATAACTGCTTTTTTCATACAAATCAGGATTTTGGATATCCAGCAAATCCTTATAACGGAACTGCAATCCTTTTTGAGTTTCCAGATACTCCACAATCTGACGCATCGCATCGACCTGAGCATCCGTCGTAGCATGCATATCCGTGATAAAATAGGTATCAGGCTGCCCTTCGATGTTGAGAATATCCACGCCACCGGCATCCAGAATGTATTTGGCACGTTCTTTATATTCATCCACATTGGTAAACTCGTGAGGACGATAATGCACAGCAGTATCAATTCGCAGTGGGTTTTGCACATATACAAGCTTCGTATCCAATTGATTTTCATCGACATACGCTTGTATCCGCACAATATCATCAAGCCACTCCGGCTCCGTAATATCATTTCTCAAATGATACACAATCCCGTTTGTATCTTTCAGATAATTATAGTTGTCTGTAAAAATACGGGCAAATGCCACATCGAAAACACTCGCAAAATCCGTCAAATCATTTTTCAGTACAAGATTTTCCTTGAAATGAGACTGCAATTGTGGAAGTTCATTGGACCATCCTGCAAATTCCGCGGATTCATAATCATTCATTGCTTTATGTAGCACCTTAGGGGCCGTCTTTGCCATAAAAAAGGTAAGTATCCCAACAAAAAGAATGATTTCTGCAATTTGTAAATAATAAACCGATTTTCTTTCTTTCAAAATCACTATCTCATCTTTCACTCATTTGTATTCTGCCAACAGCAAGGTAACTAGAAATTAAAATAAATAAACGGATCATATGAGGTTCTGACCATATATGCAATGCTCAAAATCAGCAAAAACATACTTCCCACTGTCTGAATGATTTGAAAAGCCATCGGCTTATTTTGTAACGCTTTTTCAAACAAACGCTTGATGGGACATGACAAAACAACCGCTACCAGTAACAAAACTGCAGCATCTCTCCACATATAGCTTCCCAACAGATTATGAAAGCTCAAATTTCCCACGCCGAACATTGAAACCAAAAAAGCTTTTGCTTTGGACAACGATTCTGCCCGGAACAATACCCATGCGAAATTAACGCAAAGAAGTGTAAAAATGCGATACACAACTGCAACGATACGGGATTTTTTAATCCATGTTAAAATCGGTGTAGATTTTTCTATCACCAGCAAAACCAAATATAAAATTCCCCACAGAATAAATGTCCAGTTGGCACCGTGCCAGATACCGGTCAGGATCCATACACAGGCCAGATTGCGGTAATTTTTCCATTTTGCGCAACGCGATCCGCCCAAAGGGATATAGACATAATCACGAAACCATGAACTCAGGGAAATATGCCATTTGCGCCAAAAATCAGTAATGCTCGAAGCAGTATAAGGGTAATTAAAGTTTTCATTAAAATGAAAACCAAACATTTTACCCAATCCGATTGCCATATCGGAATATCCCGAAAAGTCAAAATAAATCTGCAATGTATAGGCAATGGAGCCTAACCAGAATATACTCGCAGAATAACCGGACATATCTGCGGCATCAAAGACCTTATCCGCAATAACAGCCAGATTGTTGGCTAAAATCACTTTCTTGGCAAGTCCACAGCAGAAACGCTGAAGGCCGGTTGAAAAATCGTGTACTGATTCTTTTCTTTGCGATATTTCTCTTGCGACCGTCTCATAACGCACAATCGGTCCGGCGATCAGCTGTGGAAAAAATGTAATATACAATCCGACATTCAGAGGATTTTTCTGTACCTGCTCTCCACGATAGACGTCAATGACATAAGACATCGCCTGAAAGGTAAAAAACGAAATACCAATCGGCAGCGCAATATTGCGCAATGCCAATACCTGTGAACCGGCAATCCGGTTAATATTTGTAATTGTAAAATCGAGATACTTAAAAACAAACATAATGGAGAGATTAAAAACTACCATTAATGCAAGTATCCATTTGATATATGACTTTTCACGATACCTGTCCGCTAACAGACCAAATCCATAATTGGCAAAAATCGATAAAACCAAAATCGGGAAAAACTTCGGTTCTCCCCATGCATAAAATGCCAGAGACATAATCAGCAAGAAGATATTGCGCAATCTTTGGTTAATCAGATAATAACCCAATATGGTTACAGGCAGAAAGCAAAAGAGAAAAATCTCTGATGAAAAAACCATGATAGTATACCTTTATCTTTGTTGTCTTATGCCTTTTTATAGCTGTCGATTCCGCTCCATTTCTGATCCTTGTCGGAAATAATCAAATCCTTTTCGGTCATTCCCTCAGGCATCGGCCATTCCACACCAATTCCGGGATCCGACCACAACAGGCCACCCTCGTCATTGGGATGATAAAAATCAGTACATTTGTATGCAAACTCGGCATAATCAGAAAGAACAATAAATCCATGAGCAAAATTTTTGGGAATAAAAAATTGCTTTTTATTCTCTGCCGATAATTTTACACCATACCATTTACCAAATGTTTTAGAGCCTTCTCTTAAATCCACAGCGACATCAAAAACTTCCCCACTGACAACTCTTACCAATTTGTCCTGAGGAAAATTAATCTGAAAATGAAGACCTCTTAAAACGCCCTTTTTAGATGCGGACTGATTGTCTTGGACAAACTGAACATCGATTCCGGCTTCTTTGAAATCGTTGTAGTTGTAAGTCTCCATGAAATATCCTCTTTCATCACCGAAAACAGTAGGCGTAATAACCTTTAAACCTTCGATTTCACAAGTCTCTACTGTGATTTTTCCCATCTCTATATCCTCCTGAAAGCTAACAATATATATAATGTTGGGGACAAAAGGTATTTTGTCCCACAATTAAATTTATTTTACCAAAAAATGTACTATTCGTAAACCGATAAATGCTATACCTGATTTTTTCGGACATATGTCTGAAAAAATGATTTTTGCCGCGTAAACGCATAAATCTGCAAAACATATTCATACAAATATGCTTTGCAGACTTTTCTTTTTTTTAATCTATATTAATACTCAACTTTTACAACCGAATTCATGTCATAGAATCCAACCGTATTTTTATCCGAAAAAACCGTCATATTGCAGACATCATAAAGCCTGTGATAAACCGTATATTCTCCATCCACATAGCCGGTTGTTCCTAAAGATAAAAGATATTCACCACCCTGCAAATCCATTTTCTGGGTAAAGGTAACCACAACCTCGTCTCCGTCTTCGACATTTTTGATGTCATTCTTTTCATACATGGTGTTGGTGCCGCACAAATCGGTTCCCTTTAAATCCTTGATGGTAAATGCAGCAATCGGATGCTCTAAATGTGTGTGATAACGCAGCTTCATACGGATGGTGAATTCCGAACCCTTGTTAATGATATCCGTAATCTTTCCGGAATCATCCAAAATCGCAAAATCCACAATTTCACCTGCACCGTTTCCGTAAGCATTCACCTTGGGATTCAGACGTAAATTTGATTTCCACAAATTAGGATTGACACTCGATGCACCATCTCCCGGCTTATCAGGCATGGCAACTTTCTTTTCTCCATCCTGTCCGGATAAAGCATCAGCCGCACTCTCTGAATCGAAATCATCGACAGATACGCCACCCAATTGCTTCACCAAGGCCTTTTTATATTCATCGATGATATACTTTGGCTCTCCTTCATCCATCTTGACACCCTGATTTAAAAAGACAACTTTATCACAATACTTTGCAATACTGCTCAAATCATGACTGACTATCAGGATCGTCTTCCCCATCTCTTTAAACTCTTCAAATTTGTGATAACATTTGGATTGAAAAAAGACATCGCCAACGGATAAAGCCTCATCTACAATCAAAATCTCAGGTTCAATATTGATAGCAACCGCAAATGCCAGACGCACAAACATACCGCTTGAATACGTCTTAACCGGCTGGTTAACAAAATCTCCGATATCCGCAAACTGCAAAATCGAATTTAATTTTGCATCTATCTCTTCTGTGCTAAAACCGTTCATGGTACCATTGAGATACACATTTTCAATTCCGGTAAACTCCTGATTAAATCCGGCTCCCAGCTCTAGCAGGGCAGAGATGCGTCCATCTACCATAACATTGCCCGAAGTGGGATTTAACACACCCGTGATAATTTTTAGTATCGTGGATTTTCCGGAGCCATTGGTACCGATAATTCCGACCGTCTCACCACGCTTTACATTAAACGAAACATCATTTAAAGCATAATGCTCACGGCACTGCACCTTTTTGGAAAGCCCCAGAGACTCCTTCAAACGGTCAATCGGTTTATCATACAATTTATATACTTTTGTTACATTTTCCACCTTGATAGCAAAATCTTCTGCCATAGTTACCTCTTAATCCCAGACATCTGGATTATAATCATCCAAAATCATGATCATCTAAATCATATTCATCAGCATTATGATACATTTGAATTATAATACATCTGCAAAATGAACTTTTAATCGCTTGAAGATGAGTGCACCGATTGCAAATACGGCTGCAACAAATCCCCAGAAATAAATTGTCATATAGACATTGTCAAAAAACCATGCTTTCTCAATCAAAGCCTCTCTGTAGCCGTTTACCACATAATACATGGGATTTAACTGGAAGAAAAGCAAGAGCCAGCGATTGTGAATAATGGAAATCTGCCACATAATAGGCGTTGCCCATGTACCGACCTGTAAAATAATACTGATAATCTGTGATAAATCCCGAAAGAAAATTACTACAGCGCAGGTGGTATAGCAAATTGCCAGCACAAGCATAAACATGCAGAATGAATAATAGATTACCTGCAATGTATAAAGATCCGGATAATATCCGTAGCATGCAAATAATATGATGACAAACACCACAAAGAAAATGTGCACAAACAATGCAGACATAATCTTGATAATCGGTAAAATACTGATTTTAAATACCACTTTCTTAACCAGATAATTATATTCTATCAAAGCATTGGTACCATTCATGAGGGCTTCCTGAAAATAAAACCACGGAACCAGTCCGGCAGTCAGCCAAAGTACAAAAGGAACCGAAATACCGGTTCTGCTAAGTGTCGAACCGACATTCAACCCCTTATCAAATACAAGCCAATATACAACTATGGTAACAACCGGCTGTACAAAAGCCCAGAAAATGCCAAGATAAGAACCGGCAAAACGCGTCTTAAAATCATTAATGGACAATTTCCAGATCAACTTGCGGTTTTGATATAATTCAATCGGAAGAGAAACAAATTTCCTAAAAAACAATAACACACCGAATAAAGCCAGATCTACAAAAACACAGGCCGCAATCTTCTTAATCCGGTTAATCTTCCACTCATGTTCATCCGTAATTTCATGCAGTGGGAAATCCTCATCGGCAAAAATCACACAGGCATCCGTTCCGGAAATGGATACATCCATCTTGCCATTGTTCCAGGAAACATTGTCCACACGAACCGTTTGTGCATCGGCAAGCATATCCTCTGTCAGCATAATTTCATTGTCGTATCTTGCAAAACGAAGCAAAGAAACCCATGCCACACTACTTTCATCCGGGAAATCAAGCCTGATACTGGTTGCGTTACTGGGAACCATTCCCGTAAACAACTGTGCCTTATTACTTTTTTCGTATTCAAAAACCAGAGATGACGATTCTTCGAATTGTCCGTTATTGCCATAAAACAATTGGACAATTCCATCATGATCAGCCGTTATCTCCAGTTGTACCTCTACATCAATCGGTGCATAGCCATCCGATCTTGTCAGAATAAATACATTTAAAAGTATTCCAAACAAGATGACACATGCAACAGCCAAAAGTCTTTTCTTAGACATTGCACTCTCACTTTCTATTTTCCGTGTTATTTCCTACCTTCATATGAAGCTAAAATCTTACTGATTTTTTCCGTATTACCGTATGTAATCGGAGAATCATAAGGCCGATCCGGAAAAGCTCCGAATTCCGGACGTATTTTATAGCCATGTACCTGCAAAAATTCTTCTACTTTGTCTGCTAATGACATCGGCTTACCGGTTGCACATTCAATGACACCGGTCACTTCATTTTGCATAGAACAAATCGCAATATATCTGGCCAGTTCATCTATATCGATAAAATCAAATTGATTTTTTCCGGTTGTAAAAGGGAAGGTCTCTTTTCCTTCTGCTTCCCATCCCACAATTCTGGTAAAAATAGAATGGTTTCTGGTATCATCGCCGAGAATGTAATAGCCACGCAGCCACAAAAACTCTGCACCGTTTGCCTCACACAGCTCACGGGTCAGATTGCGCAGGGCGTTTTTGGCAATTCCATAATTGGACTTGGGATTTGTGGGAGTATCCGGTCCGATCTCTCCTTCCCAATAGCCTATCTCATGCATGCTGCCCATGACAGCAATTCTTTTTAATCCACCTTTAAGCATATTTTTAATAAAGGTATAGTGATTAGGCAAATCCAGAATATGGGAATCGGCACTGTGGACAAATCCGTCTCTCCATGCCAGATGTATGCAGACATCCGGTTTTTGCATCTTTTCAAAGATATCTTCCGCTCCGCTAAAAATCGGCTCTTCTACACGAATAATGCGGGAATCGAGATCATCAAATCTCAAATCCGCACCAAGCACCTCATGTCCCTCATTTAATAAAAATGCAGCGACATGTCTTCCGATATATCCGTTTACACCTGTAATTAATACTCTTAATTTCTCCATACATTAACTCCATTCCTTGGATAAATCCTGATATCAGCCATTATATAGATACATACGAATTGCTTTATGCTCTTGCAATCCCAATATCATAAACATAAATCATCATATAAAAATGCCGGTATAATGGTATAGTAATTTGAAACCATTGCACTAGTATATCATTATGTTACAAAAATATCAAATAGCTACTCTGACCCATAGTCTGCCCTATTCTCACAACCGTATTGAAAAATTATCAGTTCTCCCAAAACTTCACCTTGGAAATCTTTTCGCCACGACCAAGCAGCTTCGTCATCTCTAAAACATCTTCCTGCGATACATGATAATCCACATTCATCCTGACTGATACTTTGGACAAATGCGTAAGTCCTCCAAGGGATAAATAAATCTTAGGGTCATCTGCAATAAAAAGCACCTTGTCATGTAATCTGAAGCCACTGCCTGTATAATCCACCTGTTCATCAAAAAGACCATATGTTACGACACTGCCGTCCGCTCCCGTCAATTCCACCTGCATTTCTTTAATCACAATGCCTGCGGCACGGCTGGGATCAAAACGAAGTCCATCCAGTTGTCCAAACTCTTCCAAATCTTCAAAGACATAGGTGTATTCTTCCGCACGCTCTTCGTTGATATGCGAAATCGAATTATCCTCACTGTATCCGCTTCCTGTCGGAGCCAGATAAAGCTTTCCTTCATTATTCACCGGTTCTCCCGTAATATCAATCAAGCTGCGCAAGCCCTTTAGCTCATCCAGATTGTATGCAAGATCCAAAACCACTTTGTTGTGGCTTCCGGCACCATTTCCCTTGTAGAATATAACATTGTTCAACTCGCGCAGCATATAGTGGAGACTTGTCACTTCCATACCTGCGGATGCCGTATTCATAAGCCAAGCCGGATAATAGCCTTCATTCTGCACACAGAAACCGTAAATGCGCTCAATACCGTGTACCAGCTGACCATCTTCTCCAATCGGCTCCGGAGCAAATTCGTCATAACTCCAGCCACGGTCAAACAGGACCTTCAGGGCCTTGGGACGGAACCAGAATACCCCGCCCAAAGGAGAAACCGGTTCTTTCTTTTCATTCAGATTCACATGGAGCCCCAATTCATCCGCAATTTCTTTGGTCACATCAAAATTCATTCCCCACTCTAAACCAAGCGCAATATAATACTGTGCATGGTTAGGTGGTGGCGGCATCAACATGCCAAGATGCGGATTCTCTTCAAACGTCTTAATCACATTCTTTACAAAATCCGCAGATGCAAGCATATTTTTATTGCAGCGATATGCAAATGCGGCACCTACTGTACCGGGCTTTAACTGTCCCACCTTTTTATCATGAAGCTTGCAGATATAATCATAATTCTGATATTTATCCTGCATTTCCACTAAGAAAGGAGCAACATCCCGACCTTTATTGCCGACAATAGTTATCTCAAGCTTATTACATGGTAACGCAGAAAAGCGTCTTAAAATCTTCTCCTTCTTTTCCTCATTATCCGTTGTGATATAGACATCGGTATGAGACGGCATATTAGAGGCATATTCAAAGCATTCATCGATCAGATCCGGGAAATACATGTGCATGATGAGCGCCAGTTTCTTTTCTGCCAATGCTTCATCCGGATAATCCGACTGATCCTGCGGGAGAAAATAATTGAGCTGCAGATTTTTCTTTAAATCTGCCATATTTTCCAGACGCAGCATATTTTCCCAGAATAAGTCCATATCATAATCCGTTTCCTTGTCCAGATACTGATACAGCTCATATGCACTCTGTCCACAATCTTCACTCAAAACGACGGTATAATCCTGCATGAAGGAACGGCGCTTAAAAATCGGGCATCTCTTTTCCTTAATCATCTTAACGGCAGCGCCCATGATCGGATTATAAGTAAAGCCTTCCAATTCCGAAGAATCACAGTAGACTTCCCATTTAAATCCCTGATCTGCAAACCGTTTGGTAAACATGGATTCATGATAACCGACAGATTTCAAATAGTCTTTAATAAACGGCATCTCATCCCAGTATTTTTGAAATGCTACACTCTTGACCATATCCTGACGTACTGCGATAAAATGAGACTGGATATGTTCCGGAATATAGCCCTCCGGCAGCGTACCAAAGGGATCAAAATCCGTCTTGTGGAACTTGGTGATTCCCCAAAAATCCAGGTCTTTTACCGACATGGCATCAAACATTTCCTGAAACGGATACAAAGGTCCCATCATGGTGTAGTTCATCAAAACAATTTCATCATATTCAGAAAGTACATCCCAGCCGTAGCTTTCCATTGCTTCTTTGTATGCCCAGACATCCATCCCGGTATTTTCACGTTCTACAACCTTTGCAGCATAAGGAGCCAGTTTTTCTTTCTGTCCCTCTTTTAATGTCCCGTTAACTACAACGCAAATCTCTTTGGCATTCTTTTTTAAATCCTCTAACATATAGAGAATATAACGGTCAACCAGACCATCTCTGTCATAAATAAAATATATAATTAATCTGTTATCGTTGTTGTCTTTTATAATCATTCGCTCTTGCCTTTCATCATATCTGCCACTTTTCTTAAGGGTTTGGTGGATTTCCATGCTGCTGAATTAATGACCGTATTATAATCCTTTAAATACTGCTCGGATTGTGCTTTCAATCCTTCATTTTCTTCCTGTATTTTTCGGATTACATCCCGTAATGCAGCTATTTCTTCCCGCATTTTCTGCTCACTTTCATGCAACTGTTTCTCTGCCATATCCAACAGATCTTTATTTCCAAATTCCATTTTATATTCGATATGCAGAATGCCATCATCCGGCAGTTCATTGAAATAAAGATTGGGCAAATCATCCGCAAACTGATAAACATCCGGACATATCATGCTGCCATTGCATAAAAAAACTTTGTTGCTAACAACACCCCCATCGTCTGCATCCCGCAGACTGACATTGTAAAACCGGACCATGCCGGTATCATTTCCCAATGTTATATTGAGTGTCTCTATATCAGCGGAAACCGGTATCTTTAATACAGAATGACCATTCTCATTAATCACCGCATCCACCTCTTCCTCAGTTGCCGTTTTATCAAAATAATTTCTCCGGACAGTTACCATGCGGATATATCTTCTTTTCTTTTCCTCTGCCACAACCGCTATCGTATCAAAATTATCAGGTTTTATGATTTCATACATTTCCCACAGACGTGTATATCCGGAAAGAATATAGGATTGTAAGCTTTCTTCCATCCTTTGATATACAACCATTTCATCCTCACTGATATCAAAAAATGAAAACAAATCAATCCCTTTTCGTTCCAAATCAGACTTTCGGTCGAACTGCCCGTAAAATAAAGCTGCCCGATAAAAAATATATCCTACCGGAACCGGAAATCGAAAGGTCCACTCATAGTCATACACGAACCAATTTCCATCTTCGATTTTGATATTCTGAAAAATCTGATCCACATTGGCAACCGGCAACGCTTTCGCATCCGCCGGAATTTCACAATCACCAAAAACCTCCGTAAATTCCGCTGTCTTTTCAAAATCAGCTCCTGCCAATGCATTCATCTGCATCTTATAGTCCGAAAGATACTTCCAGAACGTATCCATATCGTGCTTTTCAAGCATCTCATCTAATAATGCATCCATTTGTTTTCCGGTAAGGAAGTCAAATAACAGCGTTCTTTCATCCATTCTCTTGCACGGACAGGCAACAAACTGTGTTCCCGCAAAACTGTCTGTCAGGAGCCCGAAACATATTTCATTATTGTCTATATGAGCCTTCGCCGCATCCGTCATCGCAGACTTTGTCACTGAAAGAACCCCGTTTTCATCCTTTAAAATATCTGTCCGGATCTGAAATGCAGCAGAACGATCATTACTATATTTACTAAATATAACCTGTTTCATGAAACTCTCCATTTCTTATCCCTTTTCGCCCAATAACACCAAGAAAGAATTGGAAAAGAAGGGAAACTTTCCGTCTTTGATAATCTCATCGAATACCTTACTTTCATTGAAATTAATCATGCGGTCACCATCAAAATTACGATAATTATTGGATAACTCGCCAATATCCGGCAAATAATCATCACTATAAATCGTCTGGGGCAATTTATAATCCGGATAGGGATAATAAAATGTAATATCTTCCAATCCGTTTCGAATCGCGATATCCGTCAACTCATCCTTTGAAAAAGTCTCCACCGAATCGGAATTCGGGTATCCCTCTAATCCGGAATAATATGTGCCCAGATGATCTTCCCTGCATCCGGCAAAATATTTCAGTCCGAATTTATTTTCAATGGCAATCACAATTTTTCCACCGGGAGCCAAATGCTTTTTTATCATCGATAAAAACGTATCGAAAGGTGTCTCGTCCTGAATATAGCTTTTGGCATATTCAAACACGCCAATCAGTGTAATATAGTCGTACTTTTTTGTCAGCTTTGCTTCCACATCCTGAAAATTTCCGACTTTGATTGTGATGTTATCGTATTCCCGGTTGCGATGGGCATTAACCAGACTGCGCGCCTTTGAAAGCTCAATGCATTCTACATTTCCCGCTTTCTTTGCCAGCGTACCGGTAATCGCTCCACATCCCGCACCGATTTCCAATACCGCATCCTGTCCGCCGATAGGAAGAAAATCCACGATATTACCCCTGATATGAGATAAATGATATAAAACCGCCCAGGTACCGTTTTCTTTTATCAGACGGTTATACTCAGACGGAGGATTCTTTTTCACCAGCTCCAAAAGGATTTCCTCCGAACCGTCCACATATAAATCTTTTCCGATATAATCATCATAAACCAGTGTGACGCCACCGATTTTTTCTGAATTCTGATTCATTTATTACTCCTCTTTAATCCTGTCATTTGAAGAATACATCACATAATCCTGCGATTCATACACAACCGCAAAACCGTTTTGTTCCATTGCCCACCGTTCATCCGCATCGGTGGGAAGTATCAGATAATTGCATTGATTGCCTTCCATGACCCGTACGATATTCCCTATTTTACCATTTGGCTCCTGCAAATCTTCATGCACCGCACGTACAGCCGCATCATAATATTCTGCTGACAGATTGGAATTGATATAAGCCGGTTCATATAATAAGTTGACAGCCGTACTTTTTGCACGAATGCAAGTAAGAATATCATCCCCGGCAAGCACTTTGGTATCAGCACTATCAGGCAATAAAGCTATCATCTTACGATATTCCTCCGGTATCAAATCATCCGTATTATTTGCACATCCTCTACGCAAACCACCACACAGGCCAAGCAGACAAATCAAAATCAGAAAAGCTGCAGAAACCACTTTTGTCTTTTTTTGCTTTCCGTCGCAAAAACAAACCAAAGCATAGGCACAAAGCGGTACAATGGGCAAAATCGATAACTGTAAAGAATCCGGTAAAAAAAGCGAAACAAACCATGCAGCTATGCAATACCACGCAAATAATACGGCATGTTCATCTTTTCTTTCGAATAAATACAAAATCGCCAATGCCAAAAATCCAATCAATAATCTTCCAAGCGTAATACCGTTATCCGTTTGCAGACCTATATCGAAAGCCGTGCTTTCCCTAAATGAGACAATAAATCCCAGAATCAGCACGATTTCTGCCAGACATCCATACAGCATTTGTTTTTTCCGAATGCCATCCGCTAAGTCTAAGAAACATAAAAAAATCAGCAATCCCAAGATTGCTTTATCACAGCAATCAAGATAACAGCATACCAGCAAAAGAGGCGCTTGTGCTATAAACATAAGCAACAGCTTTTGATTCTGTTTTGGATATAACTTTTTTGCCAACAAATAAAAAAGACAAACAACAATTCCATATCGGAAAAATGGGAAAATGATTCCTGTCACAATAAATGGAGAAATTCCCAAAAGACCTTCGGCATAGTAAGAAAGCATGACAACCAAATCATCCACGGCCAGTCCGGTTCTTTTTACCAGATTGACCATTGCCAGACGCGGTAATAATTCATTCGATGCAAAACCACCTATCGCAAAAAAGACAGCTGTGTATACCAAAACTGCCACAACCGGTAGAAACCGGGGCATTGCAGTTAACTTCTCTGCTTGCTCCGACTTTTCGGCATTGTGCATCCTGAAACCGGCAATCAAAAGAAACACCAAAAGCACGCCCACACCGTACACTCCAACCAGTTTAACCGGCAATAAATCAAGGGGTGCAGATGATTTTTGCATATATGAAACAGTCTGCCCAAATATCATCATGCCAATAAATAAAGCATACAGAATTGCTTTTATCGCTAAGCCATTTCCTTTATTGTGCATATTCGTTATCCTCACCACTTATTTCAAGCAATCCTATCGTACCTTTATAAGATGCATCAAAAACATATTCCGGTATCCGGTCAGTAAGCATGGACTCATGTGCAAAATGCAGGTGTGCACCTACCACTGCAACAACCGGACTGTCATCTGCATATAAAAGTTCCAAAAAACGTCCGGTATTTTCATCCGGAATATAGCAGTCCTCTTCTTTATTCCCCCATAATAAAACCCGATTCTGCCATGCTTCTTTAGACACATTCGCCAAATCATTGTCCACAACCGAATCAAAGGGAACATGCGCAACAACAACTATGGGTTTATTGAGGCGAAACGCATCTTCTATCTGTTGCAGAGCAGTATCAGAAATCTGCGACGTATTCATATTAATGCCCATGACAATGAATTCTCCATAATCAAGAACCGGGACATCCGGATTTTGATCCAATTGCATTTGTATTTCTTCACACCAAAAAGGCATAACATCATGGTCCGCCCGAAGATAAAAATGCGGTGTTTTTATCCTGTTCAATCCCTCTTTTAAAATGGAGAAATTATTTTCGGAATAATAGTCTAACATATCCCCATTAAAAAGTATTGC
Source organism: Lachnospiraceae bacterium (assembly GCA_017387565.1). Lineage (GTDB taxonomy): Bacteria > Bacillota > Clostridia > Lachnospirales > Lachnospiraceae > UBA2882. The sequence continues at coordinate 26,009 of JAFOEY010000032.1, read as the reverse complement.
ATCGCAATTCAAAGAATCCAATTGCGGATATATCATATTCCATGTGTCAGAGCTTGCATGACCTTGCACAGTGAAAACATCATACCTTTGTTGCAACGCTTCTGTATCGTTTCGGGGATTTTCAATATCCTTTGCACTCACAATATGCATGTCATTTAGGACTGCAAATCGATAGGTTTGTTTTAATCCGGGAACAACAATCTTTTTTATATCAACGGAAATATCCTGTAAAGCAGAAACGGAATAATCCATTTGATACAAATTGTATTTTTCAGCGGACTTTACTTTTTTACACACTGATTGCGGCAGATGATCTACAAACTCATTATCTTTCGAAAGTATCACATACTTCACCTGCAACAATTTCATATCATCCAACAGTGCATTCTCGTCAATATAGACACCCTGTTGGATTGCCATTGCCAGACAATATTGGGCATCATCAGAATGATCACTGTCAATATCCCGGCTCTGTGCCCAAATCATAACATCACGTCCGGAATATGCCCATTGCACTTTACCCGAATATTGCCGGATCTGCATCATCACCAAAGGCTCTCCGATAACCCGGGCACTCGCATCGCCTTCCTTTTGTGCGATTGTATCCGCTATCTCAATGATGTCATCTTCCAAAGCATATCTGTTGGTAATAACCTGCCACGTAGAAGAATTCAATAAAGTACTTCCCAATACGGCAATTGTCATGATCACCAACATAATGCCGGTTACCATTCGAAACTGATATTTCCGCCAGATTGTAACCATCCCAAAAGCCCATATAATACTCAACGGAAACAACCACCATAAACGATAAGCTTCTTCTTGTAATCCCACCTGTTTACACAGGTAATAGGCTATTGGATAAAACACTGCAAAAAGGATACAGGCAATCATTAAGAGCTTAGCAATCTTCTCGCTCCGATGCTTTGCCAGGAATACAAAAAATATGGCTAACACCAGCACAAAGGATGTATTTCCAAAATAATTTAATACACTTTCCAACATACCTTTCAACATTCCTCTGTCAAATTACAATTTTCCATATATCAAAACGATCTACTACATACAATCCCAAATAGCAAATGCAAGGAAACAGGCAAAGAAACATCTGCCCTATTTCCCTACCTTTTTTGGTTGTAATCAGATAAGAAAGCATCATAAGACCTTCTAAAAACGGAACCAGCAGTAAACAAGAGGAAGAAATTGCCACAGCTGCAATATTTACCGGAAGTAAAATCCACCATTTTCCTTTCCACTCCGGATGTTTAAAAATACGGATTATGATAAGGAGAATTGCCGGCAAAACAATGTTGGCACAACAGGCTTTTGCCTCATAGGAGCGTATCATCAGAAACTGACACGCAAAATACATGGTAGACAAACCAAAATTAGCTAATATCCAAAATGAAACCAGTGCGCAGGCGCTCCCTTTTTCATTCCATACTTCCTTCCCTAAGAGATAAACCACATATGCCGAAAAAATATGACAGACCGCCGTATTAAAAAAACGACAGACCACGGCACCGTGTATCTGAAAGATATCTCCGATTACAGCCGAATGCATAAAATAGGAACACATGGCATATCTCATATTGATTACCGTATCTTTCACACCGGTGTATCCATCAAACAAATACATGGTATCCGTATCCATTGACTGCACGACGTTACTGATATAATAAGCCGTATCCCATCCGTTAAATCCGCTTGTAATGGAAAAAAACATCTGAATCATCAATAAGGTGAGCATTATAAGCCACATTCCTGTGTCCGAATTCCATTTGAAAGCATGCATTTTCACTTTTTCAGAAATATTCGAAATTTTATTGCGGGTAAAAAATAAGATCAAAAACACCACAATAATGAAGGAACAGACAATTCCCCATACCGTACTCAAAATATGAAGTGGTTGTTTTAAAAACATGAGTGGTAAATATAGAATCTGAAATAAAGTAAAGTATAGAAAAAATCCCGTCAATAAGATGTTTTTATACTTATTTTTCGTACATCTTTCAAAAATGTATCCCAGCATTCCTGCAATGGAAAAAAATAAAAATACCACCAAAAGAGTTACCATTATCTGCATCATGCGTTTTTCTTCTTCTCTCCGATTTCAACTAAATATCTGCTCAAGGCATCCTGCCAGGTTGGAAGAGGCATAAATCCGCTTTCGATCAATTTTGTCTTATCCAGACGGCTGTTAAAAGGTCTTGCAGCTTTTGACAGCCCATATTCTTTAGTCGTAACAGGAAGTACTTTGGTACTTAGCCCGGCCTGTTTGTAGATTTCTACCGTAAAATCATACCAGCTGATATATCCGCCTTCGTTGGTTGCATGATAATAACCGTATTTTTCTGTTTCATTCATATCAACTAACAGACGTGCCAGATCCAAGGTATAAGTCGGTGTACCAATCTGATCATTCACAACCCGTACGGTATCATGCGTTTTTCCCACATTTAACATGGTCTTGATAAAATTCTTGCCATTTAATCCAAAGACCCATGCAATACGCACAATAAAATACTTGTCCAACGTATTGGCAACAGCTAACTCACCTTCCAGCTTCGTCTGACCATATACATTAAGCGGCTTGTAGTCTTTACAATCCGGCTCCCATGGTTTTTCGCCCTGTCCGTCAAAAACATAATCCGTACTGATATAAGTCATCTTGCAGTCAAGCTCTTTACAGACATCTGCAATATTCTGCGTTCCACCGGCATTGATAGCGCGGACCTTCTCCACTTTATCATCATCTTCCGCTAAATCAACCGCAGTCCATGCTGCACAGTGTATGACGGCATCCGGTCTGATGTCGGAAATTATGCTTTTTACAGCTTCTTGGTCTGTGATATCCAATTTAACATAGGGCATATCCACCACAGCCGAGTTATCCTTTATACCGCCATATTCCTCTGTAATATCACTGCCGATTCCTTCATAGCCTCTCTTAGCTAATTCATTCATCACATCGTGACCTAATTGTCCGTTTACTCCTGTTACAAATACTTTCATTGCAAATTTCTCCTTGCACAAAACCATTTCTTTTCCTATATCCAAAAACAATTATTTACTCATTTCTGCTACCATGTCGCGCAAAGTCTGTTCCCATGGGATCTCAGGCTGCCAGCCAAGTTCTTTTGTCAGTTTATCGTGAGAACCGACTACAATCCGGTTGTCATTGGGTCTGACAAACTCCGGATTCACCTTAGTCGAAACCTCTACACCAACAATATCCGCAATCTGATTAATAATATCCGATAATGCAATTTGATTGCCTGAGCAGATATTGTAGATTTCTCCGGGCGTTCCGTTCATTAAAAGCATATAATATGCATTCACCACATCCCTTACATCCACAAAGTCACGAATAATGGTCGTATCTCCGGTTTCAATGGTTCCTTCAGACGCACCGCATTCCTTGATATCTAAAATACGGCGAATAAAACTCGGTACCACAAATCGTTCGTCCTGCCATGGACCAATATGATTAAACGAACGCGTCAGAATAATATCCAAATGGAAACTATCCACAAATACCTTGGATAACATCTCCTGAGAAACGCGTGCAACGGCATAGGGACTTACCGGTTGTAACGGCATATCTTCTCTTAAGGGCAGTTGCTTGGCCGATACATTCCCGTATTCTTCGGATGAACCAATCGATAATACCCGACAGGGTAATTCCAGCTCTTTTAATGCACTTGTCAGATTTAAAAAGATATTGGTATTATTGACAAAGCTCTCTTCCGGATGCTGCCAGCTAAACGCAACACTACTAAAAGAAGCAAGATGTAAGATATATTGCGGCTTAAACTCCTCTAAAACCGCTTTTAAAGCCTGCCCATCCAATAAGTTCACTTCTCTAAACTGAATGTTTATGAGAGATGCATAAACCGATGTATCAAAAGCTGGTTTTCTGATATCAATACCAAATACATCCACAGGTTCTTTTTTTTCAAATAAGTACTGTAAAAAATGTCTTCCCACAAAACCGGAAAAACCGGTAATTAAAAACCTTTTCTTTTCCATATATTCTCGGCGCCTCAACTTTATCCAATATTAAATCGTAGGATAGAATATACCAATATATACTCTGTCATATATGACAAAATCACACCCCAAATGAAACATTTGGGGTGCCCCTGTAAACTATCTTATGCTTATAAATTCTTTACTTTTGCTTCTTTGCGAGCCAGTTCTCTGTCATGCTCTGTCATGATCCGAATTAACTCTTCGTAGCTGGTTTTTTGCGGATTCCATCCAAGAACCGTTTTTGCCTTTGTCGGGTCTCCCCATAAATTATCCACATCTGTCGGACGATACCACTGCGGATTGACACAGACAAGCATCTTGCCGGTCTCAACATCATATCCTTTTTCGTCCACACCGGTACCTTCCCAGCGAATCTTAATACCATTTACCGCAAAAGATTTTTCCGCAAAATCACGTACGGTATGCTGCTCACCTGTCGCAATAACGAAATCATCCGGCTCATCCTGCTGCATGATTAACCACATACATTCCACATAATCCTTGGCATATCCCCAGTCGCGAAGTGAATCCAGATTACCAAGCTCTAAATGATCCTGTAAGCCTTCTGCAATACGTCCGGTTGCCAGAGTAATCTTACGTGTTACGAAATTTTCCCCACGCCTTTCGGATTCATGGTTAAATAAAATACCATTAACAGCAAACATACCGTAAGCTTCACGATATTCTTTAATCATCCAGAAACCATACTGCTTAGCAACTGCATAAGGACTATATGGATGGAAGGGGGTCGTCTCAGACTGTGGAACCTCTTCTACCTTACCATAAAGCTCAGAAGTAGATGCCTGATAAATACGTGTCTTTTTTGCCAGTCCCAAAATCTTAACAGCCTCTAAGATACGGAGAACGCCAATCGCGTCAACATCACCGGAATACTCAGGCACATCGAAAGAAACCTGTACATGAGACTGCGCAGCCAGATTGTAAATTTCATCCGGCTGAACTTCTCCTATAATATGAATCAAAGAAGTCGAATCGGATAAATCTCCATCATGCAACGTAATTGCATTGGCTGCAATCAAATGATCGATACGTGCTGTATTTGAAATAGAAGCCCGTCGTACAATACCATGGACTTCATAACCTTTCTCTAATAAAAACTCAGCCAAATAGCTGCCATCCTGACCGGTAATACCGGTTATTAACGCTTTTTTCATTTCAAACAAATTCCTTTCTAAATATAGATAGTATAAGCTATTTTCTATTTTATTATGAAACAATTAGAAGTGCAAGCAAAAACAAGAACAACTGCAAATACGGCTCCAAATATATTCCGTCAGTGTTATGCACCCCACAGCTTTTTTCTATGGTTCAATACAGCTTCTATCTCCTTTACCTTTTTACTACATAGTATATATACTCTCCCTTTCTGACAAATGTCACATGTGGATAAAGTCTTTCGCTTCCAAATTAGCCAAAACAGCACTGTCCTCTGCATTAACCCATAGGGCAATCTTTTCTGTCTCATCTCCGCAGAATTCGATTGCATTGCTGAACTGCTTAGACATCACAATGCCATCACCAGCAGAATTTACAAGGAATAATTTCATCTTTTCAATCGGCAACATCACTACGGTATGGTTGTAGGGAAGTGTAAATAACAGCATCTTATGCTCATCCTATATGCATATACCAACCTTTTCTTCATATCATCTGATACAAGTTGTTGCTTTTTCCAACATCATTTACAAATCGATATACACAAGTTTTGTTTCCCGATTTACTGCCAATAATATCTCTGTAGGTAATAGTACTGACTATTAATCATTCTGATAACAAAGACAAATAAAATTTTTATCATATATCCGAATAACAGTTAAGAAATAGCATCTGAAGTTACATAAAAACGCTTACATATTTTCCAAAACATTTTACCCAAACCGGCAAAACATATGAAATGACTTCTAGAACTTTTAATGCCATTGTATCCTTTATTACATAGAAACGGTACTTTCATTCGAATTCCATCAACTTACGCATCAATTTCGATCTTTTAGTACGATTTATATATGTATAACGATTAATTACTGTTGCCAAACTCTTTTCAACATTTTTTTCTCTCATATCTCCTAAGTATTCTATTATTTCTTCTTCATGAAACTTTTTGACATTATCAAGTTGATTATCTGCTATGGAATATGATATCGTTGGAAGTCCTACAGCGCATAATTCATATAAAGTTGTACCACCAGCCGATATTGCAAGATCAGATTTCATCATATAATCTATTATATTTTCCACATTCTTATATATATAAATATTTTTGCATAAACTATATTTTAATTTTAACATTTCAAAGTCCATGCTATATTTTCCACATATTATATATATTGATTGATATTTTAAAACATCGATATTTGCTAACAATCTATCAATCACATGATATTGATCTGTTCCTCCAGACATTATTAATATAGAATCTATTTTTTCTTTAATATGATGCGGGGTTAAATTATAAAATTCCAATCTTAATGGTGCATAACGTGGTCCAAAATAGAATAGGGGTACTTGACATATCTTCTTTTCTTTAAATGCTTTTTCATATCTTTCAACGTGCCTAAACTTTTCCCAATAATAAGCATAACAAATAATCTTATGAACCGGATATATCATCATATTAAGATCATCAATATAAATCGTTTCAATATATTTTGAAATCTCACTTAAATATTTCTCAGTTACCATATATGTATCAATAAGTAAAGCCCTTGCTTCATTATCTCTATTTCTGATATAATCAGTAAGTATCTCCAATTCACCATCTAAACTATTCCAAGTTGAATTTAGCACCTTATATCTATATCCCTTTTTAGCGATAATATCAACCGCGTTATTATCAGCCAAAATAAAGACACTATCTATTTCATTCTGCCGAAGCAAATCTGCAATTGCAAGACATCTCATTACATGTCCCGTCGCAATAACATTATTCATATCTACACGAATATATAATTTTTTTATTCCATATGCCCAATCAACCATATTTATTACCTATAGTATTATTATTTACTAACACACCCCAAATCCATAGATTTATTACATGAGGTCATTATTCCAACAGAACAGCCATCTCCTATGATTACCCCAGGTAATACAACAGATGAACAATCCATAATAACATTTTTCCTAATCTTGCCGCTGCGTTCTTATCACTTTTTTTGCTCACTTTCTTGGATTGTAAATTACAAATAGAATTACGCAAAGGAGTATATTCTAATAAAATCTATATTTTGATTCAATGCACAATATTGATGCTTTTTCCAATAACAAGCATAACTTATTACCGCATCTACCGAATATTGAAACATATTCAAATCATCTTATCTGCATTTCGCAACTGTGGCAAATAATATATGTAACCATATAGCTATCAATCAGCAAAACTTTTATTCCAACCTCTTTGACATGTTTTATCAACACACCAATCTCCGTTTCAACCCCATATCTCTGGTAGCATCTGCAATTGCCAAGCATCTCATTAAATGGCCTGTTGCTATGCTATTATTATAATCAACTCAAATATAAACCTCTTTTCTTTTTCCATCATATTTTTATTCTATATATGCTAAATTTTCCATTTTCTTTTTCTAATATAAATCCATTTTTCAATACAAATTTAATAGACAACTCATTTTCCTTATGTATTTCCGCTATTAATGTTTCACATTTCCAATTTTCTTTCGACCAGTTTTTAATCGCTTCCAACGCCTCACTGGCATAACCATTCCCATAATACTCATTTGAAAGAATATATCCCAATTCAGCTTCTCCACATTTGTTTTTCACACCACTTAACCCAAATATTCCAATCGGATTATCCTCCAATAATACAACCCAATTAAGTCTTGTATCATCTTTTAAATAAATAGATTTATACCATTCTATATGTTCATCTCGGCTGATAGCATGCGGATGCAAAAAATACTTATATATATCAGGATTTATTCGCAATTTTACAATAAAATCCGCATCATCTTCAGTTATACCTCTTAATATTAAACGTTGTGTCTTTATAGTGGGAACTTTTTTATTCAATTTAATCACCCTCAAACATCCTTATACGCAAAATTAATTAAACGACCAATCATCTCCATTTTTAGTGGAGTTCCTTTTTCTAGATCCACCAACGCTCTCTGTCCAATCACTTCATCATAATATTTAGACTCCAAACCATACCCCAGGCGGATAACACGAATATTATCCATTGTTAATAATTCACCCTTTTTTACATTTTATACAACAAATATGGATTTTCTGAAACAATGATTATTTTTTCCTGACTGGATGATGCTTGCCTCTGAGTAGCATTTCCCATCCTATATGATGAGCTACACAAATGCCTCTATGACTGCAGGGTTGTCCATGCTGATGAAACCTTTTGAGGTTATCCGTATGGCAGAAAGGCCGGTTCCAAAAGCTTCATATGCTGAATTATCAGGTGATTATAATCCTGTTCACATGGATAAAGAAGTAACAGGAATTATAAATGAATCAAAAGGTATATATAAATTTAAAACCTATATTAAAAATCAAACTGGTGATATGGTACTCGATACCTATGCAATTATTAAATACAAAAAGGAAATTCTTTAATGCTGAGCATTAAAATAGTAGCTTTCTAATTGGCATTTTCAAAGTAAAAGGCTCTAATCTTCTTTATTATTTTCTTCAAATTCTGCTCCAAGCATTTCCATTCGCAATGGTGTCCCATACGAAATATCTTGCAATGCCACCATTCCATTAATTTGATGAAAATATTTAGGTTCTAATCCTTGAGCCGGGCGAATACTCCGAACATTATTTGAATTTATCTTTTCACCGGTTTTTATATCTTTAACTGCAAAAAGACTTCTTCGAAACTTCATATTATTTGTTTCCCCTTCAGTAGGTCCATAATGAATATCCCCAATCATCTTCTTAACATTCTTGATATTATTAACCATATCACCAAATTCAGTTATTGACATACTAAATTCACTGTCTGCACTTTTAACATTTTCCAACTTAACATGTTTTTCAATCACACATGCACCTAATGAAACCGCCACTATTGCTGCAATACAACCAGCGCTGTGATCTGACAACCCAATTGGAACATTAAATTTATCGCTCATATCTCGAATATTTGTTAAATGCATATTGTCCCAATTTGCGGGATACTCACTACAACATTTTAACAGTATGATTTGATGATTTCCAACTCTATAACATGCATTAACAGCCTCCTCTATTTCCTCAAATGTTCCCATTCCACATGATATAATCATAGTTTTTCCTTTTGAAGCACAATATTCAATCAGCGGAATGTCAACTAACTCAAAACTCGCAATTTTATATGCATCACAGCCCAAATTTTCAAGGAAATCGACTGCTTCTTTATCAAATGGTGTTGACAAAAAATCTAATCCATATTTTTCACATTCTTCTTTTATTTTTTTCTGCCATTCATATGGAGTACTTGCATCAGCATATAAATCATATAATTTGTAGCCATCCCAAAGTCCACCATGAATTTGAAATTCTTCCGAATCACAATTTATAGTAATACTATCTGCCGTATATGTCTGTATTTTCAAACAATCAGCACCTGATGCAGCAACTTCTCTCACTATTTCGAGTGCATTTTCTAGACTTCCGCCATGATTTGCTGACATTTCTGCTATAACATATACTCCATTATTACTTATTTTTTCAAATAATCGACTCATCCCAGTTAATCCTTTAACATTAATTGATATTTTAAATTCAGCCAAGGTCCAATCACCTTCTGTATCAATGTCCTGAACCTCTAATTCTTATGATTTATAGGTAATTATTTTCCCTGACACAATTTTTGGTTTGTAATAAACCTATTTGTATATTGGTATATCAAACTTATTATGTGTGAGAAACATTCTTGCTCGCTCTACAAATCAATAATTGAAACTTTTTTTTTCTCAAATCTTTCTAAATCACATATTTTTTGATTTTTACTTCCATAACTCATTAGAGTTTTTTCTTGTATACATTGATAATATAAGTCATTAAAATATAATAATACAATTTCACAACTACTATCTAAATACATTAATATACTTGACAATTCTGTAAAAACAATCTTTTTATTTTTTACATATGGCAAAATCACTTCAGCTGGAATATCTTTTTGCAGTTCACAAACGCAAATATTTTTATTAAAAGTATACGTACTCAATTCCCTTGGATGACGTTTGATAAAAACATTTTTATAATTTGCATTTATATATTCTTCTATCTTTTTTATATAAATTGAATCATCTTTAACATAATCAGTTATTGGATCTGTAAACAAAATTACATCTGCATATTTTATTTTTTCTATATTCAAATCCGGATATATTGAATTTATAACGCGTTCAAATAAGCACATATCTGTGTTCGAAAAATCATAAAGTTTTTCAAGCGATTTATAATCTTTATAAAGCATTTTATCAGGCATACTCGAAAACTTATAACAATTCTTCGTTGTTTTTAATGGGAAATAATGTGCAGGATTCGAATATCCCAAGATTGACAATATCAATCCTTGCCAATAGTTTATATTAAAAAAGTGGGAAAATATATTGGAATATGTTCTTCTCGCATAATCTCCATATCCATCTTCCAAAATAATAACTCTTTTTTCTCTTCCCAAACCAATGAAAGCGCCTGATATTACTCCTACATCGGTCAAAACAACAATCTCATCATAGTCGTTAAGATTTATTTTTCTTCCTGCTAATTGTCTACACATTTGAATCTGTTTACCCAAAATCGCATAAATTAGCATTTTAATAAAAAATGGAATTCTTTTCGTAATGCACATTGTTGAGAAACTCAAATCATCTGTATATATTTTTTCAAAAATACCCGCTTTTTTACAATACTCACTCAGGTATTCTCCTCTTTTATCGTTTGGAAGACATAATGCCGACCATATCTTATCTTTTCCATATGTACTATAATACCATAAAAATTGATGTAAATTATGAGGGTCATAAACCAATACTATGCCTTTTTTCATAATTCATTCATCTCCCTTAATGTCGTTTTCTAATTTTGATACACTTATGTATTATTCTATATTTAATAATTTGGATCTATATCTTCCATTGTTTTCCAGTAATAAGTAAATTGCATCCGATTGATCAAAAAATTCTGGTAATGATATATTCCCCAATAACGAAATGCATAACTCATCTTTTCTATTTTCAAAAAATTCAGTTATACAATATATCTTTTCGGTCCCAGTCTCAGAATCAACCAAAACAATAAATGCATTTTGTGAAAAAATGTTATTGGAATCAATTGCAACACTTCCATAATATGATAATTCCTTATTCCCATTTACATGTATGTCAAAATTGCCACTTACATTATCCCAATTTATGTTCAATAATTCTGTTTGATTTTCTAGTCTAAATTCTTCTGTACAAACGCGATAAATATACTTTCCGCTATACTCTTTTGTTAAAAATAACGAAACGTCCTTATTCGTCCGATCTTCTATGTATTGTTCAGTTAAGTCCACCATCTCATCATTGCTTGACAACAACAAAAAGGCATATTCATTATCTACAATATCTACAAACCAATCTGAAATATTATACTTTTCCAGTTTCCTTAACTCATAAGGTGTAGATAAAGACAAAAAGACATTATTATAGTATCCTTTCTCAACATTCTCGAATGCTGATGTTGTTACAAACATGTCATAAAAACCTCTTCTATTTCCCATATTATATTCAAGTAATTGAAGATATACATGATCTGAATCATTTCTTAATGTATCATAAAATATCTTATTGTTTTTGATGCATTCATCCAATTCTCCATCCGGTTCTAGATAATAATCAATATCTTTATTAAATGGACCAATTATAAGAATAAGAAATACTAATGATATAATTGATTTATGCAATTTACATAAATCTACTTTTTTATTCTCAAACAATTGTAAACAGCATAATACAACAGTTATGCATAAAGCAACATCCACTCTATGCTTTAAATACCGTCCTCCAATATATAAGTAATACTCAAGAGCCATAATCAAACAAAATACATAAGAAAAGACTAATATCTTGTTTTTATCTTCCAAAACCGCGAATAGTAAAATAAAAACAATAATTAATAAATAAAAGCAATCTATTGTAAAAAAAGCCGATGGAAAAATTTTAAAAAACGCACATATTTTGTCTTTATTAAAATAGGTTTCAATGAGTTCATGAAAGAAAGGCTTTTCTTCCTCTTTTTCGTTTCCTATATTTAATGCTGATATCATAGTATTATTATCCGGAAAACACATATCCATATTCATTGAAGTCCAAAATTTGGCCTCACTTTCAGTAATTCCCAATGCCTCATATTCACTTCTATAAGTATTATAATTTTCATATATTGCATTTCTGTCATAACTTGCTGAGCGAAATGTCTGCCTTTGAAAAAATTCCTTCCATGTACTATCAGCATAATCAATCATATCGCTATTTATAAATACACATAATAATATAAGAAATATCATGTAAATAATTTTACATTTATATTTTTTTAATATACATTTTTTATTATTAGTAAAATCAAATAATATTTTTAAAAAAACGTTGAAAGAAAATACTGCTAAAAGCATATATATATATGCTGATCGTAACATAACAGAAAACAGTATTTCAATAATACAAAAAAAATGTCCGCTTCTATTTAATTTATCTGATAAAAGAGCAAATACCGCAATCGCACCAACAATCCCCGATGCCCTGGTGAAATTCATAACAATATACACTTCAAAACCAGCAAAAATTAAAAAGAAATTACATATTAACCACCCCACTAATCCCCAGTCATATTGTAAAATAACATAAACAAAAAGGGTAAAAGCAATAAAAGCTATTAGATAGATAAAAACACTATACCACATTACGTTTGGAAACGTATCTGTCAATACCTTTAATATTTTTCCTAAGAATCTATTTCCCCATAAAAGATGGGAAGACGTTTCATCGGCAAACGCGCCATTAATATAATACCACTGCCATGCATTGTCCGAATCATTTTGAGCCACAAAAAAAACATTAAAAACAATGACATAAATAGCATTTAAAAAAAAAGAGTTGAAAAATAATCTCAACTTTCTTTTATTCAAATTATTCGTTGCTTTGTTTAACTCTAATACCATGTATTTTCTCCATCTCTTCAATATATTCTTCAAGCGATAAATCCAAAACATCTCTTAATATAGGATCAACCGAAATAATCCCCGCTAAATACATTCTTTTCATAATTTTAAAATTTGAAATCATATCATGAGCAGCCAAACTTCTCATATATTTATAATTTTCATTATTGCCAAACATATAGTCAGATGAATGTATTTTTTTACTACAGAATAAATTATTCCCCCAGACAGCAATATTTTCAATACCATGTTTTCTTAAGTCTAATATCATCATCGGAAGCATATTCGCATCTCCTAAAAACAAAATTTTATACCAATGATCTAGCCTGTGAACATTTTGATATTGATTAATTCTTCCACATACAGCTTTTACAACAATATAATCTAATTTTTTTGCTAGCAATCCTAAATCTTTTTTTATTTTTTCGAATCCTTCATAATTATAATATGATATGTTGATAGTTTCTTTCTGATCTACTTTTACATTATTTCTTATTATTATTTCATCTTCGATTTCTGATTTACAATCTTTCTCATTTAAAAGAGGACCAATAATTTTGGCTTTTTTTCCCTGTAAAAAATTCTTATAATTTAAATCATTATTTACAAAACTTGTCTTTCCATTTATTATTTTTAAATATTCTTTAAGTAATTTGATTTCCGAAAAGGAATTAAAAGGTTTTTTATCTATTTTTTTTAATAAATCTTGTGCTTTATCTAAATCACCATTCTCAATACAAACAATTATATTTTTATAAATATATTTTTTGGAATGTTTTAATTCAATTGCACTTTCCGCTTTTTGTCTACAAATCAATCCTAATCTAAACAATCCATTTGATATAAATAAAGTAGTGAGTGTATTCCAACGCTCCATACTATAGTGATATGCTGAGACTTTTTCAAAATAATTTAATATTTCACAATACGTTTCATCATGATATGTATCCTCAACAATTATTTGGTATATTTTTCTTTTAATATCATCTTTTTCATTAAGAAATAAATCAATAGCTTTTTTAATTTGCTTATTGCTATCATTCAACGAAGAAATATTATATGTTTTTATATCATTAAAGTTAAATAATAAAATCAATTTTTCCCAGATTTCCCGAACTGTCATCATTTTATTCATTTCTAACATTTCTTTTCTCCAATCTTTTCCTACTTACTTAGTCATTTCCCGTGCACAATCAGTTGTCACTATTAAAAATATCGTTTAACAATTTTAATTAATTCAAATTTTTTATTTAAAAAACAAAACGCTATAAACATTGCAATGATAAAAACAATGCCACAAATTAAAAAAACCTTCTCATTCATATACACTAAAACGAAAATGAACGAAAATAGTATAGAAAAAAATATCATTATAATATACCAAAATAAATCAACCGCTTCTCTATACTTTGTCCTTCTAATATAAAATAAGTGTAACGAGAACGAAACCACATAACCCAATAATGTAGTATAAGCAGCTACAATATATCCATATCTCGGTATAAATATAATATTCAATATAACATTAACTATAGCTGCTATCATAGTTGATGCGGAAATTAAATATGTCTTTTTTATATAATGTTCAATTCCAATACAAAATCCGGAAACATATTGAATATAAATTCCGGATACAATGATTGGCAAGAAAGACAATGCATCTAAATAATTTTTCCCGCCCATAATATAAACTGCAAATGGTAATATAAAACATACTGCAACCATTACAAATAATACACCGAGTGCGATATATTTACTTACTTTTCTGACATTGTTATACTCCTCTGCCTCAAGCTGCTCAAATAACCATGGGGTATAGGCCTGACTAATAGAAGTTGTTAGTATAGTAATCATATAAGCAATACTATAACCAAAGCCATATACCGCTAAATCCTCGGAAGAACAAAACTTCTTTATTACAATACGGTCAGAAGCATTTAGAATTGCATTTGATAAAGTATGTGGAATAAGCGGAACTGATAATAAAACAGTATATTTTATCATTCCTATCTCGATTTTTTTTCCTTTGATAAAGAAAAATATATATAAAATCAATCCAATAAAAAAATAGGGTAAAACATATCCCCAAACACGACCAATGTATTTATTATCCATCAAAAATACAAAAACAATTGAAAATAGCACACCCATTATTGATAGCAAAATAGCTACTAAAGTCGCTTGCTTATATTTAAGCAAAACTCTTTGATAACCAGCAAAAAAATCACATACAGGTGCAAAGAACAAATACACAAACATAAGATTTATGCAAAGCTGATCTAAATCAAATATTTTAGTAAAACTGCTTTTAAAAAGCATCACAAAGAAATAGACTAAACATGTTACAATAATGTTTGTAAAGCATACTGAAGACATATATTGATCATATCTCTTTTCAAAATCAAACTTTCCTCTCATAATAACATTTGCCATGTTTAACGAAGTAAGTACAAAAAGCAATTCGGCCCATGTTGTAAAATTAGTAAATTGTCCATATTCTTCTTTCGTAAGTAATCGTGTCATAATAATTGTTAATATTACACTCGAAATACTTCTTACTATATTACATATTAAATACCATATACTTGCTTTTATTGTTTTTTCATTATTATTCATATGATCTTTCTTATTCTACAATTTACATATTTGCTTTAAATTCTTTTAGTTCAAGCTCGTCTATTAGTTTTCTCATTAAAACCAATCTAATCAAAAATAATATGATTGAAATACAGACAACATATTTCTTTCCGTTCCTATGTGTGCGCCTCGATAATACCCGCCACACTTGACGCACTCTCATATCTCCAATGTAATTCATGAGTTGTAAATCTAAAAAGTTCCTGATGTTATCCAATTGATTATCTGTAATAGCATAAGTCAACGTTGGTGTCCCACAGGCACAGAATTCATACAGAGTTATTCTCCCCACAGAAATAATAATATCAGATTCCTGCATATATTTCTTGATAAGAATCACCTAAGATTTCTACATTTTCATGTTTTGACATGTTTCTATTATGTCTCCATCCTATCTCTGTTCTGTATGCCAAAGTTTCCATCTTATATCTTAATCCGTTCTTCAATGCGATATATAACTATCTTACCCTATATCTAGTTTAATCTTTCAAACCCTGCATGGCACACTTCACCCAGTAAATGAGTTTCTATTCGCCCACCATTTTCTATTATTTCTGCAATTTTTGCAAATGTTCTGTCACATGCCTCTAAATACTGATCAATCAATTCATCTGTGTGAGCCAATGATGCATATACACCATTTCCAGCCAAAAATCCCTCTTTCAGCATCTCTTGCGTGAAATATGTTTTATATGCTAACGGATTATCATACTCGAATGCAAAATGAATAAGAGGCTTAATTCCTGAAATATGAATCTTCAGACCATACATATCAGCCAACCGCTTCCAGCCTTCAGAAATCCTGGTGCCTACTCTGATTTGATGTTCATGCACATGATACTTCTGGTAACACTCTATAGATTTTATCGTTGCTGCAAATCCAATTCGTTCGGTAAAGAATGTACTACTTATAAATGTATCCTGTGCAGCACCCATTATTTTTTCTGTTCCAATAACTGCCGTTACCGGATAACCATTTGTCATTGCTTTTGCGAATACTGCAATATCAGGATTGACACCAAGAACCAGATGGGAGCCTCCCGGACATAGGCGAAATCCTGCAGTTATTTCATCAAAAACTAAAACAATTTCCTCTTTTCTTGTAATTTCTCGAATAGTTTCTAAATATCCTTCATTTGGATATTCGTTTCGTATTGGCTCCATTATAACTGCAGCGATTTCTCCTTTATATTCAGAAATCAATGCTTTAAACTCATTGATATCATTATAATGAAAAATCAGGTTTGTTCCTGCCAGTCCTCTGGGTACACCAGCCGGTTGCAACCCTTGTAAATGTACATCAGCCAAAGGATCACCTTTAACAAGATTTGCTGACAAATACCAGTCATGCCAGCCATGATACCCGCATACCAATACGATATCTTTTTTGGTGTATGCCCTAGCAATTCTGGCAGCCATAGCCATCGCTTCTCCACCGGCTTTTGCATATCTGACTGACTGTGCCCATGGATGTAATTCCAATAGTTTTTCTGCCAGTATCACTTCTTCCGGAGCATTTAAAGTACACATGCTTCCATTATCTATCGCATCCTTTGCAGCCTCATCTACTTCTTGAAAAGAATATCCTAAAACATTAGCTCCCACTCCCATGATACTGAAGTCATAATAATGATTATTGTCCAAATCCCAAACTTCACATCCATGTGCTTTTGAATAGTAACTCGGCCAATAACCCGGCAACCACATTTCCGGACGTTTGCTTAACAACTGGGTTCCACCCGGAATCATTTTTTTTGCTCTTTCATATAGTTCCTGATTTTTACTCATAATCCGATCCTCTTTTCCAAAGCATTATCTTTTTATTATATAATCGTTTGCCAAAGATTTTGCCAACCCTTCATTCCTTTTAATGCTGCTGTTCAGTGCTTCAATTTCCGGATGTTCTTCCAGATACCTTAAAATATCCTCGGTAACAAAATCTTCCTTTTTCTGGCTTACAAAATGTTCATATACTTTACTAATCATTTCATAATCAGAATCTTCATCTAGTGTCCATCGCTTTGTTCCTATATTCCGAATCGGGCATTCCAGATTTTGTAATTTATAGACTTCAGGGTGTTTCCTTACGTATTGGGTCACATGTTCTCTTTCCGATTGTAATTCAGCATTTTTCCATGCTTTCTCCAGCACATCAAATCTTATTATTTCTATATCCAATCCATCCGGAAATGTTTCTGTCAGTTCTGCTAAATAGTCAGTATCTTCTTCCATTTCTTCGATTGCCATATCCAAATATCTCCAGTCGAAAAGCGGACAATCTGCCGTTATGCGAATGACATTCTTCGGTTTCAACAGCTTTGCAGCTTGATAATAACGATCTAACACATCTTCTTCCGAACCCACAAATATCCTTATTCCTTTTTCTACACAAATTTGAATAAGCGGCAGATTATTTTTTTCGATTGATGTAATTACCATTACCTCATCGACTTTTTTGCTTCTTTTTACCCGCTCTATCACCCATTCAATATCTGTTTTTCCAGATAAATCAGCCAACACTTTATTCGGAAAACGTGTAGAACCGCACCTCGCCTGAATTAATACTAAATTATCCATCTTTGCTTCTGCCTCTCTATTTCTTCCATAAACTCGGAATAACAATATTCGTATCAATATCTGTAAATTCCTGATCCAAAAGATCTAAGACATCTTCTGAAACATCTTTATCAAAAGCCGCAATATCTTCCTGTAACTGCTCTAAATCGCGGATACCAAATACCAAATGATTTATTTCTTTTTCACGTTTAATGTAATTCAGTGCCAGTTCAATCCTAGTATAACCCGTCTTTTTGCAAATCTGATCAAGCTTATCTAAAATGGGCTTTGCATCAGCCAAATAATCCGGAACTTCATCAACAGACAACCGGATTAATCCCTTCACAAAAGCTGTACGTGTATCAGTTGTACATCCGTTTTGCTGTGACATTTTAAATACATTCTTTTCTTTCATTCTGTGGTCAAAAACACTATATGGAGCTTGAATATAATCAACAAATGGGCTTTTTATACACGCAATCGCTTCGTCTGTATCATAAACAGAAACGCCAACGTGACAGGCCAGTCCTTCTTTTTTTACTTCTTCCAGAGCGGCTAATATATCCGGTCGGTGTGCATAACGTGAACTGTGCAAAAAATACGCATCCACATAGTCAAGATTTAGTACCTGCAACGATTTAATCAGATTGTCACGTATGATTGCCACATAATCCTTCTGCTCATAATCATCCAGTATATTGGGTAATAGTTTTGTACTTACAAACAGTTTTTCACGTGAAATAGTTCTTTTTTTTAAAAATTTACCCGTAACCTGTTCGGCGATCCCATAAGCTGTCGCAGTATCAATAGCGTTAATTCCATTCTGAGTTGCATAATCCAGACATCGGATGCAATAATCAACATCTTTTTTTTCTTGATTAAACACTCCGTAATTCATTCCAAACTGAACTGTTCCAATTGCTAATTCCATTTTTTCTCCCTATTCCTTATGATTTATATTCTGTAATAAGAAACAATTTTTTTCACAGCCGCAATGACATCGTAAACATCTTCATCACTCATTTGAGGATATAAAGGAATACTCATAATTCCGTTATAGACCTTTTCCGCATTCGGACATAATCCTTTATCATATCCAAGGTGTTTATAATATGGAAACCAGTAAACTGGTACATAATGAATTTGACATTGTATATTTTCTGCACTCATGGCATCAAAAAACTCTCTTCTTGTACAGGTGAGTTTTTCAGAATTCAGTTGAATAATATACAAGTGTCTGCAGGTATCAGATTCCGCTATCTCCTGTTGAAGTATTAATTCTTCTACAGAAGCAAATGCTTCATCATACATCCTTACAATTTCCTGCCTTCTTTTTTTAAAAAAGTCTATCTTTTTCATCTGGCTTGTTATGAGCGCAGCCTGAAAATCAGTGATACGGTAATTATAGCCCAATGATATTTGTTCATAATACCACGGTCCCTCATGAGGTGCACCTTCCATCAGCTCTAAATCATGAGTAATTCCATGTGTATGCGCAAGAACTATTTTTTTATATAATTCTTCACTATTTGTTAATACCGCTCCTCCTTCTCCTCCGGTAATCGTTTTAACCGGATGAAAACTAAAGCACGTCATATCAGCCAAATTTCCCACACGTTGCCCATTATATTCAGTTCCTATGGAATGGGCTGCATCTTCAATATAGACCAAATGGTGCTTATCACATATTGCCCTTATCTCATCACTCTGAACAGCTTGTCCCGTAAAATCCACTGCAATCACGGCTTTCGTATTCTTGGTGATATGCTGTTCAATACTGATAGGATCAATATTGTATGTATCAGGATTAATATCAGCAAAAACAGGCTTTCCACCACAATATAGTACACAATTTGCACTAGCGGCAAACGTTAATGGAGTGGTTATAACTTCATCTCCCGGACCGATTCCAGCTGCAATACAGGCACAATGAAGCGCTGCGGTTCCACTTGATACCGCAACAGCATATTTCGCACCTGTATATTCCGCTAATTGTTCTTCCATTTTGTCAACAGCCGGACCACATGTTAAATAATCGCTTTTTAGAATCCCCACAACTGCTTCTATATCTGATTCATCTATCCATTGATGTCCATAAAATATTTTTTTATCCCGTACCGGTTTTCCACCGTTTACTGCCAGTGTTTCCATTTCCATTCTCCAAACAAATTATACTAATGTTTATCCAAATCAGTTTTTAATAATTCCTGTATCTGCTTCACTGATAACCACTCCTTATTTGTTCCCGAACTATATTCAAATTCCGGTTCCACTAATTTTCCACCCGGAATAATATCCTTTTTGCCCCACCAATTATAATTAGGGTATATAATATAATGTTTATCATATTCATAGGTGTGCATCGAATCTTCTTTCGTAACCATTATTTCATGGAGTTTTTCACCTTCTCTTATTCCAACTTCCGGCATTTCACATCCGGGAAGCATTGCCTGTGCTAAATCAGTTATTTTGAAAGACGGAATTTTGGATATAAAAGTTTCTCCTCCACGTGATTCTTCAAGGGCTTTTATGACTAATTTCACACCTTCTTCCAGGCTGATCCAAAATCTTGTCATTCGATAGTCTGTAATAGGCAGTGCCTTCCCGCCGTTATCAATGATATTCTGGAAGAAAGGAATAACTGACCCCCTGCTACCGGCAACGTTTCCATATCGTACAACTGAAAATCTGGTTCCATCTCCACCGGAATATGCATTGGCAGCGCAAAACAGTTTATCGGAAACCAACTTAGTACCACCATATAAATTAATTGGATTGACTGCCTTATCAGTTGATAGAGCAACCACTTTTTTCACTCCGGCTTCCAAAGAAGCATTAATGACATTCATTGCTCCATTTACATTTGTCTTAATAGCTTCGTTAGGATTATACTCGCATGCAGGAACCTGTTTCAGGGCGGCTGCATGAATCACATAATCAACCCCATGTAACGCCATCCGTAATCTAGATTCATCCCTTACATCTCCAATAAAAAATCTCAACACATCCCTATATTCTTTATACTCATTATCCATAATAAACTGCTTATACTCATCCCTTGAGTAAATAATAATCTTTTGTGGATTATAATGCGCAAGAATATAATCTACAAAATGATGACCAAATGATCCTGTTCCACCTGTAATTAAAATTGTTTTGTTATTTAACATATTTTCCTCCTAAATTTTATATTCATACATAATTTAATCGCTTGTTTTTGAAAAAAAATCTCTACATGTATAAGGATTGTCTTCCGTATCTGTCGGCAAAGTATCAGCTATCTGGCATAGTAACGAATAATCCATATCTGTTTTGTTTTTTTCACTATATGCAATAATTAATCTAAGTGGATCCACTTGTTTTTCGTTACAACATCTATAAATATCCTTAATATAGCTCGAATGAAATCCTGCATAACCACAAATAAAATCAAGCGGATTAATTACTTTTCCTCCAATAATATCTCGAAGAGATACATAGCCATACTCTAACAATCTAGGAATATCTGTATCAATCTTGTATCCCATTTTTTTCAATGTCATAATAGTCATTTCCGTAGATGCATTTCCAAGGCTCCTACCCAGCCCTTGCAAAGTGGTATCAATCATATCAAAGCCTAGCTCTGCACAATATACGCTATTCGATACAGCCAACCCTAAATTATTATGTCCATGGAATCCTATTTTGCATGAAGTTAATTTTCTAGTTGCCTCATAATACTCCTTTATGTCATTAGGCAACATTGTTCCCGCCGAATCAACAATATAAATATACTTTGCTCCTAGACTTGATGCCCATGCAGCGTTTTGGGCGAATACATCAGGAGCAACTATATAAGATTTCATATAATTAACCATCACGGTTAATCCTAATGCTTTTGCACATTTAATATACTCTTCAGCTTTTTGAGGTTGATCTGCATTTACACCAATTCTAACAAATGAACATCCACCATCTTTTGCCAATTGAAGATCAGCCAGCCGTGCTATGCCTGGAATACAAAAAAAACCAAATTTTGAATTAACTAACACTTCTCTTGCAGCATTCATGTACTCAACATCAGTATGCAATGCCAATCCATGTTCGACTGAACTCGCATTTAAACCTTGTCCGTGCCCAATTTCAATATATTCTATATTAAGTTTTTCTAATCTTTCGCAAATATGTTTCACATCGTTACATGTGAATTTAAAATCAACAGCATAACTGCCATCCCTAATAGTTGCATCTAATATTTTCATAATCACCTATATATATTGTTTTATTATTGAAATAATATAAAGAATATCTTCTTTATCATACCGTTGGTCTACAGGAAGAAAAATAGTATTTTCAGTCAGATCGTATTCTATGGTATCATAAAAGCTTTCATCTAAACAATGTTTCCATAATGTGGGAACAAAAATCTTATTTTCAATCAAATGTAATTTTATATTTTTTCCTATATTTAAGGGATACATATATGGAATGGAACCAATGTCAACTTTAATTTTATTAATATTATTGAATGCCTTTTCATATTCATCCGCATTAGAAATACGTCTTTTTTTCACGTAATCATAATCAATAGAATGCATCAATAAATCTGCCAATCTAGACATTCCCGCATAGTTTTTTCCTAATAAAGCGTCAACTTCCTTCTTTCTTTCATAACAGGAATTTGTTCCTTCCTCTAAACACTTCAACAAATAATCTGAATAATAACTTGCTGATGTTAATTCAGGTTGTTCCTCTATTAAATCATCTGTAATCAAATAGGCTCCATCTGGAACTCCAAAAAACTTTTTACAAGAATAAATACAAACAGATTGATTCGGATTATGAAAGAATGAGTGACAATTATCCAAAATAAAGTTATATGTACTGTGCGAATTCATATAATTATCGACTCGCTCGTCCATAACACCAAAATAATCGACAATATACACCCAACTACCATCATCCAAGTCATCTAAAATAGGCAACAAATTGTTATCAATATGATAGTAAGTAATTTGAATACTATGGCTTTCTAATTCATTGCATACATTAGGACACAAGTAATAAGGAATATATAATCGCGAAAAGCTTCTATTGCACAAAAGGGCATTTAAAGCGGCCTTCGCAGAATTATATTTTAATACATGTTTAGATATAGAAGCATAATAATCTGTTTCTAATTTCAATTCCAATGGCTGAAATCCACCATAAGATTCGTGTTTTCTAATCATTTTTTTCTTCTTCAAAATTTATTTTTTCCCTGACTACATACTGCGGAGCTTGATTCAAGGCAATGTATGTCTGCCCAATATATTCTCCAAAAACACCAAGCATAGCAAATAAAATTCCAAATAAAACTAATATAACAGCCATCAATGAACTATATCCTGCACTAATTGCCGGATTCATGATTTTTCGAATTACTGTGAAACAACCGAATAAAACACCACTTGCCCCTACTAAAATACCAATTGTCATTGCCATTCGCAAGGGTTTTGCAGAAAATGTAGTAAATCCATTCAAAAAAAGTTCAACCATTTTTTTGATATTGTATCCGGACTTTCCTCTAAGGCGTTCATTTTTTTTCACTTCAACATTACAAACATTTTTTGTGCTTCGTAAAATTAAACCTCCTAAATAAGGATGAGAATTAGGATATTTACACATCTCATCAGCTACAAATCTTCTGATTACCCAAAATGTAGTCAGTACGACACCACGTGGCTTATCAATAAGCCATGATTGCATACTCTCATTCACAAAAGTACCAAATTTACGAAACAAGGATCTTTTTTCATGTTGTATGAATTTTGCTTCTACTGCATCATATCCCTCTTCAATCTTTTGAAAAAATTTTGGCAATTCCGAAAATGGTGTCTGCCCATCATCGTCCCCACAAACAACATAATCTCCTTTTGCATGATTTAATGCTGCCATAACTGCTGAAGGTTGCCCAAAATTACGCGCCAAATCTATTCCTCTAACAAAGCTCTTTTTTTTTGCTATTTCACATATTTTTTGAAAAGTCGTCCCATTTGGGGAACAGTCATTGACTAAAATTATTTCATAATCAAATTGCGAAAGTTTCTCTCTCATCGTATCATCAATTTCTTTGACAACATCATCCAGAGTAGAAGTTGAGTTATAACACGGAATCACAAAACTCACCAATTCTTTTTTCATTTTACCTATCCTCAAATGTAATATATACTTCTTTCAATATACTATCAGCTCTTTGTTGAGCTTCATCATATGTACTTCCACTTACAATAAAATGTCCCGGTCTCAATCGTCCATATTTAGGTATTTTAAGAACATCCCCCTTTTTTATATCCAATTGATAATCTAATAATCCAGGCATATTTTTTAAATAATCTAATCCATTGAGATTTCTAACAATTCCTTCACCAAAATCGAAAAATCTCATTACAACACATTTATCCTGAGGAAGATTTAATGAATATAATAACGACACATTTACAGGTTCTCCCAATGCTTGTTTTATCAAGTATTCATAGTTATCCACTTCAGACATAAATGGAACTATTTTGGCTGATAAATTACTTCCCCCGCCTCTGGCTCCGGCTTCAATTAAATAAAATTTCCCATTACTAAATTTATATTCTGAATGAGTTAATCCAAATGGTAACCCAATATTTTCAATTAATGATTTGTTTGTCTTTCTCAACAAATCATAGTCATATACAGGATGGGAATATGTATAAGTCTGAACTTTTGAAACATTAGGATTTTCTTTATACATTTCTTTTATTGATATACAAAGAGGGTAATGTACTCCATCAACAACCAAACCATCTATTGTGAACTCATCACCAGAAATATACTCTTCTGCCAATATTTCTTTTCTTCGATTAGAATATAAAAGGGTATCTTGAAATTTCTCTTCTAACTGATTTTGTGAGGTAATTGTATAAACCCCACGACTTGATTGGCTATCAATTGGTTTAATAATTATTTTTCCGTGCTTTTTCAGCATGTCTTTTGCGTCATCCACAGTCAAACATATTTTAAAATCAGGAACCGGCAAACCGCTTTCTTTACACAATTGCCGCATCAATGTTTTATCAGTAAATATGTTAGCTTTATCTATTCCAATACCCCTTAATCCTAATTTCTCATTAACATATGCGACTGTAGGAACCGCTATATCACTTTGATCTGTAACAACTGCATCCGGCATATATTTTCTAGCTATTTCCAGATTTTTTTCTTTATCAAGAACATTTGCCACTTCACATGCATCTGCATATTTAAAAGCCGGGGAAGCTTCATATAAATTTGAGCATATTACATAATGTCCCATTGCTTTAGCTTTTTTTATGAGTTCAATTTGCCAATCCCCCCCGGCAACTACCATTATTTTTGCCATACTCATCTCCTGCTTTCAAAAAAATGTTTGATCTGTTCAACCACATATTCTACTTCTGACGAAGTTATTCCATAATATAAGGGAAGTCTAATTAATCTTTCACTTTCTTTCGTTGTATATACATCTTCCCCGTGAAATCTTCCTGCACGTATTCCTTCCGGTGCAGAATGCAATGGGATATAATGAAATACAGCATTTACTTCATGATTTTTCAGATAATAT